>CAZJQD010000006.1:0-101257 GCA_964548165.1 uncultured bacterium
GCCGATGTCGTGGACGTCGCCCTTCACGGTCGCAAGGAGGATCGTCCCCGCGTCCTTGGCCGCCGTCGCGGCTTTCTCGGCCTCGAGGTAGGGCTGGAGCCAGGCCACGGACTTCTTCATGACGCGCGCGCTCTTGACGACCTGGGGCAGGAACATCTTCCCGGCGCCGAAAAGGTCGCCCACGACGCTCATCCCGGCCATCAGTGGTCCCTCGATGACGTTGATGGGCTTGCCGTACTTCTTGAGCGCCTCCTCCGTGTCCGCGTCGATGAAGTCAATGATGCCCTTCACCAGGGCGTGCGAGAGCCGTTCCTCGACGGTGCCGGAACGCCACGCGTCGGCCGCCGCTTCCTCTTTGACCTCGCCGCCCTTGAAGTGGTCGGCGCGAGCCAGGAGGCGATCCGTGGCGTCGGGGCGGCGGTTGAGGAGCACGTCCTCGACGAGCTCGCGGAGCTCGGGGTCGATCTCGGCGTAGACGCCGAGCTGGCCCGCGTTGACGATGGCCATGTCGAGCCCGGCCTGGATGGCGTGGTAGAGGAATGCGGAGTGCATGGCCTCGCGAACCGGATTGTTCCCGCGGAACGCGAAGGAGACGTTCGAGAGCCCGCCGGAGACGTGGCAGTGCGGGAGCGTCTTCTTGATGGCGCGCGTCGCCTCGATGAAGTCGACGGCGTAATTGTTGTGCTCGGCGATGCCCGTGCCGACGGTGAGGATGTTCGGGTCGAAGATGATGTCCTCGGGCGGGATGCCCGCCTTCTCGGTGAGAATCTTGTAGGACCGCGTGCAGATCGCGAGCTTGCGCTCCATGGTGTCCGCCTGTCCGGTCTCGTCGAAGGCCATGACGACCATCAGCGCGCCGTAGCGGCGAATGAGCCGCGCTTTCGCGAGGAAGTCGTCCTCGCCTTCCTTGAGGCTGATGGAGTTGACGACGGAGCGGCCCTGGACGCACTGGAGCCCGGCCTCGATCACCGACCACTTGGAGGAGTCGATCATGATCGGCACGCGCGAGATGTCGGGCTCGGAGGCGACGAGGTTGAGGAACTGGCGCATGGAGGTCTCGCCGTCGAGCATGGCCTCGTCCATGTTGATGTCGATCATCTGCGCCCCGCCCTCGACCTGCTGGCGGGCCACCTTCAGGGCGCCGTCAAAGTCGCCGGACTTGATGAGCTTGGCGAACTTCGGCGATCCCGCGACGTTGGTGCGCTCGCCGACGTTGAGGAAGTTCGAGCCCGGGAAGACGGTCAGGGGTTCGAGCCCGGACGCGCGGAGTCCGGGAGCGATGGTCGGCGGGCGGCGCGGCGGGAGAGCGGCGACGGCCTCGGCCATCGCGCGGATGTGCGCGGGCCCCGTGCCGCAGCAGCCGCCGACGATGTTGACGAGCCCGTCGCGGGCGAACTCGGCGATGACGGCGGCCATGTCCTCCGGCTTTTCGTCGTAGCCGGTTGGCGACAAGGGATTGGGTAGACCCGCGTTCGGGTAGCAGGAGATGAAGCAGGGCGCGAGGCGGGAAAGTTCGGCGATGTACGCGCGCATGTCGCGCGCGCCAAGCGCGCAGTTCAGGCCGACCGCGAGGAGCGGGAAGTGCTGGATCGAGTACCAGAAAGCCTCGGTCGTCTGCCCCGAGAGCGTGCGGCCGGAGGCGTCGGTGATCGTGCCCGAGACGATGACGGGGACGCGGGTGCCGCGTTCCTCGAGAAGTTCGTCGATGGCGTAGAGCGCGGCCTTGCAGTTGAGCGTATCGAAGACGGTCTCGACAAGGAGGAGGTCGGAGCCGCCGTCGAGGAGCCCGCGCGCCTGGTCGCGATAGGCGGCGACGAGCTCAGGGAAGGTGACGGCGCGGTAACCGGGATTGTTGACGTCCGGTGAGAGCGAGGCCGTCCGGTTCATCGGCCCCAGCGCACCCGCGACGAACCGCGGCTTCTCGGGCGTGCGCGCCGTCCAGGCGTCGGCGGCCGCGCGCGCGCACCGGCCTGCGGCCAGCGAGATGTCGTAGGCGCGATCCGAGAGCTTGTAGTCCTCGAGGGGGATGGCACTGGCGTTGAACGAGTTCGTCTCGACGATGTCCGCCCCGGCCTCGAAGTATGCCTCGTGGATACCCCGGATGATCTCGGGCCGCGTCAAGCAGAGAAGGTCGTTCATTCCCTTGAGGTCCGAAGGATGATCAGCGAACTCCGTCCCGCGATAGTCGCTCTCGCTGAGCTTATGCTTCTGGATCTCGGTGCCCATGGCGCCGTCGATGACAAGAATGCGCTCGCCAAGGAGCCGACGGAGGACAGACGTGGAAGGCAGTTCGTTCATCGGCGTAGTCTAAGGGGTCAGGCTGTCCCATGGCCACAATCCCCATCGTCGCGATCAGCCTGTTGCCATCAGGTCCTTGCCAAGGGATGTTCGCTTGTTCCCGGATGTGGCCACGGGACAGTCGCCCCCCCGATTCTCCTAGTCGTGCTCATCCTGGATGTCGCCCACGATACGCTCGACGAGGTCCTCCAGCGTCGCCAACCCGACCACTTCGCCCTTCTCATCCACGACCATGGCCAGGTGCAAGTGCTTCTTCTGGAAGAGCGCCAGGAGGTCCCGCACGGGCGTTGAGCCGGTGACGATGACCGGTGGGCGCAGAATGTCAGAAAGATGAAACAGCTCGCTGTGGGACCAGAGGTAGATGAAATCCTTGATGTGCAGGATACCGCAGAGATTCGAGAGCGTCTTCCGGTAGACGGGTATCCGCGTGTAGTGTTCCTCGGCAACTATCCTCAGGAGTTCATCGGCGGGCGTATCGAGTTCGAGGGCCACGATCCTGTCGCGGGGGATCATGACTTCGCGGGCCGTGATGGCGCCGAAGGCGAGCACCCGGGGGATGATCTGCTGTTCGGTCGCATTGAAAATGCCTCGCGCGGCGCCCTCCTTGAGGAGCCACCGGAGTTCCTCGCGGCTCACGCGCGACTCCTCCGGAGCGGCTTCGAACCGCATGAGAGCCAGGAGAGCCCGGGTCGAGAACGTCAGGAGGCGAACCACCGGGGTCGCGAAGACCGAGAGCGCGTGGATGACCGGAGCAACCCGCACCGCCGCCCGTTCCCTGAAGCGAAGCGCCACCGATTTCGGGACAAGTTCCCCGATCACCAGCGAGATGTACGTGATCGGAATGACGGCGATGAGCAGGGCAAGTGGTTCCGCCACGGGCGCCAGCCACGGGATGGAGGCCAGGCGCGGCTCGAGCCATTCGTTGGCGGTCGCACCCCCGATGGCGGCGGCCATGGCTCCCACGAGCGTGATCCCGACCTGGACCGTCGCGAGGAAATCATCCGGCTGTTCCAGCCAGCGGCGAACGTAGCGCGCGCCACGGGATCCTCCCCTCTCAAGGTCCTCCAGTCCCCTGCGACTCGAGGAGACCACGGCAATTTCTGCTCCTGCAAAAAAGCCGTTCAGGATAACCAGGATGATGATGGCGGCGATCTCGAAGACGTACGCATCCAGCAGGGAACCCGTCATACTCGCGAGTATATCAATCTCCCCCGGCGCCTACCTGCCGGAGATCACCCGTCCTCCTCGGCTCGGAGACGGTCCACGGAAACCGGCGTCGCGCCGTGCTCGTGGCGAAAGTTTCGCGTGTTCCTCGCATCTTCGAGGTTGTGGGCCTTACAATCTCGTCTTGTTGCGGGTAAGAATTGTGGCCATGGGACAGCCTGACACCATCTCCATTACAGCCCCCTTGGAAGAGGCTTGGAAGAAGACGCGCGCGCTCTTGTTCGAGCCGTTCGAGATGTCGCGATGGTTTCTGATCGGATTCTCGGCCTGGCTGGCCTCGATCCAGGGGAGCTTTCCCAGCTTCCGTGTTCCTGCCCCTCACGATGACTCGGGTCACCCCAGCCTGCCGCAAATTCCCCCGGACTGGATCCCGATCGTCATCGTGGCCGCGGTCGTCGTCGTCATCCTCGTTATCGGGATCCTCCTGGTCCTCTCCTGGCTCTCCGCGCGAGGCCAGTTCATGTTCCTGGACTGCCTGATCAAACAGCGGGGCGCCGTGAAGGAACCGTGGAGACTCAGCCGGGAAAACGGCTGGAGCCTCTTTGTCTTCCAGGTCTTCGTGATGCTTGCGATCCTTCTGGCCGTCGTGATGACAATAGGAATCGGGTTGGCCCTGGCCTGGTCGGATATTCGCAGTAGAAGCTGGGGCGCGCCGGGAATCCTCGGGCTCGCGTTCTCCGGCATCTCGCTCTTCGTGATCATCCTCGTCGGCGGCGCGATCGGACTCGTGATCCACGACATCGTGGTCCCCCTGATGCAGAAGACCGGCGTCCCCGCGCGCGACGCCTTCGTTCGCGCATGCCACCTCGTCCGGGAGTTCGCGGGGACGTTCCTCCTCTACATGCTCCTTCGAAGCGCCCTGCTCTTCGCCGCCGCGATCGTCTTCCTGGTCGGAGGATGCTGCACCTGCTGCATAGCCTTTCTCCCTTACATCGGCACGGTGCTTCTACTGCCCCTTCACGTCTTCCTCCGCTACTACCCCCTCGTCTTCCTCGCCCAGTTCGGCCCTGACTATGACGTCTGGGCGGATCGTTCCGGGCTCACTTCGTGATCAGAGCTTCTTTCCGTCATACTTGGTGACGGTCAACGCGTCGACGTCGAGGTCCTCGAGGCACCGCAGGTTGACTGCGAACATCTCGCCGCCGTCGTGGCCGGCGCCGCGCCCGAACGGATGGATCCCGCAGACATCGCAGAACGTGTGGTGGATGCTCTTCTTGCCGAACTGGTAGTCCTTCAGGTGCTCCTCGCCGGTGAGCAACGTGAACTGGGCGGCGGGAACGAAGGCCAGCACCCAGCCCGCCTTCGCGCAGATCGAACAGTTGCAGGCAATGGCCTTCGCGAGATCCGTCCTCGCCTCGAACGTTACGGCCCCGCAGTGGCAGGATCCGCGGTAGTGCTTCAACTCCGTCATGGCACCCTCCTCTTTCACCCGCGAAGGCTAGCACAAGCGCGGCAGCCGCGGGAGTTCCGGGATGCCCCTCTTGCAGGCCGCTTTGCAATCAACTAGCGTCACGGCGTGAAGACAGTCACCCTCCTGCGGGCATTTCGAACCATGGGCCGGCGCGAATTCCTGGGCGGGGCGGCGGCGGTCTCCGCCGTCCTCGCGACGGGATGTGGCCGAACGGCGGCATCCGGCCGCGGACGCAAGGTCCTCGTGGTGGGCGCCGGCATCAGCGGCCTGGCGGCGGCGCGAACGCTCGTGGAGGCGGGATTCCAGGTCACCGTGCTGGAGGCGCGTGACCGGATCGGCGGGCGCATCCTCACCGACACCTCGCTCGGCGCCACCCTGGACCTCGGCGCCTCCTGGATACACGGCGTCCGGGGCAACCCCATCACGCGGCTCGCGTCCGACGGCGGGATCCGGACATTCGCCAGCGACTTCGACGATCGGGTCCACTACGACGCGGATGGAACGATCATCGACGACGATCTTATCGATCCGATCGGCGAGATCCTGGACCAGGCCGAGCGGATCGCCGCGCGGTCGGACCAGGACATCACGGTCAGCGAATCGATCCGCCGGGCGGTCGGCGACCGAACGCTCTCCCCGCTGGAGCGTCGCATCCTCGAGGACTACGTCACGGGCATCGAGTGCGAGACCGGGGGAAGCGTCGAGAACCTCTCCGCCAGGCATCTCAACGCGGACGAAGCATTTCCCGGAGACGATGTCGTCTTTCCCGGCGGGTATGAGGCCATCCCCGCCGCGCTGGCCCGGGGCCTGTCCGTGCAGCTGGGTGAACCCGTGCGCGTGATCGCCCGCGGCGAAGAAGGCGTCAGCGTGGAGACGGACAAGGGGCGCCACGATGCCCAGGCCGTCGTCGTCACGCTGCCGCTGGGAATTCTCAAGAGAGGACTCGTCGCGTTTCGACCAGGTCTCCCGGACGAGAAGCTCGCGGCCATCGACAGACTCGGCATTGGCGTTCTCAACAAGGTCGCGGTCAGGTTCGCCGAGCCGTTCTGGCCGGATGAGACGCAGTTCCTCGAGTATCTCGGCGGCATCCGGCAATACGGGGCGGTGGAGAATGGCGCGTGCGGCTCCTGCCATGCGCTCCCGAACCAGCGCGAGACCGGAGGGTTCGCGGAGTTCGTGAACATGGTGCCAGTCAACGGCTCCCCCATCCTCGTCGCGTTGACGGGGGGTCCGTTCGCTCACCGGCTGGAGTCCTGGAGCGACGAGCGGGTGCAGAGGGAGCTCATGAGCGCGCTGAGGAACATGCTGGGCCCCGAGGTTCCCGATCCCGAAGGCCTGCTCGTCTCGCGCTGGCACTCCGACCCCTGGGCCGGCGGCGCCTACCCGCACCTCCCCCTCGGTGCGTCGCTGCGCGACTTCCGGACCCTGGCCCAGCCCGCGCACGACCGGTTCTTCTTTGCCGGGGACGGGACGAACGAGAAGTACCCGAGCACCGTGCACGGGGCCTTTCTTTCGGGCCAGCGGGCGGCGAGCGAGGTCATCGACGCCCTGGGATAGTCTGCCGAAGTCCTCTCCCCTGGCGAGTGCGGACCTTGCGGCCCGCACCCGCGCTTTGTGGGGGGGAGGAGGTTTCGTGATTACGCCGCCATGATCCCGCTGAAGGCCTCCTCGCGGCCGACCAGGAGATCATCGATGGCGTCGTCGATACGCCGGGAGGCTTTGGGGACGACGCGGCCAACCATCTGGATCCAACCCGGCATCTTCGCCGAGACATCGAGGAGGTCATGCCGGGCGCGATCCGGCGACGCCGCGAAGGCCGCGCGTTCCGTCAGCTGGTAGACGCGGCCGGCAAAATACGCGTCGTCGATATAGCCAAAGAGGCCCATCCGGTCCTCGGGGACGAGATCCCGGTCGTGGTACAGATAGCCGAGGAGAAACCCGTGGAGGCGCTTCACTTCGGTCGGCATCCCAGGCAGGGCATTCCAGCGCTGCACCTGTTCGACGAGCCGCGGAGTCAGCATGATGAACGACAGGACCTCGTCTCCAACCTCCTCGGGATCGGAAACAGCGTGCTCGCCGAAGTGGAGCTCATAGTTCTGCCTGTGATCGCTGGCCAGGGACTCTATCCTGGACTGCACCGACTTCATGCTCATCTCCTTCCCGGCCGCGTGCCGGAGCCCCTGTCCGAACCGCTCCAAGGCGGTCTTGGCTGGTTGCACTCGTTCCCGGGGCGTCAGCGCCATCACCCCGCCTCCGTCGAGACCGCGGCATGCTCGCGGCCGGACGACTTCCACCAGGAGACCGCCACGGACGTTCCGATGAGCAGCGCCACCACGACGAGGCTCCATTCCGTCGGCATCTTCCAGAAACCGGAGAGCGCCATCTTGCCGCCGACGAAGACGAGAACCAGTGCCAGGCCGACCTTGAGATACTCGAACCGGTGCATGAAGTCGGCGAGCAGGAAGTACATCGCCCGCAGGCCCAGGATCGCGAAGATGTTCGAGGTGAAGACGATGAAGGGATCGCGCGTCACGGCGAAGATGGCCGGGATCGAGTCGACGGCGAAGATGAGGTCCGTCAGCTCGATGCAGACGAGCACCAAAAGGAGCGGAGTCGCCACCCACCTGGCTCCCTCGCGGACCCAGAAGCTCTGCCCGCGGTACTCGCTGGTCGAGGGGACGACGCGCGCGAACCAGCGGTAGACGGGATTGTCCCTGGGGTCCATGACGCCGCCGCCGAGGACGAGCATCTTGACGCCGGTGGCGATGAGCAGGGCGCCGAAGACGTAGATGAGCCAATGGAACTGATCCAGGAGCGCGGCTCCCGCGAAGATGAACGCGGCGCGCATCACGAGCGCCCCGACGATGCCCCAGAAGAGCACGCGGTGCTGCAGCTCGGACGGGACGGCAAAGGCCGCGAAGAGCATCGCGAAGACGAAGATGTTGTCGACGGCCAGGGCCTTCTCGATGAGGTATCCGGTCAGGAACTCGACGCCGGCGGTCCGGCCGAACGCCGACCAGATCCAGGCGTTGAACGCGAGGGCGAGCGCGACCCAGACGACGCTCCACCCCAGCGCCTCCTTGAACCCCACCTTGTGGGCCTTGCGGTGGAAGACCCCCAGGTCGAGGGCCAGGAGCGCCAGGACCAGTCCCAGGAAGCCCGTCCACATCAGCGGCGAACCAATCGTCGTCATCGTCATTTCCTCCTCGTGTTCGAGGCGGGCCGCCCCCACGGCGGCGCACGTCCTCGGGCCAACGCGAGAATCATCGGGGTCCCAAGTCGATAGTTCCAATACCTAAATTCTGCTATAATGATAGTTTATATCTATCATTCGAAGGAGCCCTGCGATGGAGACCGGCATCGAGCTGAACTACCAGCACCTCCACTACTTCTGGACCGTGGCCCGCGAGGGTTCGATGACGCGGGCCGCGCGTCGCCTGCGCCGGAGCCAGCCGACGGTGAGCGCGCAGGTGCGCGCACTGGAGCAGGCGCTGGGCCACTCCCTCTTTGACCGCGTGGGCCGGCGGGTGGAACTCACCGAGGCCGGGCGGCTCGTGCGCGGCTATGCCGCGGAGATCTTCGAACTGGGCCAGGAGATGTCGGCAACGCTGGCGGGACAACCCGCCGACCGGCCGGTGCGGCTCGCGGTCGGGATCGCCGACCACCTCCCCAAGCTCCTCGTGGCCCGGCTCCTCTCCCCCGTCCTGTCCGGAGCACGGCCGGCCAAGCTTGTCGCGCTCGAGGGGCGCACCGACGCGTTGCTGGCCAACCTCGTCCGCCACGAGCTCGACCTGGTGCTGGCCGATGCGCCTCCCCCGAGCGGCGCCGGGCTCAGGGTCTTCTCCCAGAAACTCGGGACGTCCTCCATCGTCCTGATGGCGTCCCCGAAGGCGGCGGCCCGCTACCGGCGGCATTTTCCGCGATCGCTGGACGGAGCTCCCGTGCTCCTGCCCGGCCCGACATCGGGCCTCAGGCGTTCCCTGGAAGCCTGGTTCCTGCAGACCGGGATCCGCCCCTTCATCGCCGCCGAGTGCGACGACAGCGCGCTCCTGAAGGTGCTCGGTTCCTCGGGCGCCGGCATCTTTCCCGTCCCGGCCGTGATCGCGGCCGCCGTGTCCCGCGAGCACGGGGCGCGAAAGATCGGGGAGGCCAGGGGCGTGTCCGAGTCCTACTACGCGATCACGCTCGAGCGTCGCATCCAGAATCCAGCCGTCGCCGCCCTGCTCGAATCGACCAGGCGCGAACTGGGGTGAGCGAGGTGCTCCGGGGTCCCGTGCTCTCCGCGGTGCGCGTTCCAGAATAGGCCTCGGGCTAAGGGCTGGCCAAGGGATCTCGGTATCTCAACAACGTCAACTCGGGCCCGTCGGCGATCACGTCGTAGTGAGCCGCGATCCATTCATTGACCAGGGCAAAGTGGTTGGATCTCAAGAGTAGATCTGCCCGGTAGGGGCCGGGAGGCCTGACCTTGGCCAGGCGCTTCACAAGGAGCACCCACCGTGGCGGCGCGGCGGCCAGGCGGTCACGCTCCTGGGCGTCGTAGCGAGCGGTGAGCGCCGGCTGAAAGGTGCGCGCGTAGTTGAGAATGCGCCCGGGAGCAAGCCTGCGCAAAGCGACGTAAAGGGCGGGCGCCTCCGGGTAGGCCAGGAATCCGGCCTCGGGAGATTGAGCGAGATCCTCGCGGACCATCCCCAGCATGGCGTCCAGCTCCTCCCCGAACGGCGGATCGGTCCGGATTGCGTCGAGCCCAGGCGAAGTGAGCGGTCGTACCTGGACCGGTAACGGAGGCGGCTGGTAGGGAAAGAAGTGCCGCGCGTACGCGCCTTCCAGAAAGATGGCGCACGAGATCGCCGCGAGCATCGTCGTGCGGGACCGTTCCGGGCTCCTGCCGTGCGCCCACGCACCGGCGAGCATGAGCGGAAGCGCAAGGAAGGCGCAGGAGTTGACGATCCAGGGGACATTCTGGGAGAGGGTGTCGGTCGCCAGCAGCGCCGTGGCGAAGAGCAGGAGAGGTAGGAGCCGGGGCGTCGGGTTCTCGCGGCGATGCCACAGGGACAGGATGAAGACGCCGAGGAGACCGATCACGATCCGCGGATACATCTCCCAGAATGGCGGCGGCCACGCGTAGATCCAACCCGGCGCGAGCAGGAGTGCTCCGGGGATGAAGTGGATCGGGCGGGTTCCCAGGAGAAGCAGGAAGAGTCCGCCCGTATAGGCCAGCGGAACGTAGAACGGGGCGCGCTCGCCCGTCGGCGCCAGGAGCCTGAGCACCATCTCCCACCCCCCCTTCTCGCCAGCCTGTCCCCAGAGGACGAAGGCCATGAATTCTTCCGTGGCGCCACCGTGAGCAAGCTGAAGGGCAAAGAGCGTAAGCGGGAGGAAGAATCCGAGGAGGAGCAGGGGGAGGCGCCGGCGGTCGCGAAACCATCCGTCCAGGACGGCCGCGCCCAGGCCGATCGCGCCGAAATTGGTCTTGGCCAGGAAGGAAACTCCAAATGCGATACCCGACGCGAAACCCGTCCACGGGCGGGAGAACACGCCCAGGTGGATGCGCGTGCCCAGGAGAAAGAAGACGAGGGCATCGAAATTGTACCAGGCAAAGCAGGGAAGCAGAGCGCCTCCCAGCGAGACCATCGGGAGCATGGCGAAGAAGCTCGGCCACGGAGGCAGGGCGGTGCGAAGACAGGAATAGGCCAGCAGAAGAATGGTCGCGTAGCTGAGCAGGAAATGAACGCGCTCAACCCACAGGTCCGCGCCGAAGACCGATATCCACGCGGCCTGGATCCAGATCGAGAGCGGAGGAATGTGGGGAAGAATGTCCCGGTAGAGCACCTTGCCCGAGAGGAACTCGCGGGCGTGCTGGAACGCGTAGGCTGAATCCGCGAGCGTGAGACCGGTCCAGGCGAAGGGCAGGGCATGCGCAAACCAGGCCGCCAGGAGCAGTGCTGGAGCGATAGCCTCGACCGGGATCGTCCATCGCCTCGCGCAGGTCACATCCGGCACCGTAGCGCATGAGACCTCTGGTCGCAATTCAGAACCGGATACGCCGTCGCGCGACCCGCCGCCGGTTCGACGACCGACCCGCTTCCTCGATCACGACTTCCTGCCGGCGCAAGCCTGCGCGGTCCGCAAGACGCTTCCGCAGCCGCATCACCTCCGCTTCACCATCGATTTGAAAGTGGCCATGGGACAGCCTGACCCCGTAAGGTCTGCTCATGAGAGTTCTGGTCTGGGGGGCGGGAGTGCTGGGGCGGCGTTGCGTGGAACGCCTGCGTGCCGAAGGGATCGAGGCCGCGAGCTTCATCGATCGCCGTCCACCCGAGGACGGGACTTGCCTAGGAATCCCGGTCCTTACGCCCGAGGAGACGGCGACGCGCGGCTTCGCCGGCATCTCCGCGGTCCTCCTGGCGTTCACGACGGACAAGGCTGGACCCGTCGCTTTTCTCGAGCAGGCCGGATTCCATGGCGTCGTCACCACGTTCATCGACGGCGTGCCCGTCGCCTCGCTATGCGATGCCCGCGCGGACCGCGCGCGCATCGCCAGCATCTACCCGCACATCGGCGCCGAGCTCGCCATCGAGCCCGGCCTCGACGTTCTCCTCCTGGACTGCCCGCCCCGGTTCCTCGCCCTGATGCCCAATGGGCTCGGCTACGTTCACAACATGCTCCAGAAGTCGGGGCTCCGGTTCCAGACCGTCGACGCCGACCTCGTCTTCTACCACCGCTTCCACTCCGACCGCATCCTCAACCGCGACGGTGATGGTCTTCACCTCACCACAGGCGAGGTCATCGCCGACCCCTGGGGCGTCGACACGGCGGAGAAGGCCTGGAGCGATCCGAACTGCCTCGACCGCTTTCGCCCCGACATCGACGAGCTGGTCGCGAAAGTGGTCGCGGCCCGCCCGCGCCTGGTCGGCTTCTCGCTCCACGACACCAATCTCCCGATCACGCGCGAGGTCGCCGCCGCCGTGCGCCAGCATCTGCCCGAGACCCTCATCCTCACCGGGGGCTACGACTGCGTGTACTACGACGTCGGCCCCAACCTCTTCACCGAGTTCGACTACATGGCCATTGGCGAGGCCGAGACGACGCTCCCGGCCCTGCTCCACGCCCTCCACGCCGGCGAGCGGCCGCGCGACCTTCCCGGCATCATCTCGCGCTGGGACACGCCCGGCCGCCCGTGGGAACCGGCGCCGCTCCTCCACGACCTCGACGCCGTCGGCTTTCCCCGCTACGAGTGGGCGGACCTGAACGCCTACCGCAACTGGAACGGCTACCAGCTGACGCCCATCGTCCTCTCGCGCGGCTGCCGCTGGTCGCTCTGCACGTTCTGCCACGAGCGCTTCCGCTGGCGCATCCGCTCCCCGAAGAGCATGGCCGACGAGATCCAGTGGCTCCACGAACGGGGGTGCCGCCTCTTCCACTTCAACGACAGCGATCTCTCGGGCGACCCCGACCGCGTGGCCGCCGTCTGCGACGAGCTCCGCGATCGCAAGCTCGATCTCAGCCTCATCGGGCAATTGCGCATCCACAAGAAGCACGACCTCGACTACTTCAAGCGCCTCAAGGCCGGCGGTTTCGCGCACCTGAGGTTCGGCGTGGATGCCTTCAGCCGCCACACGCTACGCCTCCAGAACAAGGGCTACACGGTCGAGATGATCGAGCGGACCATGCGGGCCTGCACCGAGGCCGGGATCATGGCGACCGGGAACCTCGTCATCGGCGTGCCGCGAGAGACCGAGGAGGATGTCGACGAGACGATCGAGAACATCGTCCGGTTCAAGCCCTGGATCCGCTCGATCGAGAACATCAACACGCTCATCCTCGGCCGCGGGGGCTTCTACTGGGACGAGCCGGCGAAGTACGGCATCCGGTTTCGCGGGGACGAGGCGGAGATCAAGCGCGCCCACCCGAAGTTCATCCCCTCGGACCTCTGGTACAGCGAGGACCCCTTCATCGACCAGGAAGTCCGCCTGTCGCGGCTCGAACGGATCCTCAGGGCTCTCCACGAGAACGGCGTCGACATCGGCCCGTACGCGGCACGCATCGTCCAGGCGCTCGCGGCGGCCGGCCAGAAGCCCGTCGCCGCCGCGTGAGCGTCTAGAAGGGCAGTTCCGCCATCGGCAGGGTCAGGACGTAGATCGAGGTCAGGACAAAGACCACGGCGCTCGCGATGAAGATCTTGTTCCGAACCGTGCTCTTGAAGACCGACGTGATGCCCGCGAAGAAGAGGCTGATGGTATAGAGGACGCCGGCGAAGTCGTACTTGTCGCCGATCTGGTTGAAGCGCTGACCCTCCGCAAAGCGATCCTGGGACTTCTTCTGCATCGCGACGCCTTCCTCCTGCATCGCCTCGTAGTAGGTCCGATCATCGTCGAGGTCGACGTCGAGCGAGGCAATCAGGACAGCCGGCGGAATTTCGTCAGGATCGCCAGAAGCGGGGGCAGCGGGTGTGGCGGCCACGGCCGCGGGCGCGTCACCGTCATCCTCGTCCTCGGCTTCGACCGCGGCTTCAGCCGCGGCTTCAGCCGCGGGAGCCGGGGTCACCGGGGCCGCCGGAGCGGGTGCGGCCGCGGCAGGTGCGGCGGGAGCAGCAGCCTCCCCTTCCTCTACGGTCGGCGTGCGGTACTGCGGGGGGAGCTTGAGGGCCTTGTAGGCGGCATCGCTGAGCTGATACTGGTACAGGTAGCTCGCCAGGTTGAAGGCGCGGTTCTTGTCGACGACGTTCTGGGCGTCGCGGCCCTCGTTGATGAGTCGCTTGGCCTGGATGTCGATCGAGAAATCCGTGGAGATGTCGACAAAGGCCTCGGTCTGGAGCGTGGAGGCCTGCGTCGCAATCGTGGCCGCCTCGCCGTAAGCCCCCGCCTGATTACCGCCCCAAAGCCCGGACTGAAAGCCGGCCCAGGCACTGCCGATCGCGGCCAGGCCCAGAAGAATCGCCATCCCCATCTCGAACTTGTCCGAAACCAACTTGTCGTCCACGTGTTCCTCCGCGAGGTATCTGAATTGCAGCAGACGTACATACCGCTTCGGCGGGACAAATGTCAACTCGAGAGAACGGGAACCGCGATGCGAGGGCGCTACAAGTATCCCATCGGGTCCTGGGCGACGCCGTTCTTGTAGACGGCAAAGTACATGGCATCGCCGTAGGGCGATGTCCCCGAGCGGCCCAGGACGGCGTTTCGGGCGACGCGCTGACCCACGGCGACGCCCACGGAGGAGAGATTTGCGTAGACGCTGGTGAGCCTGCCGCCGTGCCCAACAATGATCGTCTGGCCCATCCCGTGCATGCTCTGGATCGAGAGTACCTCGCCCTCGGCCATCGCCTTCACCGCCGAGCCATGAGCGGTCCGGATATAGACGCCGGGAATCGTGACGCCCTCGGGTCGAAAGACATTGGAGTTGGAGGATGCCGTGGGGCGAGCGGTCGTGCCGCGCGTCGGCGTCGGCAATACGTTTTGCAGGGCTTCGAGGCGCGAGCGTATGACGTTCATGCGAGCCCGGATCTGGCCGAGGAGGGCGACGGTCTGGCGCCGCGCCTGCTCCTTGTCCGCGGTCTGCCGGTTGATCTGCTGCTGCGAGCGCGTCAAGCCGCTGACCTTCTGCTGGACGGCGGCGCGCGCCGCGGCGAGCTGACGCTCCTCGGCGACGAGCCGCGTGAGAACTTCTTCGCGCTCGCTCTTCATCCCTTCCAGCGATGTCTTCGCCGCGACCGTGCGCTGGATGAGCGCGACATCGGCGGCGGCGACGGCGCCCAGGAGGTGCTGGCGCAGTTCCAGCTCGGCCGCATCTCCTGACTTCAGGAGGTACTCGAGGTTCTGGCGCCGCGAGATGCTCATGAGCGCGCGCGCGCGGCGACCCAGGTATTCCTGGCTTCGTCCGATCGACTGCTGCGTGACCTCGATCTCGCCGCCCAACCTCGTGACCTCCTGCCTGACGCCGCTGACGCGGGCCTGCTGGTTCCGAAGCGTCTGCACGGCTGCCCGGAGCTCGGTCTGGGCGCGCACGAGCTGGCCCTGGTTCTGCCGGCCGAGGTTGCGCAGGCGACGGATCTCGGCCTCCAGTGACGCCAGCGATCGCTCGGCATTCCGGATCGTGGTCTCGACCTCCCGCCGCTCCCGCTGCAGGCGCTCAGCCTCCGTCTCGGCGACCGCGCCCTGGGCAAGCAGCGACAAGGCCAGGACGAAGACGGCCAGCGCCCGCCGCGAGGGCGTGCGATGCGGGACTATGGGGTGTAAGAGCGCCATGCGGATCTCCTCAAACCTATCGGCGCCGGGGGAAAGACCTTGAGCCCTACCCGCCGCTCCCGTAGCCTCACGCCGCGCGGGGGCGAAGGTATTCCTCCCCGCGCCACGCATCATGCGAAAGGAAGGTGAGCGGGAGTGCTCGATGCCGATTTGAGGCTTCTCAACGATCTCTCCAAACAGCTCCTGGATCTGAGGGAGCGTCTTTGACGTCCCCCGGCTCGAGGGGGAACTTGGCCGGCTGACCGCCGCCTCGGAATCACCCGAGGTCTGGCAGGATCAGAAGAAGATGAGCGGGATCCTGAAAGAGATCACGGTCGTCAGGACGAAGCTCGACCGCTACCGCGACCTGGAACGCCGGCTCTCCGATGCCCGCGTCCTCTCCGAGATGGCCGTCGAAGAGAATGACGCCGCGACGCTGGCCGAGGCGACGGCCGAGGCCGAGAAGCTCGTGCCCGAGATCGACCTCGCGATCACCGAGGCCTCGTTCACGCAGAAGCACGACATGGCCAACGCCATCATCACTATCCATCCCGGGGCCGGCGGCACCGAGTCCTGCGACTGGGCCTCCATGCTCCACCGCATGTACCTCCGCTGGGCCGAGCGCGCCGGCTACCGCATCGAGCAGATGGACTACATCCCGGGCGACGAGGCCGGCCTGAAATCCGTCACGTTCATGCTCTACGGCCCCTACGCTTACGGGAAACTCCACGGCGAGAACGGCGTCCACCGGCTCGTCCGGATCTCGCCCTTCGACTCGAACGCCAGGCGCCACACCTCCTTCGTCTCCGTGGAGGTCATGCCCGAGGTCGACGACGACGTCGTGGTCGTCATCAACGAGGACGACCTCAAGATCGACACCTACCGGTCCTCCGGCGCCGGCGGCCAGCATGTCAACGTGACGGACTCCGCCGTCCGCATCACGCACCTCCCCACCAACACGGTCGTGACCTGCCAGAACGAGCGGTCGCAGTTGAAGAACCGATCGAGCGCGATGAAGATCCTCAAGGCGAAGCTGTACGAGCTCGAACTGCGGGAACGCGAGAAGGAGCTCGACAAGATCCGCGGGGTCAAGAAGGAGATCGCGTGGGGGAGCCAGATCCGTTCGTACGTGCTCCAGCCCTACACCATGGTCAAGGACCTCAGGACGGGCACCGAGACCGGGGATACGCAGGGCGTTCTCGACGGTGAGATCGACCGATTCCTCAACTCCTACATCAAGTGGTCGGCCATGAAGCGCGCGGGAAAGGACACGGGGCCGGCAGTCGCGGACCTGGAGGACTGATGCGGCGGCGCGGGCGAGGCGGGGAGAGCGAACCGCCGTCTCCGACGGATCCCCCTTCGCGCGAGGACGCGATGCCGCGGGGCGCAAGGCGAGATGAGGACCCGGCGCGCGACGAGCAGGCGGATGGCGAGCAGAAACCCGGCGCTCTCTTCGTGGCCGGCTGGCTGGCCGCGATCGGGCTCCTGCTCATGGCGGCCTGGTGGTCGCGGCCCGCGGTCACGGCGACCCCGGGCCGCCATGTGATCGTCCTGGCGGAGACACCGAATCTCACGGAACTCTCCGCGGACTCCGCCGCGCTCCGGTATTACGCCGGGCAGGGAGTCAGCGGCATCCTGGTTCGAGCCTCGACCCTGGGAAGTCTCTCCTCGGGAGGAAACGTGGCCCTGGCCACCGGCGCCGAGATCCTTCGCCTCTTCCGCATGGAGGGGATCGTGAACATCTTCATGTGGGAGCAGATCCGCGAGCGCCCGTTGCGCGTCGACGCCACGTACGTCTTCACCAATGACCTCGCGTTGCACGAGAACATCCTGGCCGCGTTGCAGAGAGACCTGGGGGAAGAGGCGGCAAGACCGTACCGGGACGGAGAGCACGAGTTCGGGGGCGAGATCCCGGGCAATTACATCATCGAGATCATCGCGCCGATCGAGGTCGTACGCGGCATAGGCGTGGGTGTCGAGGGCATGGTGCGGCAGCGGCTGACGCAGGCAGGGATCGAGCCCGTCGTGGAGGTAGTGACGGCGGCCGACGTCAAGGCCCTGCCTGAGCCCCTGCCGGTGCTTCTCGTGACGGGCAATGCCGCCGCCGAGGCGCTCTGGAGCGAGCGACGCCCCGGGCGCATCCTCCTGACGCGCGGCGTGCGCAACCCCGGCTGGGAACAGGCGGTCCTGGCGGAGCGGCCGGCCGGCGAAACATTCGCCGTGCAGGGCGGAGCCGTGATCGTCGGGCTCTCGGAGATCGGGCCCGTCCTGGCACGCCTGCGCGAGCTGAACTTCAACGTCGGCGCCGCCGCCGCCGACCCGGGCGCGGGGCGCGAGCAGCCCTGGCGTCGCTGGACGGCAACGGCGTGCCTGGCCCTCGCGCTGGCCTGGACGATCACCTGGCTCGCCGGCGCCGCCTGGTCACTTCCCGCGCGCATCCTCGCCTGGACGCTCTCGATCGCCGCGGCCGCGATCTCGCCTTCCTTTTTCCCAGAGGGAGCCGGCATCCTCCTGGCCGCGTTGACTGGTCTCGTCGTTCTGCGCCGCGGCAACGAGAAATCCCGGGAGGAGCTGGGATTTCAGACCGCGCTAGGAATCGCCGCGATTCTCCTGGCCGGGCAACTGGTGCCCATCGGGCGGCCGGCCCCTGACCCCTGGACCGTGGCGCTCCTGGCGCTGGCCGCCGCGGCCGCCTGGAACATCCACGCGGCGGAATCCAGCGCCTTCCTCATCGCCGGCATCGCCCTTGCGGCATCACGTCTCCTGCCGACGGCGCCGCCCGCAATCGCCCTGCTCCTGGCCGCTTCCCTTGCCGCACCCGCCGTCCTCCGGCGCGTCGAGATCCGCGAGGCCGTTCAACTCCTCGCCTGGCCCAGCGCGCTCGCCATTCTCCTCAACCCCGACGTTTCGGGGCCAGCCCGCGGCGGACTCGCCGTCCTGGCGCTCGTGGCCATCGTCCTTCCCCTATTCCCCACGACGCGCCGCGCCTGAGGCGACAAGACCCAGAGGCACTGTGGCGATCGCTCGCCATTCCGGTATAATGGCGGGTCGATGAGGAGGACTACACCATGACGGAAGAGATCGCCGCCGCGGGCGCCGGTCCGACGATCGATCCTGGCCACAATGGCCAGACCGAAGGGCCCATCGCCGCCACCCAGGACGGTGGGAACGCCGAATCGGCCCCTGACACGTCCGACGGACCCGCCAAGATCGCCGAGTTGGCCGCGCAGAACAAGGAACTCCGCGATCGCCATCTCCGGCTCCAAGCCGAGTTCGAGAACTTCCGCAAGCGGAAGATCCGCGAGAGCGAGGAGGTGCGCGCCTACGCGGCCGCCTCCGTGCTCGGCGACGTCCTGCCCGTGCTCGATCACCTCGAGCTCGCTCTCGACCCCGCGCACGATCGCACCGACCCCGAGTGGAGCAAGGGCATCGACCTGATCGCGCGCCAGCTCGGTGACGCGCTCCGCGCCAACGGCCTCGAGGAGATCACGGCCGCTGCCGGCGAGAAGTTCGACCCTGCCTGGCACGAGGCCGTGGGCGAGGAGGCGGCGGACGGCGCACCGGCCGGCTCGATCGTGCGCGTGCTTCGCAAGGGCTTCCGGCTCCGCGACCGTCTGCTGCGGGCGGCCCAGGTCGTCGTGGCCCGCGCGGCCGCCG
This sequence comes from uncultured bacterium, assembly GCA_964548165.1. Lineage (GTDB taxonomy): Bacteria > UBA8481 > UBA8481 > UBA8481 > UBA8481 > CAZJQD01. Next base: position 18,814 of record CAZJQD010000006.1, read on the forward strand.
ACGGCGCATCCACGCCCGCCCCCGAGGCCTGACGCATGGGAAAGCACGACTACTACGAGCTCCTGGGCGTGGCCCGCAACGCGTCGGCCGACGAGATCAAGAAGGCCTATCGCCAGCTCGCGATCCGCTATCACCCGGACAAGAACCCGGGGAACAAGGAGGCCGAGGAGAAGTTCAAGGAGATCTCCACGGCCTATGCCGTGCTTTCCGACACCGAGAAGCGGGCGAAATACGACCAGTTCGGGGCCAGCGCCTTCGAGGGGCCGCAGGGCGGCGGCTACACGCAGGTCGACCTCAACGACATCCTGCGCGGCGCGTTCGGCGGCTTCGGCGGCTTCGGGGGCGGCTCCATCTTCGACGAGCTCTTTGGCGGAGGCGGACGAGAGCGCGTCCTGCGTGGCGACGACCTCCGCGTCACCGTCACGCTCGAGTTCGAGAAGGCGGCCCAGGGAGCCGAGATCGACCTCAAGGTGACACGGCTCGAGACCTGCGGCTCCTGCTCGGGCACCGGCGGCAAGGCCGGCAGCCAGCCGGTCACCTGCGCGTCGTGTCGCGGCGCCGGCCAGGTGCGGCGCGCTCAGAACACGTTCTTCGGACACTTCGCCACCGTGGAACCCTGCCCGACGTGCGGCGGCACCGGCAAGTCGATCAGCGACCCCTGCCGCGAGTGCAAGGGCGACGGGAGAGAGCAGAAGAAGAAGACGCTGACGATCAAGATCCCAGCCGGCATCGAGGACGGGACGGTGATGCGGGTACGCGGCGAAGGCGATGTCGGCCCCCACGGCGGACCGGCCGGGGACCTGCACGTCGTGGTCCAGGTGCGCACGCACCCCGTCTTCGAACGGCATGGGCTCGACCTCGTCTGCACCGTCCCCGTCACCTACGCGCAGCTCGCGCTGGGAACGGAGGTGGAGGTCCCGACGCTCAAGATGAACAAGGACGGACAGCGGCAGAAGACGCGCGTGAAGGTTCCCGCGGGCACGGACACCGGCACGATCTTCCGCGTTCCCGCGTTCGGGCTCCCCGACGTCCACGGGAGCCGGCGCACCGGGGACCTTCTCGTGCAGGTGGAGGTCGAGATCCCGAAGAAGCTCTCGAAGCGCGAACGTGAACTCCTCCAGGAACTCGCCGACCTCAAGGGGGAAGGCAACGTCAAGGTGAAGGGGTTCCTCGAGAAGGTAGCCGACCTCTTCACGTAATGGACCGCTTCCATTTGCAACTCTCGACCGTCCCGGCAACCATCACGACTGCCCCGGCAAAGCCGGGACAGCCGCATGGCCGGGCCAGCGCCGCAACGATCGCCGCTCGCGGAGGCGAGCAAGGCGTGAGGAGCGCGCGAACACACGCGTGTGGGACAGCTCCTCCCGGACTCCCAGGCGCGCCTGTCCCCCCATCGCTTTCACTAAAAATACTTGCGGCTTATGGCAGATCTAAGTAGCTACCGCTTTCAACTGCTGACCGTCCCGTTCTCCGAGGCCGCGCTGGCGGAACTCCACGAGGCCGGAACGCTCGGGATCGAGGAACGCAACGATCTCCTGGTCGCCTGGTTTCCCGAAGACGCCTCGCTGGACGATCTTCGCCTCCGCCTTGCGGGCAGGCTGGAGACGATCGATTCCGAGGATTGGAGCGAGAAGTGGCGCGAGAACATCCGGCCCGTCCGCGTCGGGCCGCTCGTGGTCGTCCCGCCGTGGCTCATGGACGAGGCCCTGCCGGACGAGCGGCTCATCATCGATCCCGGCATGGCGTTCGGAACCGGTGACCACGCCACGACCCGCGGCTGTATCGCCTGCCTCGTCCGCGCCGTCACGCCCGGCGCGCGCGTCCTCGATTTCGGCTGCGGCTCCGGCATTCTCGCGATCGCGGCCATGAAGCTGGGCGCGGCGGAGGCCACGGCCGTCGACTGCGATCCCAAGGCGGCGGAACTGGCCGCGGAGAACGCCCGGGTCAACGGCGTCGCGATCGAGGCCCGGACGGGTGAGACGCCGCCGGCCGGCCTGTTCGACATCGTCGTCGCCAACATCCAGTCGTCGGTGCTCTTTCCACTCCTGCCCGATCTGAAGGCCCGCGTCCGCCCCGGGGGCTGGCTCATCCTCGCGGGACTCCTTGCCGACGAAGAGACCCCCTTCCCGGATCCGGACGCTCGCATCGTGGAAACCGGTTGGCAGACGATTGCCTGGCGGAAGGAAGATCCTTCCGCCACGGAAACAGCATGACGGAGAAGTCGGCGCGCCGGGTGCGCGCGGCGGGGCGCGACGAGAACGGTTTTCTGCTCGACGACGCGACCGCTCACAAGTTGCGTTCCGTCCTGCGGCTCTCCCCTGGCGACGCCGTCACGGTCGTCGATGACTCCGGCGTCGCCTACCCGTGCCGCATCTCCTCGCTCCAGGTCGGGCACGCATGCGCCGTCTTGACGGACGAGGCGCTCGCCGGGTCGGGAGTGCAGAGGCTGCCCGAACCCCTCGCGATGACGCTCGGCCTCGCCGTCATCAAGGGCGACCGCATGGACTGGGCTATCGAGAAGCTCGGGGAAGTCGGCATCGCCCGGATCCTGCCGATCCTCTGCGGCCGATCACCGGCCCGCGAGATCGGCGCATCCAAGCAAGAGCGCTGGACCCGGATCGCCGAGGCCGCCGCCCTGCAGTGCGGGAGATCGCAACCTGCGGTGATCCTCCCGCCCGCGCCCTCCGTCGAACACGCGCTCTCCTCCTTCGCCGTCGCCTGGCACGGCGACCCGGCAGGCGCACCGGGAGTCCAGGTCCTGGCGAACGCCGCGCTCCCTCGACCCGACCTCCTCCTCGTGGGGCCCGAGGGAGGGTGGACCGAACCGGAAACGACCCTCCTGGCAGGGCGATCCCTCCCCGTCAACCTGGGTTCGTTCGTGTTACGGACGGAAACTGCGGCTCTGGCCCTGTCCTTTTTAGCGATTCAATTCATTTCAAAAGATACCAAAGCGCTTTGAATCCCTAAAACCGCCTCGACCCCTTGATTTTCAAGCTTTTCATGCGCTAAGCTCTTCCGTTTGATAATTCTGGAATTCTGCGGTTCGAGGATGCGTTCATGGCTGAGAATTTGAAAGTTCAAGACGGGTGTCTCTTCTGCCGGATCGTGGCCGGCGAGATCCCGGCGGACAAGGTTTACGAATCCGAGTCCGTGCTCGTCTTTCGTGACATTCATCCCAAGGCCCCCCAACACGCGCTGGTCATCCCGCGCTCGCACATCACGAGCCTGGCGGAGCTTGCCGGCTGGGAGTGCGAGATCTTCGAAGGCGCCAGCGAGTCGGCGCGGCGGCTCGGGATTGAGGGCTCCGGCTATCGCGTCGTCCTGAACCAGGGCGACGATGCCGGCCAGGAAGTGGCTCACATCCATTTCCACGTGCTGGGTGGACGCCGGCTGACCTGGCCCCCCGGTTGACCCACCCCGAACCCATCAACATTTTCTCCGCGAGGAAGGAACACGCATGAGCATCAAGGAACAGGTTAACGACGCCGTGAAAACGGCGATGAAGAGCGGCGACAAGGAACGGCTCGGGACCCTGCGCCTCCTGGTCTCGGCCCTGAAGGATTTCGAGATCAACAACCGAGACAAGACGCTGACGGACGCCGAGGCGATCGCGATCTTCCGGAAGAACATCAAGTCGCGCCGGGACGCGATCGAGCAGTTCACGACCGGGGGCCGCCCCGATCTCGTCGCGAAGGAAGCGGCCGAGATCGCCGTCATCGAATCCTTCCTTCCGGCCGCGCTCGGCGACGACGAGGTGCGCGCCGCCGTCGACGCCGCGATCGCCGAGACGGGTGCAACCACGCCCCAGCAGGTGGGGCTCGTGATGAAGGCCGCCCTTCTGAAACTAGCAGGACGCGCCGACGGATCGACCGTCAACAAGTTCGTCCGGGAGCGGCTCGCCGCGATCGCGCCGAAGGCCTGAACGCGACCGTGCCCTCTTCCACGCCGTCTTCCCCGGAGCATGCCTCCTGGGTGCGCCTGCGCGGATCGCGCGTCGCGGGACGCCTGGTCCGGAGGGAAGGCGCGCAGGCCGTCGTAGAGACGGCGAGCGGGGAGTTGCGCATCGACGTGAGCCGGCTGGAGTCCGCCCCGGCGCCGCCCGTCGCGCAGACCGTCGCGCGCGTCCACCTGGCGGGGCCCGCCGAGGACACGCTCGACCTGCACGCCTGCACGGTCGCCGACGTCGAGGGCCTGGTCGCTCCGTTCGTGGATCGCGCCGCGGTGCGGGGCCTGATGCGCGTGACCATCATCCACGGCAAGGGGAGCGGGCGACTGAGGTCAGCCGTGCATAAGAGCCTCCGCGCCCATGCCCGGGTCGCGCGCTTCGCGCTCGCGGACACGCGCCACGGATCCTGGGGCGCCACTGTGGCGGAGCTCGCGTGATCGCCCTGGACGTGGGTACGCGGACCCTGGCGGCGGCCGAGGTCGTCGGCGGCGTGATCCGCCGGCTCGTCGTGCACGAGCACGCGGGAACGCCGATGCGCGGGGGCCAGGTCCAGGACCTCACGGCGGTCGCCAGGGGCGTGCGCGCGCTCCGCGAGGAATTGGAGCTCCCGGAGGGAACGCCCGCCAGCATGGCCATCGCCGGCGGACTGCTCCGAACTGAAGCCGTCTCCGTCTCGGTCCTGGGGCCGGGCCCCTGGACGGAAGCCGACCTGCACGCCGCCGAGATCGACGCTATCACGCGAACGCGCGACGCGCGGAAGAAACACTGGGAAGCCGTTGACGGCAGTGCTTCCCACGCGCACGGCGAGCTCCTCATGGATCTCGCGCGCGGTCACGTGACGCGCGACGGCGAATCCGTCGGTTCGCTCGTGGGCATGGCCGGGACGACGGGTTCCTGGACCGTGCTCTCCAGCTGGCTTCCCCTCGAGCAGGTGCGGCTGAAGATGGAGGCGGTCACGGCGGGAGGGTTTTCCCCCCGGACGATCACGGTGGAGCCCCTTGCGGTCAGCGCCGCGCTCTTTGGCACCACGCCGCCGCCGGCGACGTACGCCGTCATCGACATCGGCGCGGGAACCTCCGACATCGCCGTCTTCGCCCCAGCCGGCCTCGTGGAGGCCGCCTCGGTCCCGCTGGCCGGGGACACGATCACGGCCGCCATCGCCACCGCGCTCTCGCTCGACCACCTCGCGGCCGATCGTCTCAAGCGCGATCCCGGCGCGTCGATTCGCGATCTCTGGGGCGACGAGAAGCGCTACAAGGCCGCTACCCTCATGGAAGCGGCCGAGACTGGCGTGGCCGCGCTGGTGTCCGCCGTCGCCGATCGCCTGCGCTCACTCTCCCCCGTTCTTCCCGCCGGAATCATCCTGGTCGGCGGTGGTTCTCTCTGGGCCGACCTCCCGGAACGGCTCGCGGCCGCGCTCGACCTTCCCGCGGATCGCGTGCGCCGACGAGGAGCCGAGACCGTGGCTGGCATCAAGGACGAGACCGGAAAGGTGCGTGGGCCCGCATTCCTCACCCTTCTCGGCATCATCAGGACCGAGCACTCCTCCTTCTCGCGTCGCCGGTTCCGTCGCGACGGCGTCAGCCACTGGACGCTGGCGCGAATGAGGGAAGCCGGGAGTCCCGAGGACGGGAGTCACAGCGCGACTTCCGGGCGCGCCTGGTTCACGGTCGCCGACGCCCTGGCCGCGCTCGGCGAGGATCCCTCCTGCTGGTTCGGCGCGCCGGGTCCATCGATCGTCGACGGAGTGAACGTCCTCGGGGGGGCGGTGGGCGAGCCTCCCGTGGTGACGGTGAATGGGCGCCCCGCCACCCTCGACACCCCCCTCCAGGATGACGACGACTTCTCGATCGCACGGGGTTCGTCCGGCGCGTCCGCCGTCTCGGCGCAGGACCACCAGGCTCCTCCTGCGCCGCAAAGCGTCCCGGAATCGACCGCTACCGCCATCCTGCCCGCTTCCTCCCTGGCGCCCGTCGCCGCCCAGCCTTCGTCCGCGGGCGCGGTTCCGGCCACGGGGATCACGGTCACGCTCGACGGCAAGCCAATCCACCTGGATTCTCCGGCAGAGACGTACGACGATGCGCAGCTCCTGACCGCCGTCAAGGCGGCGGCGGAATCGAAGGGCTTTGTCACGCTGGACGGCAACCGCGTCTACGTCGGCGAGCGCCGCCAAATTCTCCGGATCGAGGCCGGTGTCTACGCCAGTCGCGAGATCGATCCACCGACGATCGCGAGCGTGGCGCAACTGCCGGTGCACCGCGCGCTGGAACTCGTCGTGAACGGATCTCCCGTCAGCATCCACGATGCGACGCGCACCGCGCTCGTCAACGGTCAGCGGCGATCAGCCGCCCACAGGGCGCCCTGGGACGCCGTCATCAGCACCGAGCGCGGGCCGTGGCGGCTCTACGAAGTGCTCACTGCCCACTCCGGCCCCGCGGGTTCTCCTCACCTCAACGGCCAGTCGGCGCCCTGGACCGCGGAGGTCCGGGCCGGCGACCGGGTCGAGTTCCGATGAGGATTGGTCGCGAGTGTCGCCGGGCCGGCGACCGGGTCGAGTTCCGATGACGGCGGCTGGAGCCATGCGGAGAGACGACCGCGACGTGAAGGAAGAGATCCGCGCGCGGATCGATCTCGTCAGCGTCGTCAGTGACGTGGTGGCCCTCAAGCGCGCGGGCAACACCTGGAAGGGGCTCTGCCCGTTTCACCAGGAGAAGTCGCCGTCGTTCACGGTCAGCCCCGAGCGAGGACTCTACAAGTGCTTCGGGTGCGGCGAGAGCGGCGACCTCTTCTCGTTCCTGATGAAGACGCAGAACCTGACGTTTGGCGAGGCCCTGCGCGAGCTGGCACGCCGCGCGGGAGTCACGCTGGAGGCCGACCGCGGCCCCGGGGCCTCGCTCCGGGACGCCATCCTCGACCTGAACACGCGCGCCGCGAAGTACTACGCGAACGAGCTGGCCTCGAAGCGCGGCGAGGCGGCCAGGGCCTACCTCGCCAAGCGAGGCCTGGGGCCGGCGGAGTGCGAAGCGTTCGGCCTCGGGCTCGCCCCCGCCTCCTGGGACGCCTTCCTCCTGGCGCTCTCGCCCCGCCCCTCCAAGGAGCTCCTCGAAGCCTGCGGGCTCTTTCGCAAGAACGATCGTGGCGGCTTCTATGACGCCTTCCGCGATCGCATCATCTTTCCCATCCACGACGCCACGGGCCGCGTCATCGCCTTCGGCGCGCGCTCGTGGAAGACCGACGAGCAGGGGCCCAAGTACATCAACTCGCCGGAGACCCCCGTCTACGTGAAAGGGCGCCACGTCTACGGGCTCCACCGCGCGAAGGACGCCATCAAGCGGCAGAACCAGGCGGTCCTGGTGGAGGGTTACACCGACGTCATCATCGCGCACAAGCACGGCTTCACCAACGTCGTCGCGGCCCTGGGGACCGCGTTGACCCTGGAACAGGTCACGTCCCTCTCCAGGCTTGCCTCCGAGATCGTGCTCGCTTATGACCCGGACGCCGCGGGGCAGAAGGCGGCGGAGCGCGGCATCGACATCGCGCTCGATCGTGGCTTCGCCGTCCGCATCGCGGTCCTCCCCGGGGACGCCGATCCCGCGGACGCCTTGGAGCGGGACGGGGCGGCGGTCTTCGGCAAGGCGATCGCTGACGCCAGGGATTTCCTGGAGCACCGCATGAGCGCGGCCCTCGGCCACGCGCGAACGGCGACGGATCGCGCCCGTGCCGCGCGCGAGCTCGCCCAGTCGCTGGACGGTGTCACGGACGCGCTCGTGAAAGCGACCTTGCTCAAGACGATCGCGGATCGGTTCGGCGTGCCCGAGGATGCCCTGCGCACGGCTGTGGCCACGGGCCGGCCCAGCGGCCCGGGCGGACGTTCCGGCGACGTTTCCGGGCGCCACGAGGGGCGGGAGACGCGGACAGCGGGAGGCTCGCAGGGCCCTGCGGTCGGCCCGGGAACTCCCCGCGAGCCCGGCGCCGCGGGTGCGCACGCGGAACCCGCGGCCGGGGAAGAGGGCGATGCGGCCACGCCCGTGCGGAAAGTGCTCAAGGGCATGGACGCCGAGCTCCATCTTCTCCGCCTCATGCTCGACGACGCCAGCGTCCGCGCGCGCGCCGCGACCGAACTCGAACCCGGTGACTTTTCGAAGCCGGTGCGCGGCGAGGTCTTCACCGCGATCGCGGCGGCCGCGGCGGCCGGGGAGCCCCTGGTCGGGGACCTCGGCGGTCGCGTCAGTTCGCTGGGCCTGCAACTCCTGGCCCATATCGTCACCGCAACGCCGGCCGGAGGTGATCCGGCCGTCTTGTATGCCGATTACCGTCAACTGCTCACCCTGAGACGGCTTGATAACGAGATCAACGACTGCACCGTGCGGCTGAGGGAACCCGAACTCGCCCCCGCCGCTCGATTGCAGACCATGCAGCGTCTCTCCGCGCTGGTGCAGGCCAAGAGCCGCGCCGTGCACGGAAACGCCGAAAAGGAAGGACCACGATGACAGTCCGTAAGAAACCCACTTCTCCCTCCCGACCCGCCAAGCCGAAAGCCGGTGCGCGAGCCGCCAAGCCGGCGGCCAAGCCTGCCGCCAAGCCGGCGGCCAAGCCGGCGGCCAAGCCGGCGGCCAAGTCCACGGCCAGGCCGGCTGCGAAATCGCCGACCAAGGCAGGCGCCAAGCCCTCCGGCAAATCGTCAGCCAAACCGGCGGCCAAGACCTCGGGACGCGCGGCCACGGGACGGGGACTGAGCGAGATCGACGAATTTGAACCCGTAGCAACCGATGGAGCCGCCCTGGGAGAGGAAGGCGAGGCCGAGGAGGGATTCGCTCCGGCCGAAGAGATCGGACCTGACGCCGAGGTCGTAGGCGACGCCGAGATCATCGATACCGAGGTGGAGGTGGTCGAGGAGGACATCGGCCCGATCGAGCCCCTGGACGGGGACCGCCACGAGATGACCCCGGAGAAGCAGGCGGAGCTCAACGCGCTGGCCGAGATTCCCGAGGTGGCCAGGCTGGTCACGGCGGGCGAGAAGGAAGGCTTCCTCACGCTCGACCAGGTCAACGACCTCCTCCCGGAGCAGATCACGTCCGGCGACCGCATCGACGACATCTTCACGATCATCGCCCACCACGGCATCGAGATCGTGGAGGACCCCGAGGAGTACCGCGCCCGCAAGGCCGCCGATCGCATGGCTCCGCGCGATCACAAGCAGAAGGCCCCGACGGCCCCGTCGCCCTTGAAGCGCCCCGTCCAGTCCACGGACGATCCGGTCCGCATGTACCTACGCGAGATCGGCCGCGTGGAATTGCTCTCGGCCGAAAAAGAGGTCTCCATCGCCCAGCGCATGGAAGCCGGGGACATCCGCGTCAAGACGGCTCTGGCCTGCTCGCCGGTGGCCGTCCACGAGATGGAGGAAATTCGCCACCGCATCGCGCGCGGCGAGCTCCGCATCCGCGACGTCATCGTCCTGACGCCGGGCGAGCTGGAAGCCGAGGGCAAGGGCGCGCTCCAGCGCTACACCCGCGGGCTCGAACGCATCAAGGCCGCCGGGCGCAAGCTCGCGCAGGTCGCCCTCCTGAAAGCCAAGCACCCGGAGCAGAAGGGCCTGGAGGAGCGGCGCAAGCTCTTCGAGATCGAGATCAAGAAGGCCGTGGCCGCGATGGGCTTCCTGCCGAACCAGCTGGAGTTCATCACCGAGCGCATCAAGGAATGCGGGTGGTCGATCCGGGGGCACCAGAACACGATCATGTCCCAGGAACGGCGCATCGACATACCCGAGGCCGAGCTCCTGAAGCTCTCCCGCAATCGCCGGCTCAAGCTCCCGAAGGGCGCCAGCCGCGAGATCGTCGACGAGGCCGGGCAGGTCGTGGACGCGTCGCGCCGCAAGATGCGCGAGATCGAGCGGCAGTACAAGTGCTCGCTCGTGCAGATGCTCCGGGACACCGACGAGGTCATCGCGGGCGAGAACGAGGTCAAGACGGCCAAGGAGGAGATGGTCAACGCCAACCTCCGGCTCGTCGTCTCGATCGCCAAGCGCTACACCAACCGCGGGCTCACCTTCCTCGACCTCATCCAGGAAGGCAACATGGGGCTCATCAAGGCCGTCGAGAAGTTCGAGTGGCGCCGCGGCTACAAGTTCTCGACCTACGCCACGTGGTGGATCCGCCAGGCCATCACCCGCGCCATCGCCGACCAGGCCCGCACGATCCGCATCCCCGTGCACATGGTGGAGCAGATCAACAAGGTCGTGCGAGAAAGCCGGCAGCTGATCCAGAAGTATGGGCGCGAACCGAGCCCGGAGGAGATCGCGGAGCGGCTGGGCTGGCCCATCGGGCGCGTGCGCGGCGTCATGAAGATCGCGATGGAACCCCTGTCCCTGGAGACGCCGATCGGGGAAGACGAGGACAGCCACCTCGGGGACTTCATCGAGGACAAGGACGTGGAACAACCCCTCGAGGCCACCACGCACCTGATGCTCCGCGATGAGCTCGAGATCGTCCTGCAGTCGCTGACGCCGCGCGAAGAGAAGGTCCTGCGCTACCGCTTCGGGCTCGACGACGGAACGCCCCGCACGCTCGAGGAGGTCGGTGCCATCTTCAACGTCACCCGCGAGCGCATCCGGCAGATCGAGGCCAAGGCTCTCAAGAAACTGCGGCACCCGACCCGCAGGCGGCGCCTGGAGGACTTCGTCGATTGACGGGCCGCCCGAATTCGGGCGGCCCCGCGATCAGGTCATGCCCTTCTTCTTCAGGGCGACGTAGACGGCCCAGCCGATGAGGAACATCGCGCAGGAGAAGGCCGCGTAGGCCCAGATCCAGTTGTGGGCGCCGGAGCCCGTCATCATGGTGAACTCGGACATGACTCCGATGCCGGCGATGAGGTTCAGGGGCATGAAGATGACCGTGAAGACCGTGAGCACCTTCATGACGTCGTTCATCTTCTTCTGGACCATCGAGAGGTAGCTCTCCAGGGTCGAGGCCATGAGCTCGCGGAAGAGGTTGGCCGACTCGTTGATCGAGACGAGGTGGTCGTGGATGTCCTTGAAGTAGATGACCCGGCGATCGCTGATGAACTCGAAGGACTGGCTCATCAGGGCCCGGATGACATCGCGGTGGGGGCCGGCGAATTTCCGGAACTTGGAGACTGCCGCCTTGAACTCGTTCATCTCCTGGAGGGCGCCGACCTCGTCCGCGAGGATGCGGTCCTCGATCACGTCGAGCTTGTCCTCCATGCGGTCAAGGATGCGCGTCATCTCGTCGACGACGGCGTCCATGATGAGGTGCAGGAGGAAGTCCGAGCCCTTCGCCATGAGGGCAGGATGCATGGTGACGCGGGTGCGGGTCTGGTTCACGAGGAGGATGGGATCCTCGTGGAAGGTCACAAGGTAGTGGTTGCCGAGGTAGAACTGGAGCTCGAGGACCTGAAGGTTGTTGGCGTCGACGACGCCGTTTTTCAGGGCCATGGCATGAAAGATGATGAAGAGGTAGTCGGTGTAGTCGTCGACCTTGGGACGGTGGTTGGGAAAGATGCAATCCTCCACGGTCAGGTCGTGGAAGCCGAAGATGTCCGTGAGGTAGTCGATCTCGTCCTCGGTCGGATCCTCCATGTCGACCCAGAAGAGCCCCTTGTTGGCGGACATCAGCGCCCGCCACTCCTCGACGGGCACATTCTGCCGGAGGACGGCGCCATCGAAGTGATAAGAATGGATCATCCGGGTCCGCTCCGTTCTGGGGGTGTCGATCCGGGGGGCCGCGGAAAGGCGGGAGCCGCCGGAGCATCGTCCTCGCGGTGAAACTTCCGCCGCTCGCGGGCGTCTAACCCCGGGAATCGTACTTTAACTGCCCGGTCGGTCAAGCTATGATTGCCCGGTTCGCCCAGGAGGCTGCTCTTATGATTATTCATCCCGTTCGTCACGCTGCCGCGCTCGCCGCGATGGCCCTTGCGTTCCTTCTTGCGGCGCCGGCCACGGCCGACGTCCCCAACGTCGGCGTCGTCGACATGCTGAGAGTGACCGACAGTTACACGCGGTACTCCGAGGGACGGCAGAGGTTGGAGGCCCGCAAGCTGGAGCTGCAGGCCATCGTCGACGAGGAGGAAAAGTCCGTCCTCGCGCTCCTGGAGGAGCTCGAAGCGGTTCGCGCGACGGCCACCCAGGAGGAGATCATGCGGCGTCGACGCGATATCGAGGCTCGCGACCGGGAACTGCGCGAGTTCGTCGGACAGACGAACGTCCAGTTCCGCGACGAGCTGGATACGCTCCAATTCCGCACGAAGGACGAGATCGAGACCGTCGTCCAGATGGTCGCCCGCCAGCGCGGCCTCACGCTCGTCCTGGAGAAGAACATGACCCTCTTCTCCGCCGACGTCCTGGACATCACGAGCCTCATCATCGCCGAGCTCAACGCCCGCTTCCGTCCCCTGCCGGCCACGGCTGCCCCGCCCGCCCGCGCCCCGCGCCCGTCGACGTCGAGCTCGCCGACCCAGCCGGGAACCGCGACACCCCGCGCGGCCTGGTCGACCCCTCCCACCCGCTAAGACGGACGTCCGCCCCGTGACCCCGCCCCAAGCTCGCCGCCTTCGGGACCTGGCCGAGTTTGTCGGCGGGACCATCATCGGGGACGAGGACGCGGTGATCACGGGCGTTGGATCGGTGGAGGGCGCCCTTCGCGGCGACATCACGTTCGCCCAGGATGAGAAGTTCCTCGGCGAAGCGGCCGAGAGCCCGGCGGCCTGCATCATCGTGCCCAGGCAGATCACCGAGTGCGACAAGACGATCCTCCAGGTCGACAATCCGCGCTTTGCGTTCGCGCGCATAGCGACCCTCTTTGCGCCTCCGCGCCGCGTCAACCCGGGCCTTCATCCCACGGCCGTCATCATGCCGGACGTGCACCTGGGCCCGGACGTGGCCATCGGTGCCCACGCCGTCATCGACTCCGGGTCGGTCCTGGGCGCCGGAGTCGCCGTTTTCCCCGGCGCCTACATCGGGCGCAACTGCCGCGTCGGCGAGGCGTCCATCATCCACGCCAACGTGGTCGTCGAGGCCGACACCACGATCGGCGCCCACTGCATCATCAACGCCGGCACCGTCCTGGGCTCGGAAGGTTTTGGATTCGTCGAGCACTCGGGCAAGCACTACAAGATCCCGCAGATCGGCAACGTCATCATCGAGGACAACGTCGAGATCGGCGCGAACTGCACCATCGATCGCGCCGCTTCCGGCAGCACGATCGTTCACTCCGGCACCAAGATCGACAACCTCGTCCACCTCGCGCACAACGTCGTCATCGGCCACGACTGCCTCATCATCGCCCAGGTTGGCATCTCGGGTTCCGTCACCGTGGGCGATCGGTGCACGCTCGCCGGCCAGGCCGGCGTCGCCGGTCACATCAAGATCGGCGATCGCACCGTCGTCGCGGCCAAGGCCGGCGTCACCAAGTCCCAGCCCGGAAACATGTTCATCTCGGGCTTCCCCGCCAAACCCCATCTCGAGGAGAAACGCATCATGGGATCTCTGCCCAAGGTTCCCGAGCTCGTCCGCAAGGTCACCCAGCTCACGACCGCCATCCAGCGCCTCGCCAGGCGCCTGGACCGCGTCGAGGGCGGACGCTCGTGAACCAGTCAACGATCGCCGAGGAACTGGAGTTCAAGGGCGCCGGGCTTCACACCGGCGAGGAGATCACGCTCCGCCTCAAGCCGGCCGACCCCGACACGGGCTTCGTCTTCGTCCGCACCGACCTGGCCGAGTCGCCCGTCATCCCGGTGCGCCCCGAGCACGTCATCGCGACGGAACGGGAGACGACGCTGGGGCAGGGCGAGGTCACCATCCACACCGTCGAGCACCTGCTCTCCGCCTGCGGCGGCATGGGCATCGACAACCTCGTCATCGAGGTGGACGGCCCGGAAGTGCCGACGCTCGACGGTTCCTCCAGGCTCTTCGTCGAGGCCATCCAGCGCGTCGGGCTGAAGACCTCCAACATCCCCGCCCGCGTCTTCCGGGTGCGCGAGCCGATCTGGCTCGAGGATGGGACCAAGCAGATCATGGTCCTGCCCTCCACGAACTTCAAGATCTCCTACACCATCGCCTTCGCCAGCCGCGGCATCGGCTCGCAGTTCTTCTCGCTCGAAGTCACGCCGGAGTCCTATGCGCGCGAGTTGGCTGCGGCTCGCACCTTCTGCCCCCTCGAGGACGTCGAGATCCTCCGCGCCCAGGGGCTCATCAAGGGCGGCTCGCTCGAGAACGCCGTCGTCTACGATGCCAACGGGCCCGTCGACGGATGCACGCTCCGCTGGCCCGATGAGGCCGTGCGGCACAAGATGCTCGACCTCGTCGGCGACCTCATGTTCCTCGGAACGCGCATCCAGGGGCACGTCGTCGTCATCCGCGGCGGACACGCCCTGAACGTGCGCATGTGCCGCAAGCTCGACGAGCTCCAGCAGAAGACCAGCGCCTACTACCACCGCAGTCTCTCCGTGGCCAACGAGCAGCTCGATATCCAGGCCATCAAGAAGATCCTGCCGCACCGGCACCCGTTTCTCCTGGTGGATCGCATCCTCTCGATCGAGCCCTCCAAGAAGGTCGTGGGCCTCAAGAACGTCACCGGCAACGAGGACTTCTTCAACGGTCACTTCCCCCAGTACCCGATCATGCCCGGCGTCCTCATCATCGAGGCCATGGCGCAGTGCGGGGGCGTCATGCTCCTGGCGTCGACGAACATGCCGGGACGGCTCGTCTTCTTCTCCGCCATCGATAAGGTTCGCTTCCGCAAGCCCGTCGTCCCGGGCGACCAGTTGATCTTCGAGGTCGAGGCCGTGAAGCTGAGGGCTCGCGCCGGGATCATGCGCGGCAAGGCCTTTGTCGAGGGACAGCTCGTCGCGGAGGCGGATATGATGTTCGCTCTCCCGGAGGAGTAACCCCCATGACCACGACCATCCACCCTACCTCCGTCATCGACGGGTCCGCCGTGATCGGGCCCGACTGCGTCATCGGGCCGTTCTGCCACGTCGGGCCCGGCGTCACGCTGGGTGCCGGGAACACGCTCCGCAGTCACGTCGTCATCGAGGGGCCGACGACGATCGGGGATCACAACGCCTTCTTCCCCGGCGCCGCCATCGGGACTCCGCCCCAGGACCTCAAGTACGCGGGCGAGCCCACCCGCCTGACGATCGGCGATCGGAACGTCTTTCGCGAGTGCGTGACGGCGAATCGCGGGACGGTGGGCGGCGGCGGGCTCACCAGCATCGGCTCCGACTGCCTCTTCATGGCCTACGCTCACGTCGCCCACGATTGCCACCTGGCCGACCACGTCATCCTGGCCAACTGCGCCACCCTCGCCGGGCACGTCACGATCGAGGAATACGTCTCGATCGGGGGATTGACCCCTGTCCAGCAGTTCGTGCGCATCGGCGCCCACGCCTTCATCGGCGGCGCGACGCGCGTCCCCCAGGATATCGTTCCCTACATCAAGATGGGCGGTATCCCGCCCGTCGTCCTGGGCTCCAACCACGTCGGGCTCTCGCGCCGGGGATTCGCGCCGGAGACCGTCCAGGCCATCGAGAAGGCGCTGAAGACCCTCTTCCGGTCCGGGCTCAACACCACCCAGGCCCTCACCAAACTGCAGGCCGAGCCGACCGGCATCCCCGAGGTCGAGCGGCTCATCCGCTTCGTGGAGACCGCCGAGCGCGGGATCCTCAGGAACTGAACCCGGGCTCGCCCACGCGTCACGGGGTGCCGACAGCTGGTTTCTTCACGAATTCTCACCACGGAGATCGCAGGGACCGCAGAGAAAGGCAAATCCTGGCCAGCAAACAGCACTGCTTCTATTGCCGTGGCTTTTTGCCGATACAGCGACGGATGGAATCGGCACTATCAGAATCATTGCCCCCGTATTGGCATTCTCCGTGTCTCTGTGTCTCTGTGGTTCATTCATCTGAATGCGTCGAGCTAGCGTGATATTGCGATGAGTGCGTCGACATCGCGGGGCGCGATGATCCTGGCGGCGGGACAAGCGGCCGGGTTCGTGATCGGTATGGCCGGCAGCGCCTTCCTCGCCCGCCTCCTGGGCCCCGAAGGGCGGGGAACCTTCGAACTCCTGGTCCTCATGCCCAACCTGGCCGTGCTCCTCCTCAGGGGCGGCGTCGTGACGGGCGCCGTCTACCGCGCCGGCGCGGACGGCACCGAACGATTGCGCCTCGCAGCCGTGGCCATGGGACTCACGGCCCTCCTTGGCATCCTCGGCGCCCTTCTGGGCGTCGCCGTCACGGCCGCAATGCCGAGCCTCCCCGTTCCCCGCGTCCTTCTCCTTCTCGCGTTCACCGCATTTCCGTTCTTCCTCTGGATCTCGAATGCGCGGGAACTCCTGAACGGCCTCGGCCGCTTCGGCGCCAACGCGTTCTCCATCGTGTCCGAACGGCTGCTTCTCACGATCCTGCTCGCTCTCGCCTTCGTCTCCGGCGTCCATGCGCTCGCTCCCCTCTTCGGCCTCTACCTCGCCAGCGTCGCCGCCGTGGCCGTCCTGCTCGGCGTCCAACTCCGTATCCGGCCCATCCTCGCTCGAGGCGCTGACGCCGCGCGGATACTGGATTACGGCGCGCGATCGGCGCTCGCGCCCATTCTCATCTTCCTCCACATGCGCCTCGACCAGATGGTTCTCGGTTGGTCCGGGGCCTCCCATGCGCTGGGCCTCTACGTGATCGCGGTCACGATCGCCGAGGTCTTCCTCCCTCTCCCCGACGCCATCTACTCCGCGCTCTACCCGCGCCTGATGAGAGCCGGCGCGGATCGGGCGGACCTCGCCGCCCGCGCCTCCCGGCTCAGCCACGGCTGCCTCGTCCTCGTCGCGCTCGGGATGGGCATCGTGGCCCGCCCCGTGGTCGCGATTCTCTTCGGCGAGCAGTTCCTGACCGCCCTGGCCTTCGTTCCGTTTCTCCTCGCGGCGCGGCTGATGCAGAGCGGGAGTTCCATCCTGAGGGCGTCCCTGCTGGCGGAAGGCCGACCGCTCCAGGCCTCGCTGATCACGGCCGCAGGCCTCGCCGCCAACGCGCTCGGCCTCTTCTGGCTTATTCCCCGGCACGGCGCTCTCGGCGCCGCCATGGCCGCGCTTCTCTCCGCCGGAATCGAGTACGCGCTGACTCTGCTCACCGCGTCGCGCCAGCTCGCACGATCCCCCATCACGCTTCTCATCCCCCTCCCCGCGGACATCGCCTCGTTGCGTTCTCGATAGCCCACGCTGTTCGGCATGCCCGGGTATCGATCAGGTGGCGGTCAGGACCTGCCTGTAAGCGTCCTCGAGACCGTCGTAGAGCCTCTTCTCGTTGAACTCCCGCTCGAGGCGGGCGCGAGCGCGGGCGGCACAATCAGCACGGAAGGGGGAATCGAGAAGCAAGCGTTCCAGACGGTCGGCGACCACGAGGGGATCCCCGGGGGGCACGGCAAATCCGGTATCACCGAGCGTCTCCGGAATGGCCCCGCAGGCCGTCGCCACCACAGGGCGCCCCACGGCCATCGCCTCCAGCGCCGCGTACGGCTGGCCCTCGAAGTGCGTGGTGAGCGCGACGACGGAGGCGGGCTGGTAGAGCGCCGCTCCCTGGCGCGATCCATCGAGGAACGCGACGCGATCCGCGAGCCCGAGCTCGGTGGCGAGCGCGGCAATCGATGATCGCAGCTCGCCGTCGCCGGCCAGCTCGACGCGAGCCTCGACGCCGCGGTCCCTGAGGATGCGGAGGGCGCGGATGAGCGTCGCGGGATCCTTCTGCGGCGAGAGACGCGCGGGAAAGAGGATCGTGCCGTTGGCCGGCGAGAGGCTCCAGGGGAAATCCTCGAGCCGGATGGCGTTGTAGAGGAGGCGGGTCCGGGCGGCGGGATACAGTCCCCGGTCGCGATCCTCGGCGCTCTCCACGAGGAAGAGATCGGTCGCCCGATCCGCCCACGATTCGAGCGCCACGAGACCCGTCTTCTTCACCTTCTCCGCGGGGCCCTCGAGGATGCCCAGGAGAGCCCGGTTGCCGGGCCCGTGCGCGCTCATGACGACGCGAGCCCCGGCGCGACGCGCGGGGCGACGCACGAGCATCCCGGCCTTGGGCGTGTGCACGTGGACAATCCGATAGCGGCGGCGCACCAGCTCGGCCACGACCACGCCAGCGCGCATGTCGTAAAGACGATCGATCGGCAGATCGTGAACAACGATGCCGGCCGCGCGCAGGCGCACGGTCAGGAGGCCGTTGACCGGGAGCGCGGCGGCGACGTCCCAGCCCCGCGCGGCCAGGCCCCTGAGCATGGTCTCCATGGAGCGCTGGGCGCCGCCCAGGCCGGACGATTCGATGACGTGCAGAACGGGGACCACGCGGGGAGGATACCCGGGTTGAGTGGGGGCAGGAAGGGTGGGATGGGACGGGAAACAGCGGCGCCAGGGTCACCGGCTTGCCCCTGTTCGCCGCGCCTGCTACCGTAACCGCCTCATCCGGGACCGGGAAGGGGACGGGCGATGGCGGAAGCGACACAACGCAAGAGAGTCAAGCCGAGGGCCGCATCGGAGCTGGCAGCGTTGCGGCGCGAGAACAAGCGGCTGAAGAAGACGCTCGAGTACAAGCAGCACAACATCTCGCTCCTCAACCTCATCAACACCAACATGCGCGCGACCCTCAAGGCGCGCGAGACCTACTACATCATCCTGACCGCGGTCACCGCCGAGCCCGGACTCGGGCTCAACCGCGCCATGCTCTTCGTGAAGGAAAAGGAGACCGGGAAGATCCGCGGAGCGCTCGCCATCAGCCCGGTGGATCGGCGCCACATGAAGACCTTCTACGAGGAGGTTGCCGCAAAGAAGTTCGACTTCGGGTTCTACATCGAGCAGTTCTACAACCAGAACTTCGAGATCAACGATCCCCTCACCCGGATCATCTCCGGGATCGAGTTCGACGCGTCAACGCGGAACATCGTTACCAGCGCTCTGTCGAGCGGACGGGTTCGCGTGGTTGCCAGGCCTGACCGACGGGATTTCAAGGGAATGGCCGCGCTCTTTCCGCGGATGAAGCGGGAATTCGTGGTGGCTCCCGTGGTGACGAAGGATGATCAGATCGGGGTCATCGTCGCGGACAACCACTTCACGGCGCGCAAGATCTCCAGGGAGGCCCTGCTCTCTCTCCAGACGCTCTGCGAATTTGCCGGTTCCCTGATCCTCATATCGCGCAAGTACGAGGAAGCCGCGGAGTTGAGCGTCGTGGACGAGTTGACCGGGCTCTTCAACTTTCGCTATGCCGAGCGCCGCATCCGCGAGGAGATCGTCAGGGCAAAGCGCTACGAGCGCGAGTTCTCGCTCATCCTCCTCGACATCGACTTCTTCAAGAATTTCAACGACCGCAACGGGCACCTGACCGGGAACAAGGCGCTCAAGGACCTCGCGGAGATCATCCGTTCTTCGGTGCGATCCGTCGACGTCGCCGCGCGCTATGGCGGAGAGGAATTCGTCGTGATCCTGCCCGAGACCGGCAGGAACGGTGCCCGGATCACGGGCGAGAAACTGCTCAAGCACGTCCGCGCACACGCCTTCCTCGGCGGGGATAACCAGCCAGGAGGAGCGTTGACCGTTTCCGGGGGCCTCGCCGTGTACCCGCGGGACGGCGGAAGCTATGATGAGCTCGTCAAGCAGGCGGACCAGCTTCTCTATGTCGCCAAGGCCAACGGCAAGAACCAGATCCGCTCCTGAGCTCGGTCTCCATGACAAGAGGCGCCTGTTGCCGCCTGCCCCATTAAGCTATGCTGGCGCCATGTCCACGCGCCCACGAGTCGCCGTTCTCGGCGGCCTCGGCTTCATCGGCAGTCACCTCGCGAGACGCCTGGTTCGCGACGGCTGCGAGGTCGTTGTCTTCGACAAGCTTTATGCCACGCGCGATCTGGTGGCTGATCTCCTGACCGGGATCACGCTCGTCGAGGGGGACCTTGTCCGTACCGACAGTCTCCTTGACGCGATCCGCGACTGCTCGATCGTGTACAACCTCATCCACACCACCGTGCCGGTCACGTCAATGCAGGATCCCGGGTATGACATCGTCACGAACGTGGCCGGGGGCGTCCGGTGGATGGAGCGACTCCCGGAGACGCAGGTCAAGACGCTCGTCTACGTCTCCTCGGGGGGAACCGTCTACGGGCCGCCGCGGTTCCTTCCGGTCTCCGAGGATCACCCGACGGAGCCCCGGTCGTCCTACGGCATCACGAAGCTGATGCTCGAGAAGTACACCGCGCTCTTCGCCGAACGCGCCGGCATCACCTGGCGTATCGCCCGCCCGTCCAACGCCTACGGCCCGGGCCAGCGCACGACTTCGAGCCAGGGCCTCATCGGTATCGCCCTCGAGAGGGTGTTGCAGGGGGAGCCGGTCGATGTCTGGGGCGACGGCGAGGTGCGACGCGACTACGTCCATGTCGACGATCTTGTCGCAGCCCTGGCCACGCTCGGCGCCTACCGCGGCCCCGAGACGGTCTTCAACGTGGGGACGGGAACGGCAACCTCGGTGAACGAGATCCTGGAACTCATCGGCGCCGCAACCGGCCGCGAGGTAAAGCGCCGCACGCTTCCCGCTCACGCTCACGACGTCCCCGTCAACGTCCTCGATATCTCCCGCATCACCCGCGAAACCGGTTGGAGACCCGCCGTGACCGGTGTCAGGCTTACACATTTACACAATTAGATTTGCAACGTGTATCTCCTCTAGTTCCCACCTATAGCGATGGCTATGACCAAAGGCACCTGAAAGGGTAAATGTGTAAGCCTGGCACCTCTTCAGCAACCGCTTTAGATCGTATTCATCCCCTCTGGGCGGGGAGGAAGATGGGCGGTTTCATTCCAGGAGGAGGCGCGCCAGGCGCCGCGATCATGGACCAGCCTTGATAGCGAGCCGTTGACGGTCGGCATCTGCCAGATGCGGACGCAATCGAGGCCCAGGAGATGCGTGAGCGTGATCGAGAGGACGCCACCGTGCGTGACGATGGCCGCACGTCTCACCCCCATCGCCTCGCCGGCTATCCTAAGACGTTCCAGGCCGGACAGGACACGGGCGAGCACGGCGCCGACGGGCTCAATTCCCGGGTGCGCGGGTCGGCGGCCGTCATAGCGCCACTGCCAGATCCCCCGCGGGTCCTCCTCCTCGACCTCGCGCATGATGCGCCCCTCCCACGGTCCCAGCTTCATCTCCCGAAAGCACGCGCTCGCCTCCACTTCCAGTCCCAGGCGACGCCCAATCACCGCGGCCGTCTCCGACGCCCGGCGCAGGTCCGAGGAGTACAGGCGTGAAATACTTTGTGACGCAAGGTATTCGGCCACGGCGGCGGCCTCGGCGCGGCCCCGATCGGTCAGGCCCGACCCGCTCCACCCCTGGATGCGCTTCTGCGCGTTGTCGGCAGACTCGCCGTGGCGAACCAGGAGGACTTCCACGCGATCAGGTGATCGCCGGCCCCTTGAGCCAGTCGTAACCGATCGCGGGATCATCGTGGGAGATGCGTCCCTCGTCAGCGGGCGTGTAGACCTGCGACGTGATGTAGAAGAGCGTGGCGGGACCGGCCACGCACTTGCAACCGTGGGCAACCCCGGGAGGAATTCTCAGGACAATGGGTTCCTGGTGGTCACCCATCAGGAACTCCTGCAAGAGACCATGCGTGGGGGAGTCCGGGCGTTGATCGCAGAGAACGGCCTTGATGACGCCGCCGGAAACATACCACCAATCCGTCTGGCTCCGGTGAATGTGCCAGGCCTTGATGACGCCGGGGTGCATGAGCGAGAGGCTCCACTGTCCGAACCCGGGCTGGAAGAAGGGATCGGTCACCCGGATGAGCTCGCGGAAGTAGCCGCGTTCGTCGGTGTTGGTCACCAGCTTTTTGACGACGACATCGTGGATCATGCCCCGATTATGGCTCCTCGCCGCCGCCAGTCGCCAGCCAATTCCGCCAGCGGGTGAGATCCAGCGTCGAATCCCTCGGGATGGGTTCTCCCAGCGCGGCGAGCGTGGTCTCGGCGACATCCGGCCGAGAGAGGCGCGCATACTCCAGCGTCGTGCGCGGCGGATCTCCCACGTTGATGACGCCGATCAGCGAGGAACGGGCCAGCCGCAGGATGCGCCCGGCGGCGTCGGTGACGGCCTGGCGCGAGGTCAACTTGTCCGCAGCCGCCGCCGCGTACTCGTAGGGAACAGGACCGAACGACGTGCGGATGATGAGATGGTCCGGCACCAGCCGCACCGCGCACTCTCCTCCCAGCTTGGTCCAGGCGTAGGCGTTCAGCGGCAAAAGCGGTTCCTCTTCTGCATGAGGACCGGGCGTGTCGGCGTAGACGTAATCGCTCGAGACAAAGACCATCCGCAGCCCCCGCTCCAGGCAGGCCGCGGCCACATTGGCCGTGCCCTGGATATTGACACGAAGAGCGCGCGCCGGATCCCGGCGGATCTCCGTGTTGCGGGTGAAGGCCGCCGCATGAAGGACGACGGACGGCCGGACGCGATCCAGCGCAGCCTCAACGCTCGCGGCAATCGCCACATCCATCTCCGCACGCGGGGGCGCCGTGAGCGACGGATCGAGTGTCCTAAGAACCGACCCGAGAAGCCCGCTGCCACCGGTCAAGAGCACGCGAGCGACGGTGCGCGCCTCGCCCGTCATGCGGGAGGCAAGGCCTTCATGATCCGCTCCAGAGCCCGCTGGGCCGTCGCCTGACGGGAGAAGTCGGGGTATTCCTGCACGAGCTTCAGAAGGGATTCCTTCGCCGCCTCCAGGTCGCCACGGCGCTCCTCCACGAGGCCGAGCCCGAGGAGCGAACCCGGGATCGTCTTCTCCGCCAGCGAACTCCGAAAGGTGGCCGCCGCGGCCTCGTCGTCATGGAGCTGGTAGTGACACCATCCCAGGTAGGATTCCAGGTGCGGCAACCGCTCGAACTGCGGGTCCGCCTCGAGAATCGACAGGAACTGCGTGCGCGCCTGGTGATACTCGCTGGTGTAGTAATCGATGAGCGCGAGCTGGTAGCGGGCATTGAGAAAGCCGGGCCTCAACTGGATGGCGCGAAGACACCGGGCCCGGGCAACGTCGTGCCGACGGCGACGATACTCGGCGAGCGCTTCCCGGTAGGCATTCATGGCCTCGGCCAGATCGACCAGGTCCGGGTGCTCGGCGACAGGCTCGATCCGGGCGCCCACCGCGAGGCAGTCGGCCTCGTCCCACATGGTGAAGAGGATCTCTTCACTGCGCCGGAGCGGAATCCGGGAGGAGAGAGACTCGAGGACGACCACGCGGGCAAGATCGGCCATCGGAGCCCCGGGCAGGTTTTCAATGCGCCGCGCCACGTCCCAGACCTCCGGGTAGGTGGTCGAGACCGCGGCCGGGGTCATCTTCGAGAGCGCTCGGACTTCGCCCGGAGGCAGGTTCTGCACGCTCGCGGCCTTCTCCAGGGCGAGCGCGCGGCCAATCGGGGCTCGCACTCCCAGGAAAGCGCGATTCGGCCCGAGGAGAGCGGCGCCCGATCGCGACGCCGGGTCCGCTTCGGGGGAAACCACCTCGATGGGCGAGACCATCGCCGGCGCCGCGGCGGCGCGAACGTCGGCCGGCGTCGGCCCCGCGAGAATCTCGTCGGCCGTCAGCGAGATCCGTTCGGCGATCGCGAGCGTCGTGTCGCAGAGCGCCTCGGAAAACCCGAGCGCCCGCATCTCGCTCGGCGGCTTGATGTGATACTCGTGCCAGGGAAGAGCAAAATCCGTGGGGCGGCCGAACCGGGTCTTGATGAGCGTGTCGTGGAGCACCCAGTCGCGCTGGTCCAGGTAGTGACAATCATTGGTCAGGACGACGGAACGGCCGTAGCGGGCGCCCAGGTCGAGGATGCCCTTCGTCGCCACTTCCTCCTCGGGCATGCCATGAGCGAAGACCTCGAGGTAGTAGCGATCGCCGAACAGCTCGCTGAATCGACCGCAGAAGCGATCCGCGGTCGCGGGGTCGCCATTCTTGAACGACCACGCCACGGGCCCCGCCAGGCACCCGGAAAGACAGATCAATCCCTCGGCGTGAGCCTCCAGGAGCTTCCAGTCGACGAGTCCCATCTTCTGCATCAGGCAGTTGTCCCGCCAGGACGCGGTCACAAGTCGAATCAGGTTGGCATATCCCCGCGCATCGGCGGCCAGGATCGTGAGGTGGTGGCGAAAGTTCACCCGCCCCTTGATGTTGGCCTCGGCGTCCTCGACGAAGTAAGCCTCGACGCCCACCAGCGGCCGGATTCCACGATCGGCGGCGGCCCGGGCGAACGGCCGGAGCATGGCGAGCTCGCCGTGATCGGTCAGGGCGAAGGCGGGCATCTCGAGCTCGGCGACCTTGTCGAGCGCACGGAGCATCGGAAGCGCCGAGTCCGAGTAGGATCCCTCCATGTGATTGTGCAGATGTACGAAATTCCGTTCGCGCGGGATCGCCATTCCCGCCAGTCTATCACTCCCCTCGAGCCCCCGACCACGCCCAACATCCCGCCCTTCTTCCCGCTTCCATGCTCCCTCCTCCCTCATCCTTCCTCTCTCTCCTGTCTTGCGCTTCTCGCTCTTCCCCCCTCCTTCTTCCCCCCTCCGTCCGCCGCCGTCTTGGTGTATCGTGGTGTAGGCAAATGCCCGGTGAATACGTCTCCCGATAACGAACTCCTGGCGCGGATCTATCCCGTCCTGGTGCGGCCTCAGATCGCGGCCAACATCGGCGCCGCGGTACGCGCCGCCAAGGCCATGGGCCTCGGCCCCGTCATGCTCGTGCGCCCTCACGCCGATCCCACGACCGACGATGCCATCTCGCTGGCCGCCGGAGCGCGCGCCGCCCTCGAGACGGTCACGAGCGTTGCCTCGACAAAGGACGCCGTGAAGGGAGCGGTGCGCGTCATCGGCTTCTCGGCCCGCCGCCGCGAGCACCGGTCGCCCCCCGTCTGGCTCCACGAGGCGGTCACCGAGGCCTTGAAGGCAGCAGGCGAAGGACCGGTCGCCCTGCTCTTTGGAACGGAGCGAACGGGCCTCGAGAACGAGGAACTGGACCAGGCCCAGGTCATCGCCCGCATCCCGACGGGTCCCGATTTCACCTCGATCAATCTCGCGCAGAGCGTCATGATTGCCGCGTACGAGCTCCGCAAGCAGGCGGGCTCGCGGATGGAGTCCTACGGCTACACGCCGGCTTCGACCGAGATGGTCTCGCACGCCATCGACGCCCTGGTGGAGGCCCTCGATCGGCGCGCCTTCTTCATCTCCTCCAAGCGCACGCTCGCCATCCGCCGGCTCCGGGACATGTTCGGCCGCGCCGCTCCGCTGGAGAACGAGATCCACATGCTCCGCGGCATGTTCCGCTCCCTCGACACCGATCCCGTCGTGGCCGAGGAAACCGCGGACCCCGATTCGCCACCTCCTGTCCGCGAAGATCGCGCCCAGCGTCGCGCGCGGCGCAAGTCTTCTTAGGCGCTATACTTTCGGTATGGGCTCCACCGACGATCATCGGCTCCCGGCCTCCACCGACCTCCTCATCGTCGGCGCAGGGCCCGCGGGCGCGGTCGCCGCGACGGTCGGAGCGCGCGCCGGGCTCGCGGTCTGCCTCGTCGATGCCGCGTCGTTCCCCAGGGATAAAGCGTGCGGCGAGGGGATCATGCCCGGGGGCGTCGAGCTCCTCGAACGGTTCGGCCTAGGCGATGCGCTCCTGGACGCCGACGCGCGAGCTTTTGATGCGATTCGCTTTCACTTCGCCGGGAAACCCTCGATCGTCCTGCCCATGGATGGCGGGATCGGACGTCGGGGACGGGCGGTCGCGCGGGTGCGGCTCGATGCGGCGCTTCTCGATCGAGCAAAGCAAGCCGGCGCCACGGTCGTGACGGGCGCGAGGCTCGAGGACCTGGTGCCCACGGGCGATCACGTCACGGCGCTCTTCACAGAGGGGGACAAGCCGCGGGAGATGCGGGCCCGCTTCGTCGTCGTCGCGACGGGACAGCCCTCGCGGCGTTCCTCCCTCGCACGACGCTTCGGGCTCACCGGACATATTCCCGACGATGGCCCGCCGGATCGGGTCGATGTCTTCGTTCGGCCCGGGCTAGAGGTTTACTCCTCGAGCGTCGGCGCGGACGAGCGCGTCGTCGCCCTCCTGGTCGATGCGCGTCGCGCGCACGTCCTGCCCTCCCATCCCCGGCAACGCTTTGCCGATCTCCTCGCGGATCCCACGCTTCCGGCCTGGCTTCGCATTCCCCCGACCCGCATCCTTGGCGCGCCCATCCACGCCGATCCCCTTCTTCGGCCCCTTCCCTACCATGATGCAACGGGGAGAATTCTCCGAGCCGGCAACGCCCTGGTCCCGACCGACCCCGTCGCCGCGCAGGGCATGACGATCGCTCTGCGCAGCGGGGGGGAAGCGGCGGGGTTCATCGCGCGCGGGATTGCCGCGGAGGAAGGTCCGCTCGCCGTTGCCCGGCGCTATCGCGCGGCTGTCGCACCCTGGATCAACCGTTCGCGGCTCATCGCGCGCTCCCTGCGCGAGGCCGTCGAGATCCCCTCGTTCGGATACTGGATCCTCGGCCGCATCGCGGCCCAGGGCGCATCGAGCGCGCTCGTCAACGACGCGGCGGCCGCCTCGCTACCAGGTTCCCCCGCTCGCACCCTGGGTGCCGTCGCCCTGACCGCCCTGTCTCTCCGACGACCGGCTACGGGCACACGACTGCCGTGAGCACCACGCGCGAGTCCGAGGCACCTCACACGGGGTTCCAGGGCGCTGGTCACGGGCGACGCAGGATCACCATCTGGGAGTTCCTCTTCCTGCTCCTGCTCTTCTCCTCCGCGGGCGCCGCGATCTTCCTGGAATCCGCAAGCGGTCAGATCTCCTGGCCTCCCTTCCTCGTCGGGCTTCTCTGCCTGGCAACCGCGCTCCAACGCCCGCTCACGAAACTCCCGGACGCGGAGCGATCGTGGGCGGACACGGCCGTCCTCGTCGTCGCGATAGGAGCGACCCACCTCATGGTCTGGGCCTCGGGGAGCGGCGAATCGGCGCTCTACGCCTTCTACTTCCTGCCCATCCTCGCTTCCGCGCGGGAATACGGCCTGCGGGGCGCGGTGAGCGCGGGGCTTGGCGTGTCCCTCCTGTACGCCACCTTCTTCATCGGAAGCACCCTTGAAGAGATCGAGGCCGAGCTCCTCGAGGAGATCATCACGTTGCTCTTCACATCACTCCTGGCCGGGTACCTCTTCGAGCAGATTGGCGCCGAGCAAGCGGCGAGGCGCCAGGCGGCGGAGGCCCGGAGACTCGCCGACATCGGCCTCCTCGCCGCTCAAGTGGCCCACGAGGTCCGCAACCCGCTCCAGGTCATCGAGGGCGCGGCCGAGACGATCGACGCGCGGGGCTGGATCATGGCCGAGGGGCGGCCGTTCCTCGACGACCTGCGTCGAGAATCGCGGCGCATGGCCAGGGTCGCCGGCGACTTCCTGGCCTGGGGCCGGCCGACGATCGCCATCGGTGAGACCCTCTCGCTCCGCGCGATCTGCGAACGCGCCCACCATCGCGCCGACAGCCGCCCGGACCTCGTCCTGCGCGGTGAGATGGAACTGTCGATCCGCGTTGACGAGGACGCGATGGAGCGAGCCTTTGCCAACCTCATGCAGAACGCGTCCCAGGCCGGCGCCCATCACCTGACCATCGAGGCCACCGCCCTGCCCGAAGGAATCCAGGTGCTCGTCACCGACGACGGCCCGGGAATCCCGGAATCGCTCCGGGGCTCGCTCTTCGAACCCTTCCAGTCGGGGCGCCCGGGCGGCACGGGCCTCGGGCTCGCCATCGTCCGGGGCATCATCACCGGCCATGCTGGGCAGATCGAGATCGCGAGCGGGAGACCGGCCACGTTTCGCATCTTCCTGCCACGGGTCACGGACATGACCGGAGTCCTCTCCTGATTGCCGGACGCCTGCTCGTCGTAGACGACGAGGCGCCGATCCGTCGCCTCCTCCTGTCGCTCTTCGACGACTCCTCGTGCATCGCCGCGGGCTCGGCCGAGGAAGCCCGCGAGCTCATGAAGGTCCATGACATCGACGTCGTCATCACCGACCTACGACTTCCCGGCGCCGACGGCCTCGCGTTTCTCCGCGAGATTCGCGAGATCGACGCGGACCTGCCGGTCATCGTGATGACCGCGTTCGGCTCCATCGAGAGCGCGGTCGAGGCGATGCGCGCGGGCGCCTTCGATTACCTCACCAAGCCGGTCGAGATGAAGGTCGTCCGGGCCACGGTGGATCGTGCCCTGGCCTTCCGAAGGCTCAAGGAGGAGAACCGCTACCTGAGAGAACGCCTGGGCGAAGCGGATCTGCCGGAGCTCGTCGGCGAGAGCGGGGTCATGGCGACGCTCAAGCGCTCGATCCGCGAGGCCGCGGGAACGAACGCGCCTGTTCTCATCACCGGCGAGACCGGGACGGGAAAGGGCGTCGTCGCGCGTCTCCTGCACCGCCTCAGCGGCCGCTCCGGGATCCTCGTGCACGTCAACTGCGCCGCCATTCCGGGACCCCTCCTCGAGAGCGAGCTCTTCGGACACGCGCGCGGCGCCTTCACCGGCGCCCTCAAGGCGCGCAAGGGCAAGTTCCAGCTCGCCAACGACGGCACGCTCTTCCTGGACGAGGTCGGCACGCTGCCCGTCGACCTCCAGGCCAAGATCCTGCACGCGCTCGACGACGGCAACTTCACGCCCGTGGGCGCCGACGCCCCCGTGAAATCCTCGGCGCGCATCATCGCGGCCACCAACGAGGAACTCGAGAGCGCGGTCGCGGAGGGACGATTCCGCGCCGACCTCTTCTGGCGCCTCAACGTCGTCGCGTTGAAACTCCCGCCCCTGAATTCACGGCGCGAGGACATCCCGCTCCTGGCCGCCCACATGCTCCAGCGCATCGCAACGGATCGCTCCGTCGACCTCTCCGCCGACGCCGCGATGCTCCTCTCGTCGCGGCCCTGGCCGGGAAACGTGCGCGAGCTGGAGAACACGATCCGGCGAGCCCTGATCGCGAGGCCGGAGAGCGCCGTCCTCGACGCCTCGGCCTTCGGCGAACCGCTCCCGGCGGGCATGGATCGCATCCCGCTGAAGGAGGCCCTGGCGAGGACGGAACGGGCGCTCCTCGCCGAGGCGCTCCGCCGCTGCGGCGGCCAGAAGGGCAAGGCCGCCGATCTCCTGGGGATCTCCGCCCGGATGATGTCCTACTACCTGGAGAAGTATCCCGAGCTGGATGCTCCCGCGGCCGCACCGAGGCCAACCCCGGGCTGAAGGACCTCTCCACCTCCGGAGGAAGCAACGCGCGCCTCGGCGAAGACCACGTCCACCTGGAAGCCGGGGCCGACGGCGAGAATCCCGAGGGTCTCGTTGGAGCGGAGATCGCGGGCCTCCAGGGTGCGGAGGTACTCCTCCATCACCAGGAAGATCGTGACCGACGAGATATTGCCGTGGTCGCGGAGAACGTCGCGACTCGTCGTCAAGCCGCCATGCGACAGCCCCAGTGCCTTCTCCACCGCGTCGAGAATCTTCGGGCCGCCGGGATGCACGAGCCACCGCGCGGGCGGCGCGGCGACGGATTGCGTGCGGACAAGATCGGAGACGGCCGGCATCAGGGTCTCGCCGATGAAGCGCGGGATGCGGCGCGACAGGAAGATGTGAAATCCGGTCGCCTCGAGATCGTATCCCATGAAGGCCTCGGTCCCGGGGAAGAACCGGGACGCGGAGCCGGTCAGCGCGATCCCCGGGGCCCGTTCGTCGTCCAGGATCAAGGCCGCGGCACCGTCGCCGAAGATGGCGCAGGAGACGAGATGGTCCGCGGTGAAGTCGGTGGGCTGAAAGGTCAGCGTCGGAAGCTCCATCGCCACGACGAGGACCTTGGACCCGGGATATGCGCGCAGGAAGTCCTGGCCGAAACGGAGCGCGGCAACGCCGGCCGCGCACCCCAGTTCCGTGATCGGCAGGCGCCGCACGTCGGGCCGAAAGCCGAAGCGATTGACGAGGCGAGCGTCGAGCGAGGGAATGGCGAACCCGGTGCAGGACGTCGAGATGATGAGGTCGATCGCGGAGGCCTCGACGCCCGTCTTCGCCAGGACCTTCTCGATCGCGGCGATGCCCAGGCGCTCAGCATGTTCCAGGTAGAGGCGATTCTTCTCTCCCAATGTGCGCGGCGAAAGAAGTTCGTCGATGGGGAGCGCGGCCGCGCGCGCGCGGACGCCCGCGTGCTCGAACGCGTGCTTGATCTTTTCGAGCGGGAGCTCCGGGGAGACCCCGGCGGCGAGGACACCGGGGACTGCGGCGGCGGCAGGAACCGAGGTGGCCGAGGATGTGAGCCAGCGTTCGACGAGCCCGAACGCCTCCTCCTGCGTGAACGCATGCTCGGGAAAGACGCTGGCGATGCCGGCCACCCGGGCATTGCGGGGGGAAGGGACCGTGAAGACGGATTCGCTCATGAAGGGCGCGTTCATCCGCGCACTGGGGCCGCGGCGCCGGTTACCCGGAAATCGACGCGAACATCATCGGCGACCCGCACGAAGAGAAAGCCGGGACGCTCCATGCCAAACTCCGTGATCCGGCAGTCGAGTCGTCCCGTGACGGTGAGCTTTTCACCCTGGAAGGCCCCGATGATGGGAACGCGCTTGGGCGCCGTCACTCCGTGCATGGCGAGCTCGCCGACCGCGGTCGCCGTGAAGGTGTCCGCTCCCGACCAGCGCAGGTTCTCGATCTTCGTGAGGTGAAACGTGATATGGGGAAACCGCGCCACATCGAAGACCGCGTTCATCTTGGTATCGCGGGCGCCGATCCCGGTCTTCAAGGACGAGACCGGGATCGCGATCTCGCCGTGCGCGGTCTCCACGATCCTCTCCCGGTCACAGCCGAAGGACCCACGGATCGTCGCGGAGGTTCCGTTGAAATCATGCCCCGTGGAATGCGCGTGAAAGGTGACCGCGCTCGGGGCGGCGGCTCGATACTCCGTCATCGCATAAGCGGCGACGCTCGTCGCGGCGACGACGGTCACGGCATACGTGAGCCCTGCCGCGAACAGTCGAACCACAACCTTCAGACGATTCTTCATGAGGAACTCTCCTTCGTGACCATGATGCCCGTTAGAGAGCAAGCCGCATGCCGCCCCACCCGCTCACAAAGTCGCCTGTTTCCAGTCCGCGGCTTTCATAAAGTGTAAGCGCCGTCGCCGGCGGCGCCATTTTGTGAAAGGCGGCCGGACCGTGACAGATGGATCATCCCGCGAACGACTTCAAGACCCCGAGCCACCCGGGGTTCGTCGCGAGCTCCAGGACGTGATCGGCCTGGACGCTCAAGCGCAGGCGCGCGGTGCCCGTGGGAACGGTCGGGGGGCGGATCGCCTGCGCGAGGGCGCCGGCGGCCAGGAGTTCCCGACCAGCGGCCAGGGCGCGATCCGGATCGCCGAGAATCAACGGCAGGATCGGCGAGGCTACGGGCGCCAGTCCCAGTGCGTCGCGGAGCGCGAACGACCGGTCCCTGAGGCGCGTCACCCGCTCCGGTTCCCTCCGAATCAACCGGACCGCGGCCAGCGCCGCGCCGACGCAGGCGGGAGCGATCCCCGTCGTGTAGATGAAGGCTCCTCCGCGTTGCAGAACGAGATCGATGACCTCGGAGGTCGCGGCGATGAAGCCTCCCTGGCTTGCCAGGGCCTTCGAGAGCGTCCCGACCTGTACGATATCGGTCGCCGGGCTCAGCCCGTGGTGGCGGAGCGTCCCGGCGCCATCCGCCCCGAGGACGCCGGTGGCGTGAGCATCGTCGAGGACGATCATCGCCTCGACGGCGCGCGCGTCGGCCAGGATCGCCGGCAGGTCCGCAATGTCGCCGTCCATGGAGTGCACACCGTCGAGGACGACGAAGAGTCGGCGGCAGGAACGCCCGCGCAGGCGCTCCAGGACGTACGCGAGTCCGCCCGGGTCTTCTCTACGCCAGACCGCGAGCTTCGCGCCGCTGAGCCGCGCACCGCTCACCAGGCACGCGTGCGCGCCCTTCTCCAGTGCGATCCCGTCCTCGGGCCCGGCGAGCGCGGTCAGCGTCGCGAGCGCGGCCGCGAATCCGGTCGGCGTCACGAGGGCGCGCGACGTCCCCTTCCACGCGGCCAACTCTTCTTCCAGCGTGACGACGCGCGGCGACGTTCCCGTGATGAGCCGCGCCGACCCCGCCCCGGCGCCGTCCTCGCGGAGAGCGACCGTCGCGCCTTCGATCACTTCCGGGTGATGCACGAGCGAGAGATAGTTGTTGCTGGTGAAGTTGATGAGCCGCCGCCCGTTCTCCTCGACATGCGGCGCCGCGCCGTGAACGCGCGGCCGGAGCGCGCGCCGCAGATCCCCGGGGATCGCCGCGAGTTCCTCTTCCATCCAGTTCATACGAGGAATCCGCGGCGCGAACGAAGAACTTCCCCTGTCTCCGCCAGGATCGGGACCTCCAGCACCAATGCCGCCATCGCGCCCCCGAAGCCGTAGGAGAGGACGAGGACGCGATGCGGCCCTGCGCCCGGCAGGGACTCGGCGTCACGAATGAGGCAGGCGGAGGCGCACGCCGGATCGATCTCCTCCAGGCCGAACGTGCCCGGCGCCGCGCCTTCCGCCGCAAAGCCGATCGTCAGGAGAGTCTCGACGGCACCCGCGGCGCCGAGGCAGTGACCGGTCAACGCCTTCGTCGACGAGGCCGGCGCGCGCGCTCCCCGATCGTCCCACACGTGACGAAGGGCGGCCGCCTCCGCCTGGTCGTTGTTCTTCGTGCCCGTCCCATGCAGGTGGATGTAAGCAATATCGCCCGCGACCGTCTCGGCCGACCGCAGGGCGCGCTCGATGAGCCGCGCGATCGAGAGACCGTCGGGGGGCGTGGCGATCGCGTGGCCGGTCTCGCCGGCCTGGGCCCAGCCGAGGATCCTCGCGTGGATGCGCGCCCCTCGCGCATGCGCGTCACTCTCCCTCTCCAGGACCGCCACACCCGCGCCCTCCGCCGGCACGAAGCCGTCGCGGCGCCGATCGAACGGACGCGGACGCGTCTTCGAGAGGACGCCAAGCCGGCGGAATCCCGCGATCGTCAGCGGATGAAGCGTGCCCTCCGCGCTCCCGGCCAGCATGAGATCGGCCTCGTCGTTCTGCAGGAGCATGGCGGCGCGGATCCAACTGCAGAGCCCGGTGGCGCAGGCGCCGATCGAGGTCACGACGGGTCCCCGAAAGTTCGTCGGTCTGAGATTCGGCGTGAAGAAACTCCACCAGGCCGTCGAATCCAGGGCGAGCGGATCACCGCCGGCATCATCCAGCCCGGCAAGAAGAGCCTGCAGTCCCAGCTTGGAGGCCGAGATTGTGCTCCCCCTGCGTTCCGGTTCGACGCCTGCGTCGCCCTCCACCGCATGGGCGTCAGAAAGCGCCCACGTGGCGGCCATGGCCGCCAGGCGGGAGGTCCGATCCCCCTCGCAATTTTCCAGCCCGCATCCCCGCGGCACGGCATCCCCGATCCCGTCCCGGCACGCCAAAGCCAGCCCCCGTCCGGTAACAACGATGGTTGGCCGGTCGCCACAGGCGCCTATCACCACGGCACGATCCGCCCGTCCGCGGCACGCGGCCTCCACGCATTCACCACGGCACTATGCGCCCGTCCGCGGCACGCGGCCTTCACGCATTCACCACGGCACTATGCGCCCGTCCGCGGCAAAGACCTGGCCCGTCACCGCCTCCAGGCCCGCCACCTCGCGGATCAGCCGCGCCGCATCCTCCACGCTCGCCAGCGTTCCCAATACGTGATCGCGCGTCGAGGCCTTCATCGCCTCCGGCGCCTCTCGTCCCATGTCCGTATCGAGGTAACCGGGGCAGACGACGTTGACGCGGACATGCGGCGCCAGCTCGCGCGCCGCGCTGACGGCGAGTCCCATGAGCCCAGCCTTGCTGGCCGCGTAGTTGACGGCGCCCGCCGCGCCGCGCCGTCCCATGATCGAGGCCACCAGGACGACCGCGCCCCGGGACTCCACGAGAAGTGGCGCCGCCGCCCTGAGCCCCCAGAACGCGCCGGAGAGATTGACGGCCAGGATCCGGTCCCACTCCTCCTCCGTCATCCTGAGCATCGGCCGATCCGCGATGACGGCCGCGTTCGCGACGAAGAGATCGAGCCGCCCAAAGCGTTCCTTCAGCGTCGCGATCGATCGGTCGGCAGTCAGGGGATCGGCAACATCGCCCGGCAACGCCACGCTGCCGGGGAGCGCGGGCGGCGCGCTGGAGTGACAACCGAGCCCGAGATCGAAATCGGGCGCCAGGAGATCGGCGAGCCGGCGGCCCAGCCCGCGCGACGCGCCCGTGATCCAGGCGACGCGGCGAGGCGACCCGGTCACGCGAACGTGGGAACGCTTCCTGAAGCCGTCGCCTCCAGCGCCTCATCCCACGCCGCCTGCAGGCGAAGCACCGAGGGCTCATCGACCGCATACGCGCGCCCCGCGAACTCCCGAACCCCCACGGGCCCCCAGGACACGTTCGAGACCACGATAGCGTCCGCGCTCCGCAGATCCTCGGCCGTGAAGGACTGGACCGTTACAGGCACGCTCTTCGTGAGTATCGCCCTCGAGACGCTGGCAAGGACGCGGCCCGGCGGAGGCACCACGATCGTCCCCCCGACCACGGCGAAGATCGCGCTCGCCGCGCCCTCGGCCACGTCGCCCTTGTGATCGAGGAGAAGCGCCTCGTCGGTGCCGCAGATCTCGCGCGCCAGGGCCATCGCCCCGGTCGAGATCGTCTTGACCACCTCCCGCCCGAACGGCAGGGGGCGCAGGATGGGAACGATGCCCAGCGACATTCCCCGCGCGCGCAACGCGCCGATCTCGGGAAGCGGGCGCGTCTGCACGACGACCGTGGACGCGGCGCCGGGTATGCGGTTGAACCCCCCGCCGCCGACTCCGCGCGTCACGGTGGTGCGGATAACAAGATCGCCGCCGCCATTGTGCCCCAGGGTCTCCCGCCAGATCTCCACGAGCTGTTCCGCCTTCCAGGGCGCGTTGATCCGGACCGCGGCCAGCGCCTCCAGGAGCCTGGCGGCATGGAGCTCGGGGGCGAAGAGCTTTCCCCGGATGCTGCGCATCGTCTCGTAGACGCCGTCACCCATCTGGAATCCGCGATCGTTGATCGAGATTACGGCCGCCGAATCAGGAAGGAACGTGCCGTTCAGCCAGGCAACGCCGCCCCGCGCCTTCGTCGTCACGCCGTGATCACAGCCACTTGATGGAACAGCCGATGGGATGCGAGGCGTTGACGGGCGGAGTCGAGCCGGTGGCCACGGCATCCAGGGCCTCCTTCAACCAGGAGCGTCTCACCTTCGACTCCTCCATCTCATCGTCGATCCGACCCGTGTAGGCAAGCAGGCCCTGAGCATCGAAGAGATAGAACTCGGGCGTGCACGCCGCTCCGAAGGCGCGCGCCGCCTCCTGCGATCGATCCGCGGCGTAGAAGAACGGGAATTTCCGCGCCTCCGCCCGCTCCCGCATCTTCGCCTCGCTGTCCTCGGCGTAGCCCGCATTCGCCGCGTTCGGGTTGATCATCAGGAACGCGAAGCCCCGCGGGGCGAACTCGTGCGTCAGCCGGATCAGCCGGTCCTCGTAGGCCTGGACGTAGGGACAGTGATTGCACGTGAACCCGACGAGCGCGCCGGCGCGGCCGCGCGTGCGTAGCGTCGCCGCATCCCAGGGTCGCCCCGAAATATCCGCGACCGAGAACGCGGGAACGGGATCGCCGATGCCGAGCCGAGACGGGTTTTCCGTGATGAGCACCATGCGGGGGATTATACCAAAGCCACACCCCCAAGTTGACAGGCAAGAAAGGCCCTTGAACCCCGAAGTTCGATCAAACACGGAGACGCGGAGACACGGAGAAGATCTCTTAGAAGGGCTTGCGCAGGGAAATGGACAGATTACTTCAAGGTGATATGGCCGCCTTTGATCTTGAATTTGGTGCATGTCTCCGTGCCTCAAGCCCCGCGTAGCGGGGCGGGTGCCTCCGTGTTTGATCGCACTTCGAAATCCTATGGAAGGGGTACCGGTTTTGCTTTGACGGAATCTCCTCTACAATCCCTGCCATGTTCCTTCGAACCTCGGCGGCCGGATGGGCCGCGTTTCTCCTGCGCTTCTCGCTTGGTCTTCTCATGTTCGTGGCCGGGCTCAACAAGTTCCTCCAGCCCGGCGGCCCCGCCGCCATCATGGACTGGATGAGCAATGAATTCGCCAAGACCTGGCTCCCGCTCGTTCTTGTCAGGCCCTTCGCCTTCGCGCTCCCCTTCCTCGAGGTCGCCCTGGGGCTCTTCCTGGCAACCGGCCTCTACCGCGTCCCCGCCCTCGCGGTGAACGGTCTCCTCCTCCTCGCGCTCCTCTTCGGCCAGCTCGTGATGGGCACCAGCGAAACGGCGCCCTTGATGTTCCTGTACCTGGGCGCGACCGCCGGAGCGCTGCTCTTATCAGCCTCCGATACCCTGACCCTGGAGAACCTCCTGGATCGCTGATTTCACCGCCGTTACGCCGAGCTCCCGCCGCCCCCAAAGCCGCCCGGCCCCGCCGTTCAGTTTGCGTAGATTCCTGCCGATAAGAGAAGCACGGCCATGCGAGTCTCCGAGCGGATGCTGAAGAACGATTCCCTGCGCCACCTCCAGGCCGCGCAGGTGGCCGTCGACACGATCCAGGAGAAGCTCTCGACCAACAAGGAGGTCAACCTCCCCTCGGACGATCCGCTCCGCTACGTCACCGCCGCGAAGTTCCGCAGTGCCGTGGCCTCCAAGGAGCAGTACCTCCGCAACATCACCGACGTCCGGCGATCGCTCAGCGACAACGAGGCCGCGATCGATCGGATCCGAGAACTGATGCAGAAGACCCGCATCCTCCTCGTCCAGGCCTCCAACGAGACCCTGACGACAGCCGACACCCAGCTCATCGCCGCCGACGTCCGCTCCTCGCTGGAATCGCTCATCCAGTTCGCCAACGACCAGGGCCTCGACGGCTACTTCTTCGCCGGCGCCCGGACGGATACGGAACCCTTCGAGGTCCTGCGCGACGCCGACGGCGAGGTCACCGACGTCCTCTACCGCGGCGACACGACCGCGCGGATCCGCGCCCAGGAGGACGGCTCCACGATCGACACCAACCTCGTGGGCTCACGGTTCTTCCAGGTCGACCCCGATTCCGCCACCAGCAGCTTCAGCGTCCAACAGCCCGGGCAGGTCATCGGCAACGTCGACGACAACGCGGACACCGTCGCCGACCTGGCGTCCGGACCGACGAGCGGATTCTTCCGCGTGCAGGACCAGCGGATCTGGTTCGACACGACGACCGACTCGCTCCTCGACATCGCCGACCGGATCAACGACTCGGGCGCCGACGCCGCGGCTTACGTCCGCGGGACGCTGGTGGGAGCGGACACCGCGCCGGCCGGAACCCTGGCCTCGGCCGGCGCCGCAACCGGCGCGTCCGCGGGAACGATCACGATCAACGGCTCCACCATCACCATCGCCGCCAACGCCACGCTCCAGGAGGTCATCGACTCGATCAACGGCGTCAGCGACGAGACCCTGGTCACGGCCTCCGTCGCCAACGTCGCCGGCGGTTACGCGCTCCAGCTCGACGGCGGCGCCGTCATCGAGGATATCGGCACCGGCCGCTCTGACGCGCTCCAGCGCCTGGGCGTGACGACCGGATCGCCCGTGCCCGGCAACCTCCAGTCTCGAAATCCCATCAGCTACAGCCTCCAGGTCTCCACCGAGGGCGCCGACCAGCTCCGCCTCGACGACGAGGACGACAATGGCTTCCTCTCCCGCCTCGGCCTCACCGACGGCTCGCACAACGCGCCCAATAACATCCCGGAGTCGGCGGCCGTCGATCGCACGCTCTTTGCCGTGCTCGTCGACGCCCTCGACGATCTCGAGACTGGTGACACCCGCTCCCTCAGGAACGATCGCCTGCCCGAGATGGACCGCGCCCTCGAACGCATGAGCGGCGCGCACGCCGACATCGGGGCTCGCATCGCGCGGCTGGACGTCGCCGAGAACCGCGAGTCCGAGTTCATCCTGCAGGCCAAGACCGTGATCGCCGAATCCGAGGAACTCGACATCTCGGACGCCGTCATCGAGCTGCGCATCGCCCAGATGCGGCTCCAGACCGCCATCGGCGCCGCCGCCAACCCCCCCCTCAATCTGCTCAACTTCCTCTGAACGAAACCATGGCGAAGTAAACACGGAGAAAGACCCGCACCACAGAGGGCGCAGAAAAAGTCAAAGGCCGACAAGGATGCCCGTCCCGCGCGGACGACCCGGTGTCCGGGCCGAAATGATGAATCGATGATTAGATTCGCGATTCCGACTCTGACGTTCTCTGTGTCCTCGGCGTTCTCTGTGGTGAATAGATGCGCGTGATCCGGACTACCGCCGGAGCATCCAGAGCACGGCGAGGTAGGCGCCGCCGCCAACGGTGAT
Source organism: uncultured bacterium (assembly GCA_964548165.1). Lineage (GTDB taxonomy): Bacteria > UBA8481 > UBA8481 > UBA8481 > UBA8481 > CAZJQD01. The sequence continues at coordinate 57,190 of CAZJQD010000006.1, forward strand.
CTCCACGGCCAGGCGCGCGATCACCGGCAGGGAGGTCACTACGGGCAGGAAGGAACAGAGCCCGAGTGCGCCCAGCATGGCCCCCAGAGAAACGATCGTCCGCGCCGCGCCGGCCAGGAGCGCTCTCCCCCCGATCCCGCCGATGCGGCCGCGCAGGACGAAGAGGAGCACCGTCGACTGCACGTAACCCGCAATGGACGCCGAGAGCGCGATGCCCAGGTAGCCGAATCCGGCGAAGAGAGCGGCGAAGTTCAAGACGATATTGATGACGACAGAGAGAAGACCGACCTGGACCGCGACGCGCGATTCCTTACGGGCGTAGAAGGCCGGCGAGAGGATGCGGTTCCACGCGAACGCAGGAACGCCGATGGCATAGGCGGCCAGGGCCAATCCCGTGTGATGCACGTCGGACAGGGTGAAGCGCCCATAGTGAAAGAGCGCCGAGATGATGTCGAAGCGGAGCACGATGCAGCCGATCGCCGCGGGTACGGCCAGCTGGAGCGCGTAACCGAGCGCCTCGCCGAGCGTGTGGCGATAGCGATCGCGATCCTGGGACTCGAAGGAGCGCGCCAGGGATGGCAGCGCGGCCGTCCCGAGGCTCACGGCCACGAGGCCCAGCGGCAGGTGCATGACGCGATAGCCGAAGTTGAGGAACGCAAGAGCGCCCTCCTGGCCGGTCAAGGTGGCCACGAAGGTGTTCACCAGGACGTTGATGTTGGTGGCGGCGACGCCGACCACGACGGGCGCCGCCAACCTCAGCATCTTATGAATCTCGGGATCGCGGAGAAAGGGACCCAGCCGGACGGCGCCGACCGCGGATCGGTAGCCGGGCAGGAGCATCAGGATCGCGGTCAGGCCCCCAAGCAGCGCGCCCCAGGCCATGCCCACGATCGGCGGCTCCGCGATGTACGTGAGGCCCCAGCCGGCGAGAATGAACGCCACGTTGAGGCCGGCGGTGGAGAGCGCCGGAAAGAAAAACTTTCCCTCGGAGTTCTGGATCGCCTGGAAGAACGCGGCAACGGCGATCAGCATGAGGAACGGGAAGAGCCAACGCGTCAGCGTGACCATCAGGTCGAAACGGAGCGGATCGCCGACGAAACCCGGAGCAATGGCGGCACAGAGCGGTTCCGCCAGGAGGATGCCGAGGGCGACCACGGTGAGCGAACCGGCGAGCACCAGGGCGAGGGCGGAGGCTGCGAAGCGCGATGCCGCCGCGCGTCCTACCTTCTCACGCAGGCCGATGTACGACGGGACGACAGCGGCCGAGGCGATATTCTCCGCGAGGAGGTCGCGGAAGAAGTTCGGGATGCGAAACGCCGCCACGAACGCCTCGGTCGCGGGACCCGCTCCGAAGAGCACGGCGAAGGTCTGCTCCCGAAGGAGACCCGTGATACGCGAGAGCGCGACGCCGGCGCCCATCGAGGCGGCGTTCCGGCCAAGTCGGGATCGGCGCGGCGAGGGTGATGGAGCGGCCGCGCCGCCGGGGGAAGGCGGCGACCCGGGACCCTCAGCGACCACGCGGTGGATGGAGCGGGAGGGCCCGGCGCGCGTTTAGGCCGCGCCGCCGGCCGACTCGGGCACGACCGCGGTCGGCACGGCCGCGGCCGAGCGCGCGAAGGCGGCGCCGCGCGTGGGCTTGCTCAACCGGCTCTCTGCCGCATCGAGGAGTTCCTCCCACCGTATCCCCTCGGAGAGCGAGGCATGAGCGGTCACGCTGTGAACGGGGGTCTCGAAGAGCGTCATCAGGCTGGAATTGTCGAGGATCTCCTGGAGCGATCGACGGACGGGGGCCGCATCGCCACGAATGGCGGCCGCGAACCGGCCGCCGTCAATGCGGGCCACGACGCCGTCCGGTCCGACGGCGGTCTCCAGGACGTTGGCGATGCGTCGAAGGAGCACGCCCACCTCCTTGCGCCCATACTCGGCCAGGAGCGCGTCCAGGTTCTCGATGCCCACCGTCATGACACTCAACTCGCCGCCCAGCGCCATGACGCCCAACCGGCGGCGAAACCCGCGCTCGTTGGCTGCTCCCGTCAAGGCGTCGGTGTCGAGTTCGCGGCGAGCCTCTTCGAGCCGGTCGAGCGCGACAAGGACGGGATGCACCGTTCCCGCGACGCCGGCCACGATCTCCATGCTCTCCGCGCTGAACGCCTGCTTCTGGTTGCTGACAAGAACGACCACGCTCCGGGGCGTCCGACCAGGACCGACCGGGAACGCCAGGAAGCTCTCGCCCTCCTCCACCGGCGCTCGGCGGCGATCGCCGCGCTGGGCAGTAACGGGGCGACCGGCGAGCGCGGTCCAGCCCAATAGCCCCTCGTCCAAGGGGAGCGATCCGTCGGTGGGCGTGCACCCAGCCACGGCCTCGATCGTGTATTCCTTCTCGCCGCGACGCCACGCGATCGCGGCCGTGGCCGCCGTCTTCTTCAAGAGGACGGAGAATATCCGATCCCAGACCTCCTCGGTGGACTCGGCCGGCAGGAGCTCGTTCGAGAACTTGACCAGCTCGCCCTCGCTCTCGGCCGCTCCCTGGGCAAGCGCGGCGTTGTAGACGCGCACGAGCGCGCCCCCGAGATCGGAAGCCACGTCGGTCAGGATGCCCTCGATGCGCGAGTCGATGGTGCGCGCCGAGGCCGTCTCCACGACGAGAACGCCGAGCGCCTGTCCCTTGTGCAGGATCGGGAGGGCCAGGAGCAATTCGGGTACGCTGGGGTTCTGAACCTTCGTGGCGCGATACTGGGCCGCCAGCGCCGCGCCCTCGAGCCGAAACGGGCTGGCCTGCTGGGACGCCTGCGTCACGGCGCGGAGCATCATCGGCTCCTTCACCTCGTTGCCCCAGATGCCGTGAAAGCCGATGGCGGCGCGGCGCGAGGGGGTGCCGGTCTCGTCGAGGAGATAGATCGCCAGGGCCTGGAAATCGGCGAGCGTCACGAGCTCCTTCAGGGTCGCCGCGGCGGCCGCGTCCAGGTCGACGGCATCGTAGGCCGCGCGCAGGAGCCTCCAGGACTCCCGGATGCGATCGCTCTCGTGGCGCGCCTTATCCATCGTCTCCTCGGCCCCCAGGACGCGAGCCAGGAGACCGGCAATGGCGACGAGCGCCTCGTCCGTGCCCTCGGGAAACGCGTCGGCCTTGGAGTGATCGAGCGCGATGACGCCGACAACCTCGCCCCGCGCCAGGATCGGTGCGGCGGCGAAGGACGCGACCTGCTCGCCCGCGGCACGGTAATAGCCCATCGAGCGCCCCTCGTGGTGGAGGTTGCCGACGACCATCGGGCGCTTGTGCTGGGCCACCCAGCCCACGAGCCCGACACCCACGCGGATCGTGGCCAGGCGGGCAATGGAGGGCGTGCGGGAGACGAACGCGCGCTGGACGAGCACGCCCTTGTTCTCACCCCGCAGGAAGATATTGGCGCTCTGGAAGTCGAAGCGCGTCTTGATGACGTCGAGCGTGGCCTGGAGAAAATCGTCCACGTCCTCCCAGGCCGGAGCAAAGGCATTGTTCAGGGGGATGACCTCGGCCATCGGAGCGGCGTCCGCGGCGGAGGCCTGGGCAAGAGTTGCCGCCGGACGCGCCGACGCCATCCGCGCGGAACCTCGCGCCGTCACCGGCTCCGCGCTCTCGATGCGGCGGATGACCACGATGTAGGCAATGGCGGCAATGGCGACGGCGGGGGCGAGCCGCTCGAAGAGGACGAGCACGACGGCCAGCGAACCGATGAAAAGCGCGCGCCGAACCAGCGTCGCCCACCCCGCCGGGGTGCGGAGCGCCCGGGCCATCTCGCCCAGGGCCTCGTCGACGCGTTGGCGGCTGAGGCGGGCATGGGAGAGGGAATAGTCGCGAAATCTGGTGGCTGCGTTCATGCGTCGTGTCCACCTGTTGCATCGGTGAGGTTTGACGAGGTCTTGAGAGAAAAAGCCCTCCGCCCATGCAAATAGGCAGTACCACGACGCTGGATTAGGATACGGCCGATGAAGGCACTCCGGTTCGTCCATCCCCGATCAGCAGCCTGGCCCCTCCTGGCCTGCGCGGCGCTGGCCTGGTGGGCCTTCTCGCCGGGCCTCTTCTCGCCCGACTCGATCGATCAGATCCAACAGGCCTTCGCCTGGTCCTTCGATGACTGGCATCCGCCCTTTCCCGCCATGCTGGCCGGATTGCTCTTCAAGCTCGGTCTCCCCGTCGCCGGCCTGACATTCCTCCTGGCCCTGGCCTGGGCACTCGCCTGCGGAATGGTCATGGATGCCCTGATGCCTCGGAGCCACGGGACACTTGACGACTCCGCTCCGGGCGACGAGATCGCCGCCGAACGTGGGAGCCTCTCGCTCTTCTGGTTCCTCCTTCTCAGTGGCTGGGCCCTTTTACCGCCGTGGCCGTTTTATGCCGTGACGTTCTGGAAGGACTGCGGAACGGCCATCGGGTTACTGCTTCTCATCGCGGGCCTTCTTCGAGCCGCGGCTCTTCACCCTGCGGAACGAGAAAAGAACGCGCGCGGGAGTGTGACCCTCGCCGCGAGCCTGCGCGCATCGTTCCTCGCGCGTGGTCCCCAGGCGCTGATGCTCGCCGGGTCCCTCCTGGCTGCTCTCTCCCGCCATAACGCCGGCGTACTCCTTCCCCTCGCGGGACTGGGAATCGCGCTCGCGGAGCCGGTCGCGAACTGCGGAGCAGGAGGGGTCTCAGGAGGCGGCTCAGGCGATTCTCCCCGGAAAGCTCTTCCTCGTCTCTCCGCCCGGATCGTCGGCTTCCTCCTCCCCTTCGTTCTCGTCTTCGCCGTGAGCCGATTGCTCCCCGTCCTCGCCCCGATCGCCGAGAAGCCGATCGGCGCCGTCGTCATGGCGCATGAGTTGGCCATCGCGGTCCATGCCGATCCGGAACTGGCCGCCAGCCTCCCGTACACCGCGGCGAGCATCGCGACGCGCTACCCGGTGACGATCGAGCGGGGCGACCTGGCCGCGCTCGTGGGTCGAACCTGGTGGCTCGGTCCCGATCTCGGACAGACGCTCGATCCCGCCCTGGTTCGCGACGAATACCTCACCCTTCTAAGAACCCGGCCGCTTCTCGTCGCGGAACTGAAACTGCTCTCGTGGATCAACCTCTGGAATACGACCGGATCGACCTTCTGGCACCAGGCGATCATCGAGCCCAACGAGCTCGGATTGCAGTGGTCGACGCAAGGCACTGGTCTTCGCGAGGCCTGGCTCACGTGGTCGCGCGAGCTCTGGCAGAATCCGCCCACGCGATTCCTCCTCGCCGGACATTTTCCGTGGATGATCGGAAGCGTCCTCATCGCGCTGGCCGCCCTATTTCGCGTGGCATCCCGCCGCGACACGGCCTCGACGCTTGCGCTCCTGGCCGCGCTCGCGCCGCCAACCTACGCGCTCAGCTTCCTCGCGACCTATGCCGTTGCCGACTACCGCTACCTCTATCCCACCACGCTCGCGGTCCAGGTTCTCTTCCTGGGCCTTACGCGGTCGGCGCTGGTTCTCCAGGGCCAGGCGCGTCGGAGCCCGCCGCCCCGGTCGACTGCGCCCGGGCCAGCGACTCCAGGAGCTCCCTGACCGCGCGCGAATCCGGCGCCGTCACGAGGGCATGGCGGATACGAGCCGCGCCCGGCATCCCGCGCACGTACTCCACCAGGTGTCGCCGGAACGGGCGGATCCCGTCCTCGCCGTCGAAGGCGACGACGTAGGCGAGGTGATCGAGCGCCACGGCGACAGCATCGGGACGCGGCGGCGCGGGTTGACCCAGCGCGGCGGCGCGAGCCTCGCCCAGGAACCAGGGCCGTCCCATCATGCCGCGAGCGATGAGCACCCCCGTCGCTCCACCCTCCAGGCACTCCAGGACATCGGCGGGCGCGAAGACGTCGCCGGCCGCGACCACCGGGATGGGCAGGCGGCGCGCAACCTCCAGGACCTTGGCGCGATCGGACCGTCCCGTGTACATCTGCGCCGCCGTCCGCCCGTGAATGGTCACGGCGTCCGCGCCCGCCTCCACCATCGCGTCAACCATGCGATCGATCGAGACCTCCTGGACCCCGAGCCTCAACTTCACGCCGACCGGCCGATCCGTCTCCGCCTTGACCGCCCGCACGACGGCGGCGGCCCGCGCGGGATCGTCCATCAGCGACGCTCCGCAGGACGCCTTGAGAATCTTCCGGACGGGACAGGCCATGTTGATGTCGACGACCGCGGGGTTGCAGAGGTTGATGCGATTCATCGTGCGGGCCATCACGAGGTCGTCGCCGCCCATGATCTGGATCCCGACCGGCGCCGGCTCCTCCGCGACCGTCTCGATCATCTTGATGGTCCGCGCGCTGTCATGGACGAGCGCCTGCGTGGCGACCATCTCGGTGTGCAGGAGCCCGTCGCTGAATCGCCTGAGGATCGTGCGGAAGGGGTAATCGGTGATCTCCGCCAGGGGCGCCGCCACGACCGGGCACCGGGCCAGGATCGCCCGGTAGCCGGGCGGCGCTTTCGGAATCGCCATCATGACGGGTTGCTCCACGCGAGGACGATACACGAACCGGGGCTACTACTCACGACCGTCCCGGCTACCGTCACGACTGCCCCGGCAAAGCCGGGACAGCCGCATGGCCGGGTCAGTCGCCGCAACGATCGCCGCTCGCGGAGTCGAGCAAGGCGTTGGGGGCACGCGAACACACGCGTGTGGGACAGCTCCCCCTCGGACTCCCAGGCGCGCCTGTCCCCCCATCGCTTTCACTCGAAAAGACACGACTTGTGAATAGCCTGAAAAATTGCGGGCCTGGACCTATTCAGGCAGCATCCCCCAGAGCGAGTCGTACTCGCTGACGACGACGCCCGGCGCTCCAGAGATCCGGATCGCGGCGGAGAGGATCGCCGTACCGGCGATGACCGTATCCGCGCGTTCCGGGACCATGCCCACCAGCGCCTTGCGCTCCGCGAGCGTCATCGCCTTCAGCTTCAGGCTCCAGGTCTCCACCGTGGCGGCGGAGAGAACCACTCCCTCCACGCGATCGGGATCGTAGTCAGCGAGCCCCAGTTCCAGCGCCGCGAGCTGGGTTACGGTTCCGGCCACGCCGACGAGCATCCGCGCGCGCCGCCCGGCGAGGCCCTCCCGGACGCGGGCGTCGATCTCAGAGAGCATCGCTCTCCACTCCTCGTCGCCGGGTGGATCCGCGTGGAGAAATCGCTCTGCCTGCCTCACGGATCCCAACGCCATCGATCGCGAATGAATGCCTCCGCCGTCGGCCCGCGTGGCGAACTCGGTGGAACCGCCTCCGATGTCGACGACGAGCGCCTCCACGCCGAGACGAACGCCCTGTTCCACGCCGCGCCAGGTCGCCGCGGCCTCCTCATCCCCCGAGAGAATCCGCACCACGCCGCCCGCGGCCTTTCCGATCTGATCGGCCACCTCGCGGCCGTTGACCGCCTCCCGGAGCGCGGCGGTACCGAAGAGTATCGGTTCGGCGCCCTGCTCCCGGGCCCTACCCGCGAAGGCAGCCACGGCCTCAGCCGTCGCCGCGGCGCGATCGGCCGCGATCCGACCCGTGGCGTCGAGGCCGGAGCCGAGCCGCGTCACGCGCAATCCCGTCGCCAGCCGACGTGGTCGCGCACCGGACAGGTCCGCGACCAGGAGGCGGATGGAATTGGTGCCGATATCGATGGCGGCGGGCACGGCGGACTCCGTCAGCGCGAAGCGGTCTGGATGGTGACGATGGTGGCGAGGATGACGCCGTTGAGCTTGAGGCCCTGCAGGCGCGCGTTCACGCGCATCTGCTTGCCGCCGGCGACCGGAAGAACGGCGCCGAGCAGGCGGACCTCCTCGCCCGTCTCCTCGACCTGGTCGAGGGCACGAAGCCAGGCGTCATCAAGCCCGGAGAAGACGTCGGTCAACGACTGCCCCATCGCCTGCGCGCTCTCGATCTGCGCCGTTCGCTCCATGGCGGGATTATAGAGCGCGATGGAGCGGCCGAGATCGAGGACCATGACGCCGATCGGCACCGCCTCGATCACTTCCTTGTTGAACGTCGCCATGAACTCGCTCTCGCGCGCCTGCTTGGAGACCATGTCCTGCATGTTCGCGGCGGAGAGCGCGATGATGTAGAAGAAGAAGACCTTGATGACGACGTCGATGAGGAACTGGATGTTCGGCGGGAGCAGGGAGACGCCGCCGAGGATGGAGGGAAGGGGAACCGTGTACCCGTAATGTTCCATCAGGAGCAGGAGCAAGTAGACGACGCCCGAGGCGGCGGCGATCAGGGTGATGCCCCGGCGTTGGAGGAGAATGCCGGCCACCAGGATGACCAGGACGAACAGGTAGCCGGCGTAACCGCGCGCCCCGTACTGGTGCACGATCAGCGAGACGACGACGAGGTCGAGGATGCACTGGTAGTACCCCAGGGTCTCCAGTGGCATCTCGCCGCGCTTCAACAGGAGGCTCCAGAGGAAGTTCGCCGCGACCACGATGAGGATGATGGCCGCCAGGACCATCATGTCGAAGGACTGCGTCAGGAGGTGGTCCAGGGGCACGCGCATGATGTAACTGCCGGCAAGGACAACGGAGAGAAGATAGCGCAGGCGGATGATCCAGCGGTGCTTGTCGCGCACCAGGAGGTCGAGAGCTGAGGCGGTCGCCATGGCGAAACGATAGTCCCAGCCTCCTCGCGGGGTCAACGCCGAAGAACGGGCCTTTACTCCGGGAAATTCGAAGGGCATGCCGAGGGGGCATGATCTCGGCTATACTCCCGGCGATGCCTCCCTCATCCCCCACCGTTGTCGAAGCGATCGTCGCCGGCGATCCCGCGGGGCGGTTGTGGCCCCTCAGGCGGCGACACGATCGTCCGGGCCGGCTTCCGTCCGCGATCCCCGCCGCGCTAGTCGCCGCGCTCATCGCGCTCGTCGGCATCGCAGGGCCGGCCGCGGCCGATCGTCCCGGCGTCGTCTATCCATTCCGCTCTCCCGAGATCGATTCCGTGCCCGTTCTGGGATCGGACACCGCGGCCGCTACCCGTGAATTCAGGCCCGGGCGCGCGCTCGTCGCCGGGCGAATCACCCACCAGGAATGGGATGGCGGGCGCGACACGTTCGTGAGCATCCCGGTGCATCGCGTCATCGCGGCCGTGATCGATCGCAGTGGCGCGGCCATGCGCCGGATCGCGGTCACGCCCGACTCGGACGGCCTCTTCGTTCTTCCACGCACCATCGCGGGCCGCGGCGAGACCATCACGATCGCGGAGTGGTCCACCGAGAGCCGCGTCGTGCGGCGAACAGCCTCCGACCGCCTCTTTGCCGCGGTCTCCGGATCCTTCCCGACGACCCTCTACGGTTTCGTCTGGATGGGAGATATCACGTTCCTGGCGCGCGAGACCGACGCCGTCTTCGGCGTCTCGCGCCCCCTGCCGGGGCTCTTCTGGTCCTGGCGGCTCGATTCTCGCCCCATGAATCCCGCGTATCGCGTCCAGACCGTTCGTGCCAGCCACGTCGTGCCCTACAGCTGGCTCGCGCACCGAACCGACAGCCGGTGGGCCGAGGTCCTGCATCACCTCTCGGGCGACGGGCTCAACCCCGGCTCCCGCAGTCGCGTGCTCACCCCGGAACAAGTTCGCGCGTATCGAGTCCTGCGGGACCAGGAGCAGGCGGCGGACTCGGGCATCGTCCGCTCCCTGCGCCAGACGCTTCGGGTGCTGGCCACCCTGGGCGACGGCGACAATCACAATGCGCTCGCCACCCTGGCCCGGGGCGCCGAGTTCGTGGCGCAGACCTTCTCCATCTTTCACGCCATCTTCCAGGCAGACGGCCCCCCGGGCCGACGACCGTCACCCCCCTCTCGCGCCGACCCCCGCTGACGCGCTGACGGTCGCTCGCGCCATCACGATCGCGGTCTCAGTCGTCGTCCCTACGGTAAACCAGGTGCAGCGCGACCGCGGCACGACCTTGGGTTCCCGCGGCCACAAGGATGTAGCGGCCGGGCGGCAATCCCGTCCAGCTCAAGGGCTCCGTCAATTTTCGCGCCGGCGCCCAGGGCTCGCCGGCCGCTCTCCTGAGGACCACGGTTGGAGCCGCTCCCTTCTCGCCGCAGGGCGCGGCCCTCAGTCTCAGGACAAAGACGCCCCCGGCGACGACGTCCACCGCGATGCGGAAGGTCCCCAGGTCATGAGCCACGTCCAGGTGGTAGGCGCCGCCGCGGCCCACCGGTCCTCCCTCGGCGTTCGCGACCTCGATGACCTGGTCGCCGCCGGCGACCACGGTCACCACCGGATCCTCGCCGTCGTCGCGGCCGAGAAGCCTGCCGGCTAGGGTCTTGAGAGCGGCGGGCGGACCAGGGCTTTCCCCCGCCGCGAGGAGTCCACGCACGGCGTCGGCCACGAGCTTGCGGCAGGCCGCGCAGCGCCTCAGGTGGTCGCCCAGCGCATCCTCGTCCCCCCTCTGGAGGATGCCCAGGAGGTCGTTTCGGTCCCGGCAGGATTCCGTCAACGCCAGCCGATCTTTCGTGCTCAACTTTGCCTCAATTCTTACCGATGGGAAGAACAACCACCATGATTCAGAAGGTCGAGAGCACGATACCAAACTCCCTCGGGGACATCGATCTCCCCCACCAGGCGCCCGCGCGTTCTGGAAAGCAGAAACCCGGATCCACGGGGGTCAACGGGTCGGAGGACGCCGACGAGCGAGACGACGCCGTCTCATCGCTCCCCCCCCTTCGCCCGCGCCACCTGGGAAAGAGCCTCGATCTCATCGCCTGATTCACTCCCCGTAGATCGCGCCCGGTACGCGCCGTTCGCGCACCCTGCCGTATCGAGGGTTTCGCTTCCAGTTCTGGACGTTCTCCGTGCCTCTGTGCCTCCGTGGTTCAACGTGGAGAGCACCGCAGGCTAGGGCCTGGTCGCGGTCTCTTCACCCGGAGCCCCTGGCACGACATCGACGTAGTTCGTGCCCGTCTCGGCCATGGCCACGAGGTTGCGGATCTGATCTTCATACAGGTTCTCGACACGCAGGTGGCGCGCCGCGCGGACGACGAGGACGACATCATGTCCGGCGTCCGCCTTGGCCGCCTCGACGGCCAGCTTCACCTGGCGCTCGAGCGGCAGCCGCGTGCGCTCGTCCTCGATCTCATCGAGATGCCGCCCGAGAAACGCGGTCTTGAGGGCCTCGATCTTGGCCTTGGTCGGCACGAGCGCCTCCATCCGGAGGATGTCCATTTCACGGCGGATTCCCGGCATCGACTCGAACTTCTGGAGCAACTCCGTCGCCTCGATCACGCATTCCGCCTTTGCCTGCACGGCAACGGATCCGCGCTGAGCCTCGGCCAATTGCCAGCTGCCGTCGATGTCGGCGAGTTTCCGGATGAGATCATCGTCGAGCCACGGAAAGGTCGCCAGCCGCTCGCGATACAGATCCTGGACCCCGTACTCGCCGGCGATGCGGTCCAGGACCTTGGGATCGTCCGAGTCCGGAAACATCGCGAGCCGGTCGTCGAGGCGCTGGCGGACCTGCTGGCGCAAGAGACCCGGCGCATCGGCATCGAGCCGATTCGGCGCCGAGGAGCTCCCGCGTCCGGCCGCGCCACCGCGGCCCAGGACGCCGCCGGTGCCCCGAGGCGCCGTGAACGCCGTGCGCATCGCGTCCTGGAGGAGCATGCGCCGCAGCGTGGCCGTCGTCGATCGGTAGAGCACGTTCTTGTTGTAGACAATGAAGTATCTCCGCGAGACCGCCGCGTCGATCTTGGCGAGAACCTTGGGCAGGCGCTCCAGGGACGCGGCGCTCGCCAGCTTCACCTGCAGGACCTCCGCCGCGGTGAACGCCACGACGGAGGCCGTTCGCGGGCGCCCGGTCAGCGCGCCCAGCTCGCCGATGACCTCTCCCTGGCCGGCCACGCGCGCAATCTCGCGCTCCCCGCTCAGGATCTTCAGCTCCCCGGTCAGGAGGACATAGAGGTCACGTCCCAGTTCTCCCTGGCGGATCAGGACGTCGCCCGGGCGCAACCACAGGGTCTCCGCCCCCCCGGGCGAAGAGGGAGAGCCGGGCGACGCGACGCCGCCGTAGGGCGTCACGGCACCTCCATCTCGACATACGACGAGCTGGTTCCCGTCAGCTCGACGATCCGGCGGAGTTCCGCCTCGTATTCCTTCGCGATCCCCAGGTCCTTCGCCGCGCCCATGAGCAGTGGCACATCCTGGCCTGCGTTGGCCTTCGCGGTCTCGAGCGCCTGCTGGACCTTCTTCTCGACCCAGCTCCTGGAGGCCGCGTCGTCGCCCTGGTCCTTCTCGTGGAGGAGATCACGGATCGCGCGGGTCCGCGACGCCAGGGGCACGATCTCCTCGAGCCTCGCGAGGTCCAGCGCCCGCAGCGTGCCCGGCGTCTGCTCGTACTCGGCGATGATGTCGATGGCCTCCGCCGTCAACTGCGCCCGCTCCCGGACCGCCGCCAGCGTGTGCGTCCCGTCGGAAAGCTCCCAGCGGTTCTCGATGGTGGTGAGGCGGAGCGCCAGGTTCTCGTCCAGCCACGGCTTGGCCGCGACATCGAGGATGTATTCCGTGGTGATCGAGTAATCATCGGCCATCTTCCGAAGGACCCGCGGATCCTCGACATCGCCGTGAAGCTGGAGAAACTCGTCGAGCGCGCGGCGCATGGCCTTTCGCACCTGCGTCTCCGAGGCCCGCTTGCCGGCGCGCGCCATCTCGGTCTTCACCAGGGTCTCGTGCAGGACCGTTCTTCGCGCGGCGGCGGCACGGCGCGTGTACAAGAGCGCCTTGTTCCTGGCGACCTCGTAGCGAAGGCGGACGGCGCCGTCAATCTTCTCCAGGATCTCCGGGTTGCGCGCCGAGATCGACTTGAACTCCACGCGAATCTTCAGGAGCGAGCTCTCGGTCAGGGCCGTGACGGTGGCGGAACGAGGTTGGCCGGTGAGCGCGGCGATCTCGCCGATGACATCGCCCTTTCCTCGAAGAATGCCGAGCCGCGTTCGCCCGCGCGTGACCTCGAGCTCCCCGTGGACGAGGATGAAGAGATCACTCCCTCTCTCGCCTTCCGTCAGGATGCGATCGCCCGGGTAATACTGCCGGGGTGCGTGATCGACGCTCACGCGCCCCTCAGCGCTTGGTGGGAGGGCCGGACCCGTCCGGAGGATCGCCCGGCGACTTGTCCGAAGCGGAATCCTTGAGCCCGCGCTTGAACTCGCCGATGCCGGAGCCGAAGGCGCGGAAGATCTCGGGAACGCGTCGGGCGCCGAAGATCAGGAGCACGAGGAGCGCGATGACGAGGAGCTCAGGAAGACCGATGCCGCCAAAGTTCATGCTTTCAGTCTCCACGGGGCCGCAACCTTTGGCAAGACGTTTTAGAGGAAGTAGGCCCTCAGCACGCTCTCGGGCGTCACGGTCGCCAGGCAGTGCGTGGCCGGCGTCCGGCAGGCGCCCTGCCACCCCGCTCCGCACGCGCACGGGGCCGCGACGAAGCGGCACCGCGATCCCCACGGCCGCCAACGCCGGGGATCGGAGGGACCGAAGATCCCGACCACGCGGATGCCCGCCGCCGCCGCCGCATGCATGGGACCCGAGTCCGTCCCGATGAACCCCTCGAACGCTCGCATCAGGTGGACCAGGTCTCCCGCGCTGACGTCGCGCACCGCGGGGATGCCGCCCAGCTCCGCGTCCACGCTCTCACCCGGACCGACGAGCAGGTGCGGGGTCAACCCACGGCGGCGCAATTCCTCGGCGACAACGGCCCAATGGCGCGGCGCCCACGCCTTCCCGGGAAACCGCGCGCCCGGGTGAAGGAGCACGGCCGGGGCCGCGACCAGGGCGGCGCATCGCGCCTCGCGCGCCGCGTCCTCCCGCACGCGGAACTCGGGAGCCCCGGGCTCCGGCAGGCCCAGGGCCCGCACCATGTCGAGGTTGACCTCCGCCGTGTGACGCCCCGCATCGCGATCCTGGACCGCGACCGTGTAGAGGCGCGTGAGCCTCTTGCCCGCCCATCCCACCACGGGGCCGCGCGAGGCGAAGCGCGCGGTGACGGCCGCCGCGGAGGACCCGTGCAGGTCGAGGACGATGTCATACTGCCCCTGGATCGCCGCCAGTTGCCTCACACGTCCGCGCCAATCCCTGGGCCGAATCCTTTCGCTACGGACGCCGGCGAACGCCGATGCCACCCCGGCAAACGGCGGATCGACGAGGTAGTCGACGGCTGCACCCGGCCAGGCCTTGATGAGCGCGGCGGGAATCACGGTCGAGAGAATGATGTCGCCCAGGGACTTGAGGCGAATGACGAGAATTCGCCGATCGCCCGGTGACGACGGGTCGACGCTCAGAGGTAATTGTCCTTCAGCCAACGGGACCGGGTCCGCGCCTCTTCCGCGAACCGGCTGGCCGGGAATCGCCTGAGCAACTCCTCGTAATACTTCACGGCTCCCTCGAAATTCCTCATCTCGATGTTGCGGTCGAAGAGCCGCGCGACATCGATGAGCGCCTCCTCGGCCGCCGGCGCGGACGGGGAGGAATCAATGAGCGCGCGATACTCGGACAGGGCCCGATCGTAGGCGCGACGGACGTCGACGCGGTCCTGTCTCGTCAGCATGCGAGCGTCAGCCAGGTCCCTGTAGTACTGCGCAATGCCGAGGCGCGCCGGCGAGAGGAGCTCGGTATCGTCGGTGCCCACGAACGCCCTCAGGTACTCGACGACGACCGCGGGCGAATCCTGGGGAGCGGTGCCCTTCTGGAATTGAGCGCGGACGAGCCCATGAAGCGATTGGGCGATGCGGAGCTGGACGCGATTGCGATCCTGCGCCTGCGGATAGGATCTCAGGAGATCGCGATACGACGTGATGGCCTCGGAGTAATCCTGGATGGCCTGGTCGACGGCCTCGTTGGCCGCTCCCGATCGCCGCAGGTCGAACTGCCTCAGCGCCTCCGCCTCCATCGCGATCGCCCGTTCCTTGAAGCAGTGGCCGATGTGGAGAAGGGCCTCCTCCCGGAGCTTGGTGGAGGGATACTCGTTCAAGAGGCGGCGATACTGCTGGATCGCGTCGCCCCAGAGCCCGCGCGCCTCGAGGTCGGAAGCCAGCGTGAAGATCGCCAGCTCGCCCGGCTTGGTCGCCACGCCCGCCGCGAGCGATGTGTCCACGGGTCTCATCGAACCCCTCAGCACCGGGAGCTCGAAGGCCGGGCCTACCGATCCGTCCATCCGCGGCGAAGAAGGGGCCGCATCGATTGCGCGATCGGCAGGATCGTCGTTAACCGGATAGGACGGGCCCGGCGGCGGGGCCAGGGTTCCAGTCACCGGAATACGGTCGTCCGGGGACGGAACGAGACGCGCGGCCGGGGGCGTGGAGAGCACCAGCGGTCGCGGCGGCGCCACGATCGCACCGGCCGTGCTGTGGCCCGGGAGCGGGAGCGCCGGGGACAGGGTCGCCAGGGGTGGAACCGGCATGAAGGGGGAAAGTACCGAGGAGAGGAATGCGGCGGGAGCGTTCACGATCGGTCGCACGGCGGGCACCGGAAGCTCCCCCGCATCCGCCGACCCCGGTGCCACTCGGGGAACCCGTCCAGTCGAGCCCTCTCCCGCCGCGGCGGGCCCCGCGGTGACCGCTACCGTGCCGGGAACGGCACTGGATGCCTGGTCGCTCGCGGCGGGCGCCGTGGGGGAAGCCGCATCATTCTCCAGGGGCTTGTAGGTGGATGCCGAGAAGACGGGCACCAGGAGCACCTCGAGCGCGCCCCGCGTGCCACGCTCCACGCGCACGCGCACGGCCTCGGATCCCGTCGTCTTCACTTCCAGGTGACGCCCCTCAGCCCTGCGAACGACTCCCGCCCGATCCTCGACGACGCGGAAATTATCGTCCATCGCGATCGTGACAATGGCTCCCGGAGTCACGGTGACCCGCTTGACCTCGGTCCATCCCTCGGCGTGCGCGACCACCATCGACGAGACGAGGACCAGCCCGGCCAGGAGGAGATGGGCTCCAGGACGTGTGACCAGGCAACGAAAAACGCGCAGGCCGAGCGCGGCAGGAACGAGGACGCTCACTGCGCCTGGGCTCCATCGCGCAGGGATTGGAGGAGCTGGATCACGCGCGTCACGGGAAGACCGATGACCGTCTGCGGGTCGCCGTCAACGGACGCGACAAGGCGACGGCCGACTCCCTGGTAGCCGTAGGCGCCGGCCTTGTCGTCCGCCTCCCCCGTCGCCAGGTACGTAGAAATCTCTTCCTCGTCCAGGTCGCGAAAGCGCACGACAGCCGTCTCTGTGCCGCTGACACAGGTGCGATCGCGAACCAGGGCCATGCCGGTGTGAACACGATGGGGAACGCCGCTGAGACGGCGCAACATGGCCGCGGCCTCGGCCCGGTCGATCGGGGTGCCCAGGAGAGTTCCGTCCTCCGCCTCAACCATCGTATCCGCTCCCAACACTATTGCCCCCGGGCGACGCCGCGCCACGGCCCTCGCCTTCCGAAGGGCCAGTGCTTCGACTATCGACCGCGGGCCGCTGAAATCTGAGGGGTTAAACGACTCGTCGACGCCCGGAGCCTCGACGGTGAACCGTATTCCCGCCGCCTTCAGCAGTTCGCGCCGCCGGGGTGACGTGGAGGCCAGGACGAGTTCGGGAAGCGGATCTTCAGGCATCAGGGTCGAGGAGCAGGGACGGGGAGGGATTCTGGATCGCGGTATGTTGAGCCGGCTCCACGGCCGGAAGGCCGGCAAAATCCTCCACGGAATGCAGTCCCCGGCATTCCCGGCGATCCAGGGCCGCCTTCAGGATCAGCGAGCAACACTGGGCCATGTTGGCCAGCTCGATGACCTCGCGATCCGGGGCGAAGGCCTTGAGCAGGCGGCGAACCCCGGACAAGAGGACCCCGATCTCGAGGTTGGCAAGCCGCAAGCCGTCCACGCGGCGGAACACACCGGCATGCGACGCCATCACCGTGCGCAGGCGATCAGCATACATGCGGGTCAGGCCGCAGTGCGAGCGGGGCCCGATGGGAACGATGCGCTCCTTCAACAGCGTCTCGCGGTGCGGCTCGGCGGCCGCGGCCTGGGCTCCCCGCCGCGAGAAGACGAGGGCCTCCAGGAGCGAATTGGAGGCGAGACGGTTGGCGCCGTGAAGACCGTGGCTGGCGGTCTCTCCGATCGCGTAGAGGCCCGGGATCGAGGTGCGCGCATGTTCATCCGTGATGAGCCCGCCACAGGAGTAGTGGGCGGCGGGAACGACGGGAATCGGCTGCTTCTCGATCGCAATCCCATGGAGCAGGCACGTCGCGTGGATCGTCGGAAAGCGCTTCTTGAGAAAGTCCGGGTCCAGGTGTTCGAGGTGCAGGAGGACATGCGGCTGGGAACGCTTCTTCATCTCGGAATCGATGGCGCGCGCCACGACGTCGCGCGGCGCCAGCTCCATCTGGTCCGGCGCGTATTGCTTCATGAACCGCGTGCCGTCGATGGTCGTCAGGATGCCTCCCTCGCCGCGCGCCGCTTCCGTGATGAGAAACGAGCTCGCGCCGGGCCGGGCCAGGGCGGTGGGATGAAACTGGATGAACTCCAGGTCACGCAGGCGAGCACCGGCGCGGTAGCCCATCGCCACGCCGTCACCCGTGGCGATCTCGGGATTGGTCGTGAACTTGTAGACGCGCCCGAGGCCGCCCGTGGAGAGGCAGACGAGGTCGGTCGGCTGGACGCGGACGCGCCCGTCCGGCTGGAGAATGACGACTCCCGCGATCCGCTCCTCGCGCACGATGACGTCCACCACGACGTGAAACGGGTGCACGGTGATGTTGGGATGAGTCTCCGCCGCGTGCAGGAGAACGCGCTCGACCTCGCGGCCCGTCGCGTCCGCGCTGTGCACCACGCGATTGCGGCTGTGACCGCCTTCGCGTCCCAGGGCCAGGTCCCCGCTCTGGGAACGCTCGAACTCCGCGCCCATCGTGACGAGCTCCCGGACGAGCCCGGGTCCCTCCGTCACGACGATGCGGGCGATCGCCTCGTCGGTAAGCCCGGCGCCCGTCGCCAGGGTGTCGGCCAGGTGAAGATCCACGGAATCATCGGCTCCCAGGGCGGCCGCGATGCCTCCCTGCGCGTAATTCGTGTTCGACTCGACCGCTTCCTTCTTCGTCACGAGCATGACCGGGCGATGCTCGGCAAGGTAGAGCGAGAAGCGCAGGCCCGATATGCCGGATCCCACGACGATGGCAGGCAGAGACATGCCCGAGAGCCTAGTCCCGCGGGCAACCGTACGCAACGGTGTCAGACTCGGGATTTCTTTGGTATCCTCGGGCGGGGACAACTTAGCACGGAGGAATCATCATGGAACAGGCGCGCTTGGAACTCGAAACGAAGCTGGCGGAATCGATGGCGGCCATCCGCAAGTTCACGGCGATCGAACCCGAGGTCATCCTCACGCTCGGTTCCGGCCTCGGTGAGCTCGGCGACGAGGTCGAGGACAAGGTCGTCATCCCCTACGGCAAGATCCCCCACTTTCTCGTCTCCAAGGTCGAGGGCCATGCCGGCAACTTCGTCTTCGGAACGCTCGAGGGCAAGCGGGTCGCGGTCATGCAGGGGCGCTTCCACTTCTACGAGGGTTACCGCCAGGAGGATCTCGTCTATCCCCTGAGAACGGCCCGGCAGATGGGTGCGAAGACGTTCTTCGTCACCAACGCGGCCGGGGGCGTCCGCGCCGACTGGAACGTCGGAGACCTCATGATCATCTCCGACCACATCAACTTTCTCGGCACCCACCCCATGCACGGCGAGAACCCGAAATTCCTCGGCCCCAGGTTCTATGACATGTCCCGCGCCTACACGCCGCGCCTCCGCGACCTGGCGAAACAATCCGCGGCGGAGATGGGCGTGACCGTGCGGGAGGGCGTCTACTGCGCCACCCTGGGCCCGTCCTACGAGACGCCGGCCGAGATCCGGATGGTCCGCGGCTGGGGCGCCGATGCCGTCGGGATGTCCACGGTCCCGGAGGTGCTCGCGGCCGCCCACATGGGCATGGAGACCCTGGGGGTCTCCTGCATCACGAACATGGCCGCCGGCATCCTGCCCGAGCCCCTCTCGCACCAGGAAGTCATGGAGACCTCCACGCGCGTCAAGGGCACCTTCAAGCAGTTGCTCCGTAAGACCCTCGCGAAGCTCTAGCCTGGAATCATCAGGGAGAAAACCACAGAGACACGGAAGCACAGAGGAGAAGCAAACCCAGGGAAAGGCGGATTCCCAATCCTGCCGCCGTCCCATCCGACCGCCAACCTGATCGAGATGCGGCTCTTCTACCTCGATCTGGTTCTCTGCCTGATTATGCTTTTTGACTTTCTCCGTGTCTCCGTGTCTCTGTGGTTCATTCTTGTGACGCCGTCAGAATGACGCCGTCAGGTTGACGCCGTCACCCCATCGCGTCGAAGGCGGCCTTCAGGCCGGCGTGAACGGCCTCGATCTCCGAGGGCTTCCAGTCCTGGACGGGACTGCGAAGGAACGAGGTCTTGTCGACGCGGTTGTCGAAGCGCGCAAAGGGAATGTGGTAGGTCTTCCCGGCAGTCTTTACCGTGACCGTTCCCGGACGCTCGGCATTTTCCACGAGCCACGTCATGTCGTCGCACCCGTAGTCCTTGTACATCACTTCCTCGGGAACTCCGTGGTTGAGGATCGAGCCGGGGTCGTTGGGGTCGGTGCGCGCCCGGTTCTTCCGCCGCGATTCCTCGGGGCTCACCCAGATGTAGAGGATGGCCGCGCGGGAAAGGATGGCGTCCGAGAGGCGCGAGAGCGCGTACTGGTAGCCGACCGGGGCCGGCAGGGGGAAGGAGGAACCGTCGGGGCCGCCGCGAGAGAACTCGATGACGAGCGTCTTCCCTTCCAGGGTGTCCGGATAGTTCGCGTGCTTCTCCTTGAGCATCTCCACGGCCTCGGCCTCCAAGGCCCGCGCCAGCTTCTCCTGCGTCGCGGCATCGAGGCCAGGAAGAACCTGGATCGCGCCGGCGGCGGCAGCGGCCCGATCGATCCGTTCCAGGAGATACCGGGCCGCGCTGGCCGGGGTAATCTGGCGCCGGGCCACGAGATCCTCGTGATCCTCGTTGAGGAGCCCGATCAGGGTCCCCCACTGGTTCGGGTCCTTGAACGGTCGATCGGCCCCGAGGTAGTAGACGCGAGGTTTCCCGAGATTCTCGAGCTCCTCGTCGATGCGGCGCATGGCATGGACGTAGGGGTAGTCATCCAGTTGAACGGTGGGGCCCATCCGGAAATCCCGCGCCCGCGTCTCGGCATCCGGGTGCTCGATGTAGCGACGGACCTCGGATTTGCCCGAGGCCGGCAGGGCCAATAAGAGCACGGTGTCAAGAATTCGGGTCATGAGTGATACCTCCACGTTTTCCCGGTAACCCGGGAGAGCCAGCCCCTACGTCCGTCGTTGCTTGCGCGCCCTACTTCGCCGCGCCGGCATTCCCGCCGCCCGCGGCGGCCTCGATCTCGTTCGCGGCCTTCAGCTCGGCAACGCGCCGCCGTTCCGACATGGTCAGGAAGGCGACGGCCATGAAGATGAACCCGAGCGACACCCAGTCAGACATCTTCGGGAACTTGCCGCCGAAGGGCAGGAGCGCGAAGAGGAGCGTGGACGTGGTCCCGGCGACCAGCGACGTCAGGCGGTTCACGAGGTTCGAGAAGGTTGCCGTGCGCCCCTTGAACATGAAGAGAAAGACCGAGAAGAAGGCGCCCAGGCCGAAGGTCGATCCTGCCACGATGGCCCCCGGCCACCCCTTCACCTGGAACGCGAAGGAATCGCGGAAAACATAGAGCGCCTCGACGGGATCCTTCGCGGCCGCCTTGACCTGCGCGGGGATGGTCATGTCGTAGAACTGCCGATCCCAGCCGGCGAGGATCGGAAGGGCCAGGACGAAGACCGAGATCAGCACCAGCGCGACGCTCGTCGCGATCTGCTCCACGGCGAAGAACCACTCGTTATTGGTTCCCGTGCCCTTGGGGCGCGTGTTCTTGTAGTAGTTCATGATGTAGATGCGGATGGCGTACGCCACCAGGTAGCTCGTCAGGATGATCATGGCCGCCGGGTTCTGGACGAAGTTGAAGTCCTTGGCCGGATCGACAGCCAGGAGGATGGTCGCGGTCGCAAAGAGCGCAAAGACCACGCCGACGTTCTCCTGCCAGTAGACGACGCGATGCAGGATCCCCTGCTTGATCTGGATCGCGTCGACGACGCGGCCGATCACGATGACGCCCGCCCGCATGATGACCATCGCCACCATGACCGAGATGGGAAGCAGGTACATCATCGTGGTCGTAGGCACGACCACGGCCGTGCAGATGCCCGAAGGAATGATGTACTTCAGGGCGCTCGTGGAGACCCCCGCGGGAACCCGCCACCAGCCCTTGTAGAAGACCCAGGCGATGCAGATGAGCGACCCGCCGATGGACGAATACAGGAGATAGGCCACCTCGTGCATGCCCCCGTCGGGGCCAATGAACCACTTCGTCGCCGTCCCGAAAAGGACGTAGGTGACGAAATAGCCGATGCAGAGCTTGATGAGCTGCTGGGTGGACCCTTCGTAGGATTTCATAGGGCTCCCTAGGCTAATCCGGTCGTCCCGGGATGACAAGCAAAAGAGGGGCTAATCGGACGAACTCATGCGGCATCAAGACACGAACGGCGGCGCTCCCACGCCAGGGCGCTCTCCACGATCCGATCGAGGCCCCTCGCCGGACACCACGGGAGGACGGTGGCGGCGCGGGACGCATCCGCCATGAACTGGGGGATCACCGGCGCGCCGGGGGCGCGTCCACCAGGGGCACGGCGCGACCCCAGGACCTCCGCCAGCCGTTCCTCGCGCGCGATCGTATCCACGACGAGTTCGGCCCCGTCCGAAACAGGGGAACGGCGGCCCGAGGAGGGATCGGCGTAGACGGTAACCGCATCGCCGGGCCCTCGCAGGCCGCGCGTTGACGATCCGGGGATTCTAGCGTTCAATCCGGACCGTGATGAGAACCATGTCGGCCGCGCTCGCCTGCGCTCACCTGCCCGGCATCACGCCCCGGCGCCTCGCCGCCTGGCGCTCATCGGGCCTCGCATTCGAGGACCTGCTCGCGTCGCGCGGCGGCGGCTTATGGTCGGCCGCCGATATTCGCGGCGCGCAAGACCGAGCCGCCCGGGAAGTCGAGCATGCCGCCGCCAACGACATAAAAATCCTGGCGCTGGACGATCCCGGCTATCCCGACCTGCTCGCGCGCCTTCCCGACCCGCCGCTCGCGTTGCGCGTGCGCGGCAACAGCCAGCGCCTTCTCGACGGCCTACGCTCCGTCGCCGTCGTCGGAGCGCGACGCGCCGACGCCTACGGGCGCTCCTGCGCCGAGCTCTTCGCGCGCGAACTCGCCCGCGCCGGGCTGACCGTCACGAGCGGCCTGGCCTACGGCGTCGATGCCGCCGCCCACCGGGCCGCTCTCGGGGAACCCGGCGGCACCATCGCCGTGTTCGGCACCGGCGTGGACGTCATCTATCCGCGCGATCATGCCGGCCTGGCCGCGGAGATCCTCGCCCACGGGGGAGCCCTCCTCTCGGAGCACCCCGCGGGAACAGGGCCGCAGAAGGGGCATTTTCCTCTCCGCAACCGCATCATTGCCGGGGTCTCGCTGGGCACGCTCGTCATCCAGGCCGGGGCCCAATCCGGATCGCTCATCACCGCTCGCCTCGCCGTCGACTACGACCGCCTGGTCTGGGCCGTTCCAGGGCGCCTCGGCGATGCCCTCTCAACCGGCACCCTGGAGCTCATCCGCGAGGGCGCCACGATCGCGCTGTCGCCCGGAAATATCCTCGACGACCTGGCACCCCTCGGCGCCACGCCGGCGACGACGGGAGCTCATGCGGCGACGACGGTGAAGCCTCCGGTCCCCGGCGATCCGATCCTGGCCGCGATTGGATCAGACGGGGCAACGGTGGATGATCTGGCCGCCACGCTCGCGCGTTCTCGGTCCGAGCTTCTCGCGGAACTCCTGAAACGCGAACTCGCCAAGCAGGTGACTGCTGATCCGGGAGGCATCTACCGCTTGACCTTCCGCTAGGCCATCGGGTTAGACTAGCCCCTCACCGGGCCACACGGGCCCGGTTCAAGACAAGCATGGCCATGACACGTAAGCACAGCCGCAAAACCAGCCGTGACGAGGAACGCGTCCCAGCCGGCGATGACCGCGTGACCGCCGGCAGCCGCGCCGACGACGACCGGGTCGGCGCCGACGACCGGGTAGGCGCCGATGACCGTGTCGGCGCCATCATCGCCACGATCGTGCGCAGCATCCTCGCGGCGCCTGATGACGAATCCGACCTCGAGGGTCGGGTCCTGGCCCGGCTGGCTTGCGACGGTTACGAATCGGACGAGGTCCGGGAGGCGTTTCGGATGCTGGGTAAAGTGATGGCCAGCCTCCGCGCCGACGCGGTCCGCGAAAAGGGTGTCCGCTTCGTCGAGGTGCCGCCGCGCACGCTGACCGAGTCGGAGTCGCTGAGAATGTCCGAAGAGGCCATATCGCTCTTCCGGACCTGGCAGGAGCTGAGATTGATGACGCACGAAGAGACGGAGGAGATCCTCCAGCAGGTGAGAATGTCGGGCGTCGGGGACGTCGAGGCCGGCGATCTCGTCCGCATCGCCGAGAACGTGGCCGCCCACGGCTCCAGCCTCCAGCTCTATCTCGCCAACTCCTCCGGCCCGTTGCAGTAGGCCGCCCCCGTGACCCGAAACCTCGTCATCGTCGAATCCCCGGCCAAGGCGCGCGCCATCCAGAAATACCTCGGCGGCGACTACCAGGTGCTCGCCTCCATGGGCCACGTCATGGACCTCACCAAGAAGAACGGCGTCGTGGTGGAGAAAAAGGGCTCGAAGCACCGCTTCACGCTCTCCATCGAGCCCCTCCACGCCAAGGCCAAGCAGATCACCGAGCTCCAGAAGGCCGCGGCCAAGGCCACGGGAATCTTCCTGGCCCCCGACCCGGACCGCGAGGGCGAGGTCATCGCGTACCACATCGCCCAGCTCATCGGCGAGAAGGCCAAGAGCCCCGCGGCCATCCAGCGCGTGCTCTTCCACGAGATCACGCCGACGGCGGTGAAGGAGGCCTTCACCCACCCGCGTCCGATCGACATGAAGCTCGTCGAGTCCCAGCAGTCGCGCCGTGTCCTCGATCGCATCGTCGGCTTCGACGTCAGCCAGCTCCTCTGGGAAAAGGTCGCCCGCGGGCTCTCCGCCGGACGCGTGCAGAGCGTGGCCCTGCGGCTCGTCGTCGAGCGGGAGCGCGAGATCCGGAAGTTCCAGGCAACCGAGTACTGGTCGGTCACCGCCGAGCTCAAGAAGGAGAAGACCGAGTTCGAGGCCCGGCTCGTCGACGTCGACGGCAAGAAGGCCGACCTCCCCAACGAGGCCGCCGCCAAGGCCGTGCTCGATCGCCTCAAGGATAAGACCCTCGCGGTCACCAAGGTGGACGCCACCGAGCGTCGTCGCTTCCCCGCCGCGCCCTTCATCACCTCAACGCTCCAGCAGGAAGGCGCCCGCCGCCTCGGGCTCCCCGTCGCCATCACGATGAAGCTGGCCCAGGGGCTCTACGAGGGCGTCGAGCTCGGTGACGAGGGCCCCACCGGCCTCATCACCTACATGCGTACCGACTCCGTCCGCGTCTCGCCGGCCGCGATCGAGGACGCCCGCGCCTACATCAAGCGCCGCGTCGGCGCCGCGTACCTCCCCGAGAGCCCGATCGTCTACAAGACCAAGAAATCGGCGCAGGACGCGCACGAGGCCATCCGCCCCACGTCGGTCGATCGCACCCCGTCCTCCGTCGCCCCCTTCCTCGACCGCAAGTCCCTCAACCTCTAC
Source organism: uncultured bacterium (assembly GCA_964548165.1). GTDB lineage: Bacteria > UBA8481 > UBA8481 > UBA8481 > UBA8481 > CAZJQD01. The sequence goes on from CAZJQD010000006.1 coordinate 81,989, forward strand.
AAGCTCATCTGGGCCCGCTTCGTCGCCAGCCAGTGCAATCCCGCCGTCTACGACCAGGTCGGCGTCGACCTCAAGGCCGCCGACTGCACGTTCCGCGCCACCGGGTCGACCGTGAAGTTCAAGGGCTTCCTCAAGGTCTACGGCGACATCGAGACCGACGACAAGCTCGACGGCGACGAAGAGACCAACGAGAACGTCCTCCCCGCGCTCGCCGTCGGCGACAAGCCCGAGCTCCGGAAATTCCTCCCGCGCCAGCACTTCACCCAGCCACCGCCCCGCTTCACCGAGGCCGCCCTGGTGAAGGCCCTCGAGGAGAAGAACATCGGGCGGCCGAGCACGTACGCGTCGATCATCGCGACCCTCAAGAAGCGCGAGTACACCCACATCGAGCGTAAGCGCCTCATCCCCACCGATCTCGGCATGAACATCACCGACCTCCTCGTCGACGCCTTCCCCGACATCTTCAACGTCGGCTTCACCGCCGAGATGGAGAAGGAGCTCGACGAGGTCGAGGAGGGCACGCTCGACTGGCAGCAGGTGCTCAATAACTTCTACGTCGAGTTCCAGAAGGACATGGCCACCGCGGACGAGCACATGCCCAACTACAAGGCCGGCGTCCCGACCGAGCATGCCTGCCCGACCTGCGGCTCCGTCATGAACCTCCGCTACGGCAAGAACGGCCGCTTCCTCGCCTGCTCCTCCTACCCCGACTGCAAGACCACGTTCGAGGTCGCCGACGACAAGGACGGCAAGCTCGTCCGCATCGAGACCCCCAAGTTCGACAACCCCTGCCCCAAGTGCGGCGGCCCCATGAACTTCAAGCGCTCGCGCTTCGGCGCCTTCCTCGCCTGCGCCGCCTACCCCGAGTGCAAGGGCGTCCTGCCCTTGAAGAAGGTCGGCGACGAGCAGTACGAGATCGAGCCGGAAGAGCTCATCACGCGCCCCTGCCCGACCTGCGGCGGCAAGCTCATCGTCAAGAAGTCGCGGTTCGGCCGCTTCCTCGCGTGCGAGAAGTACCCCGAGTGCAAGGGCGCGCTCCCCTACTTCATCAACGTCAAGTGCCCGCGCGAAGGGTGCGCGGGCGAGCTCGTCGAGCGCACCGCCAAGCGCGGCCTCCAGTTCACCTGTAGTGCCTACCCCGAGTGCCGCTTTCGCTCATATGACACTCCCGTCGCCATCGCCTGCCCGTCCTGCGGCTCACCCTCGATGTTCAGGGGCAAGACCGGCCTCAAGTGCGTGCGCGAAGGCTGCGAAGGCCGCATCGAAGAAGACGCCGAGCCCATCACCGACTCCGAGTCCTGAAGAGATCAAAGCAAGATTGAACCTCAGAGGCACAGAGACACGGAGAACTCCCGCGTTGTCCGCCGATTTCGCCGATTGCAGAGACAAATCCCGGCACCACGAATTCCAAGCCACCCTTCAACTCGCTAAACGCCACGGCCTCAACGCAGGTTCGATAAGGAGGCCCACGAAATCTGGTCCGTTGTTTTTCCGGGTTTGCCTTTCCCATCTGTGTCATCTGCGAAATCTGCGGATAAATGATTCTGGTTTTGTTTTCGGTTCTACCTCTCCTCTCTGTGCCTCTGTGCCTCTGTGGTTCAAATTGTCTCCATCATGATCACCATCATCGGCGGGGGGCTTGCCGGGTGCGAGGCGGCCTGGCAGATCGCGCGCCGCGGAGGAACCGTCCGGATCCTCGAGATGCGGCCCGTGCGATCGACTGCCGCGCACTCCTCGGACCGTCTCGGCGAGCTCGTCTGCTCCAACTCGATGCGCTCCGACGATGCCCATACCGCCGTCGGCACCCTGAAGGAGGAGCTCCGCGCGCTCGGTTCGCTCATCCTCGAGACCGCCGAGGCCTGCCGCGTTCCGGCCGGCAGCGCGCTCGCCGTCGACCGCCACGCCTTCGCCGACCGGCTGACCGCGCGCATCGCCGCTGCGCCCGGCATCAGCCTCGAACGCATCCACGTCGCCGACCTGCCTTCAGCTCCCGGCATCGTCGCAACCGGGCCGCTGACGTCGCCCGAGCTGGCCGCGCGCCTCAAGGAAGTCTGCGGCGGCGATGCGCTCAGCTTCTACGACGCCATCGCGCCCATCATCGACGGCGACACGCTCACGCCCGGCTCGACGTTCGCCGCCTCGCGCTACGAGGAGAGCGAGGGCGATTACCTCAATGTGCCCCTCGCGGAAGGCGAATACAACGAGCTGATGGACGGCTTCGTCGCCGCGCCGACACGCGCTCACCTCGAAGAAGAACGCAACTTCTTCGAGGGTTGCCTCCCCGTCGAAGAGATGGCGCGACGGGGGCGGGATACTCCCCGGTTCGGCCCCATGAAGCCCGTCGGCCTGGTCGACCCCTCGACCGGCCGACAGCCCTTCGCCGTGATCCAGCTCCGCCGCGAGGACCTGGCAGGACGGCTCTACAACCTCGTCGGCTTCCAGACCCAGCTCTCGATCCCGGACCAGGAGCGCATCCTTCGGAGGCTCCCCGCCTTCCGCGACGCGGTCTTCGTCCGGCACGGCTCCGCCCACCGCAACACGTTCCTCGATTCCCCGCGCGTCCTCGCTCCCGACCTCTCCATCCTCAACCTCCCCGGCGTCCGCGTCGCGGGGCAGGTGGCCGGCGTCGAAGGATACGTCGAGTCAACGGCGTGCGGGCTCCTGGCCGCGCTCTTCACCCTCTTCCCGGGTCTGCCCCTGCCGCCCACGACGACCGTGATCGGCGGACTCCGCCGCTATATCACCTCCTGCGCCACGCGTCCCTTCCAGCCCATGAAGGCCAACTGGGGCGTCGTCGATGAACTCAAGGTTCGCAAGAAGACCGAGAAGAAGGCCGCCCTCGCCGCGCGCAGTCGCGTAGACCTCGCCGCCTGGATCGCCTCCCACCCCGGATAGCCTGGCCCCTTCACCAAATTGAAACACGGAGACCACGGAAAAGAGCAATGCAAGGCATGAATTCAAGAGGTTGGCACCACAAGACCATCGCTTCAAAACAGACAAATCGAGGTCAAGAAGTCGCTACTCATTCTTCGTCCGGACTTTTTTCGTTCGTCTTGCTCCGTGGTCCCCGTGGTCTCCGTGGTGTGAAATCATGAACGGATCGGGCTAGGTTTCTCCCGCCTTCAGTTCTCCACATTCCTGCACACCGTTTTCATCCAGCGCCGACTCCCCCGCTTTTCTTGGCGACTTGGCGTCTTGGCGGTGAACGATCACCATCCGATCCGCCGACAAGTTAATCGTGAGTGCGACCCTTTCCGAACTCGTTCCCGCCTTCACCCGCCACCTCGCGGCGGGTCGCGGCATGAGCGCCCACACCGTCCTGGCGTACGGCACCGATCTCGACGAGGCCGTGGCCGCCTGGGGCGGGGAGCGTGACGTCTCGACGATCACGCGCGCCGACGTGCGCGCTCACCTCGCCGCCCTGACCGGCCGCGGACTGAATCCCCGGTCCGTCGGTCGCCACCTCGCCGCGCTCCGCGCCTTCTTCCGCTGGCTCATCTCCGTCGAGATCGTCGCGTCGAACCCGGCACGCGGGGTCATCACGCCGCGCACCGCCCGCAATCTCCCGCGCTACCTCACGGAGGATGAGACGTCCAGGCTGCTGGACGGTTCCTTCCGCGCGGACGCGATCGGCGTGCGCGACCGGGCCATCCTCGAGCTCTTTTACGGCACGGGCGCGCGGCTCGCCGAGATCTGCGCCCTGCGGACCGATGATCCCGATCTCTCCGCCGGCACCGTGCGGCTCTGGGGCAAGGGCAACAAGGAACGCGTGGCCCCTCTCGGCGCACCCGCGATCCGGGCGCTCGAGGCCTGGCTTGCCCGGCGCGGCGAACTCGCCGTCGCCGGCGGGTCGGATCGTGGCGACAAGCCCGTCCCCGCGCGCGCGAAGACCGCCGCGAGCGGGAACGCGCGAACGAATGCCCTCTTCGTCAATGCCCGGGACGGACGCGCCCTCACCGCCCGCGGGATCCGCCTCATCATCACCGGCCACCTCCGGCGCGCGGCGCCGCAAGGCGGCAGTCCCCACACGCTCCGCCACAGCTTCGCCACGCATCTGCTCAATCGCGGCGCCGACCTCCGGAGCGTCCAGGAACTGCTCGGCCATGCCTCCCTCTCCACGACCCAGCGCTACACGCACGTCACGATCCAGCGCATGCGCGAGCAGTATCGGCGCGCACACCCGCGCGCCTGACGATCCCGGCGTGAGGCTTCTCGTCATCGCGGGTCGCCGATCTGGCGGCCTCCTGGGAGGCGGTGCCCTGCGCACCTTCTCCCGCCGATTAGACCACTTCAACTGGTCCTGGTCCGAGGCGACCCTGGACGAGGTCCTCGCGGATCCCGGTCGCCTGCAGGATGCCGACGACGTCGCCGTCGTCGGCGGCGACGGGACCCTCAGGGCGCTCCTCGCGGTCACGCACCCACGCCCCATCCTGGTCGTTCCGGCGGGAACGGGCAACGACTTCGCCCGAGCGCTCGGAATCGATTCGCCCCTCGATTCCGCGAACCTTCTCCGGCGCGGCCGCCGCCGCCGTATCGACCTCGGGACGGTCACCCACGACGGCGGGACGGAGCGATTCGCCAACGGCGTCGGCGTCGGCATCGACGGCATCGTGGCGGCCCGCCATGCCGCCGGTCTTCCCTATGCCCTGGGAGCCGCCCTCTCCCTGGTGAACCTCCCGCGGTGGATGATGCGCCTCGACGTGGACGGCGCGCGATGCGAGACCGCGGCGCTCTCGATCGGCGTGGCCAATGGCGCCTTCTGTGGCGGAGGATTCCGCATGGCGCCCGAGGCGAGGCTCGACGACGGGCTCCTCGATGTCATCGGCGTGCGCCCGATCTCCACGCGCGACTACCTGGCGTGGCTGCCCAGGGCCCGGGCTGGCCGGCACCTCGACCACCCCGCCGTCTTCACTCACCGCGGAGCCCGCATCGTGATCGAGGCCGATGAACCCCTGCCCTTTCACGTCGACGGCGAACCCCGTCACTCCCGGACGATCGCCATCGAGGTGAGACCCGGAGACCGCGAATTTTACGCGGGGGAGCAAGACTGAAGTCACGAAATTGAACCACGGAGACACGGAGGCACGGAGAAACCAGGGTTCAGGAAGAATAGATACGGACGTCCGCGCATTTTCGCCATTCCGCCAAGCGTCCTGGTTCTGATACTCCCCTTGATCCTGTTTTTGACTTTCTCTGTGCCTCTGTGCCTCTGTGGTTCCTCCCTGGACACTCCAGCCTATCCCAGCTCGGCGAGGAACTCCTGCACGAGCTTCTGAAGGGATGCCGTTCCCAGGGGCTTGCCGCAACGGCGCACCGGATGGGCCGCCAGGAACCGCTCGGCCTGGGGCGACGAGATGCCGCCCGAGAGAAAGACCATCCTTCGCGCCACGTCCGGCCACCGGGAGGAGACGGCGGCGAAGACGTCCATGCCGCTCATCCCCGGCATCATCAGGTCGCAGAAGACGATGTCCACCGGCGGAATCCGCTCCAGGTAGCCGAGCGCCTCCCGGCCGGAGAGAAACGTGATGACCTCGTGATCGCCGCTGAAGGTGTTCCGGATCATCGAACCGACTGCGGCATCGTCGTCGATCACCACGATCGTCGCGCGCCGCGACGGCCTCAGGAGAGCCTTCTCGACCTGGGCCTTGGTCGTCGTCTCCGGGGCTCCGGACGCGACCGGCAGGGGCGTTCCGGCGGCCAGCGGCAGGGCGATGACGAACTGCGATCCGCGCCCGGGCGCATTGTGGGATTCCACCCTCCCGCCCATCCCCTCGATCAGGTTCTTCGCCGCGGCCAGGGAGAAATCGCCGCCCGCGGGCTCGAAGATGACCTGGAGTTCACCCTCGGGAATGCCGGGACCGTTGTCGGTCACGGCCGCCTTCACGAGCCCGTGCTCCTGCCAGCTCTCCAGCGTGATCCGCGGGGCCGCTCCCTTGGCATCCTGCGCGGCGTGAAGCGCGCGGGAATAGAGGATCCCCAGCGCCCGCTCGAAGTGCTCGGGAATGCCGCGCGCCGGGGGCGCCGAACCGAGCTCGCGCGAGACGCGAACACCCTTGGCCTCGCGTTCACTCACGTGATCCGCGACCCGCGTCATGATCTCGTTGACGTCGAACGACTGGAGCGGGACCTCGGCGCGGTCGAAATAGGTCTTCAGGTGCTCGACCATCGCGCTCCCGTGCGCCATCCCCCGGACGACACCCTCGGCCAGGCGGCCCAGGGCCTCCCGGCGCTCCCTCTGCCGGAGCAACTCCTCCTGCTCGAGTACGCGCGTGATGTCGCGCGTCATCACGACGGCGTGCTGGACCTCCCCCGACGCATCGCGATCCGGGTAGTAGGAGACATCGACATGGCGGCGGCCCGTCGTCGGGAAGTCGATCCAGAGCTGGTGACTGACCTCCTCGCCCGCCAGGCAGCGATCCAGGTGCCCCTGGATGACGGTCTGGAAGATCTGCTCTCCCCAGACCTGGGCCACGGTCTTGCCGATGAGCGCTTCGCGCCTCAACTTGTGCGCGCGGCAATAAGCCTCGTTCGCGGCGCGGTACACGTAGTCCCTGCCAATCAGCGTCATGAACTCGGGAATCCGGTTCGCGATGACCTCGAACCGGCGCGCGATCTCCTCGTCGCGGACGCGCGCCGTCGTCTCGACCGCGTGAACACGCACCCGCTGGCGATCCGACGCGAGGTGAAGGTCCTCCTCGTAGAACGCGGGGCCGACGGGGACGACCCGGAGGAGCGATCGCATCGGTTCCCGGTCGAGCGTCTCGAGGACATGGGGCCAATCCACCAGGAGCGGGTGCTGGCGGGAGGTGGCGGCGAGATCGGGAAACCGATCCTTGGCCGCGGCGTTTTCGTACGTGACGCGCCCGTCCCGGTCCGCCTCGAAGATCGGGCTGGGGTCCCTCTCGATGAACTCGGCGAAGCGCCTCGCCTGCTCTTCTTGCCGCTCTCTCAGCCCGGACATGTCATCCCCTCCGATTCATGATACATCAAATTCCTGTCCCGGCGTCCATGGCCCGGTGATTTGCCCCCTCACCCCCAGCCCCCACGGATGCCGCGCGCGGCGCGGAGCGGCCTCCCGGACCGCGCGCGCTCCTGGTTCTCGCCCTCGTCGGCGCGGTCGTTCTCCTTGTGCCAGAGATGGTAGACGACGAGCGCGCCGCGGGCGTCGATGCGCTTCAGTCCGGCGCCATAGAGCCTTCGCACCATGTCCTGGTCCTCGTGCCCCCACCCGACGAAGGCCTCGTCGAAACCGTTCTGCGCCTGGAGATCGCGCGCCCGGAAGATCATGCTGCACCCGCGCACGCCGCGCAGGCGACGGTGAGCGGATCGCCACCACGGATACCGGAACGCATTCTGCCAATTCCCGATCGCGCGACGGTGACCCAGCGGCCAGGACGGTTCGAAGAGGCCGTCGACGCCGGCCGCGCCCCGATCCGCGATCGACCGCGATACCGCTTCGCCCAGGATCACGCGGTGCCCCTGCACGTAGACCCCGTCTCCGGCTCGCGCCATCAGCCGGCGCGCGTCCGCCGTGTAGAAGGGGTGCGGGATGCAGTCACCGTCCAGGCAGGCCACCAGGTCGCCGGAGGCCAGGGCCAGGGCATTATTGCGGTTGGCCGCCAGCCGGAACCCCGTGTCGGCCTGCCGGAGGTATCTCAAGCAAAGACGAGGCGCGTAGGACAACGCGAGCGCGGCCGTGTCCGGGCGGGATCCGTCGTCGGCGATGATCGTCTCGAAATCGGCGTCCACCTGCCGCGCTAGGCCTTCCAGCACCAGGAGAAGATACCGCGGGTTGTTGTAGGTGGAGACGACCACGGTCAACGAGGAGAAACGGCCCGTCATCGGCCGCTATGCCATCTTCGTGACGAGATAATCCCCCATCGCGAGGTAGTGGAGGCCCGATCCCTTGAACATGTCCACGGCCTCCTGCGGCCGGCAGATCATCGGCTCCCCGCGCCGGTTCAGGGACGTGTTGATGACGGCGGGCACGCCCGTCAGGTCGTGGAAGCGCGAGACCATCGCGTGGTAGCGGGGATTGGCCTCGGGATCGATGACCTGCGGCCGGATCGATCCGTCGATGTGCACGGCCTCGCGGATGAGCTCCTTCACCGACGCGCCCGCCTGGAACGCCAGGATCATGTAGGGCGCGGGGTGCGTCGAGCCGATGACCTCGGCTGCGCGCGTCGAGAGCACGGACGGGCAGAACGGGCGCCACTTCTCGCGGAACTTGATCTGGAGGTTGATCTCGTCCGCCATCCCCGCGATCGACGGGTTCGCCAGGATCGATCGATTTCCCAGGGAGCGCGGTCCGAACTCCATCCGCCCCTGGAACCAGGCGCAGATCTTGCCGTTCGCCAGGAGCTGGGCCACCGTCTCCGTGATCGACTCCTGCTTCTCGTACTTCAAGCCCTGGTTCTTCAACGCCTCGACGATCTCGTCGTTCGTGAACTCCGGGCCGAGGTAGAGATGCTTCATCGGCGCCACCTTCTCGCCGTTCGCCCACGCCGCGTACGTGGCCGCTCCCAGCGACGTCCCGGCGTCGTTGGCCACCGGCTGGACGAAGATCTCCTTCACCAGCGGATGATCCAGGAGCACCTGGTTCATCTTCACGTTCAGGGCACACCCGCCCGCGACGCAGAGCCGCCCGCCGGACCGCTCCAGGACGTCGGCCAGGTGATGCTCCACCAGGTGGACGGCAATCTTCTCGAGCTGGACCTGCACCGCCGCGGCGACGTGGATGTAGGGTTCCAGGCACTCGTCGCCCACGCGCGCGGGACCCAGCTTCTTGAGAAGCCTCCTGGAGCAGTTCATGCCCGTTGCCCTTTGCCACCGGGGCACCCACCAGTAGCCGTCCTCGACGCGGTAGACGCCATTGCCCCAGGAGAGCGCGAAGCTCATGTCCACCTTCGAGGCATCGCCGTACGGCGCCATGCCCATGACCTTGAACTCGCCGTCGTTTGGCAGGAAGCCGAGGAACTCCGTGACCCCGGCGAAATAGTTCCCCAGCGAATCGGGCTCCACGAAGGTCGCAAGCTCGCGAATCTCGCCGCCCGGAACACCCTCCGCCACCAGCGTCGCCGTGTACTCCCCCGCCCCATCGATGGAGAGGATGCCCGCGGATTCCCAGCCCGAGAGGTGAAAGGCGCTGGAGGCGTGGGCCAGGTGGTGATCCACCTCCAGGATCTTCACCCGGGGATCGATGCCGATCTGGCGCAGGGTCTCGCGCAGGTACGCGCGCTTCTTCGCGATCTTGCGTCCATGCTCCGTGTAGGCGCGCACGGCCCGCAGGGGATTGTGCGAGAGCACGCGGCGCGCATAGCGCGACCGCTGGCGCTCCTGGGTCGCGGCCGAGAAGGGAAAGGCGACCACCTGCACGTCGCGCGGAGCGATCCCCGCCTGCTTCAGGACGAATCGACCGGAGTAGAACGCCGGAAGGCCGTAGGCGTGCTTCTGCCGCCGGAACCGCTCCTCCTCCGCCGCCGCGACGATCCGGCCGTCGACCAGGAGCGCGGCGGAGGGATCGTGTCCGAAGGCGCCGCCGATCCCGAGGATGATCATGAACCGGATCCGCCGGCGCCAGGACCGGACGTGGCGGCAACCCTGGGTACCGCCAGCGCCAACCCGACCAGGAGCCAGGCCTGGAGCATCACCAGGGTCACGAAGAAGGTCTTGTCGGCCATGGCGGCCACGAGGATGCCAGCCAGGGTCGCCGCGGCGACGGCCGTGAGCGCGGCGTCGAAGGCGTGTCGTCGAGCAAAGAGGAGCATGGCCAGCATCGTCCCATAGGCGACGACGAGAATCAAGGCGCCCACCCCGCCCACGCCGTGAAGAAGCATCAGGTAGCCGTTGTGCGGGTTCGTCTGGTCGCGGAGCCAATCGGCGTACTGGGGAGCCGCGTCCGCGGGATCGGCGACAAAGCGGTCGAAGCCGTGGCCGAGGACCGGACGCGCCGCGATCTCGGGCACGATCACGTTCCAGATGACGATCCGCTGCTGGATCGAATACTGCCGCGAGAGATCACTGAGCTCCCACCGGTCGCGGGGCATGAAGAGAAGGAGCAGGAGAACAAGGAGGAGACCGGGAACGACGAGCCGCCTCCACCGGAAGCTTCCCGCCAGGAGGACGGTCGTGCCGGCGGAAGCCGCCAGCCAGGCCAGGAACGGTCCCCGTGACTTGGTGATGACGAGCGCGGCCACGAGGATGGCCCAGGCCACGTAACCTCGCCGGCGCGCGCCCGGATCAGCCAGGACCAGGAGCGAGGGCGGGATCAGGAGCATCGCGAAAGCGTAGGGGGAACGATGACATCCGTAGCGACCGTACACCGCGGGATCCACGAGCGACCACTGGAGAAGAAAGAGCACGGCCACGAAGACGCTGGAGACGATGAGAAGACGCTTGAGGATGGCGAACGCCCGAGCGTCCAGCGTGCCGGCCAGCTGGCAGACAGCGGGCGCGACCAGGATCGGCCAGGTATTGCGCACCCCGGACGCCACTCCCTCGGAACCCGCCGCGATTCCGGAGACCAGCGTCAACAGCCCGACGTAGCCCGCGGCGACCACCCAGAGCCTCCGCGCAGCTCGCTCGCAGGGGGCTCCGCCCAGGAGGACGACAAGGACGAGGAGGACGGCCAGGACCTGCGCTGCCGCCAACGAGACGGCCAGGGCCAGGACGAACGCGCTCATCAAGAGGAAGACACCCGCCCCCCGTCTACCCCCACGAACAACTTGTGAAGCCTCGCCCAACATGTCGGCAAAATCTATCACACCCCCCCACTCCCCTCTTCCCTCTTCTTTCCTCATCCCGCCTCCTTTCCCACTCCCCACTTCATCCTTCTTCCCCTACCCTTCCTCCCATGTCTCGCGGCCTCATCCTGCGTCTCGCCTTCAGCCTCGTCCTGACCCTCGGCCTCGTGGAACTGCTCCTGCGCTTCATCTACCTCCTCCCCTTCACCGCCAAGGGCGCCTACCTCTGCCGCGACGAGATCGCCGATCACGCCCACTACGAGTACGGCGTCGGTCGCATGCAGACCGACGAGTTCTCGGTCGTCCTCAAGATGAATAACATCGGGATGCGCGACGACGACGTCCTCGTCCAGAAGCCCGCCGGCACCCGGCGCCTCCTCGTGATCGGCGACTCGTTCATGGAAGGCTGGGGCGTGGAGCGCGGCGAGATGTTCACGGACCGCCTGGAGACCGAGCTGGCGGCGCTCTATCCGGGCGAGCGGATCGAGGTCGTGGGTGCCGGCGTGGCCTCCTGGTCGCCGCTCACGGAGTGGGCCTGGCTCAAGCACCGCGGCCTCGCCCTCCAGCCCGACGCCGTGCTCATGGCCTTCGACGCCACCGACCTGGCCGGGGATTCGTTCTACGCCCACAGGCTCGTGCGCGACGCCCACGGTCGTCCCGATTACATCCGGCCCGGCGACCAGCGCGTGGCTCTCCCCTGGCCCGCGCACCACCTGGCCGCCCGCTGGTCCTACATCTACCGCTACCTCGATCGCTGGCTCACCAAGAAGTTCCCGGTGACGGAGTGGGACTACGGCTTCTGGGCTGACAGTGACGACGTCTGGGCCGGCATCCGGTCGGAGAGCGAGCTACCCGAGCCGAAGTACTCCAGCTACTGGACCATTCCCCGCGAGGTCTTTCGCGTCACGAGCGAGGAACTGCGCAGGCGCGAGATCCCGTTCCTGCTCACCATGTACCCGACGGGCGTCGAGACCGACTCCTCGTGCTGGGCCACCGGCAGGGGCACCGCCAACTTCGGCCCCGGCATGATGCCGCCTCGCCGGTTCGAGTACCTGGATCGCATCGCGACCGAGGACGCGATCCCGTACTTCAGCCTTCTCCCCGCATTCCAGGCCGATCCCGAGCCCTCCCGCCTCTTCTACCCCTACGACGGTCACTGGTCGCCTGAAGGCCACGCCCTGGCCGCCCGCGCCGTCGCCGCTGAGATTGCGAGACGAGGCGTCCTGTAATTCAGGGAGATAGCCACGAGAGGCACGGAGGCACAAAGAAAACCATTCAGGAGAAGGCGCTATCACGCCTTACGGTTCAGGAGGCTTCTCTCATTTCAATATTGAACGTGTTGATCGAATATCGAGGATGAATGATTCCGACCCTTCGAACTATCTCCGTGCCTCTGTGGTTTAATCCCTCGGACTAGAAGGACGCCACCAGGGAGGCGGCGATGACGTCGTTGTCGATGTCGCCGGCCGAGGCGCTGACGTAGTTCAGGACGCTTTCATCGTTCTTGTCATACTCGACCCGGACCGTGACGTTGTCCGCGAGGCGATACGCGCCCGCGACGGAGATCGTGCTGTAATCGGCAACGAGGTCCGAGAACCCCGTGGCGCGGCTCTGCTTGATCTCGACGCGGTTGTAGCGAACGCCCATCCCGATCCGCTCGCTCCAGTCATACCATCCCTCGAGGTACCAGCCGACGAGCTTGATGGGGTTCTCGAGGCCGCCCAGCGCCGGGCCCTTGTAGAGCTGTTCCTCCTTCACGTTCACGTACTCGGCCTTCAACGAGAGCGGGCCCCAGACGTAGGAGAGATCGGCGCCGACGAGATTGCGGGCCGCGTTCTTGTTGTCGGGCGCGGAGGCGCCGGCGCCGACCGGAGCGGCCCAGACGTTATGAGAGGCCGAGACCCCGAGCTCGATCCCCTCGAACGGCATCGCGCCGATCCGGCCCGAGATCGCGCGGTTGTTGTTGTTGTCCAGGACGGCGCCGAGCGCGCCGTTGTTGTTGCCCGGGCGTAGTGGCGCCACGCCCATGCTGGCGCCGCCGAGGTTGTCGTTGTTCGTGAGCGAGATCGCGTAGTTCACGGGGTTGAAGGACCCGTAGAGATTCAGGCCGTCCTGCGAACCGACGGTAAAGGGCGAGAGGAGGGAGAGGTTGAGGAAACAGCCCTGGTTCGACTCTGAGACCCTCTGCTCGATGCCGATGACGGACGGCACGCGCCCGATCCGCATGTTCAGGTCGAAGGGGCCGGGGTTCGCCAGGTCGATGTAGGCATAGTCCACGACGGGCGCGGCGCCGCCGATGAAGTCGAAGGAGACGAGGGCGGTGATATCGCTGGTCAGCTGGGCAGTCAGGTCGATATTGATCTCGTTGAGGGCGAACTGGTCGTTGCCGTTGCGGCTCCCGTTGGTGGCGCTGGCCGCCTGGAGCTGGCTGAGGCCCGGATTGAGCTTCACCCCGCTGGCGGGATCAAGGCGATCGCTGGGATTCTGCGCCGCCCAGTAGCCGAGATCCACGTAACCGCTGATGGTAATGCCCGCGGCCGAAGCCGGCAGGGCCACAAGCGCGGCCAGGAGAAGCGCACCGAGATTCCTCTTCATGACAACATCCTTCCCATCCCTCGTAAGGGGAGCAAAAACTAGGCCCTTGAGCATCGCCCAGGCCATGACGGCCATCCTAAGTGCGATTCCCGCCCCGGACAAGCCCGCACCCATTACCCTCGGCATCCGTGGGGCGTGGGATTAAATAAAAAACCGCCCCCGGGCGAACCCGGGGGCGGCTGTAGGCCTGTCTAAGAAATCTTAGAAGGAAGCCACGAGCGAAGCGGCAATGACGTCGTTGTCGATGTCAGAGACCGCGGAGGAGATACGCTGAAGGACGGACTCCTTGTTCAGGTCGTACTCAACCTTGAAGGTCACGTTGTCGGCGATACGGTACGCGCCGGCAATGGCCAGCGTCGAGTAGTCGCTGACGAGGTCCGTGTTGGTCGCGTTGACGACCGCAATGCTGTTCTGCTTCGACTGAACGCGGTTGTAACGAACGCCCACGCCAATCTTGGCAGTCCAGTCGTACCAGCCCTCGACGTACCAGCCGACAACCTTGATGGGCTGAGCGGCAGTGGTAGCAGCGAGAAGAGCGGCCTGCTGCTCCTTGATGTTGACATACTCACCCTTGAGGGAGAGCGCGCCCCAGACATAGGAGGCGTCCACGCCGATGATGCTGCGATCGGGGTTGTTGACCTGGTTAGCGCCGTTAGCCGACCAAACGCTGTGCGAGCCCGAAACGCCAATTTCGAGGCCTTCGAGCGGCATCACGCCGAGGCGACCGGCAATAGCCTTGTTGTTATTGTTTTCCGGCACAGCTCCGCGGAGGGTCGTCTGCACGGGGGTGTTAACGCCGGTCGTAATCGAAGCTCCGCCGAACGGATCGTTGTTGCTGACCGCGAGAGCGTAGGAAACCGGCGAGAACGAACCGAACACGCCGACGCCGTCGATAGCACCGGTGGTGAAGGGCGAGAGGAGCGACATGTTGATGAACTTGTTGAGGTTCGACTCAGAGACGCGCTGCTCGATACCAATGACGGAACCGAAGCGGCCGACCGAAATCTTGTTGTTCATCGGGCCGACGTTGTTGAAGTCGATCTGGGCGTAGTCGATGGTCGGAGCCGCGCCCAGGACGAAGTCGAAGGACATGTAGCCCGAGATGTCGTCGGTGAACTTGGTGTTGAGGTCGATGTTGATGTTGTTGAGCGAGAACTGGTCGTTCCCGTTCCACGAACCCGCAGTGGAGTTCGAGGCCTGAAGGCGCGCCGGGTTGGAGATGACCGTGCCGTTGGGGTGAACCTGGCCCGCCGGATTCTCCGCTGCCCAGTAACCGATATCGATGTAACCGCTGATCGTGACGCCCGCCGCGGAGGCCGGCATCGCGAGGAAAGCGGCCATTGCAAGAATGGCAAACTTCTTCATGAGTAATATTCCCTTTCGTGGCCCTGTAAGGGGCCGTCCATAGTCAAATTAGTGTTCCCGAGACCCGTGCAGAACAGCACTCACCCCAAAGGGCTTGTCCTGTTCGAGGGCCGGTCTCCGGAGAGTAGCCCTGCTGCTTTTTTTCAATCCCATCCTGCCCTGGTCGCCCGAGTGTTCCTTCTGAAAGGCCCACGCGTCACCTCCTCGATCCTGAATTGGGGCGAGGCCGACGGGTTTTACGTCTCTCGGCCCGGCGAACATCGCCTTGCCTGGAAACGGATCTTGATTTTCAAACTCACCGAGACCGCCTCATCGGCGGCCCTCCCTGCGAGTACCTAGACCCACAGGTATCGGAGAAACCTAGCATGAGGAAAACAGAGGTGCAAGGGGTTTTCTGTCCCTGATCAGAAAATAAATCACAAGCTACACTGCCCTGATAACTTTGAAGTTATGTGAAAACAATTAAAAAGCCGCCCCCGGACGGACCAGGGGCGGCTGTAAGCCTGTCTAATGTATCTTAGAAGGAAGCGACGAGTGAAGCGGCGATAACGTCGTTGTCAACGTCGCTGATCGCGGAGGAGATGCGCTGAAGCACCGACTCCTCGTTGATGTCGTACTCAACCTTGAAAGTTACGTTATCCGCAATGCGGTACGCGCCGGCAATGGCCAGCGTCGAATAGTCGCTCACGAGGTCCGTGTTGGTCGAGTTGACGACCGCAATGCTGTTCTGCTTGTTCTGCACGCGGCTGTAACGAACGCCGACGCCAATCTTTGAAGTCCAGTCATACCAGCCTTCGGCATACCAGCCGACGACCTTGATGGGCTGCGCGGCGACCGTCGGGGCAAGCAGAGCGGCCTGCTGTTCCTTGATGGACACATACTCCGCCTTAAGCGCGAGCGCGCCCCAGACGTAGGAGGCGTCCACGCCGAGGATGCTACGGTCAGGGTTGTTGACCTGACCCGCGCCATTGGCGGACCACACATTGTGCGAGGCAGAGATACCGATCTCAAGACCCTCAAGCGGTAGGGCGCCGATGCGGCCCGCAATCGCCTTGTTATTGTTGATGTCAGGAACCACTCCAGCCAAGGTTCCCATGCGCGGAGTAGCGACGCCGTTGGTGATCGACGCGCCGCCAAATGGATCGTCATTGCTGACCGCGAACGCGTAGGAGACAGACGAGAACGAGCCGAAGACTCCGATGCCGTCGATGCCGCCGACGGTGTACGGAGATAGAAGCGACATGTTGACGAACTTAAGCACGTTGCACTCGCTGACCCGTTGCTCGATGCCAATCACGGAACCGAAGCGGCCGACCGAAATTTTGCTGTTCATAGGCCCAACGTTGTTGAAGTCGATCTGGGCAAAATCGATGGTCGGCGCCCCTCCCTGAAAGAAATTGAACGAGATATAGCCGGAGATGTCGTCGGTAAACTTGGAGTTAAGGTCGACGTTGATGTCATTCAACGCAAACTGGTCATTTCCGTTCCATCCGCCAGGACCAGACGTCGCGGCCTGAAGACGCGACGGATTCGAGATAATGGTTCCATTCGGATGACGCTGGCCCTGCGGATTCTCCGCGGCCCAGTAGCCGATGTCGATATAACCGCTGATCGTCACGCCTGCAGCTGAGGCCGGCATCGCGATGAAAGCGGCCATTGCAAGAATGGCAAACTTCTTCATGAGTGATATTCCCTTTCGTGGCCCTGTAGGGGGCCGTCAATAGTCTAATTTGTCTTCCCGAGACGCGCCTGGAGCAGCACTCACACCGAAAGGCGTGTCCAATTCGTAGGCCAGCCTCCAGAGAGTAGCCCTGCTACTGTTTTCAATCCCATCCTGCCTTGGTCGCCCGGGTGTTCCTTCTGAAAGGCCCACGCGTCACCTCCTCGTTCCATGATTTGGGGCGAGGCCGACGGGTTTTACGTCCGAGGAACCGCCGAACATCGCAGGCCCAAGGAACGAGTCTTGGTTGTCAACTTCACTGAGCGCCCGCTGAAGCGCACCGACTGCCCGCACTACAGTGCGCAGATGCCAGCAAAATCAGCCGTGCTGAGAACTTTCGGCCCCCGTACGTGGAACAACAAGCACATGTCGTGCCAAGCTGGCAAATAGACGGTTACGCGATAGGGGCGCGAAAAGCCGCGTAGCTTTGACCTCAAATCCGGTCAAAATTTCGATCGACTGCGCGGGAGCGATCGGCGACGCGCACAGGGAGCAAGGCGGTTACAAGCCAGAATCTCGAAGGCATCAGCTCGAGCCTTTGCCACGTCCGGCGTCGGTTCAGAGCCACGGCGTCTCTCGTTTCGCCCGAAACCGCGCCCGCAGTTCGGCCAGCTCCTCCTCGGTCCCCCCGAGGAACATAAAATCGATCGAGTCTTTGGCGGAATCGCGGTTCATCAAAGCCCGAATTTTCATCTCCTTCAGGTCGGCACGGGATGCCACCAGGATGCTCACACCGGCCAGAACCTGCGCCTCCGCGCGCTCTGCCACCCCGGAAGCTGGCACGGGAAAATCCACCAGCACATCCAGGCGCAGTTGCTCCTCCGGGTGCCAGAAAAAGAGCGAATCCGGGAGTTCCTCGCGCGCCTTCAACTTCGCGATGACCTCTTCCCTCAGAATTCGCCTTGGACTCCCATCTTCATTGAGCTTCGTGATGAGGCAGAAACCGGCCGCATAGAGCCCGGACATGACTTCTTCCCATTGAGAGGCCCGTCCCACCAGAAAATCCGCATCCTTGGTCGAGCGGTCGGACCCATGAAGGATCATGGCCACTCCCCCCACGACAACCGGGCGTATCCCTCTCTCCTGTAGCGCCTCCAGTGCCCGGGAGACGACCTTATGGACGGTGGATGTCATGCCGCCTCGGCAGAACAATGCTATCGAACTCGGTTTCCGGTTCGGGGGACGCCCCCCCATGGCCCATCAACCCCAAACCCCGCAGAAAGGCAAAGTTTCGATCGATCGCGAGCTCCGGCGTCATCGGCGGCACCTCCTCCTCGGAAGGCAACCGCGGCTCATCATCCCGAGTCTCAAAGATTCTCATGCGCCCTGTCTAAACCTCTGCGAGCAGAGCGACGAATCTATCGGGCGTCATCTCGATATCTCTCAGTATCTCCCGAATGAGCGGCCGGGCCAGGTCGCGACCGGCGTGATTGGGAACGGTCGTCGTTCTTCCGTCTGGATGACGGAAGAAGACATGACTTCCTTTCTGGCGGATAGCCAGGAACCCCTCCGTCTTCAAGAGGCGCTCCATCGTCCTGAAATTGACGATGGGGAGCCGACTCATACGGCAATTTCAACCTGCTGAAGCCCCACGAACTGCGGCAAAACGTCCGTTTGCTTCCCGCTCTCCTCAAGGCAGAGTTCCAGCACTTCTTTCAAGTTCCGATTGAGCTCGTCCAAGGTGGCCGCCTGCGTGTGAGCGCCCACGATACCGGGAACCGTCCCGACGTAGAGCTTCGTCTCGGAATCCCACTCCACATATGCCGTAAACGTTCTCATCTGCCCTCCAATTCAGATTCTACGCGGAACTGTCTTTTCTGCCCAGCGAGCCGTAATGCCTCGCGAAGAAGTCCTTCGACGCGTGTTTGAGCGGTTGCCACCAGCCGGCGTTCTCTCGGTACCACCGCACCGTCTCCGGGAGCCCGCTCTCCACCGGCCGCCGCTCGGCAAAGCCCAGCGCATCCAGCCTGGCTCCGTCCACCGCATACCTCCGGTCATGACCCGGCCTATCCTTCACCGGCTCGATCCCGTCCGCTTCGCTCCGCTCCATCTCCTTGAGGATGACGCCGACGACCTCCAGGTTCCGCCGCTCGTTCTTGCCGGGGACGTTATACGCCTGCCCGCTCTCGCCCCGCTCCGCCACGGTCCAGATGGCCCGCGCATGATCCTCCACGTGGAGCCAGTCGCGGACCTGGCCGCCGTCGCCATACAGGGGGATCCGTCGCCCCTCGATCAGCTCGGTCACCGCGAACGGGATGAGCTTCTCGGGATACTGGTTCGGGCCGTAGGTGTTGGCGCCCCGCGTGGCGACGACATCCAGGCCGTGAGTCGTGTGATACGAGAACGCCAACAGCTCGCCGCCGGCCTTGGCCGCCGAATACGGCGAGGAAGGGGAGAAGCGATCCAGCTCGCCAAACGCGCCCTCGGCGATCGAACCATACACCTCGTCGGTCGAGACCTGGACGAACCGGATCCGGCGCCCACCCAGCCGGGCCGCCGCCGCCTTTTCTTCCGCGCGCACCGCCTCGCAGAGCACGTGCACGCCGTAGACGTTGGTCCTCAGGAACGCGTCGGCGTCGTCGATCGATCGGTCGACATGGGTCTCGGCGGCGACGTTGATGACCCGGTCCGTGCCCGTCATAACGGACGCGACGATGTCGCGGTCGGCGATATCGCCGCGCACGAAGCGGTACCCGGGATGAGCCTCGACGTCGGAGAGGTTGGCCGGGTTTCCCGCGTATGTCAGCTTGTCCAGGTTGACGATGCGATGGCCCTCGGCAAGGAGCAGCCGCACCAGGTGCGACCCGATGAACCCACACCCACCCGTAACAAGAATATTCATAGGAT
>CAZJQD010000007.1:0-5560 GCA_964548165.1 uncultured bacterium
CTTCCGGTGGGAGCGTGTCGTCTCTGGCGCCGGCCTGGCGCTCTGGGGCTATGTCAAGAAGGTCGTGGTCGCGGACAACCTCGCCCTGCTGGTGCAGAGCGTTTACGAGTCCACCGAGCCCGTCAGCGGTTCGGCGGTCCTGGTGGCAACCTACGCCTTCGCCTTCCAGATCTATTGCGATTTTTCCGGCTACACCGACATTGCGCGCGGAATCTCCCGCATGATGGACTTCGAGCTCGTGCTCAATTTCGACAGGCCGTACTGCGCCTCGAGCATTCGCGATTTCTGGCGACGGTGGCATATCAGCCTCTCCACCTACCTGAGGGACTACCTCTTCATCCCGCTCGGAGGAAGTCGCCTCGGCATGTTCATGACGTACCGCAACCTGATGCTCACCATGATCCTCGGGGGTCTCTGGCACGGCGCAGGGTGGAACTACATCCTATGGGGCCTGTACCAGGGCCTTTGGCTCTCCTGGGAACG
Source organism: uncultured bacterium (assembly GCA_964548165.1). GTDB lineage: Bacteria > UBA8481 > UBA8481 > UBA8481 > UBA8481 > CAZJQD01. The sequence continues at coordinate 484 of CAZJQD010000007.1, forward strand.
ATTCCGGCAGGAACTCGGGACGCTCGCGAGCCGTTCCCTGGTCCGTACCGCCTGGGATCGCTTCGTCCTGTGGCACATCATCTGCTACGGCTGGTTGCTCTTTCGCGCGAACGATCTCTCCCAGATCAAGTCCCTGTCGCTCTCGCTGTTCCTTCGTTTCGAGCCGGGCGGCCTCTGGAGCCACGGCATGGCCGCCGTGGCCCTGTACGGCCTGCCGGTCCTCCTGGTGGATATCGTGGAGCATCGCCAGCCCGGGTTCTTCGCCCGGGCGCCGGGACCGGCCCGCGTCGTCCTCGCCGTCCTCATGGGCTACCTGCTCGTCACTTTCGGCGGATTCGCCAAGATGGACTTCATCTACTTCCAGTTCTGAAGCCCGGCCCGCGCACGTCGCCCCCCCTCGCGCATCATCGCCCTCGAGAGAGCGCTGGAACTCCCCCGCTACTTCGCGGGTTTATTCCAGCAGCGCACCAGCACCTCCGGGAGCTCCACGCGCCCGGAGACCGTCAGCGCATACCGCGCCGCGTCCGCCACGTCCTCGGCCGTCATCATCCATTCCGTCCCCATCGGATTCCCCGACTGGAAATCCGTGGCCACGGACGCGGGCAGGAGCGCGGTGACGCGGACACCGATGTTCTTCGCCTCCAACCGCGCGCACTCCACGAGTCCCAGGGCGCCCCACTTGGAGGCGCAATACGCGGCGCGAAGAAAGAAGGGCACCCTGGCGGCCTGCGAGAGCACGGGCAGGATGGTGCCACCGGCGGAGGCCGGCGCCGTCTCTTTCATCCACCGGAGGGCTTCTCGGATCGTGAGGAAGGTGCCGGTCAGGTTCGTCTCGATGTCGCGGTTCCAGTCGTCCAGTTTCGTCTCGGTCAGGGACGCCAGCGTGGCCTCTCCCGCGTTCGGCACGCAGATATCCAGCCGTGGCCAGAGAGCGCGAGCGCGTGCGAATACGGCCTGCTGGGCGGCCTCGCTCCGGACGTCGCAGGCCTCGCCCCACGCTCCCGGCGCGCGCGCCTCGAGATCCTTCACCGCTTCCGCGATCGTGATCGGATTGCGGCCGGTAATGGCGACCCGGGCACCGGCGTCGGCCATCATGCGGGCGATCGCCAGGCCGATGCCTCGATTGCCACCGGTCACGATCGCCGTCTTGCCTTCCAGGAATCTCTTGTTCACCCGTTGCTCCTCACCCTCCCCCGCCCACGCGCCGTCGCCTTCACCGCGCGCGATAACGCGTCACCCGTCGAGCTTCATCAGCCTCAGGAACGGCGCGGAGCCGACAACGGGCTCACCGGCCGCGGTGCGCTCAGAGTAGCTCGACGGCCCCCGCCGCGGCGAGCGACGGTCGCAGAAGAGATAGGGCACCGGCCCCGCGCCGTGCTTGCCCGTGCCGACGTAGGTGGAGTGATCGGGCACCGCCACGATCGCCAGGTCCGGGATCTCCGCCACCAGGCGCGCGACGATCTCGCGGTCGATGGCCTCGATCGCGCGCACCTTCGTCGGCGGATCCTTTTCGTGGCCGGCCTCGTCGGGCGACTCCACGTGGATGACGGCGACGTCCGCGCCCTTCCGCAACTCCGCGATCGAGTATTCCGCCTTCCCCGCGTAGTTCGTGTCGTGGTATCCGGTGATGCCCGGGACCTGGAGGATGCGGAAGCCCGCGAGCACGCCGATGCCGCGGATGAGGTCGACGCCCGAAACGAGGACGCCCTCGGCGCCGTGTTGCTCGCGGATCGACGGCAATGCGACGGCGCGGCCCTGGCCCCAGGGCCAGAGCGCATCGGCCGTGTGCTTTCCGGCGGCGCGCCGCCTCACGTTGACGGGGTGCTCCCGGAGGATCTCGCGCGATCCCTCGAAGATCCGGCCCAGCGCGCCCGTCGGGCGCATCTCCACGATCGGTCGGCCGATATTGTCGTGCGGCGGATACGACGTCGCCTCCAGGCAGTCCGTGCGCACCATGAGGTGGCGATACTGCACTCCCGGGTAGACGCGCCCGCCCGTCGACTCGATGAGCTCGCGGCACGACAGCACGATCTCGCGGGCCTCGTCGGTCGTGATGTGGCCGGCGGAGTAGTCCTTCATCCGCTCATCATCCGTGATCGAGATCGTGTTGACCCGGAACGCGATCTCCCCGGGCGTCAGCGCGATGCCCATCGCGGCGGCCTCCAGCGGTCCGCGCCCGGTATAGATGCCCCGGGGATCGTGCCCGAGGAGCATCAGGTTGGCGACGTCCGAGGCGGCCGTGAACTCCGGCGGCACCGTCTGCGCCAGGCCGACTTCCCCCTGTTGGGCCAGGGCATCGAGATGGGGCGTCGCCGCGGCCTCCAGGGGGGTCTTGCCGCCCAGGGCCGGCACGGGATCATCGGAAGCGCCGTCGAGGATCAGGAGAACCTTGCGGCCCATCAGGGCACCGATCCCTCGCGCGCCAAACCCGCGCTCAGATGACCACCGGGAAGACGACCGTCTTCTCGCGCGTGATCGGCAGCCGGTTGATCGCGGTGACCGCCTTCTGGATCCGCGCCGCCGTCGTGACGTGCGTCCGGAGCGCGACGGGAACCTGGCCGGCCGCGGCGGGGCGGTCGAGCTGGACGAACGACGCGATCGAGACGCCGGCCTTCCCGAGCGCTCCGGTCACCTTCGAGAGCACGCCCGGCTTCTCCTCGACGCTGATGCGCAGGTAGTACGCGGCCTCGTAATGCTCGCCCGAGACCGGCGACTCCCGCCTGGCCGCCAACATCCGGGGGACGTAGCGCTGTGTGGAGCCGCTGGCAAGCTCGAGCAGGTCGGCGACCACGGCCGAAGCCGTCGGGTACCGACCCGCGCCCCGGCCGACGAAGAGCGCCTGCCCGACGTAACTCCCCTCGACAAAGACCGCGTTGATCTCGTTGTCCACCGACGCGAGCGGGTGCGAGCGCGGCACCAGGGTCGGAGAGACGCTGATCTCGATCCCGCCCGAGGCGTCGCCGGGCGCGGCGTCGAGCATGCGCGCGGTCGCGACCAGCTTGATGCGACAGTCGAGCTGGGCGGCGTAGGCGATGTCCAGCGCGGAGACGCTGCGAATGCCCTGGACGGGGATCCGCTTCATCGGCACGTCACGGCCGAGAGCGAGCGCGGCCAGGAGATGGATCTTGTGCGCGGCGTCGATGCCCTCGACGTCCAGGGTCGGATCCGCCTCGGCAAAACCCAGCTTCTGGGCCTCCGCGAGCGCGTCCTCGAAGGAGGCTCCCGTCTGCGTCATCCGCGTGAGGATGAAGTTCGTCGTGCCGTTGAGAATGCCGTAGATGGTCTTGAGCCGATTGGCCGCGAGGCCGCTGCGCACCGCCGAGAGGATCGGGATCCCGCCGGCAACGGCGGCCTCGAACGCGATCTCTCGACCGAGCCGGGCGGCCTTCCCGAAGAGCGGTCCGCCCATCTCCGCGAGCAGGGCCTTGTTCGCCGTCACGACGTCCTTGCCGGCGGCGAGCGCGCGATCGATGACCGTGTGGGCGAACGTGGTCCCCCCCACGAGCTCGACCACCACGTCGATGGAGGGATCGTCCAGGATCTCGTCGACGTTCGAGCACCGCAGGGCCTTGGGCACGGTGATGCCGTTGGACAGCTTGCCGTTCTTCTTCCAGTCCAGCTCGCAAACGCGAACCAGCCTGAGAGAGCGGGCGCGCTGACCGGCGCCGCCCCGGGACGCCAGCGGTTCCCGTTCCCAGGGCCGCTTCGGATCCAGGAGGATCTCGGCGACGCCGCCGCCGACGACGCCGCAACCGACGAGCCCGATGCGCAGTTCGGCGGTCATCAGAACGACACGCAGGCGCGCAACTGCGCCAGGCGCTCCTCGATCGCCGCCCGGTCGAGAGCCTTCAGGCGCTCCATGGAGAACGATTCGCAATTGAACGAGGCCACCACGGAGCCGTAGGCGGCGGCGCGGTGCAGGGCCTCAAAGTCCGTGTGATCGGTGTCCTGCATCGCCAGGGCGGCCATCAGGCCACCGCCGAACGAGTCGCCGGCTCCGGTTGGATCGACGACCGTCTCCAGCGGAAAGGCCGGGATGATGGCGAACTGCGTCGCGTTCGCCAGGATCGCGCCGTGCGCGCCCTTCTTGACCGCGACGACCTTCGGGCCCATCTGGAGCACCGCGCGCGCCGCCGTGACGAGGTTGTGCTCCCCCGTCAACTGCTGGGCTTCTCCTTCGTTGAGGACCATCAGGTCGACCTCGGAGATGAGCCTGCGAAGGTCAGAGGCCTTGGAGCCGATCCAGAAATTCATGGTGTCGGCGGCCACCGTGCGCGGCCTCTCGATCTGGCGCAAGACGTCGAGCTGGATGGCGGGATCGATGTTGGCGAGAAAAAGATAGCCGGGCTTGCGGAACGCGGCGGGCAGATCGGGCTTGAACGCGGCGAAGACGTTGAGCTGGGTGTCCTCGGTCACCGCGGAGTTCAGGTCACCCTCGTAGTACCCCTTCCAGCGGAATGTCTTGCCTTCCGTGCGCGTCAGTCCCGAACAGTCGACGCCACGAGACTCCAGCATCGTCACGATCTCGGCGGGGAAATCGGTCCCCACGACGCCGACGAGATGAACGGGCTTATGAAGCGTGCTGGCGGCCACGCTGAAGTAGGTGGCCGCTCCCCCAAGAGCCTCGGCGGCCTCGCCTGCCGGAGTCCTCACGTGGTCGAAGGCGACCGATCCGACGACCAGGAGCGGCGCGCTCATCGCGTCGCCTCCCGGCTGCCGGCGGTCCCGGACGGCGCGGGACCCAACGGCAGGGCGAATCCCTGCTGCAGGTCGCCGCGGGCGATCATGGCCTGGATGTCGCGCTGGGCGGCGACGGTCGAGGGATAGTTGGCTTCCATGGCGATTATCCTCAAGTAGGGTCCCTTCCCGGGAAGGGTGATGCGTTCGATGCGCGCACTGCGAAAGCCGCGGATGCGAAGTCTCTCGCGCTGGCGCTCCGCATCGGCCATCGCGGCGACGGTATCCCCCGTGAAGGGAAACGACCCGGCGACGATGGCGTAACGCCGCCCCGGGTTCGTGGAAGGCGCCACGGTCGCCGAGGGAACGGCGGTCGCCGAGGGAACGGCGGTCGCCGAGG
>CAZJQD010000007.1:5660-93556 GCA_964548165.1 uncultured bacterium
CGGTCGCCGAGGGAACGGCGGTCGCCGAGGGAACGGCGGTCGCCGAGGAGACCGCGGCCGGCGTGGAGGACGCAGGGACGGCCGCCGCCGAGGTTGGCTCGTCCGACGCTACCAAGTCCGCATCGGTCTGTTCGACAGGATCGGACGGAGACTGCGACCCGGGATCGCCGTCCACGGGGCGGTCTGGACCGTCCGTCAGCGCCGCGCTCCCTGTCGTCATCCTCCCCGCGAAGAACCCACCGACGAAGGCGACGAAGAAGAGGCAGGCGCAGGCGGCGGCGATGAGTCCGATCTTGCGGTTGTCCAGCGACACGATCCGATCGCCTCGCCGTTTATGGGGAGTCCGTACGATCACGTCGGCGATGTTATCACAGGAGGAGCGGTTCTACGGGAGTAGTTTTTCGGCCAGGGCGCGAGCCTGAACGGCTAATTCCGCGAGCGTTGCGTCGTTGGCAATCACGTGATCGGCGGCGGCCGCTTTCCGGGCCTCGGGCCACTGCCGGCGCTCGCGCTCCTCCGCATCCGCGAATCGCGATGCCCGCCGCAGGCGCTCGGCGCGAGGCGCCGTGACCACGATGGTTTCATCGCAGAGGCGATCCATGCCGCTCTCGAAGAGGAGCGGCACATCGAGGAGGAAGACGCCCTCGCCCGTGATCGCGCGATCGGTCGCCGCCAGGACCCTGGGATGGAGGATGGCGTTCAAATCGGCCGCGGACGCGTCGTCGGCGAAACCGCGCGCCGCGAGGAGGGCTCGATCCAACGTGCCGTCGGCTCGCAGGACGTCCGCGCCAAAACGCGCGGCCAGCTCGCCGCGAACCTCCGGCGCCTCGGGCGCGTCCTCCACCAAGCGCCGAGCGACCTGGTCCGCGTCGAGGATCGTGGCGGAGACTCCGCGGGCGCGAAACGCTTCCTCCAGGAACCTGGCAAACGAGCTCTTCCCGCCACCGATGGCGCCCGTGACCCCGACGACCAATCGCATCAGTCGACGTCCACGGCACTGACGCGCCAGGCCAGGGCCAGGGCGGCCAGTCCGGTCACCGCGTAGAGCGCAATCGCCGGCCCCAGCGATACCAGGGTCGCGGCCGTAGCCACGGTCGACAGGACGGCGGTCGTGATGACGCAAGCGCGTACCGTGCCCGCGACGTCGAAGCCGAGCCGGCGCAACCGGAGAGCCAGGTGATCGTTGGACGCGGCAAACGGGGACTTCCCCTTTCTCATGCGGAGGACCGTGATGAGAGCCGTGTCGAAGATGGGAACCCCGAGGATCAGCACGGGCGCGAGGAGGGCCACGCTGTTGAACGTGGTGTAGGACCCGCGAATGGCCAGCGCGGCCAGCAGGAACCCGATGAACTGGGCCCCGGCGTCCCCCATGAAGATCCGGGCGGGACGGAAGTTGTACCGGAGAAAGCCGCAGATCGCGCCGCACAACGCCAGGGCCGGCACGGCGAGCTCCGGTTCGCCGAACAGGAGGCCGATCAGGCCGAACGTCAGCGCGGCGACACCGGTTACCGATCCGGCCAGGCCATCCATGATGTCGATCATGTTGACCGCGTTCGCCACGCCGACGACCCACAGGATCGTGAGCGCGATGTTGAGGATGTCCGGCAGGACGAGAATGTGCAGTCGGATGTCCCAGGCGATGAGCACGCCGGCGGCCGTCCCCTGGATGGCAAACTTGGACCAGGCCCCCAGCGGCCGGAAGTCATCGTAGAGCCCGCCCAGGAAGATGAGCCCGGCCGTGCCCAGTACGACGAGCGTGGCCGGATCCAGGCGGGAATCGAGGGCGATCGGCAGGAGGCTCGCGAGGGCTGTCGCGAACGCGATGGCGAGGCCGCCGCCGTACGGGGTGGGCTCCTTGTGCGCCTTGATGCCGCCGGGACGATCCATCCAGCCAATGCGGCGCGCCAGGACGATGACGAGTGGAACGGCGGCCCAGGCCACGGCCAGCCCGCAGAGAAAAGCAAGCAGTGCGGGAATTCGGTCTACTTCTTCGCCTCGCCGCCGGACGCGCCGGCGACAACGCGCGCGATCGCGGACCGCTCGAAGGCGACGTGCACCTTCTCCGCGAGCCTCACCGTGACGATGTCCTTCTCAACGGAGACGACCTGCCCGTGAGCGCCCCCGACGGTGACCACGTTGTCGCCCTTCTTGACGCCCTCGCGCATCTTGTCCTTCTCCTTCATCTCCTTGCGCTGCGGCGCGATAACGAGAAACCAGAAGATGACGATGATGATGACCATCATCCAGATCCCGGAGAAGGGGCTGGGGGCGGCCGGATCGGCGGCTTGCGCAACGAGTTGGGATGCGAGTCCCGTGGAAACGAGCAGGGAATTCATGACCGGGGCATCATAGGGCCAGCCCCTCCAAAGTCAACGCCGGGTCGAAGCGATCGGCCGCCAGGTCGGCGCGAATCCGCGCCATCAGGGACAAGAGGTAGGTCAGGTTGTGGAGGCTCGCCAACCGAAGATACAGCGGGTCGCCACAGCGATAGATGTGCCGCAGGTACGCCCGGCTGTGCCCGGCGCAGGTCAGGCAAGGACAGCCGGGATCGAGCGGACCGTCGTCGGTCGCGAACTCGTTGCGATTGATCCGGATGACCCCGACCGTCGTCCACAAGGTGCCGTGACGGGCGACGCGCGTCGGCAGGACACAATCGAAGAGATCGACTCCACGCGCCACGGCGCGAACGATCTGCGAGGGCTTTCCAACCCCCATGAGGTACCGCGGGCGATCGGTCGGAAGTTCCGGTAGCGCGGCGTCGAGCATGGCCATCATCACGTCCTCGGGCTCGCCGACCGAGAGCCCCCCGATCGCGAAGCCGTCGGCGGGCAGACCCGCGACAAACCGGGATGATGCCGCGCGAGCCGCCGCATCAAAGCCGCCCTGGCAGATTGCAAATCGGAGAACCCCGTCGGGGCGATCGCAGGCGAACGCGCGCTCTGCCCAGCGATGCGAGAGCTCCGTCGCCGCCTGCGCCTCGCCCGGCTTCGCGTCGGCGGGCGGACAGACGTCGAGCACCATCTGGATATCGGACCCGAGGAGGTTCTGGACACGCACGGCCACCTCGGGCGTCAGGCGGACCTTGGAACCGTCCAGGTGGCTCTTGAACGTCACGCCGTCCTCGTCGTAATCCCTGAGGTCGGCCAGCGACATCACCTGGTAGCCACCGCTGTCCGTCAGGATCGGGAGATCCCCGCCGATGAACCGGTGCAGACCACCTCTCGCCGCCACTTCCTCCGCGCCGGGTCTCAGGAGAAGGTGGTAGGTATTCGAGAGCATGATCGTGGCGCCGGCCGTCTTGAGGTCGGTGATATCCAGGGCCTTCACGGTCCCGATCGTCCCGACGGGCATGAACGCCGGAGTCTCGACGACGCCGTGATTGGTCTTCAGGAAACCTCGGCGGGCCGCGTGCGCACGTGCGGACCTGCCCCCGGCGGGCTCCCCTATCGAGAACGAGGAATGCAGGACGCGATCAGTGCCCCCCGTGCCCGCCGTGAACGTGCGCGGGGGCGGCAGGGGTCGTAGTCGCGGGAGTCGCGGATCGGGGTGCCGCCGCCGGTGCGGTGACGCCCTCGGGCAGGCGGTCCGGCTGGTTATTCGTGAAGCCGAAGACATCGACCATGATCGTCACGCGATTCGACATCTTCATCCCGACGATGTTCTCGGGCACGGTGATCCCGTACTGCGAGAGCACGACGGGGAATGTCGTCTTGAGCTGGATGATGTCGCCCACGTAGCCCATCGACTCGAGCCGCGGGATGGCCGCCAGGCGGCGGGCTGTGCCGCGGACCGATATCGTCTTCGTCACGCCGTGGATCGTAAGGTTGCCCACGATGGTGTATTCATCCCGCTTGCCGCGGATCGGAGTGATGCGCGTCGAGGCAAACTCGATATTCGGGAACCGCTCGGCGTCCATCCACTGCGCGCTCCGCATGTGTTCGTCACGCATGGCAATGCCCGTCTGGATCGAGGCGACCGGGATCGTCAGCTTGACCTGGTGGCGACCGCGCGCCGCGTCGAACCAGACGAACCCGGCAACCTTGTTGGTGGTTCCGAGGATCGTCTCGACCGTGGCCCGGGACTCCCAGGAGATGTTGGTCTTGTTGTCGCCGTTCTTGCCGAGGTCGTAGTAGACGGCTCCGACGCTGGACGCCAGCGCGGCGGAAAGAACGAACATCGCGAAAAGCCGGGAGAACCTGGGCATGGGATGCCTCCGAAGGACAGGATGGTGACGCGTGAGTGGGGCATTATACCGCACGCCGCCCGGCCGCGATCGCGAAATTCCGTCAGGCGCGCGCGGGGCGACCTCGCCTGGGTCCGGGCGGACCCGCCTTCCTGGCGCTTCGCTTCTTCTTGCCTCCAAGCTTCTCGATCCGATCCCGGATATAGGCCGCCCGCTCGAACTCCAGCGCCGCGGCCGCCTCGTTCATCTCCCGCTCCAGGCTCTCGATGAGGAGCCCCTTGGCGTCGGGGGGCAGCATGTTCGCATCCGCGGCCGTCAGCATCTCCTCTTCGAAGGGATCCAGCGCGAAGACCTCCAGGGCCTCCAGCGGCTTCTGGATCGAGCGCGGCGTGATCCCGTGGGCCTGGTTGTAGTCGAGCTGGCGCTGGCGACGACGGTCCGTCTCGTCGATGGCCCGCTTCATCGATCCCGTGACCGCGTCCGCATAGAGAATGACGCGACCGGTCCGGTGCCGGGCCGCGCGCCCCATCATCTGGATGAGGCTCGTCTCCGACCGGAGAAATCCCTCGCGGTCCGCGTCCATGATGGCCACGAGCGCGACCTCGGGAAGGTCCAGGCCCTCCCGCAGGAGATTGATGCCGATGAGCACGTCGACCTCCCCCGCTCTCAGCATCTTCAACCGCTCGATCCGCTCCAGCGTCTCGATCTCGGCATGGAGATAGGCCACCTTGTAGCCCTTCTCCTCGACGAACGTCGTCAGCTCCTCCGAGGTCCGCTTCGTCAGGGTCGTCACGAGCACCCGCTCGCCGCGCTCCACGGCCCCCGCGATCTCGTTCATCAGGTCGTGCACCTGGTTCGTCGCGGGTCGAACCTCCACCGCCGGGTCGATAAGCCCCGTCGGCCGGATCAATTGCTCGACGACGAGCGTCGACTGCGCCCGCTCGACCTTCCCCGGCGTGGCGGAGACGAAGACGAGCTGGGGCGTCCGGGCGTAGAATTCCTCGCCCTTCAAGGGGCGGTTGTCGAGGGCCGACGGGAGGCGGAAGCCGAAGTCGACGAGCACCTGCTTGCGCGCCCGGTCCCCGTTGAACATGCCCTCCAGCTGTCCCGTCGCAACGTGTGACTCGTCGATGAAGATCAGCCCGTCGGAGGGGAAATAGTCCAGAAGCGTGTAAGGAGGCTCGCCGGGCGCCCGGCCCGTGAGGTGCCGCGCGTAGTTCTCGATCCCCTTGCAGTAGCCGAGCTCCTTCATCATCTCGAGCTCGTAGGTCGTTCTCTGCTTGATGCGCTCCGCCTCGAGGATCTTCCCCTGGGACTTCAGCTCCTCGTAGCGCGACCCGAGCTCGACCTCGATCGCCGCGATCGCCTTCTGGAGCGCCTCCCAGGTCTGGACGAAATGCTTGGCCGGGTAGATGACGACGCTCCTCAGCTCCGTCGTCGTGTCCCCGGTCAGCGGATCGATCGAGCGGATCGTCTCGATCGTGTCGCCATCCCAGGTCACGCGATAGGCATCCTCGCGGTACGACGCGTGCACGTCGAGCGTGTCGCCGCGGACCCGCATGGTGCCGCGCGCGAGGTCCTCTCCGCGACCGTACTGCATCTCGATGAGCTTGCGGAGGACGGCATGCCGCGAGATCACCTGGCCGCGCTCCAGGGCAATCGTCATCCGCGCGTACTCGGCCGGCGCGCCAAGGCCGTAGATGCACGAGATCGACGCGATCACCACGACATCACGGCGGGTCAACAGCGACGTCGTCGCCGAGAGCCTCAGCCGATCGATGCGCTCGTTGATGGCCGAATCCTTGTCGATGTAGGTGTCCGATTGCGGGATGTAGGCCTCGGGCTGGTAGTAGTCGTAGTAACTGACGAAGAACTCCACCGCGTTCTCCGGGAAGAACGTCCGGAACTCGGCATAGAGCTGGGCGGCGAGGGTCTTGTTGGGGGACAGGACGAGCGCCGGACGCTGGAGGCGCGCCATGACGTTGGCCATCGTGAAGGTCTTGCCGCTCCCGGTGACCCCGAGGAGCGTCGTGCGCTTCGCGCCGGCGGCCAGCGCCGTCGCCAGCTTTTCGATCGCTTGCGCCTGGTCCCCGGCGGGTTGATAATCCGAAGCAATTTTCAGTTCCACGACGCCCTCACGAGCGCGATTATAGCGACATGTCTCCCCCGCGACACGCTTGGCGGAAACCCTCCCGGATCGATGCCCGCGTTCTTCTCGCGTGGCTCCTCTGCCTGGCGGCCGCCCTCGCCTGCGGAAAGGGCCGGCCGGACCCTGCGGCTAGTAGCGAACCGCCCCGTGTCGCAACCTCGCCCGAGCAGGGAGCGGCGACGGGCAAAGAACCGTGGACGGTGGAGCGTGGAGGCTGGAGCTTCACCATCACGCCTCTCGCCACCTACACCGTCCGCGGGCGCGTGCTCTCGACGGCCGGCTACTGGTCGGGATGGCAGACCGAGCTCTCGCCGCTCGATCTCGCCATCGGGTGGGGCGATCTCATCACGTCGGGCGCCTGGGAGAAGGTCGACTGGTCCCAGTCAAACCGCTGGTACTGGTACCGCTGGGGCTCCGACTTCGGCCACGACGCGCCCTACATCTATACGCAATCCGCAAACACCCACATCCTGCCTGCCAACGACGCCGTCGAGGACGGCGCTGAGACCCTCTCGGAAGGCGACGACGCGGAACTCTCCGGCTACCTCGTGCGCGTCGACGGCAAGCGCGGCGGCAGGACGGTCTGGTGGGAATCCTCTCTCTCCCGCGACGACACCGGCGACGGCTCGTGTGAGGTCCTCTGGCTTACAAGGGTGCGAGCGAACGGGCAGGTCTGGGAGTAGCGGATACCGGAGGCGGTTTCACCGGGGAGACCGAAAGGCCCTTACCAGGCGGTTCCAGGCCGGAGGTCGACCTGGCGATACCGGCTCTAGTTGTTGCTCTTGGGCTTCACGCGGCGGAAGGGGTGGATCCAGTGAGCGAAGGGCTGGACGGCCCGGGTCTGGATCCAGACCTTGCCGCGACCGCTGAACCGGCAGACCAGGAATTCTCCCGAGAGGATGGTCTGGCGCCAGTTGCCGAGCTTCTGGACGTTGTACGAGAGCGCGGATTCGAAGGCCACGATGTGGCCCGTGTCGACGATGTAATCGCCGTTCACTTCGACTTCCTCGATCGCGCCGTAGCTGGAGAGGAAGAGGTCGCCCTGCCCCAGGGCCTGCAGGAGGAAGAAACCCTCGCCGGAGAAGAAGCCCTTCAGGCCCGCCCACTTCGTGTCGAGCTTGATGCCGGGAGTAGCCGCGATGAAGCTCCCCTTCTGGACGATCAGCTCGCCGTTCAGGGGCACGTGGATGACGTCGCCGGGGCAGCCGGGAGCGAGCGCCAGGCGTCCCGCCTCCTTCGCCGTAAACGTATTCACGAAGAAGCTCTCCCCGCCAAGGAGGGCCCGTTTGGCCGACTCCAGGATGCCCCCGCGCGCCGCGGTCTCGATTGCGATGCCCGCCGTCCTCGAGACCATGGCCCCGGACTCCGCGACGATGCTCTCTCCCGCGTCCATGCCGAGATGGATCATCGCGTAATCCGGCCGTCCGCTGATCCCGATCTTCATCAGTTGTCCCGCATGGGCAACATCTGCCCCACGAGCTTCCCGAACGACTCCAGGTTGCGACTCTGCGTGTAGACGCGGCCGCGGCCGCTGAACCGGGCCACGAGCCCCTCGCTGGAGGCAAAGGCCCCCAGCCACGAACCGCCGAACTTCGTCACCGAGTATTGCAGCGACGGCTCGAAGGCAACGATGTGCCCGCTGTCGACGATGAACTCGCCGTCGATGTCATGGGCCTGGATGGCGCCGAAGCTGTTGAAGAGAACGCTTCCCGTGCCGCGCGCATGGAGCATGAAGAGCGACTCACCGGCGAAGAAGGCGCGCGCGCCCTGCCACTCGCCGTCCAGCGTGATCTCGTCGTCACACCCCAGGAAGGATCCGGACTGGATGATGAGACCGCCGTTGAGCTGATGCTCGGTGATGTCGCCGACCTGGGTGGGCGCCACGAGGATGTGGCCGGGCGACGACGTCGAGACCTTGTTCAGGTAGAAGAACTCGCCCGAGAGCATGCCCTTGATGGCGCCGAAGATGCCGCCGCTCTTCGCGCGCTTCACCTTCACAGGGTCCAGGGTGAACGTCCCGGACTGCGATACCATGGACCCCGCCTCGATGAGGAACGCGTCGCCGGGTTGCAACGTGATGCGCGCGGCCGCGTACGCCGGACGGTGCAGGATCTCGATCTGACGCGTCATCGCGGCACCCCGTGCCTCATCGGGGCAACCCCGAGCGTCATCGGGGCAACCACGAGCCTCATCGGGGCAACCACGGGGTCAACCACTGGACAAACGCCGAGAGATTGCGGGACGAGACGAGCACGCGCCCCTTGCCCTGGAACTCGACGACGAGCCCCTCTCCCGAGAGGAGCGTGGACTTCCAGCCACCCACCCGGCGTATGGTGTAAGCGAGCCCGTTGTCCCAGGCGATGATATGGCCCGTATCGACCGCGAGCGATCCGTCGACGTGCATCTCGGAGATCGAACCGAAACCGGTCACCCAGAGATCGCCCTGCCCGACCGCCTCGAGGACGAAGAGCCCGGAGCCGCCGAAGAGCGATCGGCAACCGCCGAAGGACGTTGCCACCTCTACCCCGGCGCCGTGCGCGAGGTAGGCGCCGGCCGCGACCTTCTGTGCCACGCCGGTAATGGGGATATGCGCGATGTCGCCGGGGAGCGTCGGGGCGAGGCTGACCGAGCCGCCCTGCTGGGATGCGTACGTGGTGACAAAGAGCGATTCCTTGGTGAAGGGCTTCATCAGGGCCGCCATGCAGCCGCCGTTGAGCTTCGTCGTGGGCGTGACGCCGGACGTGTGGCTGATCATGGCTCCGGCCTCGGCGGTGACACTGCCGCCCGGCCCCAGGCGGACGTCGAGCGTCGCGTAAGAGGGGCGATGCATAATCTGCCAGGAATACCCCTGGCCCTGACCCTGGTCTGCCACGCCGAATTTCTATCCCCGTTCGAAGGGCAACGCAACAGCCAAGCACTTCAGAGCTCGGAAAGATGGCTCCGCAGGAAGGCGCCGACGTTGTAGAGCGAACCGGTGACCAGGACGATGCCGTCGGGTCCGGCCGCGGCCTCGGCAGCCCGAAACGCCGCCATGCGATCGGCCATGACCTCGGCGTTGTAGGGCCTGGGGACCGATGCGGGCGCGAGGGCGCGCTCCTCCTCCAGGCTCGTCACCACCCACGCCTCGACGACCGGATCCAGGGCGACGAACCAGCCGGGCACATCCTTATCGGAGAGAAAGGCCACGAGCCCGACCACGCGGCGTCCCGCGGCGTGCGACTCCAGGCGCCGCGCCAGGGCGACGGCGGCCGGGGGATTATGAGCTCCGTCCAGCAGGATCTCGGGCCGGCCACCTCCGGCCGGGCGCAAGACCTCGAAACGACCCGGCCACCAGGCGCGAGCCGTCGACCGCGCGGCCGCTTCTTCATCGAAGGGCAGACCCAGCGCGCCGGCGATACGCTCGGCCGCGGCGACCGCCGTTCGGTCGTTCTGTTCCCGGAACGCGGCCCGATCCTCGCGGTGCGCCGCGACGACCTCGGCGCCGATCCGTTCGCACTCCTGCCGGAGGATGGGAAGATCACACCCGAGGATCACAGGCCGGCCGGCGCGGGCGATAGGCGCCTTCTCCGCGGCGATGGCCTCGATCGTCTCTCCCAACCACCGCGTATGCTCCAGCCCCACGTTCGTGATGACGCTGACGATCGGATCGATCACGTTGAAGGCGTCGAGGCGGCCGCCGAGGCCGATCTCGACGATGGCCAGGTCGACGCCGGCCCGGTTGAAGTGATGCAGGGCCGCCAGGGCCAGGATCTCGAAATAGGTCGCCTCGTCGGCCAGGTCCACGCCGAACGCGGCATTCACGCTCGCGTCGAAGTCCGCCGCGGATATGGCCTCCTCGCCGACGCGAATCCGCTCGCGGACATCCAGCAGGTGGGGCGACGTCGTCAGCCCGACGCGAAGACCGAAGTCCGAGAAGATGCGATGGAGCGCGGCCGCGACCGACCCCTTGCCGTTGGTGCCGCCAACGAGAACGGCCGGGTAGCGCGGGACGCCGAGGAGAGCCAGGGATCGGCGCATCCCATCGAGTCTCAGGCGCCACCCTCGCTCGATCCGGCCATCGAGCCTCGGCAGGCAGGACGGGGGCGGGGACGAGGCCAGCGCCCCCAGGTCGGGCGTCGACGCGAGCTTCAGGCGGCGAAGCGGAGAAGCCGGGCGAGCGAAGCGCGCATGTCCGCGCGGCGCACGATGGAATCCACGAGACCGTGCGCCAGGAGAAACTCCGACCGCTGGAAACCCTCGGGCAACTTCTGGCGGATCGTCTGCTCGATGACCCGCGGGCCCGCGAACGCCACCAGCGCGCCGGGCTCCGCCAGGATGATGTCGGTGACGGTGGCGAAGGAGGCCGTCGTGCCGCCCGTCGTCGGATCGGTCAGGACGGCGATCGAGAGCAGCCCCGCCTCCTTGTGCCGCGAGACGGCGCCCACGGTCTTGGCGAGCTGCATGAGCGAGAGGATCCCCTCCTGCATGCGCGCGCCCCCGGAAGCCGTCAGGAGGATCACCGGAAGGTGATCGGCCGTGGCCCGCTCGACGATGCGCGCCACCTTCTCGCCGACGACGGATCCCATGGATCCGCCCATGAAGTCGAAGTTCATGACGGCAATCCCCACGCGCACGCCCTCGATGAGCCCGAAGCCCGTCAGGACGGCGTCGCGATCTCCGCACTTGGCCTGGGCATCGGCCAGTCGTGCCGGGTAGGCCTTCTCGTCGACAAAGCCCAGGGCATCGACGGAGGCCAGCGTGGCGTCCGTCTCCTGGAAACTGCCTTCATCCAGGAGAATGCGGATCCGCTCGCGCGCCGGGATGCGGTGATGGTGCCCGCAGACGGTGCAGACCATGAGGTTCTCGACGAGCTCGTTCTTCGGGAGCATCGCCTCGCACTTCTGGCACTTGGTCCAGAGCCCGGTGACGGTCTCTTCCTTCGCCACCTTGCGCGGACGGTACTTGGCCTTGACCTTTTTGAACCACTCCATGCGGCCCATTCTAGCGCTGGGCGTCGGCTTATGCCCCGGAAAAATCGCGTGGGGCTTGGGCGCTGGGGAAAGAGCTACCGGACCGGGTGGTAGAGCCTCAGGCGATCCACGGTTTCGCGCACGATCCCGGGCGCCGAGGCCGCCAGGTCCGCGACCGGCAGGCGCCAGGAATACTCGAAGGGAAAGATGCCGTCATAGTCCACCCTGAGGAGCCTGAGTTCCAGCACGACGACAGGAGCGGCGCCCTCGGGGAGCAGGTCCCCTTCCCGCTCGCTTCGGGCCCTGCCCGTGATGATCCAGTCGGCGCCGACGGTGTGGCGGAGGGGAAACCACGAATCTGGCAGGCGGCCAAAATCGCGACGAGACACCAGCTCGCCGACAAGGCGCGTCTTGTCGCCCGGCGCGTAGTCGAGATCGGTGTGCACGGTGATGGCGGAGATGAAGAGCGTGTTGAGCGACCGCGCCAGGGAATGCGCCTCCCGGTCGCCGACGTCGAAGAGGATCCCGGCAACATGAACGGACTGGTGCTCGGGCGGCCGGAAGGCGCGCGCCCCCCGCATCTCCGGCAGGATCCGGTTCTCGCGGTAGAAGCGATCCTCCTGCTCGTCCCAGAACACCTTCTCCTCCACCGTCACGTAGGAGGGATCCATCTGCTTGAGCAACCACCAGTGCTCCACGGCGCGCGTCCGGTTTCCGTCGAGGTCGTGCAGGATCATCGCGTGGTAGAGCCCGCTCTTGATGGCCGGCGTGTCCGCGGCCGCCCTCGCCCGCGCCAATCCCTCCTCGACCTCGCGAAGCGCCTCACCGTAATCCCTGAGGCGCATGCTGAGCTCGGCAACGCGGTAGAAGTCGGCGGGGCGGGCCAGCGCGTAGCGACGCCTCATGAGCGTCACGAGCCGGTCGCGCCCCTCCTGCACGCGCCCACCCTCGACCAGCAGGTCAACCAGGAGGCGCTCCAGGCCGTCCGCGCGCGCGTCGTCGTAGTAGAGTTCCAGGAAGCGGACCGATCGCCCCAGGGCCTCCTCGCGATCCCCGCGTCGGCGCGCATCCAGCGCCAGCCACGCCAGCGCGGTCGCGTGCGCCCCCGCGTCCCGCTCGTGCGTCCCGGCAATCCGCGCGTAGTAGCGCCGGGCCGCGTTCGTATCGCCACGGCTCGCCCAGTGCGCGGCCAGCCAGGACGCGATCCGCGGCGCCTCTGTGTCCGCGTTCTCGTCGAGGGCGTCGTAGACCGACTTGTAGACCGCGGCGGCCTCGTCGAGCCGGGCCTGGGCCACGAGGACGTCCGCGAGCCTTCCGCGCGCCGCGCGAAGCGTAGCGGGATCCGAGTAGTCGCGGATGATCCCCCTGAGCATCGATTCCGCGGCGTCGTAGCGACCCGAGGCCTGCCTCAGGCGCGCAAGGTCGAGCATGGCCGCGGGACGCTCGGGACGGTCCGGGAACCGGCGGACCAGGGCGTCGAGCGCGTCCGCGGCCTCGTCCCAGCGCGCCAGCTTCTCCAGGGCCGCCGCGCGGCCAGCCAGGGCGGCCGGGGCGTACGCCCCATCGCCGTAGCGGTCCAGGTAGATCCGATACTGGTCGGCGGCGGCCGCATAGCGGAGCATGCCCGCCTGGGCGCGGGCCAGGAGAAAGCGCGCGTCCGGGATCACGGGATCGTCGGCATGATCGCGCACCAGGTCCGTCAGCTCGTTCTCCGCCTCGAGATACCGGCGCTGGGCGAAATAGATGCTGGCCTGGAGGTAGGCGGCGGTGGGGGCCAGGCGATGCCCCGGGTACCGGCGCCGGAAGACCTCCGTCGCCGCCGCGGCCTCGTCCAGTTCCCCGCGCTGGTACTCGCTCCATGCCAGCCCGATGTACGCCTCGGGGAGAAACGGTGACTTCGGGTTCTCGCGGATGAACTCGCGGTATTCCTCCGCCGCCCGGCCGTAGTTGCCGGCCGCGTACTCTTGCTCCGCGACACCCGTATTGATGTTGCGGCAGGCGGGCAGGACCGTCATCGCCAGGGCGACCACGATCCCGGACGCGAGGATGCCGCGCCGGGTGGCGCGGATCGATCCAGGCGTTTGCGACATCATCCGCGCAGGAGCCTGTAGTTCTCCAGCTCGGCCAGCCGGATGTTGGTGTCCCTGAGACGGATGGAGAGATAGCACGCGATCTGGCTGACGATCTTCAGCGCCGCGAACGGGTGCGTCTGCATGAACGCGTTGAACCTCGTGTTAGGCACCTTCAAGAGAACGCTCGCCCTCGTCGTGACGGCCGCCGCGGACCGCGGCTTTCCATCGAGAAGCGCCATCTCGCCGAAGAAGCTCTTCTCGACCATGCCCGCCAGCACCTTCTCGTTCTGGTGATCGATGCGCTTGACGATCTTGACGGCTCCGACAGCCACGATGTAGAGCCCGTCCCCGGGATCGCCCTCGGCGAAGACCGTCGCGTGCTCGGGCAGGACCTTGCGCTCCAGGATCTCCTTGACCGCCGCAAGCTCATCCGCCTCCAGCGTGGCCAGGATCGGGATCTGCGGCAGCAGGTCGTTCAGGTTGACGCTCATGACGCCTCCTTCAAGGATCGGAGGAACGCGCCGACCGACGCGGCGCCCTCGCTCATGCGACGAACAACGGCGGACCCCACGATGATCCCGTCGGCCATCGTGCCGAGGGCGCGAACATGCTCGGGGCGCGAGACGCCGAAACCAACGGCTATCGGGAGGTCACCCGAGGGATGCGCGACCGCGACCGCGGCACGGACGCGCGCCAGATGATCGCCGAGCCCCGGGGCGAGCTGGTCCCGCTCGCCGGTGACTCCCTCCAGGCCCACGGCATACAGGAACCCCGTGGAGGCCGCCGCCACGCGCTCCAGCCGCTCGGCCGCGGAATTGGGAGCGGCGAGAAAGACGAGGGCCAGGCCGCGGGCATGGGCCTCGTTTCTCAAGGCCTCGCCCTCATCCGGGATCAGGTCGGGAATGATCAGCCCGTCGGCGCCGGACGCGGCAACGGCGTCGAGGGCCGCGCCCTCGCCCAGTGATCGCACCGGGTTCAGGTAGGTCATGAGAAGGACGGGCGTGTCGTAGGTCTGGCGCAGGTCGGCGACGAGCTGGAGGGCGCCCCGGAACGTCATCCCGCCCTTGAGCGCCGCGTCGCCGGCGGCCTGGATGACGGGACCGTCCGCGATGGGATCGGAGAACGGGACACCCAGCTCGATGACGTCCGCGCCTGCCTCGATGGCGGCCACCACGCACGCGCGCCCCGTCGCTCGATCGGGAAAGCCGGCGGTCAGGTACGCCACCAGGGCGCGGCGCCCCGCCGCCCGGGCCCTTACGAACGCGGCCGTCACCGCCGCGGCCCCGCGGCCGGTCCGCGCGGCCCCCGTCGCCACGAGCCCCGCGCTCACGATCGCTTCCCCGCGTCAGCCAGGCGCGCCTGCGCCATGGCTTCCTGCACGATCGGCATGTCCTTGTCGCCGCGACCGCTGACATTCAGGAGCACGGTCTTCCCGGCCCCCTTCAGGGCACCCGCCACCCAGGCCACGGCGTGCGCGGTCTCGAGCGCGGGCAGGATGCCCTCCGTCTCGCCCAGGAGTCGAAAGGCGGCGAGCGCCTCGGCGTCGCCGGCGGCCTCGTACCGCGCCCGCCCCGTCTCGTGCAACCAGGCGTGCTCAGGTCCGACCGCAGGGTAGTCGAGGCCGGCCGAGATCGAGTGCGTGGAGAGCACGTTGCCGTCGGCGTCCTGCAGGAGGAACGTCTCGCTGCCGTGCAGGACACCCACGCGCGGCGGGCCGCCCGCTCCGCGGAATCGCGCCGCATGATCGCCCGGCCCCTCGCCGCGACCGCCGGCCTCCACTCCCACGAGCTCGACCTTGTCCGCCAGGAACGCGGTGAAGATCCCGATCGCGTTGGAGCCGCCGCCCACGCAGGCGACGACGACGTCCGGGAGCCTGCCGGCCTTCTCGATCATCTGCGCCCGCGCCTCGTCCCCCATCACGCGGTGGAACTCTCGCACCATCGTGGGGTAGGGATGAGGGCCCAGCGCGGAGCCCAGGCAGTAGTGCGTCGATCCCAGGTTGGCGACCCAGTCGCGCATCGCCTCGTTGATCGCGTCCTTGAGCGTTCGCGATCCGGACGACACGCCCCGGACCTCGGCGCCCAATACGCGCATGCGAAGGACGTTGAGCTCCTGGCGCTTCATGTCGTCCTCGCCCATGTAGACGACGCAGGCGAGCCCCAGTCTCGCGGCCGCCGTCGCCGTCGCGACACCATGCTGGCCCGCGCCCGTCTCGGCGATGAGCCGCGTCTTGCCCATCCTTCGTGCCAGGAGCGCCTGGCCGAGGGCGTTATTGATCTTGTGCGCGCCGGTATGCAGGAGATCCTCGCGCTTGAGCCAGACGGTGTTGCCGACCGCGGCCGAGAACCGGGGCGCGGAGGTCAGGGGCGTGGGGCGGCCGGCGAAATCACGGAGCAGCGCGGTCAACTCGGCCTGGAAAGGCCCATCCTTGCGGCAGGCCTCGAACGCGGCGGTCAATTCCCGCACCGGCGTCACGAGGGTCTCGGGGATGTATACCCCGCCGAATCGTCCGAATCGAGCCATCGCTGGGAGAATAGCAGTCGAGAGGGACGGGGTGAAGGCCGGGGAATTATCCCGGGCTTTCAGCTCGGGATCGGACGCCTCAGCGGTTGCTCAGGTTGGAGAGCTGGGTGGAGATGTAGTTGGACTGCGACTGCATGCTCGAGATCAACTGCTCGGCGGTCGAGAACTGCGCCTTCAAGGCGTCGTCCTGCCTCTGCAATCTCTCCTGCATCGCCAGGTAGACATCGTCGAGGTCGTCGATCTGCTCCCCGTAGATGGTGATCTGGTTCGTGAGGATGCCCGTCGACGAATTGTAGCT
The DNA here is from genome assembly GCA_964548165.1 of uncultured bacterium. Classification (GTDB taxonomy): domain Bacteria; phylum UBA8481; class UBA8481; order UBA8481; family UBA8481; genus CAZJQD01. Next base: position 21,835 of record CAZJQD010000007.1, read on the forward strand.
CGTCACCAGGTCCTTGAGGCTCTTGACGATGCCTCCGTCCCAGGAGCTGTCCTCGTTCGTGTCGTAGCGAAACACCTCGGCGACGGCGTCGGGATTCTCGTTGAGCAGGTTCTCGAACGCGGTCCTGTTGAAGGTCAGCTGGCCGCCACCCGAGCTCGAGACCTTGAACGCGTAATTGCCCGCGCTGTCCTTCAATTCGAAGAGGGACCGGTATTCCTGTCCCACGTCCGCGTTCAGCGCCGAGATCCGCGCGAAGAGGCTGTCGCCGAGGTTGCGCATGACGGAGTCTCCCGCCAGGACCCCATCCTCGCCGTCCGGGTTCACCGCGGTCTGGTCCTGGATGAAGTCGACGACGGAATTGAACTGGTTGATGAACTCGTCCATCGTCTGCGCGATCGTCGCCGTGTCCTTCTTGACCGTCAAGGTCGTCGACTTGTAGTCGGTGGGCCAGGTCGCGCCCGCAGTCGAGGCCGCCGCGAGATTGAGCGTGACATCGGTGATGACGTCGTCGATGCCGGTATTCTTCGACCGGGTCACCTCCACGCCATTCACGGAGAAGACCGCGTCCGCGCCGGTCTGCAGGTAGCCGCCGAGCGCGTTGTTGCCCGAGAAGAGGTTGCTGATCGTCGTCGAGTCCGCCGCGTTCGCCACCAGGATGCCCAGCTGTTCGAGGACGCCCCCGTTGGCGGCGTTGTCGGTCAGCTGGAGCGCGTTCGAGGTGCCTACGCTGTTTGAACCGATGACGAGCCGGTTATCGACGACCGAGGAGGTGAAGGTCTTGCCGCTCACCGCGTTGATGCTGTCGCGGATGTCGGCGAGGGAGAGGTCGGCGTTGTTCCCGTCGCGGGCCCCGTCGAGATAGACGTTGAACGCCGAGGCGTCGGCGGCCGTCTTCATCTGCAGGACATGGGAACTTCCGAAAATTCCCAGCTCCGAGGCCGTCGTGCCGCCGTTCTCCTCGATCGCCAGCGAACGATTCGTGGTGTCCGATGCCACGTCGATGCCGTTGCCCGCGCCGTTGATGGCCGCCGTGACGCCCAGCCCGGAGTTGTTGATCGCGTTGAGCACGTCGCCGACCGTCGTGGCCGTCGAGAGGTCGATCGTGGCCGAGTCCTTGCCGTGGTGAATCTTCAGGCCGCTCGCGAGGTCGCCGATGCCCGAGCCTCCGTTGAGGTCCGAGAGGAGCGTGGCGGCGGTGATGGGAGGGGCCAGGGCATTCAAGTCGGAACCCGCGACCGCGCCGGTGAAGGAGCCCACCGAGGCGCCCGTTGCGGAGATCACGCTCTCCGCGGTGGCCAGGTTCTTCACCTTGATGTCGTAGGTGGCGGAGGCCGCGGTCGTGAGCGCCGTCGCGGTCAGGACGCTGGTGTCCGAGGACGTGGCCGAGGCCTTGCTGAAGAGGTTGGCGCTCCCGACGCCGAGCACGGGCTCGATCTTGGCCAGGAGGTTGGTCAGGCGATTGTTGACGTCGTTGACGGCGTCCTTGCGGGAACTGTAGGTGCTCTGCTGCTTGCTGATCCGGGAGAGCTTGTTGGCTTCGACCGCCATCAAGGCATTACGCAGGCTATCGAAGTCGATTCCCGATGAAAGTCCCGAAAAGGATATTCCCGACATGGCGCTCTCAACCCCTCCTTGGGTTCACGACCTGGCAACTGGAAACGATCAGGCCGCTGATTACCCTATCGGCGCTTCCGGCTCGGGCTTTAGGGAATTGATCAGGTTCTTAGCGGGAAAAAAGATACAGAGCCTCGAGGATGCCCAGGAAGCAGGAACGGATCGGGGAGTCGTGTCGAAAGAGAAAAGAGCGGAACTCTAACGGGCCCAGGAGCGGATGCCGCTGAGATCGTAGATGTCGATGGTCCCGCGGCCGCACTTGAGAAGGTTGTCCTTCTGGAACTGGGAGAGGAACTTCGACGTGTACTCGCGGGAGGTTCCCACGAGGTCGGCGATCTCGGCGTGGGTGATCTCCAGCCGGATGGCCTCCTTGCCGTCCTCCTTCACCTTCTCGCCGAAGCGGTCCGCGAGGTAGGCGATGGCCGTCGCCACGCGGGACGGAACACCCTGGAAGATGATCTCCTCGACGTGCTGGTCGAGGCGCCGAAGGCGGCGGACGACGAGCTTGAGGAACGGGAGGATGGCGTCGCGGTGAGCCAGGATCTCGCGCTCGAAGTCCTCCTTGCGGAGGAAATCGGCCTTCACCTCGGTGATGCACTCGGCCGTCATCGACCGGGGCTCGCCATCGATCATGGCCATCTCTCCGATGACGTCGCCGGTCGAGATGATGTCGAAAATCTTGCGCTCACCCAGGGACGAGAACGAATAGAGCATGACGCGGCCCGTGCGGATGATGTAGCAGCCGTCGCCGACCGACCCCTCGCGAAAGATCACGTCGCCGGCGCTGTAGGAGCGCGGCGCCATGAGCTTCTCGAAGCCGGCGCGAATCTCGCGTGACAGGTCCGCAAAAATCCCCGGGTTATGCGGGTGCTCGATAGCCATCAGGGGGAAAGTATAGCCAGGAGCCGCCGGAGGGCAAACAACAATTGGCGCGACGCGCCGGGGAACCTAAGCTGGGACCCTGATGCGCGCTTCGAGGACCCATGGTTCCGCGATGCTCCTGGCGAGCCTTTGCCTCTCGGCCCTGGCGGCGTGCGGCGCCCGCGAGCCGACTCCTCCCGATCCCGGGCTCGCGTCGGCCACGGCGCCCTCGTGCGCCGTTCCCCGGGGTTGGCGCTGGGCCGTCCTGGCGGTTCTTCCCGACGCGCGGGTTCTCGAGTACGACCCCGCGCCGGCCGCGGCGGATACTCCCCTTCTCGTTGCGTGGTGGAGCGAAGCCGCGCTCCCACCCGGTTACGACGATGCGGGTCCCTGGCTGCGCGACTCCGTCTGGCTCGCCTGGCGGACGGACCTGGGGCCGACGGACGAGGCGACCGACGTCGAGGATCCGTGGACGTTCCTGGCCACGGTCGGCGGCGAGGACGGACCAGGCCGATTGGCCGCAACCCCGGACATGGTCCAGCGCCTGGGCCTCGCGGTCCTGCCCCACCCGGACTCGGCGGCGCCTCCTTCCCTTTCCTCCTCCGCCAGCGCACTCGAACTCGTGATGCGCCGCGTCCACGCCGACGACGCGGCGGAGGCCCTCGCGCGCGGTCAATGCGAGGCCGCGTGGCTGGACGGGCCGGCCCGCGCCCGGTGGCAATTGGTCGGCAATCGCTGGATCGATCGCGTCCGGCTCCGACCGGTGGCCGGCACGACCCGCGAATTGCGCCTGGCTATCCGGCGCGGTGACCCCACGGCCCTCGCCTCCGCTCGCATGCTCCAGGCCGCGCAACCGCTCTTGAAGGGGCTCGGGTATGAGCCTGCGGACTGACGGCAAGGCACCCGGCGCCCGCCCGCGCGCCCGCGATGGCCTCGCCGCGTTCCTCGTCCTGGCGATCCTCGCGCCGCTCCTGGCGTGCTCCCAGGCCGTGGAGCACGCGGCACTACAGCCCGAGACGGTTGTTCTCCCGGGACGCTTCGGCTCCCGCGCCGTCATGGTCGAGATCGCGGACGATCCCGCGGAGCAGGCCCAGGGACTCATGGGTCGCGCGCACCTCGCCGCGGACCGCGGCATGCTCTTCGTGTATCCCGACGAGGCCGAGCGCCACTTCTGGATGCACAACACGCCGATCTCGCTCGACATGATCTTTCTCGACCGGAACCTGTTCATCGTGGGCATCATCCGCCGCGCCAAGCCGAACTCCGACGACACGCTCACGGTGGGAAAGCCCTCGCGCTACGTCCTGGAGGTGGAAGCCGGGCTCTGCGATCGACTGGGCATCCGCGAGGGAGACCAGGTCGCGTTCCACTGACCGACGGGAGTCTTGGTCGTCAGTCTCCGTAGCGGATCTCGGTAAAATCGCGGAGGCCCTCCTCGGCCAGGCGCCGCGAGTATTCGGTCAGAACCGCCGCCGTCCCTCCGATGACGGCCAGGGCGGCGAGCCCCCGGCCGGTCGCGATCGCGCCGCCGAACGCGGCGTCCCAGGTCGCGGGAACGAGCGCGGCGATCGTGATGCCGACGTAGAGCAGGGAGACCAGCATGAAGATGATGCCGCCGGGCGAGGAGGAGATCTCGAAGACGTTGCGCTTGTCGAAGACGGGCATCTTGATCGAGAGCATGAGGCCGACGGCCGTGATCGCGGTGGTCATCGCGATCGTCGCCAGTCCCCAGATCACCGAGAGCGCCCAGCCGACACCGACGATATGGTTCGAGGCCAGGACGATACCCAGCGCGGCCGCGGTGAGCGGCAGCCACGCGGCCAGGAACTTTATGCGCACGACGGCGGCGACGGGGAGCGGCGCCGTCTCCACCACCCAGAAGGGCCGGCCCTCCAAGGAGAGCGACGGGTAGACGAACCGCACCGCGACGCCGGCCACGAGAAATCCCACCAGGCCCAGGTTGAGAAAGGCCACGAGGACCCGCGCGGAGGGATGAAGCTCGTAGGGAATCTCGCTCAGGTTGGCGAAGTGCAGGGCCACGATCCCGAGCATGAGGATGATGTGCGAGATCTGCATCGGGTCGCGGATGTTCGTCATCAGTTCCTTGAAGACGAGTCCTCTCCGTCCCGCGGGCGCAAACCGCGCGGCCGCGCGCGCCCAGCGATCGAGCCTGAGCACGCGCTCGAGCGGGCCTGGTCGCGCCGCGCTCCCCGAGACGGGGCGGTCGGTGGCGTAGGCGAGAGAACCGACGAGGAAGTAGACGCCGACCGCGACGAGGGCGTAGGCGAGGAGCACGGCCGTTCCGCGCGCCCACGCGGCGTAGTGGAGAGGAGCGGCCGACACGAGCGCCTGGGCCATGACCTGCGACGGCAACCAGTCTCCGAGCGGCACCGTGAACTCCCGGACGAAGCGCGTTGCGTCCGCCACGAGCAGGTCGGGACGCGCGATGTTGCGCGGCGAGAGAAGGCGATAGAGGTAGACAACGCCGAACGAGAGCAAGGCGCCGACCCCGAGCACGGACTCGCGGGCGCGGTCCACCGGCAGAAACCTCATCAGGACGATCACGGTCGTGGCGGCCAGCGCGGGAGGCGCGACCGTGAAGACGAAGAGCGAGAAGAGGGAGAGCGGCAGGTGCGCGAAGCCGAGTCCCAGCGCCCGGCCGTAGCCGGTCATCACCGGCGTCACGATCAGGAAGACCACCCACGCGCTCGTCGCGTAGACGGACGCAAGCTTGTGCGCCAGGAGGACAGGGCGCCCAAAGGGGCGCGCGGCGAGGAAATCGATGTCGTCGTCGAAGTAGAGGGCGTCGATCGCCGCGATGAGACTGCCGAAGAAGAGGAGCGACAGGACGATGAGAAAGAGGAGGCCCAGGAGTCTCATCGCCAGGAGGAGCGCGATGAAGCTGACCGTGACATCGCCGACCACCACGAACGCGTGGAAGAGCCTCCACGAGAGATACTCGGCACTGACGAAGAACGCCGCGACGAGAAGGACGAAAAGGTAGCCCCGCATCCGCTCGGCCCTGGTCGCCGCCGTCACGCGCCCCCAGGCGTTTTGAAGCTCGGCGCGGAAGAGCGCGGCGAGCGGCCCGGTCCGGCCGGGCTTTCCGCGCACCGGGCCCGGATCGCGGATCACTTCGCGCCGGCCGCCCTCGCGAGGGCATCCCAGCGCTCCCGCTCCGCGGACCCCTCCGTCCTGCGCTCCGCGAGAAGGCGCAGGAAGACGGCCTCGAGACGGGCATCGCGATCGACGACCAGGCGGGAGAGAGGTCCCACGGCCACGAGCTCGCCGCGGTCCAGGATTGCAACGTCGTCGCAGAGCATCTCCGCGATGTCGAGGAGGTGCGTGGACATGAAGACGGCCGTGCCCGCGTCCGCCAGCTCGCGGAAGAGATCCTTGACCGTGCGGGCGGCCGGCGGATCGAGCCCGATCAGGGGTTCGTCGACGACCACGAGCTTCGGGCCGGGCATGACGGCCGCGACGATCGAGAGCTTCTGGCGCATCCCGAACGAGTAGGAGTCGATGAAGTCTCCCCGACGATCCCACAACTCGAATCGCTCCAGGAGCGGTTGGGAGCGATCGCGCCAGTCGGTGACGCCATACAGGTCCCCCATGAGCTCCAGGTATTCCCAGGCCGTCAGCTTGGGATAGAGATAGGGCGCATCGGGAATGTATCCGGTCACGCGCTTCGCGGCCTCTGGATCCGCCGCCAGGTCGACGCCCGCGATCCGGATCGAGCCCGTGGTGGGCCTGAGAATGCCCGTGATCAGGCGGATGGTGGTTGTCTTACCAGCCCCGTTGGGTCCCAGGAATCCAAAGACCGTGCCGGCCTCGACCGTCAGCGACAGATCCTGTATGATCGTCCGCGGACCAAACCGCTTGGAAACTCTTGTGATTTCAAGAATAGACATGGGCTTCCCCGCCTCGAGGTCTGCCTCCGCGCTCGCGACCGCGGATGCGGTCTCGACCGGACGACGAGCCGTCATCATATGACGTCGCTCGTGAACAGTAAACGGGAGGAGCCGGGACCGTGGTTCCGTCCCTGGATCCCCGCTCTCCTCATCGGCATCATTCTCCTTCTCACCGCCGCGGGCTACGCGGCGTTGCGCTACCTGGAACCTCGAGCCCTTGCGCTGGTCACCCGTGAGCTCGGCGCGGCGGCTGGGCGCGATGTGCAGGTCGAGGGATTTCGCCTCGCGTTGCCCGTGCGCGTCGACCGGATCGTCATTGCCGGCGACGGCATCATTGATTCGCAACCCCTGCTCGTCCTCTCCGATGTCACCGCATGGCCGGACGTCTCGTCCCTGTTGCGGTTTCAACCCCGCGTCGGCCTCCTGCAGGCCGAGAGCGCCGTCCTTCGCCTGAGGGAAGAACGAGGCAACTGGAGCTCGAGGGGCGCGTTCACGGCGCCGGCGCCGGAGGTTTCCGCGATCGCCACGCTCTCGCTGCCGAACCTGCTTCTGCAGGTGGAGACCCGTGGCCGCGCCTACGAGCGCCTGCTCCGCATCAACCTGGACCTGGAGGGTCGGGGCGCTTTCACGCTCTTCTTCCACGGTGAGGAGGCGCACGGCCGCGTTCACTTCTCGGGCGCCGGCCCGGGCGCCACCTACCGGCTCGACGTCGCGCTGGATCAGTTGCCGGAGCAGCTGGAGAAGGCGGAACGGATCACGGTCACGGGCAATTACCAGGTCGACAGCCAGCTCGTGGATTTCGCCGTCGACGGCGCCCTGATGGGCAAGGAGGCCCGGATCTCCGGCCGCGTCCGCTTCGACACCCAGCGGATCCAGACCGAGACGGGCGCCTGGAAGTGGGGCGATCAGTCCGGCCGCGTGCTCGTCTCGTATGACGACCGGCGGGATCGCCGCATCGACGTCCTCACGGTCGGCCGCGTCACCTTCCCCCTGCCGATGGCGTTCCTGCGGTCGGAACCCCTGACGAGCGGGACCATCCACGTCGACAAGGTAAGCCTGAGTGGACCGTTGAACGGCCCGTGGCAGGTGAACGCTCACGTCGTCGGGGACAACCTCGAGGCGCAGGGAGCGATGGACCTGGTGGACGGACAGATCGACGGGGAGGTCACCCTGGACGTCCATGCCAGCCGAGCCGTGAGGCTGGTGCATTCCCGCGCCAAGGTCCGCTTCGCGCACGCGCGAAGCGCCGGCTTCGAGGCGCGAGACGCGGATCTCTCGCTCGAGGCGACACCCCGCGCCGTCGTGGTGTCGGGTCGCGCCCGCGCGCTCGGGGGTTCCATCACCGCGCGCGACGTCCGGGTCGCTCTCGGCGAAGACGGACAACCGGAATCGATCCGCGGGCATCTTGCGCTCGACGAGCTGGACGGGCGAGAGCTCGCGGGAGTGACCGGCGACGTCGTGTTGCGAAATGTGACGGGAAACTACGACGTGGACGCCTGGCGCTCCCGCAACGGTTGGAAGCTCCATCGCGCCGACGGATTCACCGAGCTCATCGAGGGGACGTGGCGCGGGGAGCCGTTCGCGGTCTCGCAAGCCCACATCATCGCCCGGGGCCAGCCCGGCGAGGCCGGCAGTGTCTTTTCGTTCAACGGCTACGTCCGCATCTTCGAGGGCCGGGGCCGCATCCGTGCCGACATCGAGGGCCGGGACATGGTGGACGCCTGGATGGAAGTGCACGAGGTCGACCTCGCCGCCGCCAACCGGGTCTTTCACAATGCGCGCCTCGCCGCGATCGCGCGCCACGTGGATCGCGTGAGCATGGCTGGTCGCCTGCGATTCGCGAATGACGAGAACGGTGACTCCGGCTTCGTCTTCGACGGTTCCATCAACTCGAACGGGCTCGGCATCGAGGTCTCCTCGGACGCGGCGTTCGGATCCGAACCGGACTCCAGCGCCCAGCCCGCTCCTTCCGCACCCGCCGCGCCCACAGGCCCCGTCGACTCTCCCGCGAGCTCAGCCGCCGGCTCAGCCGCCGGCTCAGCCGCCGGGTCGGCGATTTCGCCGGGAGACCAGGCTTGGACGATCGAAGAGGAGCGAGCCGGGGGAGGCGGCAATGACGAGGAAAGAGCCGACGCCGACGCGGCGCGGCCGCGGTCCCGCGCGCTCAAGGCTCGGGCCGGCGAGCCGCGCAGAGACCTGCCGAGGATGCCGTCCGTCGAGGAAGCCGGGCTCAGCACCATGCTCGATCTCATCAGCATCTTCCGGCTCGACGGACTGCCCATGCAGATCCGGGCGCGAGGACGCATGCGCATCGGGGGCGAGAACGATCCGGTCCGGATGAGCGGCCTGGAACTGGCTATCGACACGGATCGCACGATCCTCTGCGTCGACACCGCCACCTGGTATGAAAACCGCCTGGTGGCCCACCTGAGGATCGAGCGCATCGATGCCGAGCACCTGCGCATCGCGGCGCGGCACCTGGCGCCGAACCCCCTGACCGAATCCCTCCCCTTGCGTGGCGCGCTCAGCGGCGACGTCCTCCTCGAGCGCGACAGCGCGAGCTTCTACGCCAGTATCGGCATCCATGGCGATCTCACGCTCCGGGACAGCCCCCTGGTCTTCAACACGGTGGGGACGGTGACGGACAAGGGGCCGGACCTGCGTGTCGAGATCGGCACGATCGGAATCGATGCCCTGCACCAGAGTTTCGCCGACCTCAACTCCCAGATGGACCGGAACACCATGAAACTCTCGGGAACCGCCGGCGTCACCCTCACCATGACCGATGCCTGGGATTCCATGATGATCGTCGGCAATGCCTCGTTCCGCGATGCCGGGGTACGATTTCCCGCCGATTCCATCGCCGCGCTCGGTATCAACGGCAACCTGACATTCCGGGTCCGCAAGGGCCGGCTTCAGCCCTCTGAGCTCCTGCCCAACGCGGCGCCCATCACGTGCGCCAGGCTCACCTACAACGACGTCGTCGTTGAGCGCATCCACGCCCTGGCACGATTCAACGAGAAGTCCCTGCTCCTGGAATCGATGACCTTCATCCTGGCCGGCGGGCGAGGCACGGGGGGATTCACGATCGACTTCCCGGCCTGGGACCAACCGCGCACGGCCTTCTTCGGCCGCGTCAGGGATTGCAACCTCGAAATCGTCTACCGGCAGATGCAACCCTTCGCCGGAAATCTCACGGGCAGCGCGTCGGCCGAGGTCTCTCTCCTGATGGACAAACGGGACTTCCAGCGGCTGGAGGTGACCGGCACCGCGCGCAACGGCGTCATCAGCACGAGCCTCCTCTCGAGCGTCATCGAGCGGATGGACAGCGGCATGGTCCGCAATTCGCTCGAGTCCCTGGCTGACTGGAAGTACGATTCCGCCTCGTTCCAGGCTCGCTACAGGCCGAACACCTACAGCCCCTTCGAAGCCGAGGGGCTCTTCCTGGACGCGAAGAAGACCGCCGAAGTCGTCATGGCGCTCTCGATCGTCGGCAACGTCTACCCGTTCCACCGCGCCCAGATCCTGCACTTGCCGACGCCGTTCGCGCGCATCGGCGTTCCCCTTCAACTCCAGACGCCCAACATGCCGCTCCGCCTGACCCTCTACCGCGTCGGACGCAAGATCACCCGCTAGTCCAGCAGGCGGGTGCTCAGGAAACCGCCAGGGAACATCCCTTCCTCGGGGATCCCTTGAGCCGCCCCTCGATGACCAGTCTCCCCTCCGTGTTCCAGTGCGCCAGGTCCGCGGTCAGGAGCCCCAGGCTCGACTGCCAATTCGCGAGATCCCAGAGGGCGACAATTCCGCGGGGAGCATCTTCGAGCGTCTCCGGATCGAGAATTCGCACGCGCGTCCAAGGCGCCGAAGCGAACCCGCGCCGCGCCGGTGTCACCGGTGAGTTACCGTCCTCCATGCCGCCGATACGTTCCCAGAGCGGCGAGCTGAGCTCGCACATGCCGTACTCGCCGATGATGCGTTCCGTCCCCACGCCGAAGACAGCTTGCAGGCCGGCATGGAGTTCCTCCCGCGTGACCTCGCGCGTTCTCCCCTTGAATCCGCCAGTCTCGACGATCACGGAACCCGCGGGCAATGGGTCGCGAACGCCGCTCTCGATGAGCGGGACGTACGCAAAGGCAGGGCCAATCACCAGGACGGGAGTCGTCGCGTCCGCACCGCCTTGCGGGGCCAGGTCCTGCTTCAATGCTTCAATCATCGATGCCAGCGACGACTCGGGATTATCGGGCATGAGCGAACGCACGCGCCAGCCGGGGCGACCTGCTTGGTCCTCACGCGCCGGCTCCTCCAGAGCCCAGCGGGCTCCCGCCAGGCACGAGGCGCGGTAGACGGACAGGTCGCGGTGCCAGTGTCGGCCCCGCGCCTCCCTCGTCGTTCCGCTCGAACGAAAGACCCCCGTGGCCTTATCGATCGGCCAGGCGAAGATCTCGTGCTCGCCGAAGAGCGCGACAGGGACGGCCGGTATGTCTCGCCAGCTGCGAACCACGGGCGGGGCGAGGCGGGCAACCACGGGGATGCGCGACGCTTGCCAGGCATGAATGATCGGCGCCAAGGCGTCAAACTCCCGCTCCATGGCGGCGGCGTCCTGCGTCCAACCTCGGGAAATGAAGGCGGTCAGCCGGTCAAGCCAGGGCGGCAAGTGCGTCCCCGAGAATCGACAAGCCTTCGTCAAGCGCGGCGGTGTCGATGGTCAAGGGCGGCATGATCATCACCGTCGCCCCGTTGACGCCGTCCGCAAGCACAAGGAGTCCCGCGGCGAGCGACCGTTGCACGACCGCCTGGGCGGCGGCTCCATCACGACAGGGAATGCCAACAAGTAGGCCTCGACCGACGGGTGCGAAGGCCTTGAGACGCTCCATCACACTCGCTGCCGCCGCATCCGCGCCGACACGCACGGCGTCCGAGGTCAGCAATTCCAGGGAGGCTAACGCGGCCGCGCAACCAACGGGATGGCCGAGGAACGTCGCCGTATGAATGGCCTCACCCGTGGACTCCGGCCATGCCTCCATCACTTCCCCTCGTCCGATGCAGGCCGAGAGCGGCCAGCCGCCACCCAGGGCCTTTCCCGCGCAGATGATGTCGGGCTCGAGACCATACGCCCACGAAGCCCAGGTCTCGCCCGTGCGCCCCAGGCCCGTGAGAATCTCATCGGCGATCACCAGCGCGCCGGCCGCATGCGCTCTCTCGGCGACCGCCGGCAACCAACCCGCAGGAGGCACCCGCGCGCCGCCGCGGCCCTGCACCGGCTCCAGGATGACCGCACCAACATCGCCCGTCGCCAGCGCGGCCTCGAGGGCCCGAAGCGAGGCGGTACCATCCTCTTCGGGCCACGGCACGAATCGCGCGAAGCGTCCCGATCTCGCGGCGAACGGCTCGCGAAACTCCCGGCGCCAGGTCACGTCCATGGCGGTTCCGATGAGCCCGTGGTAGGCGCCCTCGAACGCCAGCACGGCGGGGCGTCCGGTACGAAGGAGCGCGGTCTTGAGCGCAGCCTCGACGGCATCGGACCCATTCAAGCCGAGGATGGTGCGCACCGGCCAGGGAAAGAGCGAAGCAAGACGCTCGAGAAGCTCCACCTTCACCACGGGCGGATGCACATCCCCCAGTCCGTGGGGAAGAAGGCCTCCCTGCGCGGCGGCGGCGGCGGCGACCTGAGGATTCGCATGCCCCAGGGCAGCCACGCCGAAGCCGGAGGTGAAGTCGAGATAGCGGCGCCCTGCGGCGTCCCACACCTCGGCGCCGCGAGCGCGTTGCCAGAAGATGGGCCATCCCGGGGCTACAAAGGTGAGGTTCCGCGACTCGACGGCCCTCAACCGGAGCGCCAGGAGCGCGTTTGGATCCGTCCCCGCGCTCGCCTTGTCAGTGGTCACCGGTCCGCGGAAAGCTCCGGCTGCGCGGCATCCCAGAGCGCATGGAAATAGTCGCGGAACTGGCCGGCGACCCGGGGATCCGTCACGAGGAAGTTGAGCTCGTGGTAGCGGCGAAATGCCCCGAACCCCCAGTTCGTCGATCCCATGAGGGCGAGCCGGTCGGTGATGAGCAGCTTCGTATGCGAGGTGATCTCCATCGGATCACGCCGAATGCGGACCCCCCCGGAACGCAGCACGTCGACGACCTCGTTATTGAAGGCATTTCCTTCCTGGTTGTAGTCCGACTCCTCGACGATGGCCCGGACCGGGCGGCCCGCACGCGCCCGACCGCTCACCGCCAGGATCGCGGCCGAGGACGGCGATTCCGGGGACTCGGCGTACCAGCGAGCGGCATACAGGTGGAGATCGATCGAGTCGGACTCGGCAATGGCTGTCATCGCGACCGTCTCGTAGGCGCGGTCACAGACCACCGTGATGCCGTTGCTGGTGACCGGCTCGATCACGGCGTCGTCATCCGGCTTCTCCCAGAGCGCCGCGTAGTAGCGCTCCAGGGCGCCCGCGATGGCCGGGTCGTGGACAAGAAGGTTCGACTCGTTGTTTCGTTCCAGGGACGCGTCGGACCAGTTCGTCGATCCGGCCAGCACCCACTCGCCGTCGACGAGGACCATCTTGGTGTGCGTGCGCTTACGCGGGGAATCGGCGCGAGCGGTGACGCCGAGCCGGACGAGATGCTCGACCGTGGTCATCGACCGGTCAGACTCCTCGTCGACGAGAACGCGGACCTTGACGCCTCGGGCCGCGGCCGCGACGAGCGCCTCCTGGATGAGGCGCGTGGATCGGCCGTAGACGAAGAGGAACTGGGAGACATCGATGCGCGAGCGAGCGCCGTTGATGAGCGAGAGGACGGCAGGAAGATACTCGCGGTTGTTGCAGGCGCGCGTGAGCCCCGTCTCGGCGGCGACGGTCGCGGCGGACAGGCCCGGCGGGAGGGTCGGCGCCGCGATCGCGGGCCGAGCGGCGACGGCTTCATGCGAAGCTTGCGTTCCACCGCACGCGGCCAGGACAAGGCAGATGCCGAAAATTCCCAATCTCATGGTGTCAGGCCGCCACATTGCCACAAATTGTTTCCCAAGAGAAGGACGGCTCCGTCCTACATCCTCCCGAGGATGCGACCGGCACGGCCCTCCGTGAATCGCGATCCATCGTTGGGACGATGCCGGAGCGGGGACGGCAGGACGGCCGCGAGCCGCGCCGCCTGTCCCCAGGAAACCCGGGAGGAGGAGACGCGAAACCAGGCCTGGGACGCCGCCTCCGCGCCGTAGATCCCGTCACCCCACTCGATCACGTTGAGGTAAATCTCGAGAATCCGATCCTTGGGAAGGAGAAGCTCCATCCAGACGGTGAGATAGATCTCCACGCCCTTGCGAATCGCCTTGTCGTAGATCGTCACTCCCTCCCAGAGAAACAGGTTCTTGACCAACTGCATCGAGATGGTCGAGGCGCCGCGCGCGCGCTCCCCGTCCTGGCCCTCCTCGAAGGCTTTCTCGGCCTCCACCATGTCGACGCCCCAGTGCCGGTAGAACCGCCCGTCCTCGGCGGCCACCACGGCGCGGCGCAGGCGCGGCGATATCTCACCCAGGGCCCGCCACTCCATGCGCTTGTCGTAGGGACGCCAATCCACCAGGGCGGTGATGCGGCGCTGGGCCTGGAGCGAGGTCGTCGGTGGATCGATCCACCGGAGCGGCAGGAGGAGCGCCGGTGGAACGAGGACAACCAGGAGAACGAAGGCTCCCACGACCTGGAGGATTTCGCGCGCGATCCTCGCCACGCGTCCGCGCCTTCGCCCCCGGGATGCCGCGCGCGGATGAGGACCAGCGTCCGTCATGGGTATGCCGTGATCGATTTCTTCAGGAAGTGAAAGAGTGGAGGTCCAAAAAAAAGGCTACGGCTTTTTCATCCAACTGTTGTTGGGCCCCTGGATCCATGTGCCCGAGGCCGCCATGGTATGGCGGACATACGCAAACTCCTTGGCGACGTCCTCCATCCGGTAGCCCTTCTGCCGGACGATCTCCACGAAGAGCGTTCGACGATCGACGTTCTCGTCATTGAGCACCGGACCATCCTCGGCCGCGGGAAACTCGAAGGCGAAGTCCTCGAAGCCCGAGGTGCCGTTCGGTTGCTTGAGGATGCCATTGTTGGCCTCGCCGGCGACTTCCCTCTTCAAGGAATCATTGACGCGGGTGATCCGGCCCTGCCGGCGCTGCATGACGCGGACCACGGTCTCGGAGGTTTCGATGGCGCGGAGGTCGGGGCGGGCCGTGGCGTCGGCATCGGACGGAGCGCCGGCCGCGGCCACCTGGAAGGCGCCCAGGGCGACGGGGCGGACGGAGGTCGGAGCAGGGCGCGAGGAGATCGTGATCGTCATCGTGCTCCAGTCGAACTTGGCCCAGTCGTCGTTGCCGCTGAGCGATGACTCGAGGGCGAAGATGTCCGAACGCAGGTCGGCGAACTTGACGATGATGGTTTGCGTCGGGAGACAGCCGGTCGTAATGAGCGCGACAAACGACAGGCAGGTTATGAATAGGGGCATGCGCCGCATCATGAATTCCTTTCTGCCCTCTTGGACCCGGGGCACGGGGGAAAGTTCACACAGATACTGCGAATATAACACATTGTCGACGTGATGTCGCGGATCGACGTGAAAAAATACAGAAGAAAATGGTCGCGCTCCCCCGCGCGATCGACTTTGGCAAAGTTTGAAAAATGAAGAGCTCGCGGCACGTGCTCGTGAGCGACAAACTAGAGGACAGCGATGGTACATGCGTGGGTACAAGCTCGTGGGGATAAGAGGCGGAAATGCCCCCGTTTCTTGACCCTGGAGACCCCGTCGCGTATGGTTTGTGGTTCTCATGACCGCCGACTATCGCGACACCGTACGGGTTCCCGACAGCCCGGTTCCCATGCGAGCGAACCTCCCGGAACTCGAACCGAAAATGGTCGCTCGGTGGCAGGAACTCGACCTCTACGCCCGGCTCCGCCAGGCACGCGTCGGCCGCCCCATCTTTCTCCTGCACGATGGCCCCCCTTACGCCAACGGCGAACTGCACATGGGCCATGCGCTCAACAAGACACTCAAGGACATCGTCGTCCGGCATCGCGCGCTCCGCGGCTTCGACACGCCCTTCGTCCCCGGCTGGGACTGCCACGGGCTCCCGATCGAGCACAACGTCATGCGCGAGCTCGGAGACAAGGCCGCAAGCCTCTCGCAGGTCGAGATCCGTAAGCTCTGCCGCGCCTTCGCGCGCCGCTACGTCGAGATCCAGCGAGAGGGGTTCCGCCGGCTCGGGTGCATCGGTCACTGGGAGAATCCCTACCTCACGCTCGACGACGAGTTCGAGGCGCGCATCCTCGAGGCCTTCGGCACGCTCCACGAGCAGGGCTGCATCTATCGCGGCCTCAAGCCCATCCACTGGTGCCCGTCCTGCCGCACCGCGCTCGCCGCCTCGACGGCCGAGGCCGAATACGGCGACCACGACACCGACGCCATCACCGTCGCCTTCCCCTCCGTCGAGGACCCGAACCTCGCCATCCTCATCTGGACCACGACGCCCTGGACCCTGCCCGCCAACGTCGCCGTCGCGGTCCGCGCCGATCTCGAGTACGTCACGGTCCAGGTCGGCGAGCGTCGGTTCCTGCTGGCTGAGGCTCTCCTTCCCGCCGTGTCGACCGCGGCTGGCTGGTCCCATCCCGAGATCATCGCCCGGGTACAAGGATCCGCGATCGAACACCGCAAGTTCCGCCACCCGTTCCTCGACCGCGAGGTTCCCGCCATCCTCGGCGAGTTCGTCACGACGGACGCCGGGACCGGCGTCGTCCATATCGCGCCCGGGCACGGCGTCGAGGACTACCACGCGGGCCTCAAGTACAAGCTCCCCATCCTGGCCCCGGTCGATGATCGCGGCCGGCTGACCGAGGAGGCCGGGGTCTTCCGCGGCATCGGTGTCTTCGAGGCCAACCCGCTCATCATCGGCCTGCTCAAGGACCGCGGCATGCTCATCCACGCCGAGACGATCCGCCATTCGTATCCGCACTGCTGGCGGTGCAAGCATCCGGTCATCTTCCGCGCCACCCGCCAGTGGTTCATGAACGTCGATCACGCGAGCGGCGGCAAGACGCTCCGCGAGATCGCGCTCGCCGCCGTCGACGCCGTCCAGTGGATCCCGAACTGGGGCCGCGACCGTTTCGCCGGCACGGTGAGAGAACGCCCCGACTGGTGTCTCTCGCGCCAGCGATCCTGGGGAGTCCCGATCCCGGCGCTCGTCTGCGACGATTGCGGCCACTCCGTGGTCGACGCTTCGCTCCAGGCCGAGGTCACGGCCCTCGCTCGCGCCGGCCGGCTCGACGAGTGGTTTGCGGAGGATCCCGCGCCGCGATCCTGCACGTGCGGCAAGCCGCTCCGACGCGAGCGCGACATCCTCGACGTCTGGTTCGACTCGGGCGTCTCGTGGTACGCCACCGACATGTTCGACGGCGGCTCGCGAAGAACCGGCGAACCCCCGATCGCCGATCTCTACCTCGAGGGATCCGACCAGCACCGAGGCTGGTTCCAATCCTCGCTCTGGCCCTCGTTGGCTCTACGAGGCGTCCCCCCGTACCGCGCCGTCCTCACCCACGGTTTCATGCTCGACGGCGACGGCAAGGCCATGCACAAGTCCGCGGGCAACGTCATCGCGCCGCAGGACATCATGAAGAAGTACGGCGCCGACATCATCCGGCTCTGGGTCGCCTCGGAGAACTACCGCGAGGACGTGCGACTCTCGTACGTCATCCTCGATCACGTCGCCGATACCTACCGCAAGATCCGCAATACCTGGCGCTTCCTGGCCGGCGTCGCCAAGGACCTGCCGCTCGACGTCCAGGTTCCCGTCGCCGGCCGCCCCGAGCTCGACCGCTGGGCGCTCTCGGTCCTGGGCCGCTGGTTGGCCTCGGTCTCGCGCGCCTACGACGAGTACGCCTTTCACGAGGTCTACCGGATGACGCTGGAGCTTATCACCGGCGAGCTCTCGGCCCTCTACCTCGACGTCATCAAGGATCGCCTCTACTGCGACGCTCCCGATGGCGCCGAACGCCGGGCCGCCCAGGCGACATGCCGTGAGATCCTCTCCGTGACGGTCCGGGCGCTGGCACCCATCCTGCCGTTCACGACGGACGAGGTCTGGGGACACGCCAACATCGACAAGGGAGCTGCCGCTGACTCCATTCACCTTTCGGACTGGCCCGCGTCCCTGCCCGTCGACGAGGAACTCCTCGCGCGATTCGCCCCCCTGTTGGCGGCGCGCGGCGAGATCCTCAAGGCCCTCGAAGACCAGCGCGCGGCCGGGAAGATCAAGAAGAGCCAGATGGCGCGCGTGACCACGCGGTTCCAGGGCGACCTCGAGACGCTCCGGCTCCTCACCCAGGTCGCCGAGCTCGTGCCCGGAGACGTGCTCATGGTGGAGCCGACCCAGCTCCCCAAGTGTCCGCGCTGCTGGCGGCACCTGCCCCTGGAGGGAGAACTCTGCGCCCGGTGCGACACCGTCGTCGCGGCGCTGGCGCGCTAGGTCGTGACTGCCGCTGCCACGTCACCGGCCCCGATGACTTCCGCCAGCATGAAGGCCCCGGGTTGGTTGCTGGCGATCACGTGGGTCGCGGTCCCCGTCCTTGTCGCCTTTGACCAGTGGACCAAGAACTTCATCGTCACCTACTACTACCTCTGGGAGATCGACCCCATCATCGGGAACATCGTGAGATTGACGCGCGTGCATAACCAGGGCGCGGCATTCGGCGTCCTGCAGGAGTGGCCGGGGCTCTTTCGCAACCTCACGGGCTTCGCCATCGTCGCGCTTACCGCGCACAAGGCCCTGACCCGGAACCGCACCGCTCTCTACCATGCCGCGCTTGGCCTCGTGCTCGCCGGCGCCGTCGGCAACTTCATCGACCGCATCCGCTACAATTACGTCGTCGACTTCATCCAGGTCGGATTCAACGGCTGGTACTGGCCCTCGTTCAACGTTGCGGACTCGGCCATCTCCGTGGGCGTCGTCCTCCTGCTCTGGGGCTCCCTGGCGATGCCCGAACCCGAGGACACACCTATCACCGACGAACCCATCACGGATGGGGAACCCATCACGGATGGGAAATCCGACGCAGAAGCGAGGCCCTAGCCATGTTCCCCGTGCTCGTAGACATTCCCGGGTTTCCCATCCACACCTACGGCATCCTCCTGGCGCTCGGGTTCGCCGCCGCCCTGGTCACGCTCATCTCCGTCGGCCGCGTCGCGGGCTTCCGCAGCGAAGACCTGGGCGACCTCGCGCTGGTGGCGCTCGTCAGCGGACTGGTGGGTGGCCGCCTCCTCTACGTGATCGTCGAGTGGGACCAGTTCGCGGGAAATCTCTCGCAGATCGTCCTCAGGCGCGACGGCTTCGTCTTCTACGGGGGCCTGCTCGTGGCCGCGCCCGTCACCATGTTCTTCCTGCGCCGCCGCGGGCTCCCCCTCGCTCCCCTCGCCGATGTCGTCGCGCCCGCGCTCGCGCTTGGCCACTCCATCGGGCGACTCGGCTGTTTCGCGCAGGGTTGCTGTTACGGCCGCGCCTCCGCCTGGGGCCTCACCTTCCACGAGGACTCCGCGGCATCGGTCGCCAACGGCGGACTCCCGGTCATCCCCGTCCAGCTCTATGAATCGCTCCTTCTCCTGGGCCTCTTCGGCCTGCTGCTTTCCCTGAGGGGTCGCTTCAAGTTTCCTGGCGCCCTGATGTGCGTGTACCTCGCCGTGTACGCCGTGATCCGCTTCAGCCTCGAGACGCTCCGCGCCGATGACCGCGGCTTCTACCTCGGACCGCTCTCGGTTTCGCAGTTAATCTCCATCGGGCTCCTCGCGCTCGCCGGCATCCTCGCCTGGAGGCTCCGCTCACGCCAACCCATATCGTAGAAGACCTGGAGAAGAACCGGCGCCTCGACAAGTTCCTCGCGGATCGAAATCCCGAGGCCTCGCGCACCGTGCTCGCCAAGCTGGCCGAAGAGAACCACGTCCTCGTGAATGGAACGCCCGCCGGAAAGAACTACCGCGTGCGCCTCGGGGACGTCGTGACGTTCGAGCTCCCCGCTCCTGCCGACGGCGAAGGGCCTGGGGCCGAGGAACTCCCCCTGACCATCGTCCATGCCGACGACGATCTCGCCGTCATCGACAAGCCCGCCGGCCTCTGCGTTCACCCCTCTCCAGGTCATCTCACCGGGACGCTGGTCAACCGCCTGCTCGCGCGGTTCCCGAGGATGGCCGGCGTCGGATCGCGCAAGCGCCCCGGCGTCGTCCACCGGCTCGACATGGACACCTCCGGGCTCCTCGTCGTCGCGCTCTCCCCGCTCGCCTACAAGGCGCTCACCGCCATGCTCAAGGTCCGCACCATCCACCGCGAGTACCTGGCCGTCGTCTATGGCATTCCCGAGCCCCCGCATGGGACCATCACCCTGCCGATGGGGCGTGATCCCGAGCATCGTCGCCGGTTCGCCGTGCTCTCGCCCGCATCGGGCCTGACCACCCGTCCCGCCGTCACGCACTACGACGTCGTCGAGCGATTCAACGCCTCCGCGCTCGTGAAGCTGAAGCTGGAGACCGGGCGCACGCACCAGATCCGCGTGCACATGCAGAGGATCGGCTACCCCATCGCCGGCGACCAGCTCTACGCGCCCGGCCACACGGGCCTTCCCATCTCCCGCCAGGCGCTCCATGCCGCGCGGCTGGCCTTCCGCCATCCCCGCTCCGGCGAGCCCGTCGAGTTCCAGTCCCCTCTGCCGCCGGACATCGCCGCCCTGCTGGATCACCTTCGCCAGGGAGCGCGGTAGCCCGGGGCCATCTCCGCCAGGGAGCTCGGTAACCCCTTCTCGCTCCCTTTCCGCTCAGGAATTCGTCCCATTCTGCCGATAAGAAGGGATACAAGGACGGTATCTTCTACAGGGACGTAGATGAGAATCACTCACAACGAGCTATCAGCCTTTTCCCTCCGGCAGGTTAAATCCGCCGAGAAGGACGAACTCTCAACCAAGGAACAATTGTCCTCGGGCCGGCGCATCAATCACGCCGGCGACGACGCCGCGGGCCTGGCCATCTCCGACCGCCTCGCGGCGCGGCACCGCGGCATCCACCAGGCCTGGCGCAATGCCTACGACGCCCAGGCCCTGGTGCGCACCGCGGAAGGCGCCTACGAGGGCGTCAACGAGATGCTCCAGCGCGTCCGCGCGCTCGCCATCCAGGCCTCCAATGACACCCTCATCACCAGCGACCGGCAGAACATCCAGCTCGAGGTCACCGCGCTCCTCGAGGAGATCGATCGGCAGTCGGACACGGTCGAGTACAACGGCAAGAAGCTCTTCGCGCCGACCACGGACCCGGAAGGCCAGGAATACACCTTCCAGGTCGGCTCGGACAGGAATGAAACCCTGCGGGTCGATGTCGCGCCCCTGAACGCCACCTGGCTCGGCGTCGAGGACCTCGACGTGAGCTCCCGCGTCTCGGCCGATTCCGCCATTGCGGCGGTGGATGGCGCTCTCAATCGCCTCAACGGCCAGCGCGCCGATGTCGGCTCGGTCCAGAACCGGCTCGACGAGGTCATGATGTTCACCGGCATCGCCCGCGAGAACACGATCGCGGCGGAGACCAAGATCCGCGACGCCGACTTCGGCCCGACGATCACCGACTATACCAAGCAACAGATCCTGCGCAGTACCCGCCTGAGCGCCCTGGCCCAGGCCAATCTCCAACCCGAGTCCGTCCTCCAGCTCCTCAACGCGTAACAAACTTGCATCGCGGGGACGGAGATTAAACTCGACCCCAATCTAGCGGCTCCTCCACTCGCGCCAGGCCTGAGCCGGGCTCGGTAGGGGCACACCCCATGGTATGGCCCTACCGTCTTGAACCAAAATCATAGGGTGAATGCCATGAAACTAGCGGTCTACAAGACGCGGATCGCCTGCACGATCGGACCGGCTAGCCAAGCGCCTGAAGTGATGCTGTCCCTGCTCCATGCCGGGATGAATATTGCCCGTCTCCGTTACGCTCCCGACGATTTCGCTCACCACAAATCGGTGATCGAGAATCTTCGTCGCACCGCCCTGGAGGCTCAGAAGCCGCTGGCGATCATGGCAGATCTGCCGGGGCCGAAAAGTCGGGTCGGGGCTGAGTCGCGTGAAAACAAGAAGATGGATCACCCAGGAAATGATCAGGGAGGCGGTAAGCTTACCGAACACGACCATGACTGCCTGCAATCCGCACTGGAAAACGGCGTGGACGCCGTCTGCCTCTCCGTGGAGGAGCCGGCCAGTGTGGACGCCGTACGAAAGGCAGCGACCGACCTGGGACGTCATCCGTTCCTCATGGCGAAGATCGACCGGGCGGCGGCACTGGACCACATCGATGAGATCCTCAGGGCTGCCGATGGCATCATGATTGCGCGAGCCGACCTCGCGGCGGAAATCCCCGTGGAGAGAATCACCATCATCCAGAAGCAGTTGACACTCAAGGCCATCCTGCTTGGCAAGCCGGTCATCACGACCACGCAGATGCTGGAATCCATGGTGAACCAGGATCGACCCACGCGGATCGAATGCGCTGACGTGGCCAACGCCATCCTCGACGGCACGGATGGCGTAATGCTTTCCGACGAATCGGCACGGGGGAAATTCCCGGTCGAGGCGGTGAGCATGCTGGCGACGATCGCGGCAGCAACCGAGCCGCATCGGCTCGCGGGTCGCGTCCACGAAGTCTTCGCCGACTACGATCGCGACCACGATGTTCCCCTCGTGCATTTCATCTCGCACAACGTGCAAGAGACCGTGGAGCGCCTCGCACCGGCAGCTGTCATCGTCTCCACGAACACGGGGTACACGGCGCGGATGATCTCGCGCTTCAAACTGCCATTGTGGATCGTGGCTGTCAGCCCCGACGAAGCAACGTGCCAGGGGCTGCTATTTTCGTACGGCGTGCACGCGATGCACGAACCTGAGCGCCCCGAAAATTGGATCGAATTCGCAAGGCACTGGGCGCAAGGCCAGGGGCTGACAGAGGGGCTTGTGGTGTTGACTGAAGGGCCTTCGCCGGAAAACCCGAAGGCGCATCATCGCCTGGAAGTCATCGATCTGAGCCAAGCCGAGCCCAAGCCCGAAGCCAAGGTCGAGACACCGCCCGAGGTCAAGGCCGAGCCCAAGCCCGAAGCCAAGGTCGAGCCACCGCCCGAAGCCAAAGCCGAGCCCAAGCCCGAAGCCAAGGTCGAGACACCGCCCGAGGTCAAAGCCGAACTGAAGCCCGAGGCCAAGGTCGAGCCGCCGCCCGAGGTCAAAGCCGAGCCCAAGCCCGAAGCCAAGGTCGAGCCACCGCCCGAGGTCAAAGACGAGCCGAAGGCCGAAGCCAAGGTCGAGCCACCGCCCGAGGTCAAAGCCGAACCGAAGCCCGAGGCCAAGGTCGTAGCGCGTACGGAAGCGCAGGCAGACGACATGCAGAAGGCAGAAGTGGCGAACCGTTCGGACGAAACTGCGGGGGATCAGGTCGCGCATCTGAAACGAACCGCCGTTATGGACGCGGCCCTTGAGGCTGTCAGCCAGGCGGCCACGGCGAGTTAGGACGAAACGTGAAGACCTCGCCAAGGGCAGTGTCGCGACTCTCGCCCAGAGGGTGAAAGTTCACCGGCCGGGCATATTCAGGCTGCTCGGGTGTCCAAAGCCTAATCTGCGCTGTCTGCGAAATCTGCGGATGAATTCTCCGGGTTTCAAGGATCTCCGTTCCCGTTTCCAGTCAGTCTGACCCCCTATATACTGGCCGGATGAATCGGGGCCTTCGAGCAGTCCTCCTGGTAGTCGCTATCGCGGTGACCCTGGCCATCCATCTCAAGACCAAGCGCCTGGAGAGCCCCAGCCTGAATACGATGGTCGCGGGGCCAGAGGAGCGCGAAGAGTCGTCCTCCCTCCTCGGTCGCACGGCTCCCGAATTCGCCCTCCCGAACCTCGACGGGTCGACCCTGGCGCTCGCTGACCTTCGGGGCGAGACCGTGGTCCTGAACTTCTTCGCAACCTGGTGCGGACCCTGCCGCATGGAGATGCCCGACCTCTCGCGCTTCTCCACGAGCGCTCGAGCGCGCGGCATCCGCGTGGTGGGCATCGACGTGCAGGAGCCTCCGACCGTCGTGCGTGAGTTCGTCGCGTCCATGGCCCTCGCCTTTCCCGTGCTCCTCGATGAGGACGGCGCGGCGAGCGAGGCCTATGGGGTCGAGGCCTTTCCCACGACCCTCCTGATCGATCCGTCGGGCGCCGTCGTGGCCGTCCAGGTCGGCATGATCGAGAACTTCGACGAGTGGTATGCCGAGGCCTCGCGCACGTCCACCGCGCCTCCTGACCGCACGTGACCGCCGCGCTCGAATTCACGGACGTCAGCGTCCGTTACCGGAATACCTGGGGCCGCGGCGTTCAGGCCCTGGACGGAATGGACCTCGTCGTGGAGCCCGGAGCCATCTTCGGCCTCCTGGGTCCGAACGGCGCCGGCAAGTCGACGGCCGTCTACGTCGCGCTCGGCCTCATCCGCCCCCAGGGCGGGTCCTGCCGCGTCTTCGGCCGCGTCCTGGAACGCGGCTCCGAGGCCTTTCACGACATCGGCTATCTCCCCGAGGAAGCCCACTACCACAACGACCTGACCGTGCGCGAGGCGCTGACCATCTACGCGCTCCTCAGTGATCCGGCGCGTTCGTGGCCCGTCGACGAGACGCTCGATCGCGTCGGCATGCTGGCCGCCGCCGACCGCCGGCTCGGCACCTGCTCCAAGGGCATGCGGCAACGCCTGGGGCTCGCCCAGGCCATCATCCACCGGCCGCGCCTCCTGATCCTCGACGAGCCGACGCGCGGGCTCGATCCCGTCATCGTGCACTCGTTCCGCGTTGTCCTCGAGGAACTCGCGCGCGAGGGCACGACCATCTTCCTGAACTCGCACGTGCTCTCGGAGGTCGAGCAGATCTGCACGCGCGTCGCCATCCTCACGAGCGGTCGCGTGGCGCTGACCGGGAGCCTCAAGGACCTCCTGCCCGTCGGCGAGGGATACCGCGTCCGCTACGCGACCGCGGACGGGAACGGCGGAGCGCTCCTTCACGGCGCCGTCCGGCGGGACGATCACTGGGAGGCTACCGTTCCCGAGGCCGCGCTCGACGCCGCCTGGACGACGCTTCGCGCCGGCAAGGCCTCCATCCTCCTCGTGGAACGCCACCGCCAATCGCTCGAGGAACTCTTCGTCCGCACCGTATCTACGGGCACGGTCTCGACCGGCACCGTCGCGACGGGCGCCATCACAGCGGGCGCCCACACCGCAGCCACCACTCCGCCCCACGTCTCGCCCGCATCGAAGGACACGTCCGCGTGAGCCGCTTCGTCGTCGCCCTTCGCCTCAGCCTCCTGACACTCTCGCGGAGCTGGTTCTTTCTCGTCAGCCTCCTGCCGCCTGTCCTCATCCTCCTCTTGACCGGCGCCATCGCCGCCGGATTGGCCTTCTACCCCAATCTCGAGCAGGATCAGTTCCAGGCCTTCGGCTACCTGGCCGCGCTCACGATCTTTCTCTTCCTCTTCGGACTGGCGCTGATCCTGGGCGTGATCGCGGTCAAGCGCGAGCTCCGGGAGCGCTCGGTCAAGATGCTCCTCTGCCGCCCGGTCGGCTTTCACCAGTGGCTGGCCGCCCGGCTCCTCGGCGGCGTCATCGTGCTGACCGTGGCCGCCGTCGCCAACGGCGTCGCCCTCGCCGCGACACTCGGCGTCCTGGGCTTCCCGTTCGGTCGGGACCAGGTCATGGCCGGGTTCCTCGTCTATGCGTCGCTCATCGCGCTCTACGCCTACGCCGCCTTTCTCTCGACCGTGATGCACGAGATTCCCGCCGCCATGGTCGCTGTTTTCTTCAACGGCCCGATCTATCGCGGCATCGCCTATCTCGGCATGACCATCGCGAAGGGCATCGAGGCGGCCACAGAGAACAAGTTCTCCTCCGACCTCGTCACCCGGATCTTCCAGGCCGTCTACGTCCCGTGGCCCGACACCTTCCTGCCCACCTCGCTCTTCACCATCCTGAACCTCGATGGCGCCAGCCACCCGTTCCCACCGACCTTTCTCACGGACGGCGCCTGGGCCGTGCTCTATGCCGCCAACCTCATCCTCATCTTCTACGCCCTCACCGCCGCCGTCTTGCGCCGCCGCAACTTGACCTGAGAATTTTCGAGCTCCGAAGTCGTTTGGTCCTGCCGGCCATGGGGCAGTACACTACTCTTGTAGAGAACCCAATCACGGACCCCGCGTCCCTGGAGGAGAAGAAATCATCATGATGACTCGCCGCGGCCTTGCCGCCCTGATCCTCTCGATCGGGATTCCCGTCCTCTATGCCTGCGACAGTGCCGCGGCCCCGACACCGGAGAAACCGACCTCGGCCACCGCACCCGCGGCCGCCCCCGCCTCCGCCCCTGCGGCAACACCCGCGACCGCGACCTCCGCGTCCGAGACTGCGGCAACACCGGCCGCGCCCCCCGCGGAGGCGCTCGGCATCCAACCCCTGCCCTTCAGCCGCATCGTCGAGATCGTCCAGAAAGCCCAGGGCCAGGTCGTCTTCTTCCACGTCTACGCATCCTGGTGCGGGCCGTGCCGCGTCGAGTTCCCGGAAGTCGTCGAGCTCGGTAAGCGCTATCGCGCGCAGGGGCTCAAGATGGTCCTCGTCTCCGTCGACGAGCGCCGCGGCGACCTCGAGACCTTCCTGCGCCCCCACAATGCCAACATGGTCTCCCCGGCCTACCTCATGACTGGACCCCAGCAGGAATTTGCCACGGGCCTGAGAACGCTTGGGGCCCACTTCGAGGGCGGAATCCCCTACACGGCCGTCTACGGCCGCGATGGCAAGCTCGTCACCGAGTGGACGGGCTCGCGGAACATGGCCCACTTCGAACGGGTGATCCAGCCGCTCCTGTAGCGAATCGAGGGAGACGGTCTCCATTTTCCGAGATCTGCGCCGGACCGCCTAGCGTGCGCCCGTTCTCCCGGCGGTTTCTCGGAGTCCTCCTGATCTTCGGCATCATCGGCGGGGGCCTCGGGCTCCGGCTCGCGCACGCGGCCGATCCCTTCCTGCGACCTCACGAGGACGACAACGCGCGCTACGGGCTCGCCGCGCGCAACCACCTCCGGCTGGGACTCGGCGCCACCCGCGGCGCGATCTGCCTGGCAACCGGCGGTCACGCACCGATACCCGGCGACTTCTACCTCAATCACCCTGCGACGCTCACCTACATCCTCGCCGGAAGTTTCGCCCTTCTGGGCGGGTCGCCGCTCGCCACGCGCCTCCCCGCGATCCTCGCTTCGATCGCCGGCATCCTGTTCCTCTTCGCGGCCACGCGCCGGCGCTTCGGCGAGAACGTGGCACTCCTTGCGGCCGGATTCCTCGCCTTCGCTCCCGGGAGCGTCTGGGCCGGCAGGCTCGCGGTCTTCCTCCCGTTCATCCTCCCACTGGGCGTCCTGGCGCTCGACCGCCACGATCGCGCGGTCAGCGCGGCGGCCGCGCGAGGAGGCGCCTGGTTCGGGGACACCGCCGTCGCTGTCGCCGTACTCGTCGCCACGCTCATCGACTGGGCCGGACTCCTCCTGCTTCCCGCGCTGGCCCTCCTCGGGCGGCGCGGGCTCGGCCTTCCCCTGCTGGCCGGCGCCGTCGCCGCCGCCTGGAACCTGGCCCACATCCTCTTCGTGGCCGGCTCCTCCGGCATCCTCGACCTTCTCGCCCACGCGCTCGGGCGAGCGGGCCTGGCCGGACTGGCACCCTCGACGGAAGCGGTGCCCCATGCCGCGTTCGCATGGAGCAGCCTGCCGCGAATTCTCCTGTTCGAACACCTGCCCTACCTCTTCACGCCCTTCGCCGCGATAGCGGCCCTGGCCGGCCTGGCCCTGGCGGTCGCCACCCGCTCCTGGACGCCGCGGACGCGGTGGCTCGCGGCGCTCCTCTCCTGGGGCGCGCTCTATGTCGCCTGTTTCCCGCAAGCGGCCGCCGTCCACGATTACTGGGTTTACTATCTCCTGCCTGCCGCCGGCATTGGATTCGGCCTGGCCGTCGACCGCCTCGCGCAACCGACGCCAGGCGGCGGCTCCGGCCTGGTCCCCCGTCGCATCATCGCCCTCTTGATCGTCCTCCTTTCCCTCGACCAGGCTCTCCGCATCCTCGAACGGCGCTACTGGAACGACACCGGGTGGTATAAGGACGCGTGGGAAGTCGTGGCCTTCGCCCATCGGGAAGGCGCCCGCCCCGGCGACACCGTGATCGTCCGCGAACCCATCCACTCCTTCATCGCGCAGAACGCGATCGATTGTCGAGTTATCCACTCCCCGGAAATACCGCATACGATGGGGTTGATTCGCTCCGGCCCGCGCCTGAGAATGAACCCCGGACCTTAGCGCATGGATCTCTATCTCCTGAGGCATACGTCGGCCGCGGACCCGCATGGGTACGCCCAGGACGCCGACCGTCCGCTCACGGAGGCCGGCCGCTACGAAGCGGAGCGCGTCGCCGAGGCGATGCGGTGCCTTGGCTGGCAACCCGAGCTCGTCCTCACGAGCCCCTACCGGCGCGCACGCGAGACCGCCACGATCGTCGCCGCCCACCTCAAGACCGAATCGCCCACGGACGTCGGCGGCCTGCTACCCGGCGCCGACCACATGGTGCTCCTGGAACATCTCTCCGCCCGTCGCGCGCAGGCGGTTCTGCTCGTCGGCCACGCCCCCGACCTCCCCCAGCTCCTGGCTCTCCTCTGTTGCGGCGAGGAGATCGTGATGGCCGAGATGTCCAAGGGCGCGCTCGTGCATCTCCAGGCGGAACGCCCCCTGCGCAAGCGCCGCGCCCTCCTGCGATCGCTCATCCCCCTGCGCCTCGCGGCGCGCCTCACCCCGGACTGATCGATCGCGGACCGCGCACTGCCGCGGTCTGCCGGTGGGATTCCGCCGGCTACTTTTCGATCCGGAACTTCTCCAGCCGATAGAGAAACGTGTGGCGCGTCATGCCCAGGAGGCGGGCCGCCGCGGCCTGGTTGCCGTTCGTCCGGCGGAGCGCCTCGTCGAGGAGATACTTCTCCAGCGCGAAAAAGTCGATGCCGGCCTCCGGGAGTCGAAAGCCGTAGTCGGCGGGCGCGGCCGGCGCTCGTTCGCGCACCGATTCCGGGAGATCCTCCAGCCCGATGGGACGCGCTTGCGGCGTGCCGGCGCCCGAGAGGATCAGGACGCGCTCGAGGACGTTCAGGAGTTCGCGGACATTGCCCGGCCACGCGGCCGAGCGCAATGCGGCCATGGCCTCGGGATCGATCGGATGAGCGCCCAGGCGATCGCGCGCGATGACCTCGATATCCTCCGTTCTTTCCCGCAAGGGTGGCACGGCGATGGGAAAGACCTGGAGGCGATAATAGAGATCGGCACGGAAGCGGCCGGCGGCGACGTTCCTCTCGCAGTCGGCGTTCGTGGCGGCAATGACGCGGACGCTGACCGTGCGCGACTTCGTCGCCCCGATCGGCGTCACCGCCCGATCCTCGAGCACGCGAAGCAACTTGGCCTGCGCGGGTAGCGGAAGGTCCCCGATCTCGTCGAGGAGCAGAGTGCCCCCATCCGCGCGGACGAAGACGCCGTCGTGATCGGACACCGCGCCGGTGAAGGCGCCGCGCCGATGGCCGAAGAGCTCGCTCTCGATGAGCTCCGAGGGAATGGCCGCGCAGTTGACGGCCACGAAGGGTCCGGTCGAGACCGCGGACAAGGCGTGGATCCGCCGCGCCACCAGCTCCTTGCCAACGCCGGTCTCGCCGGTCACCAGGACCGTCGTCGGCGTCGGCGCGACGCGATCGATCTGCGAGAGCACGTCGCGCATGGCGCGGGAATCGCCGAGAATGCGGTGTCGATGGCTCAGCTCGGCGCGGAGGTGATCGACCTCGCCGCGGAGTCCCGCCAGCTCCGCCGCCTTCTCCAGGGTCACCAGGAGCCGCTCGGTCGTGACGGGCTTCTGCAGGAAATCGGCGGCCCCCTCGCGCACCGCCTCCACCGCCCGCTCGATCGAGCCATGCGCGGTCAGGACGATGACCGGCAGAAGCGGCCGAAGCTCCTTCAAGCGCGCCGTCAGCGCGAGGCCGTCCATGCCGGGCATCGCGAGGTCCGTGATCACGATCTGGATGGAGGCAAGGTCCGTCGCGAGGAGCGCGGAGGGATCGGCGAAGACGCGGACATGATGACCAGCCAGTTCCAGGCCAAGCGAGAGCGCTTCCCTGAGATTGGCATCATCGTCGACGAGAGCAATGTTCAGCGCGCGCCTCGCGCTCACGTCCGCCCCCACGCGAGGACAAACCGGGCGCCGCCCAGGGGGGAATCGTCCACGGCGAGCCGCCAGCCGTGAGCGTCGGCGACACCGCGAACGATGGCCAGTCCCAGGCCCGATCCGCCGGCCCGTCGTCCGACAAAAGGCTCGAAGACGGCATCGCGATCACCCGGCGCGATACCCGGACCCGAATCCTCGATGAGCAACCGCTCGGCCTCGACGCGAACATGAACTTCCGACGGTATCGGCTCCGAGCGCGCCGTCTTCGACCCTGAGGTTTCCGCATCGTCGCGAGCTCGGGTCGGGCTTCCCTTTCCGTGGCGCGCCGCGGCGACGGCGTTCTGCAAGAGATTGCGTATGGCTCTCTCCGCCAGTCCCGGGTCCGCGGAGATTCGGTCCGGCGCCCCGTCGACGTCGAGCGTGACGACGACGCCCGTGGCCGTCACGCGAAGAGCGGCAACCAGGCGCTCCACGAGCGGGGCCATCGCCACGTTGACGCACCGAGCCTCGATCGGGCGGGCAAGATTGAGATAGTCACCCAACAGGGCCTCGATCCGATCGGCCTCCTCGGTCACGACATCGAGCAGGTGCGAGAGCCGATCGTCTCCCAATCGCGCGCGAACGGCCGGCGTTCCCAGCGCGCCGCCGGCCGCCGTGATCGTCTGGAGCGGATTGCGGACGTCGTGCGCCAACATCGCGGCGAGCTCGCCCACCCTCGCCAGGTTGCGCTGGCGCGCCAGCTCGTCCGCGTCCCGGACGCGCCGATCCGTCAGCTCGCCGACCAAGCCGCCGACCAGCAGGTAGAAGCCGAACTCGGCCACGAGCGCCGACGAGGATCCGCCGTAGAGCGCGTGGTGCTGGTGATGGCTTCCCACGAGAAAGAAGGTGGGGAGGTAGGCGACGATGACGAGCACGGCGGCGCCGAGACCTCCGGTCCGCCCGAACCAGACGGCGGCCAGGAGGACGGGGATCGTGAGGAGGCGAAAGTGCAGGAAGTGCGTGGGATCGTCGTGGCCGATGAGCCCGTAATGAAGGAGAAGAACGAGGGCCCCAAGGCCGCCCACGACGGCCAGGCGGAGGCGAGGGGACGTCGGGATCAGGGGCGGCGGCCCATCATGCGACCGAGAACGGAGCCGAATCCAGAACGCGACTTCGGCCCGTGCTTGCGGATCTCGGCGAGGATCTTATAGGTCTCGGCGTGGAGCTCCCCCTGCGCGGCCGCGGTCTCGACGAGCGTGCGCGCGGCATCCAGGTCGCCGGATCGGAACATGATGAGCGCCAGGTTATGGACAGCGCGCTGGTGCGTGGGGACCTCGGCGATGACCCGCTGGTAATACCGCACGGCCTCGGGGATATACCCCGTGTCCTCGAGCACCCGCGCCTTCTCGATCATCTCGTCGATGGAGAGTTTATCATCAAGGGGCGGGAGTTCTTCCGCGATGAATTCGCCGCCGTCGTCAAAGGCAAGGCGAGGTTGCAGGAGCGGGGCGGCGGGCGATTCCGACGCCTGGGGCAAGGAGGGCTGCTTCGCCTGCGCGGCAGGCGCCGGCGCAGGTTCAGGCGCGGCAACGAATTCCGGCGGCAGAGGCGCCTGCCAGCCAGGAGCCGGGGCGATCGCGACGATCTCCGGGGGCGGCGGCTCGCCCACCGACTCGGTTGCGCGCGCCAATTCCGCCTCACGCGATGCCAGGTCGCGCCTCAGTGCCGCGCTGGCCGACTCGGCGGCGCGCCTGGCGGCCTCCGCCCGGTCACGCTCAGCCGCCAGGAGCTCACGCTCGGCCGCATCGTGGGCCCGCTCTTCCTCCAGGCTTCGCGCCCGCCCTCGCAGGGCGCTCAGCTCAGCCTGGGCCGCCTCCAGCTCCATGGCCAGTCGCTCCTGGTCCGCGGACGCCGCGACCGCGCTCGCGCGTTCCCGCTCCTCCAGCCGCGACCGTTCCATGAGCGCTTCCAGGTCGGCCAGTCGCCGCGCCGCCGCCTCGCGCTCGCGAGCCAGCGCCGCATTCTCCTCCCGAAGGCTTAGAGCCGCCCTCTCGGCCGCGCGCCACTTCTCGCGAATCTCGGCCAGTTCCGCCGAGCTCTTTGCCGGGGCCGCTCCCTCCGGGGCACCGGGCGCTGCGGCGCCCTGGCGCGAAACCAGGACCGAGGCCAGCTCATTCTGGATCCGGATGACCTCGGCGCGCAGTCGCGCGGTCTCGACGGCGTCCGCCGCCGTCTCGCCCGCACCCTCGCCCGGCGTAGCGACCGGCCGAGCCGCAAGGTCCTTGTGCAGGCGATCGATCTCGGCGCGCATCTCGGAGATGATCCGCGCCTCTCCATCATCACCGGCCACCTTGACCCGCTCGCGGAGCCACGTCCCCACCTCGCGCTTGAGAATGTCGAGCGCGCGGATCTCGAAATCCTTCTCGCGTCGCAGCAGGACGACCTCGCGGCGCATCCGCTCCAGGGCGTCGTCGAGAATCCGGCGTTCCTCGTCGGATGCGGCATCCTTGAGCCTCTCGGTGGGGGGAGAAACCGCCTGGACCCGGGCGCGAGCCGCCGCGAGCTCCTCCTCGACCGCCAGGAGATGGCGTCGATCCAACTCGCGCGCGGCATCCGCGCTGGCGGCGGCGCGACGAGCCGCTTCCAACTCCTCGCGCATCCGCGCCAGTTCCTCTTGAGCGGCCTTGAGAGCCTCATGGTCCAGGTTCGGCGCCGAAGCGACCGGAAGGTCCGGGGGCGACGCCAGGGCGGCCAGCCGCTTCTCGGCGAGGTCGCGCTGCAGGGCGTCTCGCTCGGCGCGCATGGCATCCAGCTCGGCGCGCGCCTTCTCCATCCGGTCCCGCATCTCCGCAGCTCGCCGGTCCACGTCCTCGCGCGCCGCCTCGGCGGCTCGCCGTTCCTCTTCCACGGCACGCCGCGCATGTTCCGACGCACGGGCGAGAGCATCCTGTTCCGCGGCAAGGGTTTCGACCACGGCACGGCGCTCCGCGATCTCGGACTCGATCTCCCCCAGCTCGCGCTCCACGGCCGACCGACGCTCCGCCTGCTCCTCCTCGAGCGCCTGCTCCCGGCCCGTCGAGGCCGCGGCGCGCAGAGGTTCAGTCGCCGCCCGGAGTTCCTCCAGCTCACGTTGAAGCGCCGCAACGCGATCCTCCATCAGGGCGCGCTGTGCGGCGAGGTCATCGTGCTGTTCCCTGAGGGCGGCCATGCTGCCCGCAAACTCCCGGCGCTCCTCCTCGAAGCGCGCCCGGTTCGCGGCCGCCGCCTCGATCTCGCCCGCCAACCGATCCCGCTCGGCGCGCTGAACGTCGATGGAGGAAGCGAGCTCGGCGTGTGCGGCCGCCGCCTCCAGGGCGACGCGGCTCTCGGCATCCGCTCGCCTCGCCGCGATCTCCGCGTCGAGCGCGGCGAGGGCCTCGGCACGTCGCGACTCCAGCTCGCGCTGAAGGACCTGGAGGCTCTCTTCGCGCTGGGCGGCCATCTCGGCCTGCTGAACCTTGTCGCGTTGCTCCCACCGTTCCCCGAGCGCCGCGGACCGCTCGGCGTTCGCGGCATCGCGCGCCGCCTGCAACGCCTCAATCTCGCGCTCCAGGTCGCTTCTGCGCGACGCGGCCGCCTCCACCTCGCCGCGCATCGCCTCGAGGCGCGTCGCCAGGGTTCGCTCCTCCTCCAGGATCGCGGAACGATCCGCGGAGGCATGCTCGATCTCCTCGGCAAGTCGTCGACTCTCGGCCCGCGCGCTCTCCAGGCCCGCGGCCACGGCCGCGCGCTCGGCCTCGCACTCCTCCCGGAACGCGGCCCGCGCCGCCGTCTGCTCGATGCGAAGCGCCTCCAGGGCGGCCGCCCGCTCGTCCTCCAGCTGGCGCGCCAGGACGAGCGCCTCCTCCTCCTTCAGTCGCGCCAACTCCTCGGCCAATGCCCGTTCCGCGGTAGCACGGCGCTCGTCGAGCTCGCGCCAGAGTGCCGCGCGCTGCTCCTCGAACTCCGGCGGCATCGCCCCTTCGGCGTCGGACGCGACGACAGGCACCGTCTCCGTCCCGTAGCCGCCTGGCGCCGGCGCCGAGAAGACCTGATCACGCTCGGCCTCTGCCTGTGCCCGCGCCGCGAGCGCTTCATCTCGCGCCGCGAATGCTTCATCCCGCGCCGCGAGCGCTTCATCCCGCGCCGCGAGCGCTTCATCCCGCGCCGCGATAGCCGCCGCGCGATCCGCGAGAACGGCATCGCGCTCGGACTGCGCCTGGTCCCTCGAAGCGCTGAGCGACTCCGTTTCGGCCGCCAGGGCCTCCTTCTGCGCGCCGTAGGCACGAAACTCCTCCAGGAGCTCGGAACGGCGCCGTCCCAGCTCCACGAGCGCCGCATCCAGCTCCTCGCGCTCCGCGCGCCGGGCGGCGAGCTGGGCCTCGACCTCCAGGATGCCGCCGACGCGCGACGCCTCCGCGCCCAGGCCGTGGGCCGCGGATTCGGCCTGCATCGCGGACTCCTCCGCCACTGCGCGTTTCCGCTTCAGGTCCTCGATGGTCGAGGACAACTGCGCCTGGTCCTCGCGAAGCCCGCGGCAAATCTCCTTCAGCCGCGCTTCCTCCTGCCTCGTCGCCTCCACGTCTCGCGCCAGGTCGGCCGAGCCCGCGCGGGCCGCCTCGAGCCGGGACTGCCAGCCGGCGGCCTCCTCGCGGACCGCCGCCAGCTCGCCCTGCCGCTCGGCCAGCGCCGCGCCCATCGCGCTCAGCTCGCCGCGCCGCGCTTCCAGCTCGGCATCCAGCGCGCCGCGTTCCTCATCGGTGCGTCTCTGCGTTTCGTCCCGCAACTGCTGGAGACGCCCGCGGACCTCCGCCAGCTCCGACGCCACCGCTTCGCGATCCGCCGCCAGGCGCCCCGCCTCCGCGCGGATCGCCGCGAGATCGGCGCGAGCCAGTTCGAGGTCCGCGTCGAGAGCGGCTCGCGACTGTCGGGCCTCCTCCTCGAGGACGGACCGCTGGCGAGCCGCCGCCGAGGCCGCGTCGGCCGCCGACGCCAAGGCCTCGTCACGCGTGGTGAGCGCCGCCGCCAGTTCCGCCTGCACGTTCACCAGCTGGGCGCGCGCCGCGCCCGCCCGTTCCTCAGCTTCGCGACCCTCGAGTTCCGCGGCGGCGCGGGCTTCTTCCGCGCGCTGGCGCGCCTCCGCAAGAGCGGTCGCCTCCGCCCGCAGGCGCTCCAGGCCCGCGTCCAGCTCCCTGGCCTCCACCTCCGCGGCATGCCTCTGCGCGAGTCGCGCGTCCCGCGCGCGCTCCGAGGCCGAAAGCTCCTCGCGAACCGCGACGAGGCCCGCGTCCAGCTCCTCCCTCTGCCGGGACACCAGCGCCGCCTCGGTCCGCAGGCGATCGAGCTCGGCGCGGGCCTCCACGAGCTCCTGGTCGATGCGGACGCGCTCGTGGGATCCCGCCTGGAGCTCCTCGTGCTGGTCGCGACGCGCCGACGCCGCCGCTTCCTCGACCTTGGCGAGGTCCGCGCCCAGGAGCGATCGCCGCGCCTCGAGCTCGGCTATGTGCTCGGTCAGCGAACGCGCCTTGTTGGCCTCGGCCGCCAGGGACTCAGCCGCCATCTTCTGGCGCTCGACCATCCGCCCCTCGACCTCGAAGCTCTTCATCTCGAGATCGGAGAGCTGTTGTTGAACCTCGGTCCGCCGATCCTCCAGCCGGGTCAGCTCGTCGCGCACCTCGTGGAGCGAGGCCTTCAGGGCCTCGAGCTCCCCGACCTGCTGCGTCAGGGCCTGGACCTTCTCGCCCAGCCTCTGCTCCTCCATCGCCAGCGCGGCAATGGCCACGCTATCGGTCGGCGCCGCGTCGCCGGCCGCGGTCCGCGCGTCGCGATCGGCGGAACCGGCGGCGTCTCCACCGAAATTCCCGGCATCCGTCGTCCCCTCAGCACCCGCCGCCGCCATGAGGGCCGCAAGACCTTCTAGTGCGGGTGCTGCGACTGCCTCCAGGACCCCGGGCGTACTGCCGGCCATCCCTCCCCCTTCCGGCGATTCTTCCGGCTTCTCCCATCCGCAGAGCGAACAGCGCCCGCTGTCCTTGAGCATGTTGGCCTTGCACTGCGGACAAGTCTCGAACGTCGGCTCGTGGAAGAGCACGGTCTCGCGGTCCGACAGGAGCATGCCGCAGATGTAGCAGCGATCGGCATCGTGCTTCACGACGGCGCGACAGTTCGGACAGCGCTTCGGCGGCTTGACCTCCTCCTTCTTCTCTTCCTTCGGCTCGGCCTCGGGCTCCCCACCCATCCAGCCTGGACGAATACGCGATTGCATGCTGGATGCCCCGCCCAGGGAGCGGCTCAACCGCTCCCGCTGCATCGCCTCCGCGGCGCGGACCGCCTGGTCGCGCCCCACGTAGGTGCTGAACTCGCGCGACCCGCCCTGCACCTCGAGGAGGTCATCGAGCGCGCGCTCTTCGCCGGAAAAGACGAGGAAGACGCGCCCCTCCTTGCGCCCCAGCTTGCGCGCGGCCTTGATGAGCAGTTCCCCGGCGCCGGGAATGAACCGCCGCGCCTCGCGGAGATCGACCACCAGCACGGTCTCGCTGGCGATGAGCTCCTCGAGCCCGCGGGTGAAGATGTCCATGTCCTGGGGGTCCATGAACCCGCGCATCTGCACGACGGGGACGGAACCGATACGGGCGGAGGAGATATCAAGCATGCGAGGTTCCCGCTGCGGGGCGGATCACGCCGCCGACGGCACCACGGCGACCGCGGCGATCTCGATGAGGACTCCCCTGGGAAGGGCCGGAACCTCCACGGTGATCCGCGCGGGCGGTGGACCGGCCGTGAACCGGCGACCGTAGATCTCGTTGACCGTGGCGAAGTGCTGGAGCGAGGTGACGAAGATCTGGCACTGCACGATGTCGCCCCAGCCACAGCCGCCGGCGGCCAGGACGGCCTCGAGATTCTCCAGTGTGCGCTCGGTCTGCTCCACGATCCCACCTTCGACGACGAGTCCGGTGGTGGGATCGAGCGGAATCTGGCCGGACGTGTAGAGGAAACCGTTTCCAGACGCGCCTGTGGCCAGGATGGCCTGGGAATAGGGACCAATCGCGGCGGGTGCTCGTTCGGTAGCGATCGCCTTCTTGCTCATAATCACATGCGAGAATACCGCACCCGGAGGGAGCGTCCCAAGCACTTTCCCGTCCCACCATCCACAAGACCGCGCTATAATCGTCTCCCGCCGGGCGGCTCTCCCCTCCGGCCGGGCCGAGGTCCGGCCCGAACCCACCATTCCAGGAGTCTGTTCCCTTGACGCAACCCGAGCGCATCGCCTTCCAGACCGAGATCCGCCAGGTCCTCGACCTCGTTATCCACTCGCTCTACACCCACCGCGAGATCTTCCTCCGCGAGCTCGTCTCCAACGCCTCGGACGCGATTGACAAGCGTCGCTACGAGGCCCTGACGCGGCACGAGGTCGCCCCGAAGGGCGACTACGCCATCACGGTCACCCCGAACAAGGAGGCCCGGACGCTGGAGGTGGAGGACAACGGGATCGGGATGTCCCGCGACGAGCTCATCGCCAACATCGGCACCATCGCCAAGTCGGGCTCAAAGGAGTTCCTGGCGACCCTGAAGGAGAAGGGCGGCGCCGCCGTCCCCGAGCTCATCGGCCAGTTCGGCGTCGGCTTCTACTCCGCCTTCATGGTCTCCGACAAGGTCACGCTCGTGACACGGCGGGCCGGAGAAGAAGAGTCCTGGAAGTGGGAGTCCGAGGGCGACGGCACGTTCACGCTCGAGCCCGCCTCCCGCGAGGAGGCCGGCACCACGATCACGCTCCACCTCAAGAAGCTCGAGGACGACGACGCCGATTACTCCGAGGAGTGGCGCCTCCGCGAGATCGTCCGGAAATACTCGGACTTCATCGCCTATCCCATCAAGCTCAAGGACGAGACGCTCAACTCGATGAAGGCGATCTGGTCGCGACCCGCCAAGGAGATCACCAAGGCCGAGCACGACGAGTTCTACCGCCATCTCTCCCGCGACTGGGACGCGCCCGCGAAGGTCATCCACTTCAACGCCGAGGGGCTGATGGAATACCAGGCGCTCCTCTACATCCCCTCGCACGCGCCGCTCGAGCTCTTCCAGCCCGATCGCAAGCACGGCATCCACCTCTACGTGAAGCGCGTCTTCATCATGGACGACTGCAAGGAGCTGATGCCGGAGTACCTCCGGTTCGTGAAGGGCCTGGTGGACTCGGCCGACCTCCCGCTGAACGTCTCCCGCGAGACCATCCAGCACAGCCGGCCGATCGCGCAGATCCGCTCTCGGCTCGTCAAGAAGGTCCTGGAGACCCTGGCGGAGATGAAGGCGAAGGAGTTCGACGATTACGTCGCCGTCTGGAAGAACTTCGGCAAGGCCCTCAAGGAGGGCCTGATGAGCGACGAGGAGAACCGCGACAAGGTCCGCGACCTCCTCTTGTTCCAGACCACGGCCGATCCCGAGAAGCTCTCGTCGCTTGCGGATTACGCCGCCCGCATGCCCTCCGACCAGCCCGCGATCTACTACATCGTCGGCGAGTCGCGGACCGTCCTGGCGGCGTCCCCTCACCTGGAGACGCTCCGGGCGAAGGGCTACGAGGTCATCCTCCTGACCGACCCCATCGACGAGTTCGCGTTCGATCGGATCACCGAGTTCGAGGGCAAGCCCGTGAAGGACGCGGGCAAGGGCGGGCTGGAACTGGACGAGACCGCGAAGAAGACGGTCGAGGAGGGGCGCGAGAAGTTCAAGTCGCTCCTCGAATACCTCGACGACCAGCTCGAGGACCTCATCAGCGAGTCCCAGGTCTCCACGAGGCTCACGTCAAGCGCGGCCTGCCTGGTGGCCCAGGAAGGGGCCGTCGCCGCGCACATCGAGAAGCTCTTGAAGCAGAACGGCCAGCTGGTTCCTCCGACCAAGCGCGTCCTCGAGATCAACCCGTCCCACCCGCTCATCCAGCGCATGCAGGCGATGTTCGACGCCGACCGCAACGATCCGAAGCTGGCCGATTACGCGGCCCTCCTGTACGGACAAGCCGCGCTGACCGAGGGCGTTCCGCTCCCGGATCCCGCCAAGTTCGCGTCACTGGTCGCGGACCTGATGAAGTAGACGAGGGTTCGTGACGCGCACCCTTCACCTCCTCGCTGGGCATGCGTGCGCGGGACTCGGGATCGTGGGCCTCTTTGTCCCGCTCCTGCCGACGACGCCGTTTCTTCTCCTGGCCCTCTATTTCTACTCGCGGAGTTCCACGCGCATGCACCAGTGGATGCTGCGCCATCCCCGGTTCGGTGAGACCCTGCGGCACTGGCAGGAACACGGCTCGATCGGCCTCCGGGCCAAGGTGCTGGCGACGAGCCTCATCCTGCTCTCGTCAGCCTACCTGGTCGCCACGCGTCCCTGGCCGCTCGCCGCCCAGGTCGCCATCGGCATCGGCGGCGGCATCCTCATCCTGTTTCTCGTCTCGCGCCCGTCGCCGCCCGCGCGGCCTGCCGATGAGCCTTACGAAGGCCCAGGGAAGATCAACCGCCCAGCATCGTGAGGAGATCCTTGAGGTGGAATGGCTTGGGCAGGAGCGACACGTTCTCACCCTCCAGGCCGCTATGCCCGAGGTAATCGGGATCCAGCGCACCGGTGATGAGGACGATGCGCGGCCGAGGAGACTGCGCTTGAGCCGCCCGCGCCAGGTCCAGGCCGCTCACGCGCGGCATGTTCACGTCGAGGAGAAGGTAGGCGTAGTGGCGAGACGCGATGAGCTTCAAGGCCTCGGCGCCATCGGTCGTCGTCGTCACGTCGTAGCCGCGGGAATCGAGCAGCGACTCGAGCGAGCGGCAGATCGCGGCCTCGTCATCCACCAGGAGCAGGGATCGGTCCCCGGCGGACAGGGGCGTCCTCGCCCCGGTCGCGGTCACGCGATCCCTCCCGCGGGCGCGCTGGCGCCGCTCTCAAGCGGAAAACAGAGCGTGAACGCGGAGCCGCTTCCCAGCGCGCTCTCCACCGTGATCCGTCCCCCGTGCTCCTGCATGATGCTGTAAGAAACCGCCAGGCCCAGGCCGTTGCCCTTGAGATGGGGCTCGCCATTCGCGTAGGCCCCCTTCGTGGTGAAGAACGGCGTGAATATTTGATCCATCACCTCGCGGCTCATCCCGGTGCCACGGTCGGCGACGCGGAGCCGCGCTTCCCGGCCGTCATCCGCGATCGACGCGGCCAGGGTGAGAGAGCCGCCCTGGGTCGTCCTCATGGCGTCGCGGGCGTTGAGGACGAGATTGAGTAGAACCTGCTGGATCCGGCCGCTGTCCGCCATCACGACCAGGTCCTCCGGGATGGCGACCCGGACCTGGATGTTCTCGGCCAAGAGCGCCGTGCGCTGCACGGTCAGCACGCGTTCGACCATCTCCAGGACGCGCGTCCGCTCCATCCGGGGCGGCACGGGGCGCGCCAGGGCCATGATCCCGGCGGCCACCTGTCTCCCCCGCTCCGTCTGCTCGTCGATGGTCGCCAGCCGGGCGAGGGCCGCCGGGTGCGCGGCAACCGCGGGATCCATCTCCAGCATCTGCGACTCAATGCGCACGATGGCGAGAATATTGTTGAACTCGTGCGCGATCCCGGAGGCGAGCTTACCGACGGCGGCCAGACGCTCGGAGCGCACCAGGGCCTCCTCCGTCTTGCGCTTCTCGGTGATGTCCTGGACGGTGCCGCGCGAGACGAGCGGCCGACCGTCGGGACTGAACTCCGTCTCGCACCGCTCCTCGACGTGCTTGACCCGCCCGTCCTGCATGAGGAGGCGATGGGTGATCGCGTAGGGCGTCCGCTCCTTGAGCGATCGGCTGTAGGCGTCGTTGACCGCGTCCCTGTCCTCCGGGTGGATGGCCGCCAGGAAGGCCTCGTACGAGGCCTGGAACCGACCCGGATCGATCTCGAAGATCCGGTAGATCTCGTCGGACCACGCGAGCTGGTTGCGCTCGATATCCAGCTCCCAGCTCCCTATCGACGCGACCCGCTGGGCCTCCTTCAACCGCTCCTCGCTCTCGCGAAGCGCGGTCTCGGCGCTCTTGCGCCGCGTGATATCCAGCTCCATCCCGTTCCAGAGGATGCCGCCGTCCGCTTCGCGCACGGGTTCGGAGCAGAGATGCGACCAGCGGGCTCCGCCCTCGCGGGTCCGGACGCGCACCTCCTCCGAAAAGACCGTCATCGTCCGCGCGGCCTCGGACTCGGCGGCCGCGACTCGATCCCGGTCCTCCTCCAGGATCTGGCCATACAAGGCCTGCGGATTCGCCAGGACCTCCGCGACGCTTATGCCGTGGAGTTTCTCGACGCCGGCGCTGACGTACGTGAACTGCCGCCGGCCGTCCGGGTGAAACCTCACCTGGTAGATCATCCCGTCCGGCAGGTTGTCACTGAGGAACCGGAGGCGGCGCTCCCTATCCTCGAGCTCATGGGCCATGCGAGCCGGCTCCGGGTGCCCGGGCATATCCTTCGCATCATGCGCCATCGCGATCCCATTATACACATTCTGATGCCGTTAGAACCACGGCGTGCGAACCCCAGCCCCTGGGAGGGGCAGGAACGGAAGCGTCATTTCCGCGAAAACGGGAACTCAGACCTGGCCGTAGACCTCAACGCGGATTCCCACCTGCGCGAGAATGACGGACCATCGAGACGCCGGGGAACAACCGCCGGGTTACCGGCTACGGCGCCCTCAGCGCAGGACCACGCTCCGCGGGGCCACCTTGAGCACGCGGATGTTCTCGGTGTAGGCGGCCCGTTCCTCGGGGAGGATGTCGGAACGCGCCAGCAGTTCCTCGAAGATCGCGATGCTGTCGTCGGGAAAGCCCTGCTCCGCGAGAAAGACGGCCTTCAGGGTCATCGCGTAGTGCCGTCCGAGCGGCTTCTCGAGCTCGATCGCGCGGTCGTAGGCGGCCTTGGCCGCCGCCAGGGCCCCGATCTTGCCGCGCACGAGGCCGATGTTGACCCAGACCATGGCGCGATAGGTGTCCGGCAGTCCCGACTGCTCGAGC
Source organism: uncultured bacterium (assembly GCA_964548165.1). Taxonomy (GTDB): domain Bacteria; phylum UBA8481; class UBA8481; order UBA8481; family UBA8481; genus CAZJQD01. The sequence goes on from CAZJQD010000007.1 coordinate 63,458, forward strand.
TTCTCCAGTTCCACGAGCGCAAGGAACGGACGCTTGTTCTGGATGGCGCTGTCCGCCGCCATGTTCGCCGCCTGCATGCGCGCCAGGATCTCCGAATCCGTCCCCGGACCGGGCGCGATCGAGACGAAGGCGGTCGGAGGCGTCGCCGCCGGTGTGTCCGCCACGGGCGGGGCCGGCGGCGCAGGGGACCCTCCGCAGGAGATGACACCGGCCGCGGCCATCGCCACCGCCACAGCGGTGGTGATGGCTTTCAGGTGGCCGGTCACCCTCAGACCTTCGAGAGCGCCTTGTCGAGGGTCTCGACGATGAGGTCGGCATCCTCGACGGTGGAGCAGAGCGGGGGCTTGATGCGGATGGTGTTGCCGGCCATGCCGCCCTTGCCAAAGAGAACGCCCATGTCCTTTGCGAGATCGAGCACCTTCAGGACGAGATCGGGCGCGGGTTCCTTGGTCTTCGGATCGCGGACGATCTCCATGCCGAGCATGAGGCCCTTGCCGCGGATCTCGCCGATGCGCTCGTGCTTCTTCATGAGCGTCTGGACGCCTGCGACGATGCGCTCGCCGACGACGCGCGCGTTAGCCGCGTACTTGTACTTGGCGATCACGTCGAGGACGGCCTCGCCCTGGGTCATCGAGACCGGGTTTCCGCCGTAGGTGTTGAAGTGGACCTTCCCGTCCATGCAGGCGGCGATCTCGGGGGTGGTGATGATGCCGCCCAGGGGGACGCCGTTGCCGATGCCCTTGGCCATCGTGATCATGTCGGGCTGAACGCCCCAGTGTTCGATCCCGAAGAACTTGTCGCCCGTCCGGCCGAAACCGGTCTGGACCTCGTCGGCTATGAAGAGCCCGCCGTATTTCTTCACGACGTCGTAGATCTTCTTGAAGTAGTTGGCCGGCGGGGTGATGACGCCGCCGAAGCCCATGATTGGCTCGGCGATGAACGCCGCGAGCTTGCCGCAGGTCTGGTACTTGATGATCTCCTCGACCTGCTGGGCACACCAGTCGCCGAACTGCTCGTCGGTGAATTGCTCGGGCTTGCGGTAGGTGTAGCCGGCGGGCGCGTGGTGAACGCCGAAGACGTAGGGCAGGGAGTGGCGCCAGAGCGACTGGCCGGTGAGCGTCATGGCCATCAGCGTCCGGCCGTGGAACGAGTGCCGCAGCGCGATGAACTCCGAGGTCTTCGTGTGGTTCTTGGCGAGGATGGCGGCGAGCTCGGTCGACTCGGAACCCGAGTTCGTGAAGAAGCAGTTCTTGAGGTTCGGGTTGGCTCCAGCGGCGACCTCGGCCATCTTCTTGGCGTAGGTGACGATGCGCGGGTGATAGTAGAGCGTGGTCATGTGCTGGAGCGTCTGGACCTGCTTGACGACGGGCGCGACGACGTCAGGGTGGCAGTGACCGACCGAGATCGTGACGACGGCCGAGAACGCGTCGAGGTACTTCCGACCCTTCTCGTCGAAGACGTACTGCATCTCGCCGCGAACGACGTTCACGGGATTGGAGTAGTAGGTCATCGTCGACGGGAGGAGATACTCCTTCCGCATCTTCGCGATCTGGTCGGGGCTGAGCTGAAAATCGGGGTCGTTGGCGTCCATGGAACACATCACCTGGTGAAAGAATGCGCGGCTCGGCGCAAGCGCCGGCCAGCGCGCGATCCTATCCCAATCCGGTGCTCCGCGTCCATCAAACCACGAGGCGCCGGGGGCGCCGGGCGCCATCCGGGCGAAAGCCGCGAGCGCGGGCACGGGCGGGACGCGGGCGCCGTCACGAGCGACTTTTCTTGTTCGCGGGCGAGGAGTCTGCAAGAGTGCGGCTCGCAATCCAGGGTCCGGGCGGCTCGCCACCCGGAGGAAGAATCCGCGTGGCCGGGCCGCCAGCTGACTCCTTGGAGGTGCACCATGCTTCGTCGCCCGTCACCCGATTTGCCAGGATCCTCGCGCACCCGAGCCATGGCGATCGCCGTCCTGGCCGCCGCGATCGCGCCGTCGGCCCTGGCCGCCGGCGGCCACCAGGATCCGGTCACGCCCGTCGCCCTGGCGCTCGCCCTTATCCTCGTCGCCGCCAAGGCGGGTGGCGAGGTCGCCATGAGGCTTGGCCAGCCGGCCGTCCTCGGCGAACTCCTGGCCGGCGTCGCCCTCGGCAATGTCGCGCTCACGGGCTTCGACGGACTCGCATGGATCAAGCGGGATGCAGCCGTGGAGATGCTCGCCGGCGTCGGCGTCCTGGTGCTCCTCTTCGAGGTCGGGCTGGAATCGACCGTCGGGCAGATGATGAAGGTGGGAATGACCGCCCTGGCCGTCGCGGTCGTCGGCGTGGTCGCGCCCTTCGCCCTGGGGTGGCTTGCGGGCGCATGGCTCCTGCCGAACGAGAGCGCCTACGCGCACGCCTTCCTCGGCGCCGTCCTCTGCGCCACCTCGGTCGGCATCACTGCTCGCGTCTTCCAGGATCTCGGCGCCTCGAAGAGCCCCGAGGCCCGGATCATTCTCGGCGCCGCCGTCATCGACGACGTCCTCGGTCTCATCGTGCTCGCCGTCATGGGCGGCATCATCGCCGCGGCCGATAGCGGATCGACCGTCTCCTACGGCGCGATCGGGGCCATCATCGGGAAATCCATCCTCTTCCTCGTCGGCGCGCTCATCATCGGGGTGCGCGTCTCGCCGCGCATCTTCGCGTTCGCCTCGCGACTCCGGGCACCCGGGATCCTCCTGGCGACAGGACTGGGCCTCTGCTTCCTCCTCTCCTGGATGGCGGGCTCGATCGGCCTGGCGCCCATCATCGGCGCCTTCGCGGCCGGGCTCATCCTCGAGGACGTCCACTACAAGCCCTTCAAGGACCGGGGCGAGCACGGGATCGAGGAACTCGTCCATCCCATCGCCGGGTTTCTCGTCCCGGTCTTTTTTGTCCTGATGGGCATGCGAACCGATCTCGGGGCCTTCCTCCAGCCCGGCGTCCTCGGTCTCGCGGCCGGACTCACCATCGCCGCCATCATTGGTAAGCAGGTCTGCGGCCTCGCCGCGGGCCGGGGCGTCGACCGTCTCACGGTCGGCTTCGGGATGGTGCCGCGCGGCGAGGTGGGACTCATCTTCGCCGGCGTCGGCGCCTCCATGACCCTGGGTGGGGACCCCGTAATCTCCCCGGACGTCTACTCCGCCGTCGTCGTCATGGTTATCGCGACGACACTGGCCACCCCCCCGGCTCTCCGCTGGCGCATCGCGCGCCGGTAGGTCCCGCCGACCGGACGAGGGCGATACGCTCGATGGGCCAGCGTGACCACCTTTGCGGTAATTCTGTTCGAGTCAGTCAAGTCGAACTAAACTATTCAACCCGCAACTCGTCCCACATCGACGCGCGCGCGCATTAGCCAAACGGAGGGCCTCAGAATGAATCAGATGGGAAAATGGCTGTTCGGCTCGGTCTGCACCGATACCGGCCTCCTGATCCTGCGCGTGGCTTTCGGCGCGGGCATGGTCTATCACGGCTACGGCAAGGTCACCGGCGACCTCTCCAAGTTCGCGGAAGGCGTCGCCGCGCTGGGCTTTCCCCTCCCCCTCTTCTTCGCCTGGGCCGCCGCCCTCTCCGAGTTCCTTGGCGGGCTCTTCTTGATGGCCGGCCTCTTGACCCGGCCCTCGGCCGCGTTCATCGCCTTCACCATGGCCGTGGCCGCCTTCGGCCGCCATGCGGCCGATCCCTTCCAGAAGAAGGAACTCGCCCTCGCCTACCTCTTCGCCGCGCTCTGCCTCATCTTCACCGGACCTGGCCGGCACAGCGCCGATGCGCGGATCGCCGGCGCCTGCGGATGCGCCTCTAACACCAGCAGCAGCTCCCCAGGAAAAAAGTCAAGCTGAGCTCCAGAACCTTGACCCTCGACCGTGCCGTCACCGGCCTGCTTCTCGCCGTGCTGGCTCTCCTCCCACCCTCCGCGGTGGACGCACGCGAGTACGTGGTCCAGGAGCGCGATACGCTCTGGTCCATCGCCCAGCGCGAGCTGGGTAATGGCGCCCGGTGGAGCGAGCTCGCGGAGAGGAACAACATCGCGGATCCCGCCGGTCTGAGATCAGGTGCCATCCTGTATCTACCGGACGATGGTGACGCTCCGGCGCGCCAGAGCGATAGATCGCCCGAGCAACAGGCCTCTGTAGCCCCCGCGAGCGCGGATGCGACTCCCTTGTCGGCGGGGACACCCTCCGCCGAGCGCGATCCTCCCTTCGTGGCGCCAACCCTGCCCTCCTCGCCTTCCAGCACCCTGCCCACCACCACCTTCTCCCCTGACCTCTCCTGGTCCTCCAGCCTCCTTCCCCAGCTTGCAGCGTCACGCGACGCCTCGACCCCCGAACTCACCTCGCCGCTCACCCTTGATCGCGTCCTCGCCCTCGCGCTCACCCATTCTCCGGCGGTCATGGAAGCGCGAGCGAACCTGCGCTCCACGGCGGCCGCCATCGACGTCGAGCGCGCCGCGGCCCTGCCCCAGCTCACCGCATCGGGAGAAGCACGTCGGCTCGAGACGATTCGCTCGACCTCCGGCGGCGTTCTCCTCAACGAGAACACCTACGGCGGCTCCGTCTCGCTCACCCAGAACCTCTTCTCCTTCGGACGCATCTCCAGCGCGCTTCGCGCCGCGCGCGCGGGCGAGGCCGCCCAGGTCGCCGCGCTCGTCGAGGCCGAGTTCGAGGCGCGACACCGCGCCGAGACCGCGTTCCTCGCGCTCCTCGTCGCTTCCGAGAAAGTGGGCGTGGCTGAACAGGGAGTGCAGGCCGCCCAGGAACTCGCCCGGGACGCTCGCATTCGGGAGCGCGAAGGCGCCGGCACGCGCTTCGACGTCATGCGCGCCGAATCCGAACTGGCCGCCGCCACCGCTCGACTCTCCACCTCACGCTCCAATCTCCTCAAGTCCCGCGAGTCCCTGATCGTGGCCATGGGTCTTTCGGCCGGCACACCTCTCGGCGAACTGGCGCCCCCGCCACGGCCCCGGACGCCAATTCCAGCCGACGCTGCGGTCCGGCTGGCCATGACAGAACGGCCCAACCTCGCGGTCCTCGCTCATGAGCTCGCCGCATCCCGGCATCGGGTCGAGGGCGAGCGCGCCGAGGGACGGCCCGAGGCGGAGGCCTTCGCAACCGGCTCGTACACGCGCCACGATGTCATCAGCCGACCCTCCCCCTTTCGCGACAACGATGCCTCCAGCGCGGTCGCGGGCGTACGGGTCTCCGTCCCGATCTTCGACGGCGGTCGCGTGCGCGCTTCCGTCCGACAGGAGGAAGAGTCGGTCCGCGCCAGCGAGGCAGAGCTCCGAAGCGAGCGGCTGGAGGCCGAGCGGGAAGTCCGCGCGATCTACTTCGACCTCAGCGCCGCCGCCGAGGCCCTCGCGTCGCGGCGCGCCAGCGTGGCTGCATCCCGCGAGGCCCTTCGCATGGCCGAGATCTCCTTCCGGGAGGGCATCGTCACCGCCCTCGACGTGATCCAGGCCACGCTCGCCTTCACCGTAGCGAGGGAAGCCGAGCTCGACGCGGAGTTTGCGTACCGGGTCGGGCTCGCCAACCTCGTCCGGGCCACGGGCACGCCCGCCGTCCTCCAGCCGGAGTCCGAGGCGCGCCCATGAGAACACCCTCGGTCCAACGCACGAAGCTCTTTGCACTCATCCTCCTCCCCTTCCTCCTCTCCGCGTGCGGCCAGGGCGAAGGCGCCGACCAACGGCGCGCTCCCGTCGTCCGCCGGGTCGAGATGGGCGTCGTAACGACGCGACCGCTCGATCGCGTGCTCGAGGCGCCGGCCGTCCTGGAGCCCGTCTCCAGCGCCGAAGTCGGCGTCAAGACGCAAGGCCGCGTGGCGACCCTCCTCGTCGACGAAGGCGTCCACGTGAAGCGGGGCCAGGTCCTCGCGCGGCTCTCCTCGCCCAACCTCAGCTTCGAACGCGCGGGCGCCACGGCCTCGTCCTCGGCCGTGGACGCCGAGGTCCGGCGCGCCCGCATCGATCGGGATCAGAAACGGCGGGATTACGATCGCGCCGTCAGGCTCCACGAGGAAGGCGTCTTCTCCACGGAGGCCGTCGAGCGGGCGCTGTCCAACCTCCAGATGGCCGAAGCCGCCCTCGATAACCTCGCCCGACGGGGCACCGCCGGATCCGCGACGGCGGCCGCCATCGGCGCCCAGGCCGACGAGCTCAACCTGGTCTCCCCCATCGACGGCCAGGTCTCGCGCCGGATGATCGAGCCCGGGCAGGTCGTCTCTCCCGGCTTCATCGCCTTCCGCGTCATCGACCTCGCCAAGCTCAAGGCCGTCGCCTACGTCACCGAGGAGGAACTTCCCGCGGTCCAGGAGGGGCAAGCCGTTGTCGTCGTCCTCTCGTCCCTGGCCGAGACCGTCGCCGGATCGGTGACCGCCGTCGTCCGCGAGCTCGACCCCGTGACACGCCTGGCCAAGGTCGAGGTCGTCTTCGAGAACCCGGACCGGCGCTATGCGTCGGGCATGCGTGGCATCATCCGGATCACCACCGCATCCCGGCCCTCGGCCGTCGTCGTGCCCGCGTCCGCGATCATCTCCAAGGAGGACGGCGACTTCGTCTTCGTCCTGGCCGACGGAAAAGCGCGGCAGACGCCCGTGACGATCGCCTATCGCCGTGATCCCTGGGTTGCGATTGATGAGGGCGTCAAAGCCGGCGACGCGATCGTGACCGGCAACCTCGGTGGCCTGCGCACCGGCACGCCGATCGCGCCCTTCGAGACTGCCGAGGAATCCACGGATCCCGAGAAGCCGTCGCCCGTCCCCCGAACCCCGCGCGGCGACAGGCCCTGACCATTCGTAGCGTCCCATGAGCGAACCGGAAAATTCCGAGAAGCACCTGAGCGAGGAGCGATCGAAGCTCGTCGAGATCGCCGTCCATTACCCGGTCACTACCATCTCGGGCGTCCTGATGGTCATGCTCTTCGGCACCATCGGCATCATCAACCTGCCCGTCCAGCTGACTCCCACCATCGACCGCCCCACGATCACGATCCAGACCTCCTACCCCGGCGCGGCGCCGCAGGAGGTCGAGCAGCAGGTGACCAACCTCATCGAGGAGAAGGTCAACTCGGTCGAGAACCTGCGGCGCGTCACGTCCTCCTCGCAGGTCGGGCGATCCAACATCACGCTGGAGTTCGACTGGGGCATCGACAAGGACCTTGCCGTCGTCGACGTCATGCGCAAGGTCAACCAGGTCTCGGGGCTCCCGGAGAACGTCGACCAGCCCATCATCACCGCGGCCAGCTCTGACGAGGAACAGCCCATCCTCAGGATCGCGGTCGTCTCCGAGCTGGACCCGTCGTTCATCCGGGAGGTCCTCGATCGCGATATCCAGCCGCGGCTCCTGCGCGTCTCCGGCGTGGGCGACGTCACGTTCAACGGCGGGCAGGAGCGCGAGGTGCGCGTCACGGTCGATCCCCATCGCCTCACCGCGTATCGGCTCACGGTCGAGAACGTGCGTTCCGCGATCCTGGATCGCAACCGCAACCTGCAGGCGGGCGACATTGAGAAAGGCCAGGTCCGCTGGATCGTCCGCACCGTCGGCGAGTACAACAACCTTTCGGAGATTGAGGAGACGCCGATCCGAGCCGGGGACGGCGCCTGGATCCACCTCTCCGACGTGGCGACCGTCACCACGGGTTACAAGGACCCCGAGGCCATCGTCCGCATCAACGGCCGTCCCGCCAACGTCCTCAACGTCAACAAGAAGACCGGCGGCAATACGATTGAGGTCGCCAGCGGCATCACGGCCGTCGTCGAGGAGATCAACCGCGAGTACAGCTCGCGCGGCATCCAGCTCCTCCCCGTCGTCGACGACAGCGATTACATCTGGGCCTCCATCCGGACCGTCCTGTGGAGCCTCGTCCAGGGGACACTCCTGGCTGTCGTGATCCTGTACGTGTTCATGGGCTCCTTTCGCACCGTGGCCATCATCGGCATGGCGATTCCCATCTCGCTCGTGGGCACCTTTGCCCTCCTCTGGGGCTTCGATCGCTCGCTCAACATCATCTCCCTCGCCGGCCTGGGCTTCGCGTCCGGCATGGTGGTCGACAACGCCGTGGTGGTGGTCGAGAACATCGTGCGTCACCGAGAGAACGGGAAGGGGCTCTTCCAGGCCGCCGTCGACGGCACGAGCGAGGTCTGGGGCGCCGTGATCGCCTCCACGGTGACGACCCTGGCGGTCTTCATCCCCGTGCTCTTCGTCGAGGAGGAAGCAGGCCAGCTCTTCCGCGACATTGCCTACGCCATCTCGTTCGCCATCGGCCTTTCGCTCGTCATCTCCGTCACCATCATCCCCACCTTCGCGGCCCGCGTCCTGAAGATCCGAACGGGCGCTGAGACGGGCGAGAGCGGTCCCTATGCGGCCCTGAGGAGAGTATTTCTCGGTGCCACGAGGAGGATCGGCGAGGCCTTCATGAGGACGCTTACCGCCACGCTCGATCGCGTCCTCGTCAGCCGCCGGCGGTGCGGCATCGTCGTCGGCATCGTCGTGGCCGCCACGCTCGCCCTCATGACCCTTCTGCCGCCCGCGGAATACCTGCCCTCGGGGAGCCGGAACTTCATCATCACGAGCATGCGGATCCCGCCGGGCCTCTCCCTGGCCGCCGTCGACGAGATGGTCTTCACGCTCCAGTCCCGGTACGCGTCCCTGCCCGAGAAGGAGGCGATGTTCGCCGTGACCCGGCCCAACGGCTGCTTCATCGGTGTCATCGTCAAGCCCGAGCTCGCGGACCGGATCCCCGAGATCATCGGGCGAATGAGGAAGATGGCGGCCGACATCACGCAGGCCCAGGTCATCATCCAGCAGGCCAGCATCTTCCAGCGGGGTATCGCGGGCGGCAAGACCATCGCGGTGGAGGTCCACGGCGACGACATCACCCAGTTGATCGCGTACGCCGAGGAGGTCGAGGCGGCCGCGAAGGCGATTCCCGGCGTGGAGACGATCCGCTCCAGCCTCGAGCTCGGGAACCCGGAGATCCGCGTCGCCCTCGAGCCCGATCGCCTCTCCGAGCTCGGGCTCTCCACGCGCGAGGTCGGGGAGATCGTCGAGGCCATGGTCGACGGGCGGCGGACGGGCGTGTACCGCGCCGGCGGCACCGAGCAGGAGGTGGACCTCAACGTCATCGGGTCCCGCACCCTGGCCGCCGACGCCCAGGCGCTCGCCGCGATACCGATCTGGAGCGACGGGACGCACGTCGTGCCGCTCTCGAGCGTCGGCAGGGTCGGCGCGGCCACCGGGCCGACCCGGATCGATCACGCGGACCTCGCGCGCTCGATCACGCTCACCGTCTTCGTGGCGAAGGAGATGCCCCTCCAGCCCGTCATCGACGAGCTGAACCGCGCGCTGGACGGGGGCATCCGTCCTCGGATGCCGACGGGCTACAGCATCCACATGACCGGCGCCGCCGATGACCTCCAACGGACCATCAGCGCCCTGGTCGGCGCCTTCATCGTCGCCGTCTTCATCTCGTACCTGCTGATGGCCTCGCTCTTCGAATCCTTCGTCTACCCCTTCATCGTGACCGCCGTCGTCCCCATCGGCATGGTCGGTGCCATCGCCGGCGTCCTGGCCACCGGCGAACAGCTCAACGTCATCACCATGCTGGGCTTCATCATCCTCGCGGGCACCGTCGTCAATAACGCGATCCTGCTCGTGCACCAGACCCTGAACTTCGAGAAGGACGGCCTGGACTTTCTCCCCGCGCTCCGCATGTCCGTGATCACGCGCGTCCGGCCCATCACCATGACGACGGCGACCTCGGTCCTGGCGATGGCGCCCCTGGCCTTCGGCCACGGTTCCGGTTCTGAGCTCTACCGCGGCCTCGGTGCGGCCGTCCTCTTCGGGCTGGCGCTCTCGACCTTCATCATCCTGTTCTTCACGCCCGCCCTCTTCGCCTTCGTCTCGCGAAGGGCCCGCTTCGGAGAGTCATCCTCTTCCACAGCCGGCTGAACGGCCCGACGACCGGGGGGCGCGAGCACTATCGCGTAAGCCTCGTCGTGATCCGGATGGCGGCATAACCGAGGGCGCCGAGCCTGACTCTGACGGTCCCACCGTCTGACGCCACCAGCTCGGCGCGTCCGCCATGCAGGAGTCTCGGGCTCGACGCAGCGCCCGGAAGATCCAACGTCGCCGTGACTGGATCCTCGTAGGGATTGGCGAGGATCCAGTAGGTGTCGCCGCCCCAGGCAATAACGCGGTGGTAGATGGTGGCGGGCTGGACGTCCGCGCCCACCGCGGGAGTCCCGGCCGTCAGGACCGCGTCCAGGTCGATGAGCTCACGGTTGATGACGCCCATCTCGGCCAGCATCTCCGGCTGCTGCCCCAGGTTCCAGATGACGCCATCGAGACCCTGCACCTGCCAGATGAAGAAGATGACGCCCTCGGGACTCCCGGTCAGGGCCTGGTACACGATGTTGTGCATCTCGAACGGCTCCGGCGCGCGGTACTGCCACGGCCGCTGGAAGAACGCCGGGATGCAGACGAGGAGCGGGCGGTCGCGCATCAGCGCCCGGGCGCGGCGCGTGTATCGGCCCACGATGTCCATGTGAATGTCTTCGGGCCGCGATCCGATCGGATAGGGCGTGATCCCGAAGATGTCCGCGCTGGAGAGGTAGGCGGCGTAGCGCGACGGGGTGAAGACCGTGAGGTAGACGGGCTTCGTGGGCGAATACTCGCGCAGGCGCGCGATCTTGGCGCGGACCGTATCCGGCGTGTACCCGTAGATCTCGGGCTCGTCGAACGGATACCAGGCCATGACGATCGGGTCGGTGTCGAGCGAGCGCATCAGCTCGTGGGCGGCCGTGTCGTCGCCGTACCAGGAAGGGATCACCTTCAGGTTGAGCTCGCGGGCCCTGACGAGCTCCGTCTCCCAAGCCGGCCCGCTGACGACCATGTTGAATCCGAGAGAGACGATCGTGTCGAAGGTCGCAGCCCCGTTGGTGTAGATCCCGCGGATGAACTCGGCGCGCGCCGGCGCCACGGTCACGGCCAAGAGGACGCCGAGCGATGCAGCGACGCGAAAGATGCCGGGCAGGAACCGCACTACTTGAGCGGCGTGGAGGCCCGGGGCATCCTGCGGGCGACACCGGACGCGATCGCCGTCTTCGCCGCCGCCTTCGCGACGCGGTCCGCGACGCGGCGATCGAAGACGCTCGGGATGATGTACTCGGGCGAGATCCCGTCCTCGCGAACGATCTCGGCGATGGCCCTGGCCGCCGCCAATTTCATCCGCTCGTTGATGGCCGAGGCGTGGACCGAGAGCGCGCCCTTGAAGATGCCCGGGAAGCAGAGCACGTTGTTGATCTGGTTCGGGTAGTCGCTGCGCCCGGTCGCGATGATCTTCACGTTTCCCGGTATCTCCTCGGGAAGAACCTCCGGCGTCGGGTTCGCCATCACGAAGACCATGGCATCCTTGGACATCTTCCTGAGCCACGCGGGCTTGATGGAGCCGGGACCCGAGAGCCCCAGGAGGAGATCGGCGCCGGTGAGCGCGTCCTTCAGGGGTCCCGCAAAGTTGCGCGGATTCGTCATCCGCGCGTAGGCCTCCTTGGCCGGGTTCATGTGCTCCTTGCGCCCCCGGTAGAGGGCGCCGGCCGTGTCGTACCCGGTGATGTTGCGAACACCTGCATGGCGGAGGATCTTCGAGCAGGCGACGCCGGCCGCGCCCACGCCGTTGACGACGACCTTGAGCTTCCCGATCGGCTTGCCAATCAGGCGGCAGGCGTTGTAGACCGCGGCCAGGACGACGACGGCGGTCCCGTGCTGGTCATCGTGAAAGACCGGGATATCGAGCATCTCCTTCAACCGCTCCTCGACCTCAAAACAGCGCGGCGCGGAGATATCTTCGAGGTTGATCCCGCCGAACGTCGGGGCCAGCGCGGCCACGATCCGCACGATCTCGTCGGTATCCTGCGTCGCCAGGCAGATCGGGAACGCATTCACCCCGCCGAACTCCTTGAAGAGCATGGCCTTGCCCTCCATCACCGGCATCGCGGCCTCGGGCCCGATGTTGCCGAGCCCCAGGACGGCCGATCCGTCGGAGACGACGGCAACGGTCGACCCCTTGATCGTCAGCGCCCACGCGGACTTGGGTTGTTCATGGATGGCCATGCAGACCCGGGCAACGCCGGGCGTGTAGGCCATCGAGAGATCCTCGCGCGTCTTCAGGGGCTTGCGGTTCTCGATCGAAAGCTTGCCGCCGAGGTGGGCCAGGAAGGTGCGATCCGAGACATGGACGACGTGGTAGTTCCTGAGCGCGCGGACGGCCGCAATGATGCGCTTGGCATGTTCCTCGTCGCCAGCCGAGACCGTGACGTCGCGGACCGTCTGCTCCCCGGAAGCCGAGACGAGATCGATGGCGCCCAGGTCGCCGCCCGCCTTCCCGATGACGGCCGCGAGCCGGGCGAAGGTGCCCGGGGCCGAGGGGAGTTCCACGCGCATGGTAAACGAGTAAGACGCTGTCGGACGATGCGCGGGAACGCTCTTCACAGGAATCTCCTTCCCCCGGGGAACATGATTCGACCATTCCCCAATCAGGTCAACCCCACGCTCCTCGGCCCTTGTTCCCCGAAGTTGGATCAACCACGGAGGCACTGAGACACAGAGAAGAGCGCGTCGATTGGGTTAAAAAAAGTCTGACAGGTACTCTTCGTTCACCTGCAGGGTGACATTGGCATGGGAACCCAGATATTGAGGTCTTCTCCGTGTCTCAAGCCCCGCGCTGCGGGGCGGGTGTCTCCGTGGCTGAATCCCGTCTGAAAGAACTCCTCTTCGGTGATTCAAGATTCTGCGATCGTCACATCGACCGAAGCGCGGAGGGCTCGCGACGAACTCCCCAGGCGGATGTGGTACGCACCCGGCTCCACGGTCCAATCGCGGCGACCAGCATCCCAGTGAGCGAAGGACTCCGGGCCGATCGTCCAGCTCACGGTCTTCCACTCGCCCGGCTCGAGCTCGACGCGGCGGAAGCCCTTGAGCTCCTGCGGCGGCCTCACGACGGTCGAGCGATCGGGGGCCACGTAGAGCTGGACGACCTCGGCGCCGCGACGAGTCCCTTCGTTGCCGACCTCGACCGAGACCTCGAACCGGTTGCCGCCCAGCGGGCGTACAGCCGCGTTGCGGTAGCCGAACGTCGTGTACGAGAGCCCGTGTCCGAACGGAAAGAGCGGCACGATGCCGGCGCGGTCGAAGTGACGGTACCCGACGAAGATGTCCTCCTCGTACCGGACCTCGACGTGATTTCCGGGGAAGTTGGTGAGAGCGGCCACGTCCGCGGCGCGGGCGGGAAACGTGAAGGGCAGGCGGGCGGAAGGATTGACGTCGCCGAAGAGGACGTCCGCGATCGCGTTGCCGCACTCCTCCCCGGGATACCACGCCTCCAGGAGGGCTGGCACGCGTCCCACCCAGCTGGTAATCAGGACCGGCGATCCGCTCTGGAGGATGACCACCGTGCGGGGATTCGCGGCAGCCACGGCCCGGATCAGCTCGTCCTGCCCCTCCGGGAGGTCCAGGTGCGCCCGGTCCGCGCCTTCATACTCGTCGCGGTCGGTGAGCCCCGTGAAGACGAGCACCAGGTCCGCGCGTTTCGCGGCGGCGACCGCGGCATCGAGCTCGGAGTCCTCTCCGGGCACGCGCCATCCGAATTGCGCCGCCGCGTCCCCGGACTTCTCGTAATACTCGATCCGAAGGTCGTAGGAGCGCCCCGCGACCAGGCGAACCTTCGACCGCCTCGCCTCGAACGCGTGGTCGCTCCAGTGATCGATCACCTTGCGGCCATCGAGGAAGAGCTGGATCCCGTCGTCGGCGCCGACACCGAGCTCGAACTCGCCCGTGCGGTCCGGAACGAGGCGGCCCGTCCAGCGCACCGAGAAGCCGTCCGCGGAGAGCCCCGGGGCCGGCACGGCCACGCCCCAATGGAAATCCACCTTCGCGTCGACGCGCGTCAGGACGGGCGTCCCCGCGCACTCCGTGTTCGCGAAATATTCGCCCTTCAGTCCGGCACCCCCATCGCGACCGGGCTGGCGGAGGAAGTTCGCCGGCACCGGTTGCAGCTCGGCCGCCAGGGGTCGGCCCACGGCGTACTCGATCGTAATCCGGTTGCCGGCCCGCGCGCGCAAGGCATCGAGCGGCGTGACGGAGCGGACGGGATTGACCCGCGAACTCCCGCCGCCACCGTAGACGGCCAGGGCTGCGTGAGGGCCGATCACGGCGATGCGCCGCACCGACTCCCCGACCGGCAGGAGCGCGCCCTGGTTCTTGAGGAGGACGATCCCGGCCGCGCCCGCCTCGCGCGCCAGCGTCCGATGCTCAGCAGTCCCTACCGCGCTCGCGTCTCCCCGGACGTCCCCGTCGAAGATCCCGAACTCCATCATCACGCGAAGGAGCCGACGCACCTTGTCCTCGATGACCTCGACGGGCACAGACCCGTTCTTCACGGCCGCCGCCAGCTTTGCGCCCAGGAACTCCGGGCCCGGCATCTCGAGATCGAGCCCCGAGGTCGCCGCCGGGACCGTGCTGTGGACCGAATGCCAATCGGAGACCACGAAGCCGCGGAACCCCCAGCGTTCCTTGAGGGTCCCCTCGAGGAGCGGAGAATTCTCGGAGCACCAGGCGCCGTTGAGCTTGTTGTAGGCAGACATCACGGCACCGACGCGGGCTTCATTCACCGAGGCCTTGAAGGCGGGCCAGTAGATTTCGTTGAGCGCGCGATCGGAGACCCTGGCGTCGATGAAGCCACGGTCCGTCTCCTGGTTGTTGCACGCGAAGTGCTTGACGGTGGCCACGACGCTCTCCGCCTGCACGCCCTGGATGTAGGCGACGCTCATCCGCGCCGCCAGGAACGGGTCCTCCCCGAAGCTCTCGAAGTTCCGCCCGCCCTGGGGCACGCGGTGAATGTTGACGCAGGGCCCGAGGAGCACGTTGCGGCCGTGACCCTTGGTTTCCCGGGCCAGGGCCCCGCCAAGGCGTTCGAGGAGTTCGATATCCCACGAGGCCGCCATCGCGATGCTGGCCGGGAACGCCGTCGCTCTCCCCCACCTTACGCCGACCGGCCCGTCGGTCATCTTGAACTCAGGGATGCCGAGCCGTGTCAGCGGCACGGTCGCGAAGCCGTCGCCGCCCGCGCCGAGGCCATTGCCCGAGACCATCGCGATCTTCTCCTCGATCGTCATGCGCCCCAGCAGATCGGTCACGCGGTCCTCGACGGACCGCGACCGGTCCTGGTACGGATGCCCCACCTCAGGACCCGGCGTGGTCGCTGGCGAGTCCGCGGCGGACGGTGCCGTCACCGGCGAAGTCCCGCAGGAGAGGAGAAGGACGGACGCGGCCAGTCCCATCCAGGGCCGGACGATCGACGCGGGCAGGCTGGACCAGAGCACGGGGCACCTCGGTTCGGATCACGGACATGCGAAACCAGACATAAGTAGCCTATTACGTTATGTAAGCGCTTGCACAACTATTTTTGTGGGTGGCGACTTTTGCGGCCGGAAAGAATGGACGCTCCGAATGAACATCCCTTCGTCACAGCGCCGTGGGCGCGGAGACGTTCACCAAGTTCAAGATCCAATGCTGCGTTATCACCCTGCCGGGGAATGAGGTAATTATGCCCGTTCCCTCGCGGAGGCCATTCCGCTCGCGCTTCTCCGCGTCTCCGTGTCTCCGTGTTGATGCAAACTTGGGGAATCCAGAACCTGTCAGTACCTTTGACTCGGCGGCGATTTCCCGCATCCTTGCGGCTCGCCGTCTCGATATCACCAAGGAGAGCTCCATGAATCCCCAGATTCGCAACGCCGTCATCGTCCTCGCCGTCGTCGCCGCAGGCGCCGGCATCTATGCTTACCAGTCTTCATCCTCCAACCCTCCAGCGGAAAAGTCTCCGGCCGCAATCGAAGTCAACGGGCTATCGATCTCGGTGGCCCAGTATGATCAGATGCTGAGCAGGGAGATCACGACAGCGCTCGCTCAGATGGGCGGCGGTGGGATGGACCTCGATTCGAGCTCCCCGATCCTCCAGGCCCTCAAGGGCCAGTTCGAAGTCCAGCTCCGGGAACGCATCGTGCAGCAACTGGCGATCCGTGCCGCGGCCCGGGACGCCGGGATCGAGGCCTCCTCCGACTCCGTCCAGGCTGCATGGCGCATGATGACGGCCGAGCTCGATGAGACCGCGCTGGAGAACGGCCTGCGCCAGGCGAACATGACGCGCGAGGAGGCGCTGGAGGAGATCAAGGCAGGGCTCACGACCGAGCTCTTCCTGAACAGCCGGGTGCCCGCGGCCACGGCGACGGAATCCGAGGCTCGCGCCTTTTTCGAGGAGAACAAGGCCCGGTTCAATCGGCCCGAGACGGCGCGCGCCCGCCATATCCTCGTCCCTGACGACGCAAACGGCGCGAGAATCATCCGGGAGATCCGGGCACGCATCGAGCGAGGTGAGGATTTCGCCGTGCTGGCGCGTGAATACTCGATCGACGGATCCGCCCAGGCGGGTGGCGACCTCGGCAGTTTCGAGCGGGGCCGCATGGTCCCGGAATTCGAGAAGGCCGTCTTCTCGCTTCCGATCGGAAAGGTCTCCCAGCCCGTCAAGACGCAGTTCGGCTGGCACCTCATCCGCGTCGACGAGCGGACTCCCGCCCGCCTCGCCGACTTCAACGCGGAGCGGGATACGATCGCGCTGATGGCCGGTCGCCGCGCGACGATGACCAGGATGCAGGCGTTCGTCGAGGAACTCCGTGAGAAGGCCACGGTGACCATCCACCTTCCCGCCGTCGCTCCCCCACCGGCTCCCGAAATGCCCGAAACGCCGGGCACGGCCCTGCCTCCAGGGCACCCGTAACTCCCGGGACGATCGCCGCGCGCGGGAACTCGAGGCTGCGTTCACCGGGTCTCCACCGGTCGAGGCCCGGTCCCATCGGCGACAGGGCCGGCGGGCAGGCGGTCACAAAAGGCCGCGGTAAACGCTTTTGATGATCGGCCGTCGAACGATTTATGATGGGGAAAAGTGAGGGTCCGATGATGAAGACGGCAACGTATCCCTGCCTGGCCTTGATGGTCCTGGCGGCACTCTGCGCCTGCACGAGCACGCAACGGGTGAGCCATACCGTCGTCGTGCCGGCTCAGATGGCGGTGCCGACTGAAGTGTCGCGAGTCGCCGTCGCGCGGTTCGACGGCCTGGAGCAGACCGGCACCCTCATCGCCAACAAGGTCGCCGCAGGTCTCGTCGCTGCCGGACGATACCGCGTCTACGAGCGGGCCAAGGTCGATGAGATCCTCGGCGAACATGCCTTCAACCGCTCCGGCGTCGTCGACCCCTCCACCATCCGCGACCTCAAGCTCGCCGGCGTCGACGCGCTCATCTTTGGCATCGTCGACGTCTTCAGCATCGAGGACCAGCGCGGGACGAACCGCACGACCCGCTCGGTGGGAACTGGCGAATACCGTACGGTCGAGGAGAAGCACCCGCGAACCGGCGAAGTGACGACGCGCCAGGAGGAGATCATGCGCACAGAATCCTGGAACCGGCCCACGGTCCTCAGGATGGGCACGATGGGCGTGACGTTCCGGATGACCGATATCTCCACCGGCGAGATCATGGCCGTGGAGGCGATGACCGCGAACTTCCGGCAGGAGTGCTGGGCCGATATCCGCGACACCCGCGCCACGAAGGACGAGATCCTCGATCAGCTCTCGACGGAAGTGACCGCGAGGTTCCTCAACAAGATCCAGCCGCATGATGCCAGCCTCTCGATCGTCTTCGAAAACTCGGGCAATTCGAGAACCGCGATCGGTCTTCACTATGTGGCCAACAAGCTCTGGACGCGCGCCCTCGGCGAGTTCGACGCCGCCATGCGCGCCGAGCCCTCCGAGCCCAGCGGCCCCTACAATGTCGCGATGGCCCACTTCGCCCTCGGCCACTACACGGAGGCTATGGCGTTCCTGGAACAAGCGATCGCCTTGGAGCCGAAGAGCCGCTACATCCAGGCGATGGCCATGGTCGAGGATGCTGTTCGCCGCGGCATGAGGGCCGAGTCAGGCCGCTGACGGCGACCACGCACGCGGACCATCCCGCGATCGGCGCCCCCTTATAGCGAGGCGAAAGCGACTTCGCTGCCGCCGTGGGAGATCGTCACGCAACGCACATGGCCGGAGCCGACTGGGATCGGTTCTCCCATGAGGTAAGCCTCTGTCGGCGCTGCGGTTCCGTCCCTGTTCCAGTCGATGTAGAGGGCGTCATTGGCGTAGTCGCCATCGGCGTTCGCGTCGAAGAGGACCATGGGCACATCGCCATAGGGGAAACGGCCGCTGCGATGGCAGGCGGCGTAGAAGGCGGTGCCTCCCATGTTGCTCGGGTACCACCACATGCGGTATTTCGTCGCCTCCGCACCCTTCTCATCCGCCCAGGGGAGCTCGATCGTGTAATGAGCGGGTATCGAGCCCTCGCCCTCGGGGCTGAAGGGGCCCGGATCGTTGGTGAGGTCGCCGTCGCCATTGCGGTCCAGGTAGAGCTGAGCGGGAGTGTTCTTGCCGCCGAGATTCAAGACGCAGAGAAGGGTCTTCTCGCCGAACCATAGCGACCCGAACATCCGCTCCCCGGTGCGCGCGGGCAGGACGCGGTACTCCTCGTCGGGAAGCTCCGCGAGAGAGGCGCCGCGGCCATTCTGGGTCGAGAGCCCCAGGGGAAAACCCTCGGGCACGTACGCCATGGGGACGCGCACGGCCTGCGGGGTCGCGGGACCTGGGTCAACCACCGCCGCAATCGGTTCCGGCGCAGGCTCCGCGGCACGAAGCAAGGCGGAAAGCTCGGGCACGTCCCTGAGGAGGCGCCAATCACCATCTCGCCAGACCTGCGTCGTCTCGGTGAGCGCGCCGGTCCGCAATCGCTCCACCAGGTCGCTCTCGGTGATCGTCTGCGGTTGCCCGCCCACGAGCACGCGATGCTCCGGGACCCCTTGCCCGCACGCAGCCAGAAGGAGAGCGCCGATCACTCCCCCCATCAATCGCCTATGGCGCCACCGGCCGGCCACGACCGCATCTTAGGCACTGGAGGCCCGCTTTCGCAATCCCGAAGACCCGATCTCCAGTAAACACAGTTCCGCAATTCCGCAGTCTGACACCGTTGACATACCGGACCGATTCCGTCTAGTTTAGCCCGCTGGTCTACTTTCACAGCATCGGACCCATCACGGATGGGGGACCCATCGTGGATGGGGGGAGGAGATTTCGTGGCACGGATTCCCATAGACGAACTGGTCAACGCGGAGCGCGAGGTCGGCGGTCACGTCGAGCTTGTACAGGACATCAGCGGCATGACGCCCCTGGCCAACCACGACATCATTCCCACGACGAAGGCCCAGCGCACCTGGAACTGGTGGCACATCTGCGCGCTCTGGATCGGGATGGCCGTCTGCATCCCCTCCTACAACCTCGCCGCCGGGCTCATCGCCAGCGGCATGGACTGGAAACAGGCCTTTTTCACCATCGTCCTCGGGAACGTCATCGTCCTCGTGCCCATGATCCTTAACGCCATCCCCGGCACCAAGTACGGCATCCCCTTCCCCGTTCTCGCCCGAGCCTCCTTCGGAACGATCGGTTCGAACGTCCCTGCCATCCTCCGCGCGCTCGTGGCCTGCGGCTGGTTCGGCATCCAGACCTGGATCGGCGGCGCCGCGCTCTACGCCATCATCACCGTGCTCTGGCCCGGAATCGGGAACCTCGGCGAACTCCCCGCCTTCCTCGGCAAGGGTGGCCAGCCGCTCCTCGTCGGCGAATTCCTCTGCTTCCTCCTCTTCTGGTGCTGGAACGTCTTTCACATCGTCCGCGGCATGGACTCGATCAAGTGGCTGGAGTCCCTGGCCGCGCCGTTCCTCATCGTCATCGGCATCGCCTTCATGTTCTGGGCCAAGAACGCCGCCGGCAGCTGGGGCCAGATGCTTTCCCAGCCGGCGACCGGGAACTTCAGCGAGCTCTTCCTGCCGTCTCTGACGGCCATGGTCGGCTTCTGGGCCACGCTCTCCCTGAACATCCCGGACTTCTCCCGCTACGCCAAGAGCCAGAAGTCGCAGATCCTCGGCCAGTCGCTCGGGCTCCCCGGCACCATGGCCCTCTACGCCTTCGTCGGCATCTCGGTCACCTCCGCCACCGCGCTCATCTTCGGCGAGACCATCTGGGATCCGACCGTCCTCATCCTCAAGATGCACGAGAAAGGCCTGGCCTCGGGCACGGTCATCGTCATCGCCGGCTTCGCCATGGCCCTGGCCACGATCTCCACGAACATCGCGGCCAACGTCGTCTCTCCCGCCAATGACTTCGCCAACGTGGCGCCGCGCCTGATCTCGTTCAAGACCGGCGGCATGATCACGGCCGTCCTCGGCATCGTCATGATGCCCTGGAAGCTCGTGGCCGACCCTAGCGGCTACATCTTCACCTGGCTCATCGGCTACGGAACGCTCCTCGGTCCCATCGCCGGGATCATGATCGCCGACTACTTCGTCATCCGTAAGGGCAAGCTCAACCTCCTCGACCTCTACCGCCCCAACGGAGAGTATTCCTATTCTGGCGGCTATAACCTCGTCGCCCTCGGTTCGCTCATTCTCGCCGTCCTCCCCGCCGTCCCGGGCTTCCTCATGACCGTCGTTCCCGCGTCGTTTGACGGAGTCTTCCCGGTCTTCTTCAAGACGATCTACGACATCGGCTGGTTCGGCTGCTTCGCCTCGGGCTTCGTCGTCTACTCTGTCTGGATGTCGGTGGCCCCGCCGAAGACGGGTGCCCGAAATGCCGCGCCCTCGACCGTGGCCTGAGACTTCAGTATCCCTTCAGAACCTTTCAAATCGCTGTTTACGCTGCGACACCATCTCGATACGATGCCCCCTATATGCTCGCCACGCTGAAAACCATCGTCCTCGCCGTGATGGCTACGATCGCCGTCACCGCCATCACCTGTTTCGCCCTCTTCGGGCTCGTCTACCTCGTCAGCCCCGCCCCCCGCCGCAAGATCCTCTGGCAGAAGTTCAAGGACGTGACGCACAAGATCGGCCTCTTCAACACCTGGGTGATCCTCTCCGTCTTCTACTGGACGGTTCTCCTCGTCTACGCCCTCTTTCTCATTCCGTTCATGGATCCCATGCGCATCAAGAAACCCTACGGCTGGATCCAGCGCTCCACGCGCGACCTGACGCTCGAAGACGCGTCGAGGCAGTCCTAGCATGGCGCGCATCCTCGGCATCTCCTGCTTCTACCACGACGCCGCCGCCTGCCTCGTCGTCGACGGCGCCGTCATCGCCGCCGCCGACGAGGAACGCTTCTCCCGCAAGAAACACGACGCTGGTTTCCCCAAGCTCGCCATCGAGTTCTGCCTCAAGAAGGGCGGGCTCTCGATGCAGGACCTCGACGCCATCGTCTTCTACGAGAAGCCGTTCCGGAAGTTCCACCGCCTGCTGATGACCTCGCTGGCGACCTTCCCGAAGTCCTACAAGTTCTTCACCCGCTCCATGTCCACCTGGCTCGGCGAGAAGCTCTGGATGAAGTCCTACATCCACAACGAGACCGGGCTCCCCGCCGAGAAGATCCTCTTCATCGAGCATCACCTCTCGCACGCCGCGTCCGCCTACCTCCCCTCGCCCTACCAGGAGGCGGCCATCCTCTCCGTCGACGGCGTCGGCGAGTGGACCACGACCGCCATGGGTCACGCGAAGACCGAGAACGGCCACACGACGATCAACCTCACTGACGAGATCCAGTTCCCGCACTCCCTCGGCCTCCTCTACTCCGCCTTCACCGCCTGGCTCGGGTTCGAGGTCAACGAGGGCGAGTACAAGGTCATGGGCATGGCCCCCTACGGCCGCCCCGAGTTCCTCGACAAGATCCACAAGGTCGCCAAGCTCGACGACGACGGCCACCTCCAGCTCGACATGAGCTACTTCAGCCACCACTGGCACTTGGAGAAGACCTTCACGCAGAAGTTCGTCGATCTCTTCGGCGAGCCCCTCAAGCGCGCGGACGACGTCGCCCCCTACTCGCTCCACGCCAACGTCGCCTCCTCCATCCAGAAGTTCACGGAGGAAGCCATCCTCCGGATGGCCCGGACCGCTCACAAGAAGACCGGCTGCAAGAAGCTCGTCATGGCCGGCGGCTGCGCGCTCAACTCCGTCGCCAACTACCGCATCCTCAAGGAGACCCCGTTCGAGGAGATCTTCATCCAGCCCGCGGCCGGCGACTCCGGCGGCGCGATGGGCGCCGCGCTCTACGCCGACCACGTCCTCTTCGGGAACCCCCGCGCCTTCCACCTCGAGCACGCCTACTGGGGCGAGGAATACTCCCAGGGCGACGTCGAAACCTTCCTCAAGACGACGGGCGCGAAGTGGGAGCGGATCGAGGACGACGCGAAGCTCTTTGGCATGATCACCGAGCGCCTGCAGAAGCAGCAGGTCATCGGCTGGATGCAGGGGCGATTCGAGTGGGGGCCGCGCGCCCTCGGCAACCGTTCCATCCTCGCCGATCCCCGGCACGCCGTGATGAAGGACATCGTGAACCGGAAGATCAAGTTCCGCGAGCCGTTCCGGCCGTTCGCGCCCTCCATCCTCATGGACGCCACGCCCTCCTTCTTCGAGATGCAGGATCCGCTCCGGCACCAGCCCAATCGCTACATGCTCTACGTCGTCCCCATCACCAACGACAAGATCCCGGCCGTGAAGCACGAGGACGGCACCGGGCGCCTGCAGACCGTCGAGCGTCACACCAACCAGCGCTACTACGACATGATCAAGACCCACGGCGACGCCACGGGCGTCCCGGTCGTCCTGAACACCAGCTTCAACCTGAAGGGCGAGCCCATCGTCACGACCCCGGAGAACGCGTTCTCCACGTTCATGCGTTGCGAGATGGACATGCTGGTCATCCAAAACGCCGTGGTGTACAAATAATCCATGTCACTCAAGATGAAGCTCGGCATCTTCGGGGAGTTCCTCCAGTTCCTCTGGAAGGAGAAGCTCTGGTGGATGATCCCGATGATCCTGGTGCTCCTCGTGTTCGGGCTCCTCATCGTCTTTGCCCAGTCCTCGCCCATCGCCCCGTTCATCTACACCCTCTTCTAGGATACCGACCACGACTCCTGCTGGCCCCGCCCGAGCGCGACCCGTATTGACGCCCACCGACTCCGGGCGTAGCTTGGGCGGCTTCGATTCTCACGATCGGGAGGACGCATGATCTTCGGACGAAAAAAGAAGCAGCAACCGGAAGACGTCCAGGCGCTCTTCACCCGCCACGTGGAGCTCGTCCGGCACGCTCTGGAACAGCTTCTCTGCGTCGTGGACGACTATCTCTCCGGGAGCACCGCGCTCCGCGACGACTCCTTCCGGATCCACGAGCTCGAGCACGAGGCGGACATCATCCGCAGGCGCATCCAGGAATCCATGTCAGCCGGCGCCTTCCTGCCCTTCTACCGCGAGGACTACATCACCCTGGCCGGCATGATCGACAAGATCGCCGGACGCGCCGTCGAGCTCTCCAAGTCGCTCGTTCTGGAAAAGCCCATCATCCCCGCGGACTGCGCCGCCGACTTCCGCCTCCTGGCCCAGAGCGTCCTGGAGACCTACATGCCGCTCGTCCTGGCCCTCGACGCCATCTTCCAGGACGCCGAGGGTGTCGACCCGTACGTGGAGCAAGTCTCGGAGGGGGAACAGGTCACGGACTCCATCGAGTGGAAGTTGACCAAGCGGATCTATGCCGCCGACATCCCGCGCATCGAGCAGGTCATCACCGCGCGGGCCATCATCCGGATATCGGCCATCGCGGACGCGATCGAGAACGCGGCCGACAAGGCGCGGGTCATCGTGACCAAGCAGATGCACTGATCTTGAGCGCGCTCCTCGCCCTGCTGACGCGGTGGCACCTCCTGGGCGGTCTCTACCTCGCCTGGGGCCTCGGCGCCAACGACTCCTCCAAGATCTTCGCGCCCGCCATCGCCACGAACTCCATTCGCTACCGCACGGCCGCGATCCTGGTTGCCGTCTTTGTCATCCTCGGCGCCGGCATCCAGGGCCATACGCTCTACGAGAACTACCGCTTCTCGGGCGGTTCGCCGGACGAGACGGCTGAGGCGCGCCTCCGCGACGCCGCCATCGCCACGGCCTCGGCCGCCCTGGCCATCATGGTCTCGACGCTCCTCGCCATGCCCGTCTCCTCCTCCCAGGCCGCCGTCGGCGCCATGATCGGAGTGGCCGCCGCGCGCCTCGGACCCTCCGGGATAGATTTCGGCCAGATCGGCACGATGCTGGCCTGCTGGATTGCCACGCCTCCCGCGGCCGCCCTCCTGGCCATGCTCCTGTACTACCTCATGGCGCGCACCCCGATCCGGTGGTTCCGGTCCGTCCAGCGTCGCAATACCGCCCTCCAGCGCGGCCTCATCATCTTCGGGTGCTACGAGGCCTTCGCGCTGGGAGCCAACAACGTCGTCGTCACCACAGGCCCCTTCTACCTCGCCGGCTTCTTCGGTCCCGCCGGCCCTGATGCGCATTCCGCGCGCGTCATCGCCGCGCTCCTTGGAGGAACCTTCATCGCGATCGGGGCCTTTACCTACGGGCACAAGGTGATGGAGACGATGAGCCGGAAGATCACCGTGCTCGATCCGCTCTCGGCCGGCGTCGTCGCGGCCGCCACGGCGCTCACCATGCAGGTCTTCACCTTCATGAAGGTTCCGGTCTCGATCACGCAGGCCGGCGTCGGGGCCCTCATCGGCGTCGGACTCACGAAGGGTTCCGGCGGTCTCCAGGTGGCCACGCTGAAGCGCATCGCGATCGCCTGGGTGACGTCGCCGCTCTCCGCGGCCGCCATCGCCTGGCTCATCAGCATCGTGGCGATCAGGTTCTGGGGATGAGAGAATACATTGAGACCGCGGCTATCGCGGATAAGACGCAGGAGGCGTAGCCATGTTCTTCGGCAAAAGTGAAATGAAGGTGCGCGATCGCATGCTCGAGCACGTGACGGCCGTGAAGTCCGCGCTCAGCCAGCTCCCCGTCGTCCTCGACACGTACTTCGACGCCCCCGAGAAGCTCGAAGACGCCACGTACGAAGTGCACCGGCTCGAGCACAAGGCCGACGACCTGCGCCGCGCCATCCAGCACGAGCTCGCGGGTGGCGCGTTCCTCCCCTTCTACCGCGAGGACTACATCGCGCTCGCGGACATGATCGACAAGGTCGCCAACCGCGCCGTCTCCCTCGCCAAGGCGATCTCGCTGGAGCGGCCGCAGTTCCCGGTCGATATCCGCCCGGGGCTCCGCGAGATCGCCGTCTGCACGGCCGAGAGCTTCGCCCACTTCGAGACCATCATCCCCGCGCTCTTTGGGAACCAGGAGGACACGATGCAATTGACCGAGCTCGTGTCCGAAGGCGAGCAGAAGGCGGATTCGCTCGAGTGGAAGCTCCAGAAGGCCATCTTCGGCAATCCGGCCATCGACCGCGCCGAGCAGATCGTCCTGGCCGGCATCGTCCAGCGGCTATCGAGCATCCTCGACTCGATCGAGAACGCCGCCGACAAGGTGAGGCTCATCGTCGTCAAGAAGGCCTAGCGCCGGCGGGCCGCCGACAAGGTGAGGCTCATCGTCGTCAAGAAGGCCTAGCGCCGGCGGGCCCATACGTAGCGGCCGCAGGCTCGCTCGTTACCCGCCCGCTGCGATCCGCTCGACGCTCCGGAGCGCCAGCGCCAGCGCGGTCAGCGTCGGATTGACGGGGCCCGAGCAACCCGGAAAGAGGCCGGTCCCCGCCAGGTAGAGATTCGTCGAACCGTGCACGCGGCCCCACGGATCGGCCACCCCCTCACCTGCCGACCCGCCCATCCGCATCCCCGACATGTGATGGCCGCCTGAATACCACGCGTTCTCGCGCGCCATCGTGGCTCGCCGCGCTCCCGACGCCGCCACGTACCGGTCATAGAGATCGCGCGCATAGAGGTAGGTCGCGTGATCGAAATCGGAGTCTCCCACGTGGACCCGCGCCACGGGATCTCCGTGCCGATCTCGTCGCGCTCCCAGGGTCACGGCATTCTCCGGCGCCGCCAGGGATTCGGCGTGAAACCCGACGATCCTCCGCTTCAGGCGCGGCGCTAGCCGGTCCAACGCCTCTCGTCCGTTCGCCGCCGTGATGCCGCCGGCGAATTCCCAGGACGCACGCGTCGAGAGCTCCACCTTGATCCCGCCGCGCCTCCCCCGTCGCGACGGCTCCAGGAATTGGTGGCTCTGGCCCGTCCAGAAGCCGGCGCGAGCCGGCCAGAGATCGCGTTCAAGATCGAGGGTGGCCAACCATATCCTGTGAAAGACAGGCGAGCGCCCGAGCCATCCGGCGTGGTTGCCGATGCCGTCCGGGTGCCGCTCATCGCGGGAGAGCAGCAACAGGCGTGGCGTCTCCAGCCCGCCCATCGCGAGCACCAGGACATCGACCGATTCCTCGCGGTCCTCGGCGCTTCCTTCCCTGCGAACGACAATCGCGCGCGCGCGACCTCGCGGATCGAGCACGACCCGCCGCACCGACGCGCCGGGGATCAATTCGCACCGTCCCGTCGCTACCGCGGCCTGGAGGTGACGGTTCGGATCATGGCGGGCCCCGATGGGGCAGGTCACGCAGGACCCGATGTTGGCGCAGGCCGCGCGTCCCGCCACCGGCCTCCTCAGGCGCGCCTGCGGCGTCGTGTGCAAGGCAAGCCCCGCCGCGGCAAGCTTCTCCTTCAGCCAGAGGTCGTCATGGCCCAGCAAGAAGGGCGGCATCGGGTAACCACGAGATCGCCTCGGCGCCCACGGGTTGTCGTCGTCCGTCCCCGCCACCGCCAGCAATTCCTCCGCTCGCGCATAGTGCGGCTCCAGGTCGTCATAACCGATCGGCCAATCGACGCCGTACCCGAACTCGGTCCTCGTTCGAAACTGTGATGGAGACATGCGCAGCGTGATCGCTTCCCAGATCGTTCCCGCGCCCCCGGTCCGCATCGGCCGCTCCCTGGACAAGGGCCTGCCGTACGTGCCCGACTGCTCCAGGTCCGACAAATCACCGGCCGCCTCCAGCGCCGGATCTCTCCAATCGAGATCACGAAGGTCCTCGAAGGGCTTCCGCGGCGGATAGGGATAGGTCGGCCCCTTCTCCCAGACCCGGACACGAAAGCCCTTCCGCGCGAGCTCATACGCCACCAGGGCCCCGACGAGACCCGAGCCCACGATGTCGACGCGACCGCGCGCTCTCACCGGACCGGTCCCCGATACGTCACCAGGCCGCGGGCCCTTCCAGGGTGCTGGGGATACCCCAGGAGGATCCAGGCATCGGAACGAGCAAAGACGGCCAGGATGCGATCCGTGAAGTCGCTGGCCACGGCACGCGTAAAGCGCGAGGAGACGGTATCTCCCCCGGCCTCGCCGGGCGTGGTGGATCGCCCCAGCGCGCGATCCAGGACCCGTCGC
Organism: uncultured bacterium; assembly: GCA_964548165.1. Taxonomy (GTDB): domain Bacteria; phylum UBA8481; class UBA8481; order UBA8481; family UBA8481; genus CAZJQD01. The sequence continues at coordinate 90,877 of CAZJQD010000007.1, forward strand.
TTCGCCTCCGGCGCAACCTCCGCGAAGGCGCCGCCCTCCTCGCGGCGCGCCCGGGCCTCGAGCCGATCAGCGAGCGCCACCAGGGTCTCCCGGGCGCGGGGATCGCGAGCGGCGAGCCCCTCGACGAGGCGACGATAGCGGGCGCCGTCCACGGGAACATCGAGAAAGACCAGCGCCGCCGCCGTCAGCGTCTCGCATTCCGCCGGGGTGAGGGATTCGCCGCGGCGACCCCGTGCGCGTTCGACCGTCGAAGAATCGGGACGCGCCTCGGACCACGCGCGAACAGACCCGAAGAGGAATCCTGCGGCGGCCGTGGCCAGCGCGAGGAAGAGGCGCCGTGACCAGGGACCGCCTCCCCCATCGCGGCCTACATCGCCTGTCACGGTGATACCTCGATCAGCATCGTGGCCGCCGGCGAGTCGGCCGCATGGAACCAGGGGCCGCGACGCACCTGCAGGTCGAGATCGATCCGGTAACGGCCGGGACGCGGCGGCGCCACGCCCTTCACGACGGCGACCGCCGTCTCGCCGGGCGCGACATCGTAGGGTAGCATCGAGGCGACGCGCATCGGCTGGCCCCGGACACCCCGAACCTCCTGCCCCACCCGTGGTCCCTCGGCTTCTGTCCACGCGCGCGTCTGCACGATCACATCCCCCGCGGGGCCCAGGCCAAAGGCGGCTCCGGACACGCACCACGTCTCCGTCCCCATGTTCCGCACCTCGACGGCCACCTCGAACTTCCGGGCCGCGCGGGCCGCGAGTCGCGACGGCGCGATGATCGCCCCCTTCCGGTCCGCCTCGTCCTCGAGCAACTTCGCGTGCGAGAGATCGAAGAGCCTTTCCTGGAGCTCCGCGGGCGTCCGCGGCGGCGAAGCCGCACCCTCGACCTCGAGAACCCTGAGGCCAAGGGTGTCGGCGTAGACCACGCGCAGTCCCCGCTCGATCCAGGGCCGCGCCGCGGCGTCGTCGCGGGCCACGATGAAACGGATTCCCAGCGCCCTGGTGAGCGCCATCACCTCGGGCCTCTGGGGGCGCGCCAGGTGCGCGGCAATCGACTCGTGCCAGGGCAGGTAGATCGCCATCACGCCGTTGGGAGTCGGCCGGCCATGGCGCATCGAGGAAAAGAGCGTCTCCGCTTCGGAGAGATTGCCGTCGAACGTGAGGATCTGCCGCATCGGCACCTCCAAGACGGCATACGATCCCGGCTGGGCCCCAACCCACTCCCAGGCCTCGGCGCGCGCACGCTCCGGGAAGATGACGGTCGCGTGCATGCCCATGCGACTCTCCGCGAAGGACAACGCGAGAAGGAGCGCCAGGAGGCCCCGCCAGGATCTCCCCTTCCTGGCCAACCCCGCCACGGCCAGCGCGGCCGCGATCGCCAGCACGAGATGCCCCACGACCGCGAGGCGGGCAGGCGAGCGGATCGCGCGCAGCGGCAGAAGGATCTCGAGGAGAATCTCGTAGGGCGTGGGAAACGCCACGTGAGGCAGTCCCAGCTCCCAGGCAAGCGTCCGGAAGGTGCCGAACGAGAGAACGACCGAGAGGATGCCGGCAACCGCCAGCTCTGGGGATCGGCGCCAGAGCGCGAGCCATCCCACGCCGGCCAGGAGCAGGGTGATGAACCCCGGAAAGAGCCGAACGTCGAAGAAGTGATTTCCTTCGCCGCCGAGCGGCGGAAGGACTCGTCCATCCGGCCCCGTCACCCAGGCCAGCACGTTGGCGCTCCCGTAATCGATCTCGGCGAGGGATCGCGCGAGACTGGTCTCCGTGTGAAAGGCGCTGAACTGGATCGCTACCGGCAGGAGAATCGCTCCCACGATCGCGGTCACCACGACCAGGAATCGAATGAGCCCGCCGCGCGGCAGCGCGCGCCTCCACGAACCCCACGCGAGGGCCGGCAGGAGCGTCAGGCAGAGCGCGACCGCGCTGTACGAATACTCGACGATCGCGAGGCCCAGCACGGCGCCGAAGATCGCGCCGCCTCGACGCGTGGGGGTCTCGAGAAAGGACAGGAAGACGGCGGGCACGAGCGGCAGGAGCGGCGCGAAGAGGTTCTCGACGTGGCAGACATGGTTGGCCCGGAAGAGGCCGAAGGCGAAGAGGACGGCCACCGCGGCGCCTCCCCACCGCGAGCCGGAGATCCGGCGCCCCGCGAGATAGGCTGTGAACGCGGTCAGGGCCAGCGCCGCGATCGTTGACCATCCCCACGCGGTCACGGGGGGGAGCGCCCGGAAGAGCGGGGCAAACCAGAGGTTCTCGGTCAGGCGCGGATCGTTGGCGGTGCCCGACGCCCGCAGTGGCAGGAGGATCGGGGGCTCGTAGAAGCGACCCGGATGATGGGCGCCCCAGGACAGAAGATACGTCCAGATCGAGGCGTCCAACCGCGCAAAGGCCTCCGACTCTCCCTGGTACGTCGTGACCACGCTCGTCTCGTTGGGAACCCACGGTGCGGTGAAGAGAAAAGCGGCGAGGACGCAGGCGACGGCCGCGGCCAGGCATTCCCCGGCCCCCGGAATCCATCCTCCCCCCGTCGGCAACGGTCCGCCCGACGAGCTCGCGACGCTCGTCCGGGAATCGCCGGAGCCCGCCAGGACCTAGTCCCCGGTCTCGAGAACCGCCATGAAGGCGCGCTGGGGGATCTCGACGCGGCCGATCGTCTTCATCCGCTTCTTGCCCTCCTT
>CAZJQD010000008.1:0-90711 GCA_964548165.1 uncultured bacterium
GCCCTGTAGGACTTGAACCTACGACCAACGGATTATGAGTCCGCCGCTCTAACCAACTGAGCTAAGAGCCCGGGAAGCGGGCGAATTCTACCGCAGGCGGCTTGGCGGGGCGAGGAGAGATCGTGGGCGAGAGCGCGTCCGCGAGCCCGGTTGACAAGACGCCCTGTCGTGGCTCATTCTACCCGCCTTGCCCACGTAGCTCAGTCGGTAGAGCAGCTCATTCGTAATGAGCAGGTCACCAGTTCAAGTCTGGTCGTGGGCTCGCTATTTCTCCTGGAAGAACTTCGTGGCGGTGGTCGCCGTTCAGCGACGGGCGCCGCCCGTGCGGACGTGGTAGGTCTCGCCGTCCGTCAGGATCGAGATCCATCCGCTCAAATCGGTTCGCAGTGTCTCCACGCGGTGTTCGCGGAGCCGATCGAGGATGGGCGCACGCGGGTGACCATAGGAGTTGCCTGCTCCGCAACTGATCACGGCGAGCTTCGGCGCGATGGCCTTCAGGAAGGGGAGCGTGGTCGACGAGGTCGAACCGTGGTGGCCCACCTTGAGAACGGTGGCTCCCAGGCGCCCCGCGAACCGATCGAGGATCGCGGCCTCGGCCACGGCCTCGGCGTCGCCCGTGAGGACGAATGCGATCGCTCCCATCGCCACGTGCAGGACGATCGAGTTGTCGTTGATGTCCTCGTAGTTGGCGCGGTCGGGGTGGAGAACGGTCACCTTCAGTCCCGGTCCCCAGTCCAGGATATCCCCGGCGCGCGGCTGGAAGTAGTCGATGCGCGAGTCGGCCTCGATGGCCTCGAGCAGCCGCCGGTAGACGGACGTCGTGTGCAGGTATCCGCAATCGTAGACGCGATTCACCCGGACGCGTTCGACCAGGGCCTGGGCGCCGCCGATGTGGTCGAGGTGCGGGTGCGAGAGAACGAGCGCGTCCACGACGGTGGTCTCGACGGCGCGCAGGTAATCGAGAGAGGGATGCGCGTTCTTACCCGCGTCGACGAGGATGATGCGCCCATCCGGGCCTCTCAAGGCGAGCCCGTCTCCCTGTCCCACGTCGAGGATGGTGAGCTCGAGCGTTCCCGGCGACCAGGCGGACGTGAAGGGCTGGGGCCTCCCCGCCGGGAGCGAGGACGGCGCTATCGTCGCGGGCGTCGTTGATGCGGGGGTGGCCGGCGCGGGATCCTGGCCGAAGGTGAGCAGGCCCAGGAAACAGACGGCCAGGAGGGGAGGTAATGTCTGGGTGAGTCGGGCGCGCATGGCAGTCGTGATCCCTGTATCGTACTGCGCATCGCACCGCGATGTAAGTGCCAAGGCGTCGCGGTGGCGGGCTCGTCACGGAGGCGCGGTGCGCTTAGACTGGCACGCGTGATGGCCGCGATGAAAAAAGTTCCCTGGGAGGCGCTGGCCGCGGGACTCCTGGCGGCGACGGCGTTTGCACCCTGGAACATCCTCCCCTCCGCCGTGATCGGCGCCGCCCTGCTCCATCGCCAGCTGCGCCGTAGACCCGAGTTCGGAACGGGATTTCTCTTCGGCATCGGCCTCCTGGCGCCGGTCATGCCGTGGTTGGCCGCGTTTCATCTCCTCGCTCCTTTCGCCGTCATTCTCATCTCCGCGCTTCCCTATGGCCTGGCCGCCCGGGTGGGCGCGACGCCTGGTCGATTCGCCGCGTCGTTCACGGCCGCGGAATTTGCCCGTTCCATCGGAACCTTTGCGTTGCCGTGGGGCGTGGTGGGTTCCCTCGCGGCGACGACCCCGTGGCGGGGATTAGCTGCGTGGGGCGGCGTCTGGTTGCTCTCGTTTCTTGCCTGGCTGGTCGGAGCTCTCCTCGTGAGGCGCCCGTCGAAGGCGCTCCTCGTCGCTGTTCTCGGCCTCGTGGCGGCGACCGCGGCCCTTCCGGGGATCGATGGGCCGCGGATACGCGTGGCCGTCGTCCAGGGGGGATTTGCCATGGACGACGACTACGAGTTCAAGCCGATAGAGGTGCTTGAGATCCTGGAGTCGACCACGGCGCGCGCCGCGGATCGCGGTGCCGCGCTCGTCGCGTGGAGCGAGACGGTCCTGCTGGAGTATCCCAACCTGCCGGGATCGGCCGCGCAACGGCTCCAGTCCCTCTCGGATCGGTTAGCCGTCTCCCTGCTCGTGGGCGCCCCCACCTACGTGAGCGCGAACGACAAGCGCAACAGCGCCTACCTGGTCCGCCCGCGACGGAATGGATCGGCTGATTCGACGCTGGTGGCGCCGCGGTTCTCTCGCTACGACAAGGTGCATCTTGTCCCCTTCGGAGAGTTTCTACCCGGATGGGGTCCGGATGACGGGCACGTGATCCTGCCCGAGGGAACCGGAGACTTCAGCCCGGCCGCGCACGTGCATCCGATCCAGGGGATCGGACCGCTCATCTGCTACGAGGGGGCGTTACCGAACCTGGCGCGCGACCAGGCCCAGGCTGGGGCTCGGCTCCTGGCCAACCTCGCGAATGATGCCTGGACGCACAGCTCCGTGGAGGCTGAACAGCACTATCGTCTCTCGCTCCTCAGGGCCGTCGAGAATGGGCGCCCGCTGGTACGCGCTGGGAACGTCGGGCGGAGCGCGCTTGTCCGGGCGGACGGGACTGTTGTCGAGACCCTGGCGCCCGGGGAGCGAGGGGTCCTGGTGGGAGACCTCGCCCTGGCCGCGGATCGCACGGTCTACACGCGTTTCGGGGATTGGGTCGGCTGGCTCTGCCTCCTGGGGACGCCGTTCTCCTTGACAGTCGGCGGCAAGCGCTGGGATCATTCACCTTGATATGCTGAAAGTCCTCACCGTCAGTACCAATATCAGTGCCGGTCACCGCCGCGCGGCTGAGGCCGTGGGCCAGGCGATCCAGGCCGCGGCTCCGGGTTCCGTCATCGCCGCCCGCGACGCCATGGAACTGATCGGTGAGCGGCGACGTCGCCTCCTGACCGACACCTACCTGGGGATCCTGCGCCAGCAACCGGATTTCTGGAACTTTCTCTACCACCAGCGCTGGTTGAAGGGGCCCATCCTGGGCATGAACCGGCTCTTCCTGGGGAGCGCCCCCGAGCGTTTCGTGGAGATGGTTGATGCCTTCGGGCCCGATGTCATCATCTGCACCCAGGCGATCCCGGCGCGTATCCTGGCCGACCTGAAGCTGGACGGCCGTATCGCGGCGCCCATCCTCTCGGTGGCCACCGATTACGGCATTCACCCCTATTGGGCGCATCCGGGCATCGACTGGTTTGCGGTTCCCAGCAACACGGCGCGCGAGGAACTGGCCGCGGACGGAGTCGCGCGTCGCAAGGTCTCGGTCACGGGAATTCCCGTCCACGCCGTCTTCGAGAACCCGCCAACCCGCGAGGACGCGCGTCGCTCGCTCAACCTGCCTGAGACCGGAAAGCTGGTCCTGGTGATGGGGGGTGGCAATGGGCTCGGGATCACGGCGTCGGATGTGGCGGCGCTGGAGCGGACCCCGGGCGTGACGGGGGTCATCCTCATTGCCGGATGCAACGAGCGCCTCCTCGATGAGGCCGCGGCGACCCCGCGGGTGCCGGGGGTGACGCGCGTCGTACGGGCGACGGTCTCGGGTATCGAACGCTACTATGCCGCCTGTGATCTCCTCGTCTCCAAGCCCGGCGGGCTCACCATGTCCGAGGCGACCGCGATCGGCCTGCCGATCGTCATGATAGCGCCGTTGCCTGGGCAGGAGGTTCGCAACGCGGATTTCCTATGTCGCGCGGGCGCCGCGGTCTGGGCTCGTTCCAACGCGGAGATGACGGGGATCGTGTTCCGATTGATGAGCGATGAGGCGCGGATCGAGGAGTTGGCCCGGGGATCGGCTGCCGTGGGCCGGCCGACGGCCGCCCGAGACATCGCGCGCATGGTCCTGGAGCTGGCGGGACTCCGCGCAGAGATCTCCGATAGCGCGGAGCCACGGTTGGCCGCTCTCAGCCCGCTTCCTTCCTCCGCCCTCGCGCGCTGAACTCCTTCGTTCGCCCCCGCGCGCGCCCTCGCGCGCGCCCTCGCGGGGATCGCGCCGCCGCGGCGTGATCGGTAGTTCGCTCCAGTGAACCTGTTTCTTCGTTCCTGCGCGCGCCTGGCGCCGCTTCTCGGGCCGGCGAAGGCCGCTCATCTACTCGGGGGCGCCGCATCGATGGCCGCGGGTCTTGTGCCGGCGCGGCGCGTGATTCGCGCCAACCGCGCCTACTTCGGCCTACCGGGCGCCCACGGCGAGCGCGACGCGGCCGTCCTCGGTCACTTCGGCGCCTATCTCGGCGAGTTTCTCGGCGCGGCCGGAGATCCGGGGCGACTCGACGGCATGGTGGCGGCTGAGCAGTTCGCGGCCCTCGACGCGGTCGTGGCCGCGAAGCGAAGCGTCGTCGTGGTCACGCCCCACCTCGGGAACTGGGAGATTGGCTCCTGGGCCCTGGAGAGGCACAGCCCCGGGACCGTGATGCTCCTGCGCAAGACCGGCGACCCGGTCCTGGACGCGGCCTTTCGCCGGTCGCGGGGCCAGCGAGCGGTCATCGACGTGACCGAGGGCGTCCGCCCCCTGGTCGCGGCGCTCAAGGCGGGGAGGGTGGTCGCGGCTGCCATCGACGAGCCCCGGGATCACGGGATCGACGTGGCGTTCCTGGGCCGCGTGGTTCGCTTTCCCGCGCCGCTCTTTCGGATCGTCGCGGACGCGAAGGCGCTCGTCCTCCCGGCCCGCTGTCGCCGGCTAGCGCGTGGGCGGATCGCCGTTGAGGTCAGTGGCCCCGTCACGGATACCGGCCCGCGAGAGACGGCGCAGGCCGTCGCCGATGTGTTTAGCGCGTGGATTCGCGAGGATCCGGATCAGTGGATGATGCTGGGGGAGTTTCGGAATTGAGGCGTGGCCCTAATGCCGTTTGCCAAAGGGTGGGGGGTCGCGCATAATCCTCGCCGGCGATGCGGCGTTATTTCCCTCATGTTTCCTTGACGGTTCTGGGGATTTCCACAGCCCTCTTGGTGTCATCCGCCATGACTTACAGGTTATCGGCGATCCCGGCTCCCTCGAGCGCGGTCGGAGCGCTTTCGCTTGCTATGCCTGCGCCGTCCGGCGCATTCAATCCGGAGAAGAATCTCTTCGGTGCGGCGCTGGAACCCGAGCCGGCGCCGACGGCAACGGTTGCCGCCCCGCCCGCGACGCCTCCCGGCAAGTTGCTCGTCGTCGGCATCATGCAGGGCGGCGCACGATCATCGGCCATCATCCGTAACCTCGCGGCCGATTCGGTATCTGTCTTTCAGCAGGGAGCCTGGGTCTTTGGGCGCTCGGAATACCTGGCGCGCGTGGAGCCCAGCGCCGTGATCCTGGCTGGTCCCTACGGCCGGCGCCGGCTCCTCGTCGGCGTGATGCCGGATGATCAGGCGCCGATCGTCGAAGCGGCCCGGCCGCCCGCGACCGCGGCCGCCACGCCCGGCATCGAGGTCTCGCGCGCCGAGATCAACGCTTCGGTGCGATCGCCCGAGGAACTGATCGGAGCGTCGAAGCTGGTCCCGGAGGTTCGCGACGGGCGGATCGTCGGGATCCGGATCACGGTCGTCGCCGAGAACTCCATCGTGAAGAAGATGGGCATGGAGCCCAACGACATCATCAAGGCCGTCAACGGGCAGGCCCTCGACTCACTCGAGCGGTCCACGCAGGTCTGGGAGCAGGCCAAGAAGGCGCCGGAACTGCACATGCTGGTGGAGCGGGCGGGACAGGAGCGGACGATGTCCTACTATCTCCGGCCATGACCGCCGGCGCGCGGAGAATCCCGGGTCGGGCGGTGATCCTGGCGCTTTTCGTCCCGCTGGTCCTCTTGACATCGGGCCAGCCGGCGGCTGTTGCCGAGGCCCCGGTGACAGGCGCGCCTGGGAGCGGCGCGGCCGCGAGCCATGACGCGTCGGTCCAGCTGGCCGAGGCCCAGATGGCGGCCGCGCGCAGCGAGGCCGCGGCCGGCCGCTACGAGGCCGCCCTGGCCGCCTACGACGCGCTCGCCGCCGGCGGCGGTCCGGGCGCCGATGCCGCGCTCTTCCAGAAGGGGCTCCTGCTCTTCTCCCGCCTTCGTCGTTTTCCCGACGCCATCGCCGTCTTCGAGGACGTGCCGCGCCGGTTCCCGGACTCGCCGCAGGCCGACGATGCCTACTACTACGCGGGGTTCGTGGCCCAGTTTCATCTCCGCGATGCCGATCGCGCGGTGGCCCTGTACCGCGCCGGGTACGCGGCATACCCGGGCGGCGACTATCGCTGGGCGCTGGCCGACAAGATCCGCGAGCTGACAGGCCGGTCGCCGGCGGAACTGGAGCGGGGGACCTTGCCGCGCGATACATCCCTGGTGCCCCAGGGCGTCGTGTACCAGGGCGGGGACGCGGCGATGCGCCGCCCGTCACCGACGACGGACGTCTCGGAGAGCGCGCCCCTTCGCCCGCGCGCGGCGCGCGAGATCCTGATGCAGTTCGACAAGGCGCCGATCCGGACCTTCGTGCAGTGGATGGCCACGGTCACGGGTCGCAACTTCATCGTCGACGACGACATCGCGGGCGAGATCACCGTCTTCTCGGGCCGCGCGATCCCGATCGCCGAGGTCTACCGCGTCTTCCTCTCGATCCTCGAGGTGAAGGGGTTCGCCGCCGTGGAATCGGGCGACGTCATCAAGATCGTCGCGCGCGGTTCGGCCGCCCAGTTCGAGCTCCCGATCGTCCTCGACGAGGATGGATTCGTGCCCACGGACCGCGTGGTGACGCGCATCTTCCGGCTGCGCACCGTGGGCGCCGCGGGCGCCCAGACGCTGTTGAGGCCCTTCCTGGCCCCGACGGACCAGCTCGTCTCCTCGGCCGACGCCAACACGCTCATCGCCACGGGCCCCGGCATCAACATCGCCCGGCTCGCCGAGCTCATCGCGCTCATCGACAACCAAAGGTCGCCGCTCGTCGTGCGCAGCTACCGCATTCAGTACGCGCGCGCCGCCGCTATCGCGGACAAGATCGGGCTCCTGGCCGGAGCGTTGACTCCGCCGGGTGCGACCGCGCCGCCCTTGAAGATCCTGCCGGACGAGCGGACCAACATGCTCCATGTGCTCGCGGACGACGCGTTGCAGACCGAGGTGCGTCGGCTCGTCCTGGAGTTCGACGTGGACCGGACCACCGAGCGGCTGATGCGCGTCTTTCCGCTGGGGTACGCGCGCGCCGAGGAGGTCGTGAAGCAGCTGCGGCAACTGCTCGGCCTGGAAGCCCTGGAGAGCGCGGCCGATTACGGCGGCATCACGCAGACGGTCATCCTCGCGGATGCCCGCCTCAACGCGGTCTCCGTGGCCACCTATACCCCGCGCGTCCTCGACATGATCGACTCCTACATCCGAACGATCGATCATCCGCCCGCGGACGCGCTCCGACGCATGCATGTCCTGCGCCTGCAGAACGCCGAGGCCGCGCTCCTGGCCGAGATGCTCAACAAGATCTACGGCTCCTCGACCTCGACGACGGGTGCGCCGACCGCGGGCGCAGCGAACCCGGCGGGGCTCGCCGACCAGGTGATCATCACCGCCGATCAGCGCACGAACTCCTTGATCGTCACCTGCACGGACGTGGACTGGCAGAAGCTCGAGCGCCTGATCGCGGATCTCGATGTCCGCAAGAAGCAGGTCCTCATCGACGCCGTCGTCCTCGAGACGAACCTCGACGAGGCCCGCTCCCTGGGCGTGACCCTGGGCTCGGCCGACCAGCCGCTGGAAGGTCACACGCGCGTCGCGGTCCGGAGCGATCCGATCGGGTTCCTGCCGACCTACCAGGCCCTGGTCGCCCAGGGCGGGCTCACCGTCGGCGTCGTCCGCGGCCAGCTCGTCGCCGGCATGCTCAATGCCCTCCTCAGCTCCTCCCGCACCAACGTCCTGCAGATGCCGCAGATCCTGGCCTTGGACAACGAGGTGGCGACGCTGAAGGTCGGCAACCTCACGCCGATCGTGACCTCGCGTTCCGTCGGCGGCGCCAACATCCAGATCGGCGGATCGAGCTCGGTCTTCCAGAACGTGGAGTATCGCAACATCGGCTTGAACGTGACCCTTCGCCCGCACATCGGGGACCGCGGAGACATCCTCATCGAGTCCCGCATCGAGATCCAGAATCGCAACCTCCAGGCGGAGGCGGGGCTCGACCTCCCGGTCTTCACGTCTCGCGAGATCGAGCAGAAGTTCCAGATCAACGATGGCGAGTACATCGTGCTCGGCGGGTTGCTGAGGACCCAGGACGACGCCACCCAGCGCGAGACGCCGTGGCTCTCGCGGGTTCCGCTCATCGGCACGCTCTTCAAGTCCTCGCGGAACTCGGAGTCGAAGACGGTACTCCTCATCTTCCTGAGGCCTCGCGTCGTCACCGACGAAGAGACGGCTCGCGTCGTCACGGAGGAGGAGCGCCTGCAGTACGAGGCCGAGGCTCGCCAGCGGCCGGGCCAGTCGACGACCGAGGCCAGCCGGTGGATCCGGCCCTGAGCCCCCGCTTCGCCCCGTTGCCGTGACCCTCTTTCGCGAGTCTGCCGATCCCGCGCTCATTCGGCGTTTCCCCCGCGAGTTCCTGCTCTCGTCGGCCGTCGTGCCCTTGCGCGAGGAGGACGGCGTCGTCGTCGTCGTGGGTGCGCCCGAGGCGCGGGGAGCGGCGGAAGAGATCGGGTCGGTATTGGAGAAGCCTGTCCGGTTCACGCCCGGTGATCCCCGGGACATCCGCCGGTTCGTCACCGAGAAGTACGACGCGGGCGGGGGCGGCCGGCAGGAGGCCATCGACGAGCTCGAGCGCGAGGGCAGGGACGTGCGCGAGCTCGAGGAGCTGGCCAACGAGGCACCGGTCGTGAGGCTCGTGGGGGCCGTCCTCCAGGCGGCCCGGGAGCGCGGCGCTTCGGACGTCCACATCGAGCCGCACGACGACGAGAGCGTGATCCGGTTCCGGGTTGACGGCGTTCTGGCCGAGCACGATCGCCTGCCGCGAGGTCTCCACCGCGGCGTCGTCTCGCGCATCAAGATCATGTCGCGCCTCGATATCGCCCAGACGCGGCTCCCGCAGGACGGCCGGATCACCGTGACGTCGGGGGGGAAGGAACTGGACCTCCGGGTCTCGACGATCCCGACGCCGCAGGGCGAACGCGTGGTGCTGAGGCTCCTGGAGCGCGGATCGGTCCGGAGGGGGCTGGGAGAGCTTGGCTTCACGGAATCGCTCCTGCCCCTCTGGCACGACCTCCTCGCGAATCCCCACGGCATCATCCTCGTGACCGGTCCCACCGGCAGCGGCAAGACGACGACGCTCTACGCCGCTCTCGACATCCTGCACACGGGCAAGGTCAACATCCTGACGGTCGAGGACCCGGTCGAGTACCAGATCGAGGGGATCGGGCAGATCCAGGTGAACCCGAAGATCAACCTGACCTTCGCCTCGGGCCTGCGCGCGATCCTGCGCCAGGATCCGGACGTCATCATGGTAGGCGAGATCCGCGACGAGGAGACGGCCGTCATCGCCGTGCAGTCCGCGCTCACCGGCCACCTCGTGCTCTCGACCCTCCACACCAACGATGCGCCGTCCGCGCTGCCGCGCCTGGTGGACATGGGCGCCGAGCCGTACCTGCTGGCGTCGAGCGTGCGCGGCGTGTTGGCGCAGAGGTTGGTGCGCCGTCTCTGCCCCCACTGTCGTCGGTCCCGCGCGGCAACGCGCGAGGAGGCCGCGTGGATGGGGGCTGATCACGTCGGCGTGACGCTCTATGATCCTGGCGCGTGCGAGCATTGCGCGGGCGTCGGATTCCGCGGCCGCACGGGCCTCTTCGAGCTGATGCCGGTCACGGATGCGCTTCGCCCGCTCATCATGCAGAAGGCCTCGGCCTCGGCGCTCAGGCAGGCCGCGGCCGCGGAGGGCTTCCACTCGCTTCGCGAGGATGGGCGACGCGTGGTGGCGGCGGGCATCACCACGATCGCGGAGGTCGTGCGAGTCACCGAGGATATCTAGCGTGCCCATCTACTATTCACGACCATCCCGGCAAAGCCGGGCCGGTCGCCAAGGGGGGTGCACGAACAGCTCCCCCCTTGGACACCCCCCATCTCGCACTTGTAGATATGGCAGGATCCTGTTCAGATTGAGCGGACACTAGAGTGCCCATCTACTCGTATCGAGCCGTGCAGGGCGGGCGGACGACGCGTGGCGAGATTGCCGCGGAGAACGAGCGGCAGGCGCGAGCGCTGATCCGGGAGTCGGGTGCGACCCCGGTTTCCATCGCGGCGAAGACCTCGGAACGCGCGCGTCCCCCCGACCTGGCCTGGCTTGCCGCGTTCACGCGACAGCTCGGCACCCTCCTGAAGGCGGGATTCCCCCTCGATCGCGCGCTCACGACGCTCGCCGGGTCCGCACCGGATCCGCGCGCGCGCACCGTCCTGGCCGCGCTGGATGATGGTGTGAGGCGGGGGCAGAGGTTTTCGGACGCGGCGGCACGGGCCTTCTCGACGGCATCGATGGGCGGCGTCGGCGCCGCCTCGGAACTGGTCGCGATCCTCGAGGCGGGCGAGGCCGCGGGCGACCTGGCGCCGGTCCTGCTCAACTACGCCGAGATGCTCGACCGGCGGCTCGTCTTCCGCCGTCGCCTCCGCGGCGCGCTCTTCTATCCGCTCATCGTCGCCGGCATGGCCGTCCTCGTCGTGGCCTTCCTCTTCGTCTACGTGGTGCCCACGATCACGAGGCTCTTCGAGGGAACGAACCTCCCGCTCCCCTTGCCGACGAGGATCCTGATCGTCGTGGCCAATGCCGTCCAGGCCGGCTGGATGCCCGGGATCGCGGTGCTCCTGGTCGCGGCCTGGTTCCTGAAGCGGTGGATGGCCACGGCGCAGGGGAGGCTCAGCGTTGAGGCGCGCCTGCAGTCCCTGCCGGTGATCGGATCCATCCTGGCGCAGGCGGCGGGCGCCCGGTGGCTCCGCACGTTCGGGACGCTCCTGGGGAACGGCGTCGAGATCCTCTCGGCGCTCGACATCGCCGGACGCACGGCGGCCTCGCCGCGCCTGCAGAAGGCCGTGGCGAGAGCGAGGCCGCGCGTTGCGGAGGGGGTTCCGCTGGCCAAGGCCCTGGCGGAGACGGGCGCGTTTCCCGCGGTCGCGGTGGAGGCCGTCACGCTCGGCGAGAGTTCGGGCACCCTGCCGCACCTCCTCCTGGAACTGGCGGCGGCGTGGGAGGGCGAGGTCGAGACGTCGGCGGAGCGATTCGCCGATCTTCTGGAGCCCCTGGTGCTCGTCGTGATGGGCGTCCTGGTCGGCGGCATCGTGCTGGCCGTTCTCCTGCCCATCTTCGAGTTCAACGCCTCGGTGCGGTAGCGGCCCGTCGTTCTTTCGCCGGGATTACCCGCAGGATGAGTGTCGGGCCTGTCGCTTCACCACATCTCCCAGGGGGGCGGAGTCATCTTCTCGCGAAGGTAATCCAGGAACGCTCGCGTCTTCGCCGCAAGGTGCCGGCGCGCGGGGTAGACGACGTGGATCTCCCGCTCGGCGGGAAGATAGGATTCGAGAACCTGCACCAGGCGTCGTCGTCGAATCTCGGCGGCGCAGAGGAAGGACGGAAGAAAGGCGATGCCCAGGCCGGCGATCGCGGCCTCGCGCGCGAGGGCGAGCACGGTGGAGGTCTGGCGCGGCTTGATCGCGACGCGGATTCTCTTCCCGCGTCGCTCGAGCGTCCAGGAGGGTTTCTCCGTGATCCTCCCGTAGACGAGCGCATCATGCGCGGCCAGGTCCGACGGGCGCCGCGGCGTACCACGCGCCGCGAGGTATTTCGGGCTCGCCACGAGGATGAAGCGGAACCGCCCGAGCGGTCGCGAGATGAGGGAGGAATCCGCGAGAGGGGCGGCGCGGAGGGCGAGATCGATGCTTTCGTCCACGAGATCGACGGTGCGATCGGTGAGCGCAAGATCGAGGCGAACCTCCGGGTGTCGGGCAAGGAAGCCGGTGGCCACGGGCCCGAGGAATGCGATTCCGAACTCGACCGGCGCCGTGATCCGCAGTAACCCGCTGGGCGTCTCCCGCATGCCCGTGATCGTCCTCTCGGCCTCCGTGGCGATCGCCACGATCCGGGCGGCCTGCTCGTGGAACTCGCGGCCGGCTTCCGTCAGGGAGAGGCTGCGGGTGGTGCGGTGGAGGAGGCGCACGCCAAGGTGATCCTCGAGGCTTGCCACCTTGCGACTGACGAAGGACTTCGGGACGGCGAGCGTCCGGGCCGCGCGGGAGAAGCCCCCGGCGTCCACGACCGCGACGAAGATGCGCATCCCGTTCAAGTCCACGCTTGGCCTCCCGGTATCGTTCTATTATTAGAACGATAAGTGCTAAATATACAGACTAGTAGACTATTGGCAACGGGCCTATTCTGGGTTCAGGTCGCAAGGAGGAAGAACCATGAAGGGGTTTATGCAAACGGGGTCCTGGTCGGTGGAGGGCGTCTTCGCCGGGGAGAGGACGGCGGCGAGGGGCGAGAGGAGGGTCCGGGGATGAGCATCATACTTCGGCATGGCGGGGAACGCGGGCGTACAAGCTGGGAGTGGCTCGAGAGCCGGCACACCTTCTCGTTCGGCGAGTATTTCGACCCGCAGAACCACAACTTCTCGATCCTCAGGGTCATCAACGACGACGTCATCGCGCCGGGCGCGGGATTCGGGATGCATCCGCACCGGGACATGGAGATCCTGACCTATATCCTGGACGGCGCGGTTGCGCATCGCGACTCGACGGGCGCCGAAGGAGTGACCGGCGTCGGCGAGATCCAGCGCATGACGGCGGGGTCCGGGATCAGGCACAGCGAGCAGAACGCCTCGAGGACCGACCCCGTCCATCTCCTGCAGATCTGGATCATGCCCGAGCGCAAGGGGTTGACGCCCGGGTACGAGCAGCGTGCGATCGCGTGGTCGTCTCCGTGGACCATCCTGGCCGCTCCGGCCGGAGAGCCGGCCACCGTGACCCTCTCGGCGGATGCGCGCCTGCTGGCCAGCCGTCCGAAGTCGGGGGAGGAGGTCACGATGACACCCGCCGAGGGCCGCAAGACGTGGATCCATGTCGCGCGCGGCGCCGTCCACCTGGGGGAACACGCTCTAACGGCGGGCGACGGGGCGGGAATCGCCGGGGAGCGCCGCCTTGTGTTTCGGGCGGATGCGGACTCCGAGATCCTGGCGTTCGATCTGCCGAAGGTGGAGTGAGATGGCGGTCGCTACAGCGGTAGCTCCCGAAATTGGTGTAGAGTGAATCAAGGGGCGAGCGGGTTTGCTCGACCGCAATTTCCACGGTAATTCAATTCCAACCAGGAGGAAGATGTCATGACGAAGGTTCTTGTCCTGTATTACTCCAGCTACGGCCACATCGAGACCATGGCCGGGGCCGTTGCCGAGGGGGCCCGCGAGGCGGGCGCCGACGTGGTCGTCAAGCGCGTGCCCGAGCTTGTGCCCGAGGCGGTCGCGGTGAAGTCGGGCTTCAAGCGCGACCAGGAGGCTCCGCTGGCGACCGTCGACGAGTTGCCGCAATACGACGCCATCATCATCGGCGTGCCGACGCGCTTTGGCAACATGCCGGCCCAGATGAAGAACTTTCTCGACCAGACCGGCGGGCTCTGGCTCCAGGGCAAGCTCATCGGCAAGGTCGGCAGCGTCTTCACTTCGACCGCGACCCAGCATGGCGGCCAGGAAAGCACGATCCTCTCCACGCACACGGTGCTCCTGCATCACGGGATGGTCATCGTCGGCCTGCCTTACTCCTTCCAGGGGCAGACGACCAATGACGAGATCACGGGAGGGTCGCCTTACGGCGCCTCGACCATCGCGGGAGGGGATGGATCGCGAAAGCCAAGCACGAATGAACTGGCCGGCGCCCGCTACCAGGGCCGCCACGTCGCCACCATCGCCGGCAAGCTCAAGTCGTAAGGGTTTCCCGAGGTCAACCGATGGCTCTTTCCCAGGATTCGCGGGCAGGAGGTTGACCTCGTGGGCCCGGTGGCCGATCCGGTACGTGCGGCGAGGGTCTAGAATCCGGTCGTATTGAGGACGGTATGGGTGCGCACGCGTCGGCTGGTGGCGATGGCGTTGGTGAGAAAGTCCTTCGCGGCGGCCACCGCCTCCGGAAGGTCCAGGCCGCGCGCCAGGCCCGCGGCAATGGCCGCGGCATACGTGCACCCGGTTCCGTGAGTCGAGACGCCGCGGATGAACGGGGACGAGAGCAGGAGCTCGTCCTTGCCGTCCCAGAAGACATCGACCGCATCCTTCACGCCCCGGAGATGGCCGCCTTTCACGAGAGCGGCGGCGCCGTAGACCTGGTGAAGTTGCCGCGCCGCCGCGCGCATGGCATCCACGGTCGCGATCCTGCGCCCGAGCAGGATCGCGACCTCATCGAGATTGGGCGTGATGAGCGTGGCCAAGGGGAAGAGGAGTTGCCTCAGCGCCGCGATAGCCGAGGGTTTCAGGAGAGGCGCGCCGCTTGTCGCGGCCATGACCGGATCGACGATGAGGGGGATCGGCGATCGCCTCGCCTGTCTCGTCCAGCGCTCGGCAACCACCCGGATGATGCCGCCGCTGAAGAGCATCCCCGTCTTGGCGGCGTGAGGGCGTAGCTCGGCGAAGACGGCGTCCACCTGGGCGGCAATCATGGCCGCGCTGACTGACTGGACGCGGGAGACCGTCCGCGGATTCTGGGCCGTGATGCAGGTCACGACCGAGGTGCCGTGCACGCCGAGCGCGGCAAACGTCTTGAGGTCGGCCTGGATGCCGGCGCCCCCGCCGCTGTCGGAACCGGCGATGGTCAGGGCGACGGGGAGAACGGGACGCTTCATGGCGCCATCCTACTTTTTGTGCCGGTATTCGTCATCGGGCATGTTTCTCTGCCTTTCCCTGCCTTCCGGTCTCCTCCAGGGCTCCGGGAAACCTTTTGACATGCCGAGGGTCGGTATCTATAACTCGTGGCACAAACAGAACCGGCGGGCATCGGGGGCCGCCGGTAGACCGGTGAGGGGATGAGCCGCAAGTCGGCTGGGGCCCCGGGAGGAAAAATTAATGTCGTTTGTTCGCAGGTGGTTTCTGCTCGGTGTCGCGATCCTGGCGATCGTCGTCGGGTTCGGGCTGGGCATGACGTTCATGATGCACACGATCGAGGTTTTCAACTCGGCCATCGACACGGCCGGGCGGGACCCGGTCAGTCTGATCGTGAACCTGGCCCATGGCATCAAGGGTATTCTCGCGTGGATCGTCTTCGGCCTTACGATGACGAATGCCCTGATCATCGCCTCGTCGCTGTCGTTGCCGCTTCTCATTGCGAAGGGCGAGGGCTGCAAGTAGTTCCAGGCGTTCCAGGACCCCCGGCGGCCGCGAGGTCGCCGGGGTTTTTTTATCGCTGTTCCATCCGGCTCCGGACACTCTCGGCGTAGACGATGTCAGCTCGCTTCCGGAGCGCGTCGAGCCAGTCCCTGTAGAGCTGGTTCTTGAGGAAGTCGCGGTACTCACGCTCGGTGCTGACCCGGAAGTTGTCCCAGAGGTCCGGATTTCCACCGCGGCGTCGCTCGATGCGGACGACATGGAACCCATGACCGGACTGGATGACGTCCGAGGGCTTACCTACCTCCAGGTCGAAGACGGCGCGCGTGATGGCGGGGTCCAGGACGATGCTGCGGCCCGTGCCGAAGTTGCCCACTTCCGAGCCGATCCGTTCCAGGCTCCCGCTGTCCGGATACAGCTCCGGGGTCATCTCCCCGGGGATGACGTCCCCGAGAAGGCCCCCGTTGGACGCCGACTTGCCGCTGGAAAATTGGCGGGCCAGGGCGGCGAAGTCCGCGCCCTCGGCGATCCGGCGCCGCAGGTCTTCGGCCAATGCCTTGGCGCGGGCGACTTCGCTGTCGCCCGACAGGGTGTTGCGGATGCCGTCCGCCACGTCCGCGTAGGCCTGCCGGTGAGGCATCTCGTGGGCATCGAAGAGCGCGATGTGGTAACCGAACTCGGTCTCGATGATCTCGGTCGGGATCCCGACGGGCCAGTTGAAGGCCACCGTGTCGAATGCGGGGACCATCTGCCCGCGCTGGAACCAGTCCAGCTCCTCGGCGTGAGCGGGGGACATCGTGTCCGCCTTGAACTGCGCGAAGAGGCGGCCGAAGTTCTCGCCCGCGCGCAGTCTCAGGAGGAGGGCTTCCGCCCGCGAGCGAGCGGCGAAGCGCTGTTCCGCGTCGGCGCCGGGAGCGAGCCGGAAGAGGATGTGGCGACCTCGGACACGCTCGCCGATGATGAAGGAGTCCCCGTGAGCGTCGTAATAGGCTTTCGCGTTCGCCTCGGCCACGAACGAGCCGGGCCGGACCAGGATGTGCCTCAAGAGCGCGCGCTGGTAACGGAGATTGTAGTAGTCGCGCAGTTCCTCGGGGGTGACGACGACGCTGCCGGAAACCCAGTTGTAGACCTTCCACTGGGTGATGTCCTCGCCGATCACCTTTTCATAGGCCGCCCACTGGGAAGCCGGGAGGTCGCGGCGGGCGCGGGCAAAACGGCCCAGGTCGAGGTTGCCGTCCTCGTTGCGGAAGAGCCGTTCCCGGGTCTGATCGACGATCTCGTGATCGGTTGCCCGGAGCTTGAGGCGCTCGGCTTCCTGCATCGCGAGCCGCGCGCCCACGAGCTCGTCGACGACGGTCTTGTAGAGCTTCTGCTGGTCGGTCTCGGTCAGGTTGCCGGCGTTCTCGAGCCGCTGGCCGTAGGCGCGGTCGACTTCCTCGAAGCTGATCTCGTCGCCGTTGACCTTGACCGCGTAGGGGGTGCCCCGCGTGTCGCTGACATTGGCTCCCCATTCAAGGATGATGGTCGCCACGAAGGCCAGGACGAGCGCTATGACTCCCCACTTGGCCATATTTCTAAATTTCTGGAGCATGACCAAAGAGCGTAGCTCAACGGGTTCCTCGCGGCAACAGCGTTGCGCATCGGGCGCGGGGAGCAGAGAATGGCCGCGATGCGTGTCGCGAATCGCAAGTGGTGGCGGACCGAGCCATCCGGGGGAGGCGCTCCCGGCGGGGGCGGAGGCGGGGGGCGCCGCAGGAACGGCGAGCCGCCCTGGACGCGCCTCGTCGACTGGCTGACCGGCCTCGATACGGCGGCCGCCGTCATGCTGGCGATCGGCGTCGGCCTCCTCACGGCCGTCGCGCTCTATCTCTATCCTCCCTGGCATACGGCGCCGCGAGGGGCTCCGCCCGCGCTCGACGTGAGGGAGACGCGGCAGAGGCTGGCCGAGGACCCGCTCGACTACGCGACCCGTCTGGAGTTCGCGCGGTATTACCTCCAGTGGGGCCTGGCCGTCTCGCGGCGGCAGGCGCCGATGGATGACACCATGACAGACTCGGAGATGTACGCCTACTTCGAGGGGCGGCTCCAGGAGTGGGAGAAGCTGGGCGAGAACGTCTCGGGCCTGCGCGACATGCTCAGGCGGGACTTCGCCGCTTTCCGGACCCGCTTCGTGACCGAGGAACGGGCGGTCTCCAAGGGCATGTTCGAGCAGGCGGTGCTGCTCTATCGCCAGACGCGCGCGCTCGGCGCCAATCTCTCCGCCCGTGATCTCTACGACCTCGGCACCGCCTACTACCAGATGGGTCCGGAAGGCTACGAGGGAGCGGCCCGGTTTCTCGGGGAGGCCGTTGACCGCGGCCTGGTCTCGCCGCGCGCGCTGACGTTTCTCGGCAACGTCGCCGTCGCTCGCGGAGATTATGACCGCGGCATCGCGCTCTACCTGCAGGCCCTCGACGATGCCCCGGAGGACCCGATTCTCGCCTTCAACCTGGCCCTGGCTTACAAGGAGCGGGGCAACTTCGAGCCCGCGATCGAGTACCTGCGGGTGACGCTGCGCCTGTACCAGGACAAGGAGAATCTCGTGGAGGACGAGCTCTCGATCATCCTGCAGTCCCGTCTCGCGCTCGGCTGGTGCCTCCTGAAGGTGGGGCGTCACGCGGAGGCGATCGAGCAGTTGGAGACGCTCCTGGAGGGACAGCCTGACCTGGCGGAGGCCTACTACTGGCTGGGGGTCGCCTACGAGGCCCTGGGCCGCCATGAACTCGCGCGCAGTCACTACCAGCGGGCCGTGCGGTTGCAGCCCGGGTTCCGGGATGTGAACGAGCGCCTGGCGGCGGTGGAACGCCTCATCGCGGCCGAGCGCGCGGGCGCGACGGGCCGGCCAATCCGGGGCGTGCCCGTCTCGCGGCAATCCGCGCCCCGCGCCCGCTAGACGCACGCCGCGCCCGATGATGCCACGGCTCCAGATTCTCTTCGCGTTTCTCCTCTGGTCCACGACCGGTCCCCTGGTGCGAGCCGCGGACCTGCCCGTCGCCAACTTCATCACGATCGCGAACGCGGCCGGCCTCGGATTTCTTCTCCTCATCTTCGGCCGCCGCATCGTCGGAGGTCTTGGCGCCCTCCCGCGCGGGCCCATGCTCAGGCTCTGCCTGGGCGGCATCGTCAACATCTGGAGCTCGTACGTCGCGTTCTCCTATACCTCGGTCGCGAACGTGATCCTCTTTCACTACGTTGCACCCGTTCTCGTAGCCGTCGCGGCGCCGATGCTCTTGAGGGAGAGACCCGAGCCCGGAACGTGGCTGGCCCTTGGGCTCGCGTTCATCGGGCTCGTCGTGTCCGCGTGGCAGGACGTGGCCGTGGGTGGGCGTCGCGACCTCGTGGGCATCGCGCTCTCCCTGGTCTCGGCGTTTGGATACGCGCTGGCCATCCTGGAGTCGCGGACCGTCGCGCGCGCGGGATGCGATCCGTTCGCGGTCGTGATGATCCAGGCCGGTTCGCTCTCGATCGTCACGCTCCCGCTCATCCACTGGACGGCATGGCCCCTCGAGGGAACCCTCCTGGGGGCGCTGGCCGGCGTTCTGCACCTGACGATCGCCGCGGGCTTCTACCTGGTCGGGCTCCGTCGCGTGCCCGCCTCCACCGGCGCGGTCCTGGGGTACAGCGAGATCGTCTTCGGGCTCTTCTGGGGTGCCGTTCTCTTCGGGGAACCAGTCACTGTCTGGAAGATCGTGGGGTCGACCGCCATCGTCGGCGCCGGGTTGATGCTCGTTCGCACCACGAAGTTTTCGAGTTCTCCTGGGCCGGAAAATGCGTCGCCGGCTCCCATCAACCCGACCTGATCGCGGCCGATCCGGGGCCTGGGCCGTAGACGAGCGCCATTCCCCGCACTTTGCATCGGGCGCCCTAAAGCCCGGCACGCCGAGGACCGATATTCGGAGAGCAGATCTCAGCTCCCGAGGAGGGCAACGGATGAAAAAGCAGTCGCGGAAGTCGACCACGGTGACGGACATCGCGTCCGGTCGGAGGAAGACCTCGAAGTCGTCCTTCGGGAACGAGGGTCCGACCCTACGCACGGAAGGCAAGGTCGTCAGCCTGTCGCGACGGGTGGAGTCCTCGTCGGGGTCGCCTGAACGCGCCACTTCCCGCAAAGATCGCGCCGCCGAGTGCCTGGCGGAGCTGGGATTGAGCGATCGCGAGATCGCGGCGATCCGCGAGAGCGTGCCGGTCGTGCCCTTCGACATCGAGCTCGTGGGTCGTTGTCGCGCCTTCGTCACCGCGCACCTCCACGGGTGGGACCATGCCACGTGGCTGGCTTTCGTGGAGGACCTGGCGGCGGACGGCTATGCGATCGGGACGGATAGCGGCCGCTGGTGGCTGGCCCAGAAGTTCGTCGGCAGTATCCTCGAGGCGATCCGGGCCTCCGAGCTTGCCGCGATCGTGGCGGCGGATACCACGCTCCCGGTGGCCAAGGCGGCGTAAAGAGAGGCTCCTAACCTGATGTGTTCATGTAATTGAACCACGGAGACACAGAGACACGGAGAAAGTCCGGGCTCGAAATCAGAATCACAGATAGTCGAGCGGACTTTATAATGGGACCCAATTGAGGGAAGTATTACGGGAGAAGCGTTGTAGTTCCCCCGACTTAAGCATGGTGCCTCTGTGCCTCAGTGCCTCCGTGGTTCGATTTTTTGGCTCGGGATAATGGTCTTCGGGACCGGAGCGGCGACGCGCGGAGGAAGAGGTTCACCGCACGGGCGCTGTCTTCGGTCCTTTGTCGTTAAGGGGGAATCGTCAAAGCGCGATCGCTAGAGCGCGGTCGCTAGAGCGCGATCGCTAGAGCGCGATCTCGAGGCGATGGGCGCGGAGCGAGAGCACCTGCCCGTCGATGGGGCTATGGACGCGCGCGCTGACGCCTTCCGCAGCCTCGCCGACGACGTCGCCGATCTTGACCCGGTCCCCGACTGCCTTCGTGGGTATGGCGGGCGCGCCGGAGTGGCCGTCGAGCGGGAGAAAGACCCGGCCGGGGGCCAGGGGCAGTCCTTGCAGGGGCGCCGGCACATCCCACTCGCCGATGCCGAGCCGCTCCACGAGCGCGTGCACGGGGACCTTCCGGTTCTCGAAGAACTCGTTGAGGACGACGTTCTGTTCCCGGAACGGGCTCTTGAGGTTGTGCTTCTTCATCGCCACGCGCGTCTGGACCATCATCTCGCGGACCGGCAGGGGAATGGGGCAGGCCCAGAGCGAGCAGAGTCCGCACTCACAGCAGAGCGAGGCATTGAAGACGTCGGGGGCCATGGGTTGAGCGGAGAGCCCCGAGCGCATGACCTTGGAGGGCCAGCAGCGGTGGCCGAGCAGGTAGCGTGGGCAGAATTCGGTGCAGAGGTTGCACTGGTCGCAGGCGGCGCGCGCGACGTGCTGGTGCTGCTCGGGCTTCTGCTGGCGCCGCGTCACGTAGGGATGATCGGCGGGGAAGACGAGGAAGCCGCTCGTCTTCTTCGTGACGATGGCCGAGGCGGGATCCACGAATCGCCCCATCATCGGCCCTCCATCCAGGATGGCGAAATCGGCGACGGATGGTCCTCCGGCTGCTTCCAGGCAGAACGAGAGGGGTGTGCCGATCGCGGTCTCGACGGTGATGGGGTTATGGACCGCGCCGCCGATCGTGATGTGACGCGAGGTTACCGGGCGTCCCTCGTCGACGGCGGCGGCGAGCTGGATGAGCGTGACGACGTTCTGGACGAGGCAGCCGACGTCGCCGGGGCGCCCGCCCTCGGGGATGATCCGGCCCGTGACCTCGTAGACGATGTTGAACTCGTCGCCGGCAGGATAGTAGTCGTCGAGGATGGCGACCTCGACGCCGGTGCCGGCGGCGGCCTTCTCGACCGCGGCGATGGTGGCGTGGTGCTTGTGCTTGATGGCGACGCTGAATCGCGTGGCGCCGACGGCCTCGCCGGCCAACTGGAGGCCGCGGACGAGCTGGCGCGCGTAGGCGCGGCCGACCTGCTGATCGATCCTGAGGAGTGGTTCGCACTCGGCGCCATTGGCGATCACCCAGTTGGCCTTGCCGGAAAGCTTGATGTGGGTGGGAAAACCGGCGCCGCCGGCGCCCACGATGCCGGCCGCTTTCGCCGCTTCATTGATACTCATCATCTGCCGTACAATACTCCCACAGGATCCCATGACGTTCAAGACGACATCTTCGAGCCCGAGCGAGGGCCCGCTCAACCGCGTGCGCGCCGCTCCCCGCGATCTTGTCGCATTCTTGTTGCTCGTTCTCGGCCTGAATGCCTGCGCCTCGGCGGGCCCGACCCTGCCGGAATCCGGGACTCCCTCGGAACTGGCCCGCGCCTACTACGACCTGGTGCTCGCGGACCAGGCGCCTCCCGTGCGCGACCTCGAACGCCGCCTCGTCGGCACCGGAGCCTTCGCGGAACCCATCGGCTGGACGGGCTCGGGCAAGATCTTCGCCTCGGTGCTGGCGGGAACGATCACGAGCGAGACCGTCGCGATGCCGCGCTCCCCGCGCCGGTCGGGGACGGGAGAGGTACAGGCCATCGAGGTACGGACGCTTCACGCGACGGAGGTGCCGGACTGGTTTTCGTACATCGGGGAGTCGCGCCCGGGGTTCGCGAGCCTGGTGGCGGATCGCGTCTGGCTGGACGAGCGCGTCACCCGCGACACGGCCGTCCTCGCCGCGACGCTCTGGCACGAATACCAGCATGTCCGGGACCGGCGTCATTATCGCCGTCTCTCGCCGGCCATCCTCGAGGCCCGCGGCGCGATCCGGGAACTGACGACGGGCCTGGACGTGCGCGGCCTGCTCGGTCGCCTGGAGACGGCGCGAGCGAGCGGCGCCGAGGCCGCGCATTACCGCGAAGCGGCCGAGCGGGTGATGACGTCCATGGCGCTTGTCCTGGGCGCGTCGGCCGCGAGCGCGCCCGCGATCGCGGCGTTCGGCGACGAGGTTGTGGCCGCGGCCGCCGATGTTCTTGTCTCCCTGGCGGGGATGTAGCGATGAGCCTGGGGACCTCCAACTGGCTCGCGGACGCGGGCGCCGCGGGGATCGGTGTGGGCGCGGACGCATCGGGGAGCGGCGCGATCCTCAAGCCCGGCCGTTACCTCGGCGGCGAGGTCAACGCGGTCGCGCGGCCCGGAGCCTCGCCCGCGCTCGCGCTCTGCTTCCCCGACGTCTATGAGATCGGCATGAGCCACCTTGGGCTCAAGATCCTCTACGAGGCCGCGCTCAAGGATCCGGATTTCGCCGCGGAACGCGTCTTCGCGCCGTGGCATGACGAGGAGGCGCGGCTGAGGCGAAGCGGCGGTGTCCTGCGATCGCTCGAGACCGGCCGACCACTTGGCGAGTTCGACCTCGTCGGCTTCTCCATCTCCTACGAGCTCTCCTACACGGACGTCCTCAACATGCTCGCCCTCGGCGCGGTTCCGCTCCGGGCCTCGGAGCGGGGCGACCAGGATCCGATTGTCCTCGCGGGTGGACACAGCGCCCTGCACATGGCGCCGCTCAGGGACTTCCTGGACGGCGTCTTTCTCGGCGAGGCCGACGAAGCCATGGGGGAACTCCTCGGGGCCTGCCGCGGGCCGCGGGACCGCGACGCCCGCCTCGATCGCCTCTCGACGATCGAGGGCGTGCATCTCCATGCCCCGCGGTTCGCGGGGCAAAAGGGGAGGCGACGCATCTTCTGGGGGTTTGGCCAGTCCAAGGGCGTCCTGAGGCCGGTGGTGCCGAATATCCAGGCCGTTCATGATCGGGTCTCGGTCGAGATCATGCGCGGGTGCACGCGGGGTTGCCGATTCTGCCAGGCCGGGTACATCACGCGGCCCCAGCGGTATCGCGATCTCGGGGCCGTCCTGGAGGAGGCGGAGACCGCCCTCGCGAACACGGGCTACGACGAGGTCTCGCTCGTCTCGCTCTCGTCGTGCGATCACCCGGGCATCCGCCCCCTGGCCGAGGCTCTCAACGCGCGTTTCTCGCCGCGCTCGGTCAGCGTCTCGATCCCCTCGACGCGCGTCGACGCGTTCGACATCGAGGTGAGCGAGCTGACCTCGAGCGGACGACGCACGGGGATCACCCTGGCGCCGGAGGTCGGTTCGGAGCGGATGGACCGCGTCATCAACAAGGGCTCGCCCACCTCCAAGCTCATCCAGAACCTCGAGGAAGCCTTTGGTCGCGGCTGGAAGACGGTGAAGCTGTATTACCTGATGGGGATCCCGTTCGAGACCCTCGCGGACGCGCGCGCGATCGGCGAGCAGTTGACGGTCCTGTATCCGATCGCGAAGAAGGCGCGCGGCGACATCCATGCCTCCGTCTCGATCCTCTGTCCCAAGCCCTGGACGCCCTTCCAGTGGCTGGGGATGGAGCGGGTGGAGATCCTCGAGGAGAAGAAGAAGGCGATCCGCGACGCGGCGCCGCGCGGGGTGAAGCTGGCGTTTCACGATCCCGAGCAATCGCTCGTGGAGGCCGCGCTCGCGCGCGGCGGCGCGCGGCTCGGGGCCGTCATCGAGGCGGCCTGGCGCCGCGGGGCCACGCTCCAGGCGTGGGGCGAGTTCTTCAACGCGGAGGCGTGGCGAGCCGCGTTCGTGGACGCGGGCACCACGCTCGAAGCGGAGGCCCACCGCGAGTATGGGCACGACGAGGATCTCCCGTGGGAGGAGATCGAGCTCGGCGTAACGCGCGAGTTCCTGCGGCGGGAATGGGACGCCGCGGCGCGCGCGGCGCGCGGCGGGGATCGGTATTTGACCGAGGATTGCTCGACGGGCCGCTGCACCAACTGCGGCATGCCCTGCGTGGGCACGCATCCCACGGTCGATCTCAAGATGGAGGACGACGCCAGGAACGCTGTAGACCGCGAAGCGATCCCGGGGAGGCCACCCGCGGCGGCGCCGGCCGTGCCCCGTTCGCCCGATCGCTCTCTCCCCGTTCCGGTCGTGTCGCCCATGGTGCGTCGCGTCTCGTTTCGTTTCCGTCGCACCGGCGCGGCGACGCAGTTGGGCCATCTCGACCTGATGCGTCTCTTCGAGAGAGCATTGCGGCGAGCCGACCTCAGGGTCGCAACCTCGAGCGGGTTCAACCCGCGCCCGAAACTCAGGTTCGCCATGGCCCTGCCGCTGGGCGTAAGCGCCGAGCGGGAGTATGCGGAGCTGGACCTCGTGGAGCCCGTGCCCGAGGACTGGTGCGAGCGGCTCGACGCCACGCTCCCGGACTCCATCGGGTTGTTTGAAGCCGCGCCGCTCGAGGGAGCGCGGATGCCGCGCGTCATCGGAGCCGTGTATCGCGTGGAGTCCGGGGCCGCGGGAGCGATGGCGACGCGGCTGGCAGAGCGCATGACCGAGGCGGTGGCGCGAGGGGCGGCGCGCTCCGGCGGAAAAGTAGGTCGCAAGCGGCAGGGTGGGGGCCGGCGGGTGTCTCGCGGCGAGGACGCGAACGGAGCCGGCAGTCGCCCCCCGGCTCCGGCCACGTTCATCCTGGGCGAACATTGTTCGCTGGAGGGCCAGACCGAGGGTGCCGTTTACCTGAAGCTGGCCGTGCATGATGCGGGGAGCCTGGCGGTCGCCGATGTCCTGGCCCTGGTGCGAGACCTCGATCCGGCGCCGCGCGTCACGCGCACCGATCTCCTTCTGGAGTAAAGCCGCGACGGCCGCCGACCGATAGCGCGGCATAGGGGGCGGACTGGCAGGAGGGCAGTCCGTCGCCGATAGGGAAAACCTGTGGAACATAAGGGGATAGCGTGTAGATTTGCAGAGGTTGGGAACTTGACGAGAGCTTCTGAAAGCTTTAGAAAAGAGCGTCCCAGAACTGGAACGACACAGCTGAGCACACAGCTTAAACGCAGGAGCGTATCCGTGGTACTCAAGAGAATCGAAGTCTTCGGCTTCAAGTCGTTCCCCGACCGTACCGTTCTCGAGTTTCCCGAGGGCATCACGGCCATCGTGGGATCCAACGGATGCGGCAAGTCCAACGTCAGCGACGCCATCCGCTGGGTGCTCGGCGAGCAGTCGGCGAAGTCGTTGCGCGGCGACCGGATGGAAGACCTCATCTTCTCCGGCACGTCGTCGCGCAAGCCCTTGAACCTGGCCGAGGTCATCCTTACCTTCGACAACACGCACGGGCTCTTCCCCATCGAGTTCACGGAGGTTTCCGTCGGCCGCCGCCTGTTCCGTGACGGAACCTCCTGCTACCTCCTGAACAAGCAGGAATGCCGGCTTCGCGACATCTTCGACCTCCTGATGGATTCCGGCATCGGGCGGCGCGCGCACGCCATCATCGAGCAGGGCAAGATCGACGAGATCATCACCGCGAAGCCCGAGGAGCGCCGGCAGATCATCGAGGAGGCCGCGGGTATCGCGAAGTACCGTTCACGCCGCGCCGATGCTCTTCGCCGCCTGGAGGCCACGCGCGAGAGCCTGCGCCGCGTCGACGATCTGATCCTGGAGCTGGAGCGGCAGGACCAGTCCCTGCGTCGCCAGGCGCGCAAGGCGGAGCGCCATCGTGAGCTGACCACGGAGCTGAAGCAGGTCGAGCTCGCCCACGCGCGCGAGCGCGCCAGGACGCTGGATGAACAGCTGACCGCGGCGGGCGAACGCGTTCTCGAGCTCGACAAGGACGTCACGCGGATGGATGTCGAGCTGGCCGAGCTGGCCGTGGCGATCACGGCCGGGCGTGAGAGCCTGGATATCGCCCGTCGCCAGCTACGGGAGGCCGGATTGGAGCTCTCCGAGGCGGAGAAGGCTTCCTCGGCCGCCGAGTCGCGGCTCGGCGAGATGCGCGCCCGCCAGGACGATGACGCCCGTTCGCTGGCCGCCGTCGCCCGGGAGATTGACGCGTTGGATCAGCGCCTGGCTGCCGCCGCCGTGTCCCGCGCGAATGCGGCTGCCGAGTCGCAGGCGCTGGGCGAGACCCTGGCAGGGCTCGATGCGCGGCGCAGCGAGGCGGCGTTGACGCGCGATGATCGGCGCGCGGCCGTGGCGGCGGAACGTCGTCGTGGCGAGGAGCTGGCCACGGAGCGCCGGGCTGCCGACGCGGTGCGCGAGCGCCTGGCATCCGAGGAGAACTTCCTGGCCAGGACCCTCGCGGGTCTCGCGGAGCGCGACCTGGCGCTGGCGGCGCAACTGGCAGAGGCGATCGCGGCTCGCGAGGCCCTGGAGGCCGAGGCGGCGACGGCGCGCGGCGAGCTCTCCTCGGCCACGGAGGCCGTGGTGGAGGCGGTGACGGCCAGGACGGAATCCGAGGAGCGCGCCATCGCGGCCGGTCATCGCTTCGATGCCACGACGCAGGCCCTGCACGCCGCCGAGCGCGAGCTTGCCGTGACGTCGTCGCGGCTGGAGTCGGCGTTGGCGCGCGCGGCCGCGGAGGCCGAGGTCGTGGCGGCGGCGGCCGCGGATGCCGGTTGCCCGCTCGCGCCGTTGGGTGACGCCCTGGGTGTGAGCGCGGAGCATGCGGCGGCGGTGGCCGCGGCGCTCGGGGATGTCCTTCACGGCGTGGTTGCCGGTGGCGAAGCCCCCGATCTCGATCGCCTCTCAACGAGCCTGGCGGGTCGCGCCGTCGTCGGCGAAGCGGCGGCGAAGTTCGCGGTCGCCTGGACGCCACGCGAGGGGTTGACGCCCCTGGCCAGCGTGCTCGGGCCCTCCGCCGCCCCGGCCCTGCGATCGCTCCTGTCAGGCTGGTACCTGGCCACCGATGATGTGATCGCGTCGTCGCAGTTGGCTCTCCTGGCCGAGTTCGAGCGGATCGTCACGCTGTCGGGCGCCGTTCATTGGCCCTTCGGCGCGCGCCGGGTTCCTGCCGCCGGCACCGGAGAAGAACTTTCCGCGGTGAGGGTTGCCCTGTCCGTTGCCCGCGCCGAGGCTGCCGCCGCGGTCGCCGCGCGCGAAGAGGAACGCGAGGAGGCTCGGGCGGCCCGCGATGAAGCCCGGTTGGCCTCGGTGGCGGCGCAGGCCCACCTCGACGACAAGAGGACGCAGGCTCGAAAGATCGAGTCCCGTCTCTCCGCGCTGACCACGCGCCTCGCGGACGCGCCAGAGCGCGCGCTGGGTTACGAGCGCGAGCAGGTGCAGGCCCAGGTCGTGACGGCGTCCGCCCGCCTGGCGGCGGTGAAGGAGGAGCGCGCGTCGGCCGCGGCCGCGGCGGAGTCCCAGGACGAGGAGCTCAGGCTCATTGCCGGGGTGATTCGCGACGCGGAGACGGCGGCAGAGAGCGCTCAGCAGGTGCTGGCCGGGCTCGATGTCGAGCTGGGCCGCGCCCGGGAGCGCCTGGCGGGTCTTGCCGCGGAAGAAGCTCGCCAGGCGCAATGGGAAGCGGAGTCGGCGGAGTCCCGCGCTCGGTACGGAGCCATGCGCGACGAGATCGCGGCGAGGCAGGAGCGGTTGGCCCAGGCGATCGGCGAGGTGCAGTCCGAGGTCGCCGAGCTCGTGGGGCGCCTGGCGGAACGTCGTCGGACGTTCGCGGCCTGCGAGACGGCGTGCGCGGACCTGGAGTGCGAGAACGGGGGCCTGGAGGAGAGCCAGCGCGCCCTCGCCCGGGCTCGCGAGTCCGCGCTCAGTGATCGCCACGCGGCCGAGATGGGCCAGATGAGTCTCCGGGGAGACCTCGCGGTGGTGCGTGACCGCGTCCGTGAAAAGTACGGCATCGAGGACATCGCGCAAATTCCGGCCGACGTCTCGGCCGGTCTCGAGGCGAGCGCGGGTCGAGTGGAGGAGCTGAAGGAGGCCCTGGAGCGCCTTGGTGGCGTCAATTGGGAGGCCAAGCAGGAGCTGGACGAGGTCGTCAAGCGCCTGGAATTCTACAAGGTTCAGCGCGAGGACCTCTCGAACGCCGAGAGTGGCCTGACGTCGGTGGTCGGCGACATCGATCAGCGCACCATGACGCTCTTCAACGAGACCTTCCGCGCGGTGAACACCAACTTCGGCCTGCTCTTCAACCGCCTCTTCGGCGCCCGTGCCGACATGCAGGGGAGCGCCGAGCTGGTGCTGCTCGATCCGGAGAACCCCCTCGAGTCCGGGATCGACATCATCGCGATGCCGCCGGGGAAGAAGCCCCAGACGATCTCGCTGCTCTCGGGCGGTGAGAAGGCGCTCACCGCCGTGGCGCTCCTCTTTGCCGTCTTTCTCGTCCGCCCCAGCCCGTTCGCGGTGCTCGACGAGCTCGATGCGCCCCTGGACGAGGCGAACGTGGGCAAGTACGTGCAGCTCCTGCAGGAGTTCTCCCAGCGGACGCAATTCATCATCATCACGCACAACAAGCGAACGATGGAGGCCGCCGATACGCTCTACGGCGTGACCCAGGCCGAGAAGGGCATCTCGACCATCATCGGCGTGCGTATGGCGGGCCAGGCCGCGTCAGCCGGGGAGACCGAGGCGGAGAGCGCGATCGACGCCATACCGGAAGCGGCGGGCTGAGTCGCGCGGGAGGTTCGCCCGGCGCCGCCAAGGCGCGCTGAAGAGCCACCAGCGTCGGCATCCTCCTGCCGCTCGATCATCTTTGCGAAGAAACTCGACGGGCATCCGGTGCGTCTGATGGCGCATGCGCACGTTTTGGCTTATGACGGGACCCGTCCGCGCCGACAGGACGTAGCGGAATGGCGTCGAGAGGCGACAAGAAGGGGACAGCGCGGGACCGCCGACAGCGTCCAGGCGACGAGGAGGACGTGGCGCCCGCGGCCGCGGCCCCCGCAAGTTCACCGGTCTCCCGCTGGCGTCGCCTTCTGCTGGCGTTTGCCGGCCTCGTCCTGCTGATCGGTTCGACCGCCTTTGCCGGGGCCTGGATGGGTATCCGGTCGGTGGAAACCTCGATCAATCATGGGCCCCAGGAGGTCGAAGAGGACGAGAGCGCGAGCCTGCCGCAACTGACTCTGACGCGCGGCCTGGACATTTCGATGGAGCGCTCGCTTCCCAGGCAGGGCGGGGAGGATCGTTTCCTGAGGGGACTGGTCAACTGGCGGCCCGGGGGTCGATTATCCGAGTCGGCCCCGCAGTCACCGGTGACCCCGGATCAGGAGGCGGACGTCGAGCGCCCGATGGTGCCGCGCCCGCTGGCGGACACGCGCGTGGATCGGGACCCGTCCATCATCAGCGCCGCGGCGGAGCGAGCGGGGAGGCTGGGGGGTGCTGAACCGATCCGCGCTCCTCGCGCCATCGCCGGCGCGCGTACGCCGGCCGAGACCGGTGCGACGGTCCCGGGCAATCCCGGCGCCGTCTTGCCTGATGCGAGCCCCCAGTACGGGGTTCCAGCCTCGACAATATCTCCTCCCTCCGTCTACAATGACGCGGTCGGCGAGGCTGGGCGGCGCTCTCCTGTTCCCTACGCGGCTGAATACGCGCCCCCGCTCATGCCACCGCCCGTTGACGCTTCGCCCTTGGAATCCGGGGATGACCCGGGTTGGCGCCAGCGAGGACTCGTACCTTGAATGGGAGGCAGGAGGCTTGGATTCTTCCGGCATTTTGGATCTTGTGTTCAGGCGACCCGGTGCCGATGGTGCCAAGAGGATGGATGTGAAATCAGCGGATAGTCCGCGAAAGGTGGCGAAAACCGTGATGACTTACTTTGCCCACGGCGCCCGTGCAGGGCTGCGGCCGTTGACTGGCATGCTCGTGGTACTCCTGGGGCTCGTCTTGGCCCTGGTTCTCGTCGCGCCGCCGATGGAAGCGGAGGAGATTACCCTGCCGGGAGTGGGCTACACGCCCGCATCCTCCGATGTTCGGCCGGGAACTGCCTGGCGAAGCGATCGCGTCGGGGAAGAGGTCTATCGCATCGGCGCCTCGGACGTCCTGGAGATCTCGGTCTGGCAGAGCCCCGATCTCAACCGGACGGTCACGGTTCGCTTTGATGGCCGCATCACGTTTCCGCTGGCGGGGGAGGTCGTCGCAGCCGGGCTTGCCCCCACGGAATTGGCGGCCGAGATCGGCGAGAGGCTCCGGGAGTTCATCCGCAATCCCCAGGTGAATGTCACGGTCCGCGAGTTCCAGTCCCGGCAGGTGCTCGTGCTGGGCCGCGTGGGCAAGCCGGGAATCTATCCTCTCCGAGGACCTCTCAAGGTCCTCGAGCTCCTGACCGCCGCCGACATCAAGCTCAACGAGATCGATCTCAAGAACATCACCGTCATGCGGGCGACCGGCGAGGTTCTCAAGATCGACCTGGAGGCCCTGCTTTACCGCCAGGACGTCCGTCAGAACATCGACCTTCGCGCCGGGGACAACATCTTCGTGCCGGAGCGCCCATCGGCTTCCGCGACGACGGTCCAGTCCAAGGAGATCATGGTGCTCGGCGAGGTCGTCAAGCCCGGTGCACTCTCGTTTCCGGCGGATCGCACGGTCACGGTCAAGGAGGTGCTCCTGGGCGCCGGCGGATTGACCAATGCGGCGGCGCTGACGGGGGCCAAGGTCGTGCGCAGCGACCGGATCCAGGAGCCCGTGGATCTGAACCGGCTTCTTTTCAACGCGGACATGTCGCAGGACCTCGTCCTCCACGCCGGTGACGTGCTTTACATCCCGAAGCGCCGCGAGATGAGGGTCTACGTGCTCGGCATGGTCCGCACGCCCGGCGTCTACACGGGCCAACCCAATACGCTCGATCTCATGCAGGTCCTCTCGCAGGCGGTGCCCACCCAGTTCGGCGCCGTGCTCTCCAACGTGAAGATCGTACGCGGGTGGCCGAACAGCCCCAAGGTCATCTCCGCCAACGTGGAGGCGCTCTTGTACAGGGGACGACTCGAGGAGAATATCCCGCTCCAGGAGGGCGACGTGGTCTACGTTCCCGAGTCCTTCCTGGCGAATGCCCTGGATGTCGTCCAGCGCGTCCTCGGTCCGCTCTCCGGCACGGTGAGCTTCGTCGACACCGTGCAAGACGTCTCGGACCGCAACCGCTGAGAAGCAGGCGAAATCCATGAACGGCGAGATGTCGCTCTGGGATTATCTCCGGGTTATTCGCCGTCGCTATCGCGTCATCCTCGCCGTGCCCTTCCTGGCCCTCTTGGTATCCATGCTGTATGCCAGGAACCTGTCGGAGATTTACGCCACTCGCGCGCTCCTGGAGATCCAGAAGAACCTGATTCGCGAGGGCGCGGGACTCCAGCGCGTCTTCGTCTCGGCCTTTGAACGGGCGACGCTGACCCGGCTTGCCGGGAACAAGGAAGTCGCCGCTTTCGCCGCGGAGCTCCTGGCCCAGGATCCGGAGTTTGCGGGCATGGACAGCGCGCGGTTGGCTGATGAGATCCGGGCCACGACCCAGGTCGGCAACCTGGAAAGCTCCAATCTGATCGAGGTTGGCGCCCGGGGCTCGAATCCCTCGCGCATCACCAAGTTCTGCAACGCCTACGCGCAGGCTGTCATCCGGTATCACGACGAGCAGCGCCGCACGAGCGTGCAGGATCTCAAGGACTACCTGCTGGCGCAGATCGGGCGTTACGCCGAGAAGATCCATGGGCTCGAGCAGGACCTCATCCGGCTTCGCGCCCAGGGCGGCGGTGGCGCGACAGCGTCTCAGCCGGACCTGGCCCTGAGGATCGAGGAACGCCTCGCCGAGCTGAGATCGCGCGCGCGCCTGTCGGACGAGAGGCTGGCGGCCGTCGATCGCGCGGCCCTTTCCTCGGACGTGGAGGCCCTGGTGGCGGCGGTTCCCATGCCCGATCTTGCCCGGGACCTGCAGGAGCTGCGTGCCAAGCGGGCCGAGCTGGCGGATCTTCTCGGGAAATACACCGAGGTGTATCCCTCGGTGGCCAGGGTCCGAGAGACCATCAGTCGACTGGAGGAGGGTTTGCGGGGCCGGTTGCCCGGCGCCGTCGCCACCGCTCGACAGGTCGTCCTGGCCGAGAGGGAGTCCGTGCGACGGGAGCTCGAGCGGCTCCAGGCGGAACGGGCGATGATCGCGGCGGCGATGAGCGCTCTTCCGGACCGGCTCCAGCAGGAGGGATCGGCCCAGCGGGAGCTGGCGATCGCCACGTCGGTCAACCAGATGTTCCGCCAGCGTCTGGAGGACCTGGACCTATCCCTCTCCACTCCCTCGGATCGTCTCATCCTGGCGGAGGCGGCGCAGGTGCCCGCGAACCCCTATTACCCGAATCGCCGCCTGATCCTCTCGATCGGATTTTCGATTGGCCTGGCGCTCGCTCTGGCAACGGCCTTTCTCCTCGAGACGCTGGATACCAGCCTCTCGGCGATCAGCGAGGTGGAGCGGTTCGTCGGCAAGCCCATTCTCGCGGTCATCCCCTCGATCCGGATCGCGCCGCAGAAGGTCGCGGACTGCAAGTTCCCGGTGCGCAAGGAGCTCCTGGAGCGCCTCCCGCTCCTCGTGGATTCACGGTCGCCCGCCGCCGAGGCCTATCGCACATTGCGCGCGGTCCTGCAGAGCCGCTTCTTTGCGGACGGTGGTCGCACCCTGCTGGTGACCTCCACGACGCCCCAGGAAGGAAAGACGACGACGATCGTCAACCTCTCCATGGCGTGCGCGGCCGCCGGCATGAGAACGGTGCTGGTGGGCGCCAACATGCGCCACCCCGTCATCGGCCGCCATTTCGCCATCGATCGAACCCGCGGCCTCAACGAGATCCTCCAGGGGAGCATGACGATCGAGGAGTGTCTCCAGGCGACGGGACACGAGAACCTCTCGATCATCGACTCCGGCGGCTTCGCCCGGCGGCCCGCGGAGCTCCTGGCCGGCCCCCGTTTCGATGAGCTCCTGGGGAGGCTGAAGGGGAGCTTTGACGCGGTCCTGGTGGATTCCCCGCCCAGTCTCCCGGTCGCCGACGCGGCCACCATGGCGTCCAAGGTGGACGGCGTTCTTCTCGTGTATCTTGTCAGCGTGGCGCCCCGTGATGCGCTCCTTCGCTGCAAGGAGATGCTCGAGAAGGTCGGTGGTCGGATCGTGGGGATCGTCTTCAACGACATCTGGGGAGCTTCGCAAATGGATTACGCGGGTTATTACTACCACCAGAAATACGCCGGCGACGAACTGAAGAGGTTGTAGGAGCGGCGCGATGGCCATCGGCTATGAAATGTCGCTCCAGGATTACCTCCGGGTCATCTCGAAGCGTCGCTGGATCATTGTCATCTGCGCCTTCACGATCTTC
This sequence comes from uncultured bacterium, assembly GCA_964548165.1. Classification (GTDB taxonomy): domain Bacteria; phylum UBA8481; class UBA8481; order UBA8481; family UBA8481; genus CAZJQD01. The sequence continues at coordinate 33,352 of CAZJQD010000008.1, forward strand.
GTCACGGCCATCGTCTATACCTCGAAACTGACTCCCCGCTACGTGGCGCAAGGACGGGTGGAGTTGAACTACCAATCGACGCTGGCGAGCCTGCTTGCGGATGCCCTGCTCTACAAGGGGAACGAATTGGCGACCGCGATCCAGTTCGCCTCTTCGATGCCGGTGATGGAGCGGGCCGCCAGGGAGCTGGGGCTCGTGGGGCCCCAGGCGACGAAGTCCCAGGCGATAGCCGCCGCCGCCGACCTGCAGAGCAAGGTGGGCGTATCAGGCGACGGCCAGACCAATTTCATCCAGATATCCTTCACGCACTCCGATCCGCGGTTCTGCGCGGCCGCCGTGGACGCGATCGCCAATGCCTTTGCCAGGGAATATCGTTCCAGGAACACCCGGGATGCGGACCAGATCAAGATGTTCCTGGAAGAGCAGATGCGTGCGGCGGAGCAGAAGCTCATCGACGCGGAGAACCAGATGCTGGCCTTGAAGCAGTCCCAGCGCGGGGTCACGCTGGAGCCGGGTATCCAGGCGAACATCCAGCGCGTCGCGGAGATGGAGGCGGAACTGGAGCGGGTGAGGGCGGAGCGTCGGGGCGTCGAGGCTTCCTTCAACCAGCTGGCGGAGGAAGAGCGGAGCGAGGTTCCAGGAGGGGAGGCGACCGCCGCGGTGCAACGCGATCCGGCGGTGCAGGCCCTCAAGAAGCAGTTGTTCGAGGCCGAGGTCGAGCTGGCAACGCGGCTGAAAACGCTGACTCCCAGGCACCCGGAGGTTCGGGCGGCCCAGGAGACCATTCGCCGCTTGCGCACGGAGATGGAGCTCACGATCGGCCAACTGGTCGAAGGCCATCGTTCCGGGCTGGAAGCCCGCGTCGTCGCGCTTCGCACGCGCGAGGACGCGCTCCTGCGCTCCCTTCCCAACTTGCGCGCCGCGCTCGACGACCTGCCGCGGCACCAGGTGGAAGTGGCCCGGGTGCAGCGAGCGATCGTCATGAACGAGAAGCTCTTCACGTTCTTCCGGGACAAGCTGGAGGAGAAGAAGTACGACGAGCTGGTCAACAGGGAAAACGCGATCACGGTCATCGAGCGGGCCGCGGTACCGCGCGTTCCGATCTACCCTGCGCGCTCCGCCAACGCCGCGATCGGTGTCGCCATCGGATTGATCCTCGGCCTGGCCCTGGCCTTCGTGGTGGAGGCGATGGACACATCGATCGGAACGATCGAGGATGTCGAACGCACGACGGGCCTGTCCGTCATGGGCGTCATCCCCTCCATCGCCGTGGACGAGGAGTTGCCCGGTCGAACCCAGCAACCGGTGGTGGCGCTCGATCCCGAGCGGTCCAAGGCGAAGGATCTGCACGAACGGTTGAGCGAGCTGGAGGAGGTGTCGGCAGTCTCGGCGGGATCGGGGCGTGGCGGGAGCGAGGCGTTTCGCCCCCAGCTCATCACGTTCTACGATCCGAAGTCGCCCATTTCCGAGGCCTACCGCACGCTCCGCACCAATGTCCAGTTCAAGGGCCTGATGGGCAACGCCAAGACGCTCACCATCACGTCCTCTGGTCCCCAGGAGGGCAAGACCACGACCCTGTGCAATCTCGCCGTCGCCATTGCCCAGTCCGGCCAGCGCGTGCTCGCGATCGGCTGCAATCTCCGTCGCCCCGCCCTGCACAAGATGTTCGGCATTCGCAAGAAGCCGGGATTGACCGACGTGCTGATCGGCGCTCGGACCTGGCAGGAGGTTGTGCAGGAGACGGGCATCGAGAACCTGCATGCCTTCTGTTCCGGCCCCATCCCGCCGAATCCCTCCGAGCTCCTGGGTTCGCCCGAGATGACGGAACTGATCCGCCAGGTTCGGGAGGCTTACGACGTGATTCTGCTGGACTGCCCGCCCGTCCTGCCCGTGACCGATGCCGCCGTGCTGGCCTCGAAGACCGACGCGGTTCTCCTCGTGTACTTCGTGGGGCGCGCGGCGCGCGAGGCCCTGCTCAGGGCGAAGGTCCAGCTCGAGAATGTCGGCGCCAAGATCCTTGGAGTCGTCTTGAACCAGATCCCGGCCGAAGGTCGCCTCGGCTACTCCTACTACTATTATCACTACCACTATTACGGGGAGACGGCGCGCGAGGATAAATTGCAGCAGCAGAAAGTTCTCAAGAAGAAGCGCAGCTGATGTCCCTTGCCGACACCGCCAGGGGGCTGGATTCGCCCTACCGCATCGATGGAGGGCGCACGAATAGACCCATGGCCGGCGCCATGGGCGTGGTCTTCCTGGCCTTGGGAATCGTCCTGCTGCTGGCCGGGCAAGCCAGCTCGTCCGGTTCCTCCATGCTGGCGATCGCCATCGTCAGCGTCATCGTCGTCCTCTTCACGCTCATCGACGTCGAGTTCGGCATCTATTGCCTTGTCGCGGGAATGCTGCTGTCGCCCGAGATCGAGCTGGATTTCATCAGGCTTCCCTCGCGCGCCGTCGTCATTCGCGTGGACGACCTCATGATCCTCATGGTCAGCGCCGCCTGGTTCGCGCAGACCGCGGTGCGCGGCAAGATCGACCTGCTCATGAATACGCCCCTGAACCGGCCCATCCTCCTCTTCACGTTGCTCTCGGTGATATCCACGGTGAGAGGGTCCTTCACCGGCGCCGTCGGTTCCCCCATGACCGCGTTCTTCTTCGTCTTGAAGTTCGTCGAGTTCTTCCTGCTCTATTTTCTCATCGTCAACACGGTCACCAACGAGGAGGCCATCAGGCGCATCATGAAGGCCTATTTCCTCACCCTGCTGGTCGTGGTGGCCTACGCCACGTGGAATGTTCTCATCGTGAAGACCCACGGCAGGGCCACGACACCCTTCGAGAGCTCGGAGGAACCCGGAACGCTCGGCGGCTACCTGCTCTTCTCCTTCGCCCTGGCCTTCGGCCTGCTCAACTACGTGCCTGGCATCGTCAGCAAGCTCTTCTATGGGGCCATCATGGTGGCCATCGTACCGCCCTTCCTGTACACGCTCTCCCGGGGATCCTACATGGCGTTCTTTCCGATGTTCCTGACCGTGATCCTCTTGAGCCGCCGCAAGATCGTTCCGCTCATGCTCCTCGTCGTCACGGTCTTTGCCGCGCCCTACATGCCACAGGCCACCATAGAACGCGTGGAGTATACCTTTCAGAATCGGGTTGAGAACTTGTGGTCCAGCGATCCGGACGACAAGGTCGAGCTCGATCCTTCGTCCCTCGCGCGCCTCGAGCGGTACGACGGGGTCATCCGCCAGTGGCAATACCAGCCGCTCCTGGGCCAGGGCGTGACCGGCGTTGGTTTCGTCGACAGCCAGATCATGCGCGTATTGGGCGAGCTGGGCATTCTCGGCCTGTTGACGCTCATCTGGATATTCAAGGCCTTGTTCCAGACGGCTCTTCGCATGTACCGCTGGTTGCCGCCCGGCTATTCCAAGGGGCTCGTGCTCGGCATGATCGCGGGTACCGCCGGCCTCATCTTTCACGGGGCCACGGCCAATACCTTCACGGTCGTGCGCATTGCCGGGCCGTTCTGGGTTACCGCCGGTCTCACCGTCGTCATCTTCAAGATCCACGAGAAGGAACTTCTGCTCCAGGAGAGCCAGCAGCGTGCGGCTTGAGGATGCGGCTCAATACCTGCTCATCCTCGCCGTCGTACTGGGCGTGTTTCTCTGGTTCTCGGTCGAATACTGGGAGCAGATCGTCGCGCCGACCTTCCAGACCATTGGCGCCTGGTTCCAGTTGCTCCGAGTGCCGGTCCTCGCGTTCTTCCTTCTCGGCCTGGCCTTTCTCCTCTTTCGCTTGAACGGCCCGAGGTGATCCCCGGCGTGCCCTGGATGTTCGCGGGCGGCGGGCGCATGGCCGGCGCCATGCTGCAGGGGCTGGTATCCCGCGGCGCCGTTGCGTCGTCGCTGGCGGTGGCCGATCCCGATCCCGCGACGCGCGCCGCGCTGGGCCGGACCCTCTCCATGACACGCTTGCATTCCTCCGTCGAGACCATGGTGGGCGCGGAGTCCGGCGGCCTTGTCCTGGCCGTCAAGCCCCAGCAGATGGACGCCGTGCTCGCGGCCGTGGCGGGCCGTCACTTTCCGGTCGTCGTCTCGATTGCCGCGGGCATTCCGACGGCGCGTATCGAGCAGGCCCTGGCTCCCGGGACCCCCGTGGTCCGGGCCATGCCCAACACGCCCGCTCTCGTGGGCAAGGGGATCACGGCGATCGCCCCGGGACGCACCGCCGGGAGAGAAGCGATGGGCCTGGCCCGTGACCTCATGGGGGCGATCGGCGAGGTCGTGGAGCTGGCCGAGGATCAGATCGACGCCGTCACCGCGATCTCGGGATCGGGTCCCGCCTACTTCTTCCTCTTCATGCAGGCCCTCCAGGAGGCGGGCGTGGCGCTCGGTCTCGCTCCCGATGTCGCGCTCAGGCTGGTTCTCGGAACCGCCGAAGGGGCCGTGGCCCTGGCCCGGCACCAGGAGGGGGATTTTACCGCGATGATCGCGGCCGTCACCTCCAAGGGCGGCACCACCGAGAGAGCGCTCGAGGCGCTCCGCCGACGCGACCTGCCGGGCGCGGTCCGAGAGGGGGCCGAGGCAGCCGCCGCGCGGGCCCGGGAGCTGGCGGGATGATCATCGCCGCCAACGCATTGCATGGCCTGGCGCTCGTCCTCGATTTCATCCTCGGTGCCTATCTCTGGATCGTGATCGGCGCCGCGGTGGTCAGCTGGGTCGGCGCCGATCCGTGGAATCCCATCGTTCGCTTCCTGCGACAAGCCACGGATCCCGTCTATCGCCGGATCCGGCGGATGCTTCCGTTTCTCGCCTCGGGTGGCCTGGATTTCACCCCCCTGGTCGTGATCGCGATCATCTACTTCCTGCAGGCCGCCCTGGTGGGCTCGCTCTATGACTATGCGAGGATCCTCAAACTTTCCTGACTCTCCACGGGGTTCTGATACACTGCGCCCTCGCTGGGCGGCGAGATCATGAAACGCGCCCGGCCCCCCCGCGACCTCGAGGGGAGCGCGGAGGATTTACCAGGAGGAACGCGTGAGCGGATCTGAGGGACTCATCGGAGTCATCGGCGGCAGCGGCATCTACCAGATGGAAGGCCTCGTGGACGTGGAGGAGATCCGCGTCGACACGCCCTACGGATCGCCGTCCGACGCGATCATCCTGGGCACGCTCTCGGGACGCCGTTGCGCCTTTCTCCCGCGGCATGGCCGGGGGCACCGTCTCCTGCCGCGCGAAGTCCCCTCCCACGCCAATCTCTATGCCCTCAAGAGCCTCGGTTGCGACTGGGTGCTGGCGCTCTCGGCGGTTGGTTCGCTCAAGGAGGACGTCAGGCCCCGCGACGTCGTCATTCCCGACCAGGTCGTCGACGGGACGCGTCAGCGGCACGGTACCTGGTTCGGCGACGGGATCGTGGCTCACGTCTCGATGGCCGATCCCTTCTGCCCCGTGCTCCGCCGCGCGCTCGTCGACAGCTGTCGCGCGCTCGGGGTGAGCGTGCACGACGGAGGAACCTACTACTGCATGGAGGGGCCGGCCTTCTCCACGAAGGCGGAATCCGCCGTGAACCGTTCCTTCGGCCACAGCGTCGTCGGCATGACCGCGCTCCCGGAAGCTCGGCTGGCCCGCGAGGCCGAGCTGGCCTACGCGCTCGTCGCGCTCTCCACGGACTACGACGTCTGGCACGAGTCGGGGGAGGTCTCCGTCGAACTCGTCCTGGAGAACCTGCACGCGAACGCGCGCAACGTCCAGCGGATCGTCAAGGACGTGGTAGGGAAGATTCCCCGCGAGCGGACGAGCCCCGCGCACGAGGCTCTCCGGGGGGCGATCATGACCGATCGCAAGCTCTGGCCGCCGGCCACCATCGAGCGGCTCGGGATCATCGTGGAGAAGTACGCGTGAGCGCGGCGTATGGCAAGGAACACCTGGGATCGCTCCTCGTGCGCGCCGGCGTCCTCAAGGAGTCGGATCTCAAGGCCGCCCTCGACGAAGCGCAGAGCGACAATCGCCGACTCGGCGACGTGCTGATAGCGCGGGGACTCACGACCGAGGACCAGATCCAGCACTTCCTCAGCATTCAGCTGGGCTACCCGACCATCGACCTCGATCGGACCTGGATCGACCCCGAGGTCGCGCACGCCCTGCCGGAAAAGTTCGCGCGCCGCTACGGCGTGCTTCCGCTCTACCGCGCCGACGCCTCGGGAGGCCAGGCCGTGGTCGTGGCCATGACCGATCCCACCGACATCGTGGTGCAGGACGAGATTCGCAACGCGCTCGGGCAGGAGATCTTCGTGGTGATGTGCCTTCCGCGCAGCGCCATGGATCGCCACCTCGACCGCCTCTGGCTCTCCGCCCCCGTCGTCGTGGAGGAGCCCGCCAGCGCCGCGGTCACGGAGTCGGCGCCCCCGCTCCTGCCGCTGGGCGGCGAGGAACTCAAGCCCTCCGTCGCCAGGCTCCTGGAGACGCTCTTCAAGCAGGCCCTGGATCTGCGGGCGTCCTCCGTGCATCTCGAGCCCAAGCAGAAATTCGTCTCGGTTCGCTATCGCATCGATGGGCAGTACACCAACGTCACCTCGCTGCCCCGGGACCTCTACCAGGCCGTCTTGACGCGGCTCAAGATCCTCGGGAAGCTGACGGTTGGCGAGGCCGTGCAGGTGCTCGAGGAGGGGCGCTTTCATCTCCGTCCCGACCTGGTGGCGCCGCCCATCGATATCCGCGTGAGCATCGTTCCCGCGCTCTTCGGCGAGAAAGTAGTCCTTCGGATCACGCGGCGCTCGGAGATCATCCGTCCCCTGGCGGACCTGGGGTTCGAGGCCGGGCAGACCAGGGAGCTGGACGAGCTCCTGGCGGCCCCTGCCGGCCTGATCCTGGTTGCCGGAAAGAATGATTCCGGCAAGACCACGACCGCGTACTCGTGCCTCTCCGTGATGGGAGGACCCTCGACGATGATCGTCACGATCGAGGATCCCCCTGCCTACCCGGTGTCGAGTTTCAACCAGTTGAGAAAAGTGCACCTGCCGGAGACCCCGGAGACCGCCGCCTGGGACATGACCGTCAAGGCGGTGGAGAGACAGGAGCCGAACCTCGTGTACATGTCGAGCGTGGAGACGCGTGACGAGGTCAAGATGATGCTCAGGCTCGCCGCAACCGGTCGGCGGGTCCTGGCCACGCTCTTCGCCGATGACGCCGTCTCCGCCCACTGGGTTGCTCTCCAGCTGGGCGCCGACTCGTTTGCCATCGGATCGGTTCTAGCCGGCGTGATCAACGCCCGCCTCGTCCGCCTGCTCTGCCCTCATTGCCGCCGCCCCGCCCAGGCGCCGCCGCCGGACGCCGTGCTCGCGCGGTTGGAGCTCACGCGCGACTGGTTGAAGGGGAAGACACTCTACGCCGCCGTCGGATGCGAACTGTGCGGCGGTCACGGGTACCTGGGCCGGACCGGCGTCTTCGAGGTTTTGACCGTGAAGGAACATCTCCGGGAGATGGTCGAGTCCAAGGTGCCATCCGACCTCATGCGCCGAGCCGCGATCGAGGCCGGCATGATGCCGCTCAGGGAGGCCGGATTGGCCAAGGTCCTGCGCGGGGAGACCACCATCGAGGAACTCGCCAGCCGCATCTAATTTTGTAACCCCGGGGCCCTAATCGGCCGATAGGTCGATCGATATGGGTTCGTGGGCTCGCATAGGCGCCTTGTCATTCCTCGCGTTCACCGCCGTGGGTGCCTTCGGCTACTACGGGCGGCAGGGGGGGCTCGATGCCGCCGCCGGGTTCTCGCTCATGGGCGCCGCGGTGGGGGCCGAGGCGCGGATCAAGGAAGTTCTCCAGGAAAATCCCTCGGACATCGAGGCCTGGATGCAGCTTGGGGATTTCTACCAGGAACATCGCCGGCTTCCGGAGGCGCTGGGGGCCTATGAGCAGGCGGCCCTGATCTCGGCCGGCGAACCGGGTGCGGTCCTGCGCCTGGCACAGGTCCAGATTCGCCTTGGCGCGCTGCTCGACGCCGAGACGCGCGTGGCGGGGCTCCTGGCCGCGCGGCCCGTCGACTCGGCGGCCATCAAGGTGCTCGGATGGATCGCCGTTCACCGGGCCATGGATGGCGCCGTGGGGATCGATGGCCTGTCGCCCGATCCCGAGCGCCTGGCGGAGGCGGATCGCCGATTCGCACGCGCGCTACGCATTTCGCCCGACGACGCCGAGGCTTTCCTTGGCCGCGCGGTCGTGGCCAGGCTCGAGGGCCGCGATGTCTCCGCGCTCGCCCTGGCCGAGGAAGCCATCGATCGAGACAGCGCCTTGTATTGGCCCTGGCAGATCCGCGGCGAGATCCTGGTCGACCTGGGGCGCGATTCTGACGCCCAGGCCGCCCTGGCGGGCGCCCGGGCCCGGGATCGGGGCCGCCCCTACTCGCTCATGGAGATGGCCGCGCTCTCTCGTCGTCTCAAGCGCCCCGAAGAAGCCGCCGCGTTCATGGCGGGAGTCGGACCTGATGGCGCGTTCAATCGCGGCGCCGACCTCCTGGCCGCCAACAGGCCCGCCGAGGCCGAGGCGGCCTTCCTGGACGCGCTCCTCGCGGATCCCGAGGATGACCTGGCGATGGATCGGCTCGAGAGAGTCCGGCTCCTCATCTATCCGGCTGACGATACGCGGCGCGTGGAGCTTGCGGACCGGCGTCTTTTGAAGGCCGCCCGGTCCGAAGCGGTCAACAACACGCTCCTGGCCTACCTGCATTACCGCCGCGCCGTCGCCCTGGCGCCTCAGCTCTCCGAGGCTCGGCTCAAGATGGCCCGGTTCTTCGAGCGCCAGGGATCCTTCACCTCCGCGGTCACGCAGTTGCGTCGCGTCGAGGAGCTGACGCGGTCCCAGACCGAGCGGCTCGTGGCCTCGGACCTCCTCGAGATGATCACCCGGCGGGCGCTCACCGAGATGGAGTCGACTCATGCCGTGAGTTTCGGGGCGATCTGGGAACAGCCGACCGGGGTCCTGGGCGAGCTCGTGGGCAACCCCGAGGTCCTGGAGGAGCGAATACGATGGAGCGTGACGCCCGTGCCTCGGCCCAGGTTGCGCGTCGCCATCCTTCCTTTCGCCGAGGCCCTGAGGCCCTTTCACGCGGGGGTCGGCCGGTTGAGTGGGGAATGGCTGTCGGGAACGCTGGGCCTCCTGCCGGGCTTCGAGCTCATTCCTGCCGCCGAGGTCGAGGCGGCCATGGCGCGGCATGGATTCACCAATCCCGACGCGATCGATCCGGGATTGCTGGGCAAGGAACTCGGCGCCGAGCTGATCGTGCGCGGGCGCATCCTGGAGGCGCGCGAGGACGTGACGCTCCGGGTCGAGGCGGTCCTCGTTCCCGTCGGCCCCGTGGTCTGGCGGCAGGAGTACGCGGTTCGAGGAGGTGAGGCGCTGACACGAACCATCCTCGAAGCTGCGCGCGCGCTCGCCTGGCACGCGCCCCTGGAAGGGACCGTCGTCCGGCGCCGAGACCGGAACCTGGTCACGGTCAACCTGGGCCGGGCCTATGGCGTCCGCATCGGGGATACGATGGTGATCGAACGGCGCGGGCTCGAACTGTTCGCCCCGGGATATGACTGGCCCGGCCGCCGCGCCGACGTGATCGGCGAAGGGAGGGTTGTGGGGCTGACGGAACGCTATGCCGAAGTGCGCTTGTTGCCGACAACGACCCCGGCTTCGGGCGTAGAAGCCCGACCCTCGACGCCCACGCAACTCGTCCGCGCGGGCGATATCGTTCGTCGCCGGCGATAATCAAGGGAGTGCGGAACGGGTGGCAGGAAGTCGCTCCAAGGGCTAGGATATCCCTCGCCAGAGGCCTCTTGATGACACCCCATTGCCAAGTCCCGTCCTCCCCGGGCCCCTCTTCGGGCGGACGTTTCGCTCCGGGCGCCCGCAAGCCCCGCCTGCTCCACCGGTCTGCCCGTGCCTCGATCGTGGCGTTCCTGGTGAGCTTGGCCTGTCACGAACCCGCCGCCGCCCGGATTGGATACGGGGTTGCGTCCATCGACGACGCCTCGACGCTCTGGGCTCAAACCTGGGAGATCAAGCTCGGTCTCGAGGCCGGCGCCAATTACCGGCTCGAGGGAAGCGATGTCACGGCCGTCAGGGTGCCCACCCAGATCCGCTACGGGTGGCGCGAGCGCCTGGAGTGGGGATTCCTCCTGCCCTTTCTCTACCAGCAGACCGACAATAATAAGTTCGACGGGAGCGGGATTGGCGATATTGCCATCGCCTTGAAATACCAGATGACGCAGGACGAGGAGAACTACCCGGCCACGGCCACGGAGGTACGCCTGGGCTACGGCGCGGGAACGGCCACGGCCAGCGACGCGCTCTCGATTGCGATCAACTACGCTGTCTCGAAGTCCTTCGGTGAGCGCGGCGTCGCCCACGGAAACCTGGGCTACACGTTCTTCACCGCCGATCGGCAGGACGTTCTCAGCTGGGGAGCCGCCTACGATTACCGCTTCCTGGAGACCTTGAGGGGATTCCTCGGGGTCAACTCGGGAAGCCAGATGATGCCCGGGGTGCGAAATGACATCATCGCCGAGCTGGGCGTGACCAGGCAGGCCGGTCCCTCGCTCGAGTACCAGCTGGCCGCCGGGATCGGCCTGAACAAGAACAGCCCGGACTGGCAGGTGCGTTTCGGTTTTACCAAGGAGCTCGGGCGCGGGGCGGGCGAGGCCACGAATTTTCGCAGGGCCGAGTGGAGCCATCCGCCGGCGCCGGGGGCCGCCGAGATCGTGGCGCGGGGAGAGAATGCGGCACGAACGGGCGATTACACCCTGGCCATATCGTACTATCGCGAGGCGATCACCATCGACTCGTCGCTCCCCTCGGCCTGGAACAACATGGGAATCGCCTACTTCAAGCTGGGCCGCACGACCGAGGCCATGGAGGCCTATGAAAACGCGGCTAAGCTTGCGCCCGACAATGCCGACATATACTTCAACATGGGACTCGCTCATTACAAGTTGGGAGACATCTATGCCGCCCGGCGGGCATTTGCGCGCGCGCTGGAACTGAACCCCGAGCACGGGCAGGCGCGGAGCAACCTCTTGTCCCTGGAAGGACGCACGGGAGCGCGATGAAAAACCTGATCATTATTGCCCTGGTTCTTGCCGCGGGCTGGTTCGGCTGGCAGAAGTTCACCCAGGGATACTGGGCCTCCGCCACGGCCAGGGACTTCGTCGAGGAACTGCGCCTCGGGATGGACAGCGGTTACCTCTCCAAGGCGATCAGCAGCTGGCAACCCCCGCTCCCGGAGAAGCAGCTGACGCTTCCGGCCGAGGGGATATCACCGGATTTCACGGTGACCATGGACAGCGAGCCCGTCCAGATCGCCGGGCGCACGACGATCTACTACCTCGTCACGTTCGGGAAGTCGCCCGTGGCCACGGGCGGTCGAAGCCTGCGCTACGAGTATCGCCTTACGCTCGTCAACGAGGGGACGAATTTCATCCCCAAGTGGACGACGGTCATGTTTCATCCCACGTCTCGCCGTGCGAATCGCGACGCGGCCTGACGCCCTCCGCGTTCCCGTGAGGACTCCAGGCCATTCCGCCGGCACGGTCCTCGCCCTGTTCCTTCTCGTCGTTTCGGCCGGAGGCCTTGCCGAGGCCGCGTCGCAGAGCGTGCAGTTGCAGCAAGCGCGGCGGCTCTTCGAGGCCGGTCGCTACGCGCAGGCGATCGGGGAGTTCCGGCGGATCGCCGCGAGCGGTGAGAACACATCCGAGGCCGTGATCGCCGGGTACTACGTGGGGCTGACCGAGGAGAGGCGCGGCAACCGCGATGGCGCCATCACGGCCTATCGGGCGCTCTTGTCGCGCCATGGAGAATCCACGGAGATGGCGGGTTTCGCGCGCCAGAGGCTCAGGGAGCTCGAGTCCGGGGCGCCGCCTCGTGCGGCCGAGGTCTCCGACGCCGCCGTTGCCCCCGCGGTGCCGGCGCCCGACGTGACTACCACCGCGGCGCCGACGGCGGTCGATCGCCTCGCGCAGTCCGTGCTCTCGGACATCATGAGCAGCGATCGCGGCGCGGCACGCGTGTCGCGTCGCGCTCCGCCGTCTCGCCGCTCGCCTCGCCCGATCGCGGCGTCGCCGGCCCCCGTCTGGCCGAGCGCCGGGGGCGGATCCTCCTCCGCAGGAGCGGATTTTCCCGTCGCGCCCGAAGCGAGCTTTCCGATCGCGTCGGCCCTGGGCCCTGTTCCGGGCCCCTCGGCGATGGCACCCCGCTATCCCTCTCCGTCCGCGGTGCCGGATTACCCCCTGGTGACCAGCATCACGTGGGGCCAGGGGGCAAGCGCCCCCTCCCGCGGCACGCTAGCCACATCCTCACCGGACGCCACCATGGAGCCCGCTGCTGTCCAGTCCACCGGGTATCAACCCCTGGGCGAGGATGTCGCACGAGCCACTCACGTGCGCCGATCGATGCCGACGACGGCGTTGGCGACGGACGTCTCGTCGCCCGGCGCTGGGCGACCGGTGGCTGCCTCGACGGCGCCAGTCGTGACCTGGGAAGTGTCGGTGGAGCCGGCCGCATCACCGGTGACACGCCCGGCGGGGCGAGTTCCCCCTCCAGCCTCGGGCACTGCGCTCGGTGGACCTCGAGGTTTTGCATGGCCGCAAGGCGATCCGGAGGGACTTCCTCCACTCGGGGCCTCCAGGCCCTCGTTCTCGCCGATCGCCATTCCGGCTGATGTGCCGTCGCTCTTGGGGTCCGATCCGCGCTCCGCTGGCGGATCACCTTCCCCGCTACCGGCGCCGCGTTCAGCGTCCCCGACCCCGGCGCCAGGAGGCGAGGTTGGCCCAGCGCAGGTGCCCCCCCCGTCTCCGGTCCCGGCGCCGCTCCCCGCCGCGCGTCCTGAAGATCGCGCCGCCGCTCTCGGAACTGCGCCTTGGGCGGGACTTTCCGTTGGAGCGCCGGTTGGTGTCTCTCTGCCCGCGCTCACGGTCGAGGAATTGGCCCCTGCTCCCCAGGTCAATCCTTCACCGACACCGCAGGCCGCGACGGCGCCGGTTCAGCCCCTGGAGGGGTGGTTGCTTCCCAGCCCCTCCGCGGTATCCCCGATCTCCCAGGATCCCTATTCCCTTCCCGCCCCTCTGCCGGCCAGCGGCGGTTCCGTCGGCGGTGACTTCGGCGATCTATCCCTTCCTTCGCCGTCCTTGACCGCGAGTGTCGGCATTCCCTCGGGCGCCCGGCCACCCTCGGTGAGCGCCCTCGATCAACCCCTGGCGCCGATCGAGCTGGCCCCGACCGGTGTCCCGGGTCAGACGCTCGCCGCGCCCGGTCCCTCGGCGCCCTGGGTCGAGAAGGCGCTCTCGTTGAAGCGGTTGGGACAATATCCCGAGGCGATCGAGGCCTACCGCCAGGCGCTCCTCGTGGACACCGGGAATCCCGTCGTCTTGAACAACCTTGCCGATCTCCTGGTGGAGCAGGGCGGGGACCTCGACGAGGCGATCCGGCTCGTCAAGGACGCGCTCGCCGCGGAGATCGCCGATCGGGGACCCTATTTTTCGACCCTGGGATGGGCCTACGCGCGTCGTGGCGACCTGGACGAGGCGGAAAAATATCTCGACGAGGCCGTCAGAGTCGCGGCGACGGCCAGCCGGCTTTATCGTCGCGGCAGGGTCTACGCCGCCCTGGGGCAGGCTGCGAGGGCCAGGGCCGACTTCGATCGGGCGCTCGTGTATGCTGAGGACGCCGCCACGGCTTCGCTGGTGCGCCAGGCCCTGGCGGAGATGGATCAACCGATCCCGGGTCAAGGAACACCCGGGATCATCCGATAACGGCAGGGGAGGGTGCCTCGGCATCGTGAACCGCTTGCGACCGCGACGGTCGTGGCGTCTTCAGGATACCGGGCAACGCAGAGAACGAGGCTGATCATGCACGCATACCACATCCGGCTCATGAGGACGATCCTGGTTCTCTTTTTCATGGGACTCACCGCGATCCTCCCGGCCCTGGCCCAATCCTCGGCGGGCGCGGGCAACATGGCGGCCCTGGCGCGCACCCATTATCAATTGGGCGTGCAGTACGAGCGTGGCGGCCAGCCCGGCAAGGCGATCGACGAGTATCGCAGCGCATTCGAGGCCGACCCCACGCTCCTTGATGCCTATATCCAGTGCGGCAATCTCCTGGTGCGTAGCCAGCGGTTCACGGAGGCGGCCGAGGTGTACCGTCGCGCCGCGCAGGTGGATCGACGCCGCGCCGACCTCCAGCTCGTGCTGGGGGACATCTACCGCCAGCTCAACGACACGCGGGCCGCGCGCGACGCCTACTCCGCCGTTCTCGCCCTGGAGCCCCAGCACCCGAAGGCGACCCTGGAACTGGCGCGCCTGCAGATGAAGAGCGGCGCCTGGGCCGAGGCCGTTCGCGTCCTGGACGCGAACCGCGCCTTGTCCAACGATCCCGGAGCCCTGGCGGTTCGTGCCTACTCCGAGCATCGCCTGGGGCGACTGGATATCGCCGCCCAGCTCTACGAGCGGCTTCTCGAAGCCAACCCGGAGAATGGCGATGCGCGCCTCAACCTGGGCATCGTGGAGGCGGCCCGGGGCCGTACGGCCGAGGCCGTGGCGCAGTTCCAGCGCGCGACGCTCCTCGTCTCGGATAAGGCCCAGGCCTATCGCTACCTGGGCATGGCCCAGCTCGAAGCGGGCCGCGATCACGACGCGCTTGAGAGTCTCCGGCGCGCGGTCAGCGAGAACGGCTCCGATGTGGCCGCCCGCTACCGCCTGGCCCAGGTGCTCGTCAAGCTCTCCCGCCCGGTCGAGGCCGTTCAGCAGTTGGAGACCCTGCGTTCCTCCTCGGGAAACTTTCCCGAGCTGAGCGCGCTGCTGGGCCGGGCACTCCTGGCGGCGGGCCAAGTGCAGAGGGCGCGCGCCGAATTGGAGCGCGCTCATGCGGACAATCCCGGGGACACCGAGGTCACGCTGGCCCTGGCTGAGACCCTGCAGAAGGTTGGAGAGACGCGGCGGTCGCTGGAATTGTACGAGGCCGTGATCGCGCGCCGCAACGCACCGGCATTCGCCTACCGATCCGTGGCCGACCTGCATGCCTCGCTCGGTGACGCCGTGCGCGCTCTCGAGTATGAGCGTGCGTACCAGGACCGGCGCCAGCGCGAGGACATCACGGAGGCGGTCAGCACCGAGCGTCGCTCCTGGCAGATGCGTCTCGACGAGACGCGGAGCAACCTGGAGCGCCAGCTGGCGGAGACGCGTCGCAGTGCCGACGAGCGCGTGCGCGCCGCCGAGGCGCGGGCCCAGGAGGCCTCGGTCGCGGCCCGCACCCAGGCGCGGGCCTGGGACACGGCGGCGGAGTGGGCTCGGCTCCAGCGCCAGGTCGATGAGCGCGTGGCGGAGATTCGCCGCGAGATCGAGACCCAGTACGGGGCGCGACCGAACGGCACGCCGGCGGGCACGAGCGCGCCCGTTCCGGTCGGCACGGGAGTGCCTCAGTCCCTGGCCGATGCGCGCCGGGCCGTGGACCTGGCCGAGCAGAGGGCGATGGCGGCGGAGAACGAGCTGCGCCGCCTTCGCGAGGGGCGACTGGACACCAGCGCCCAGGCGGAGATCTGGGCGGCGCGCGCCGCTTCCGAGCAGGCGCGGCAGAAGATCCTCGAGCTCTCGGCCGCGATCGAGCGTGAGCGCGCGACGAGGGAAGAAGCGCAGGCGGGGGCCGAGCGCGTCCGCGCCGAGGCGACACGCGAAGTGCTCTCGATGCGCGCCCTCGTGGAGGGCGTGGATGCCGAGGTATGGCGTGGCCTGGGTGAGATTCGCGCGGACACCACGAATCTCCAGAACGAGGATCCGCTGGCGCGCCTGAAGTTCTATGTCCAGAACGTCCGGCTCTCGGCCGACGCCCGGGTCTCGCGGGCCCAGCTTGCGGCCGAGCAGAGGCTCAACGAGGCCAGGACGCGCGCGGAGTCGCAGGTGGAGCGCATTCTCCGCGACGCCCAGGGCCAGGTTGATCGAGCCCGCGTCCAGGCCGCCGAGGAGGTTCGGCGCAGTCAGCAGGCCGCGGATTCGCAGGTTGCGCAGAGGGTGTCGCAGGAGCGGGAGCGCCTCGCCTCGGAGGCCCTGGCCCGGCGGATGGCCCAGGCCGAGCAGTTGCGGGCAAGCATCGAGGCGGATGCCCAGGTGCGGTTCCTCGAGGAGAAGGCCCAGATCGAGGCCACGTACGAGGCCGATCGCATCCGCATGCAACGGGAATACGACCAACAGCTCGAGCGCTTCCAGTCCGAGTACCAGCGTCGCCTCGAGGCGGCTCAGGCCGAGTCGCGGCGCGCGAGCGAGCAGGTCGAGGCGCTGACCCGGAACGACACGGGCCTGTTGATGCGCTCCGAGGTCTACCAGAGGCTCGTTCGCGAGAATGCGATGGTCCGCGAGGATCTCGCCGGCGCTCGGCGAAGGCTCGAAGAGATGGGCCGCGACAAGGAAGACCTGGTTCGCGAAGCGGACGGGCTCCGGCGCGAGTTCGCCAACGTCCAGGCGCGGTTGGCGGCCCTGGAGCAGGAGTCGCGGCGCTTCTCGGGGATCGAGGTCCTGGCCGAGCCCCTGCGCGCCGGCGTCGACCTCAATGCCGCCACGCTCGCGGAGCTCCAGGCGCTTCCCGGGGTCGGCATCCAGGAGGCGCGCAACATCGTCTGGTATCGTGAGAATGTCGGGCCGTTCCGCTCGACCGAGGAGCTCGTCAAGGTGCCGGGCTTCGAGGCCGCCAAGGCCCAGGCCATCCGCGCCCTCGTACGCGTCCGCTGAACCTCAGCCGACGGACTGAGGATTTCGGGAGTCTGCCGCCGACTTTTGCTATGATGCCGGGCAGGTCATGAAGAGCTTCGCCTTGCCATCGGTAGTCCTCGTCCTCGCGCTCACCTCGCTTGCGGTTCCCGCCGTGGCGCAGGCGGCCGTCTCCCCCCGTGACACGACGCTGGCCGAGATGGCCGCGGGTCTTCGAGCCAGCGACGAGGCGGTTCGCCGCATCGTCGAGCGCGCGATGGCGGCCGTGGAGCTCGCCGAGGCGCGCGCCAACCGCGAGGTGGCCCTCGCCCAGATTCGGATTGCCGATCTCGAGCGCGCCGTGGCGGCCCAGGGCGCGGAGATCGAGGCCTGGAAGCAGTCCGAGGCCGAGCTGGGGATCGCGTTGAATGCATCGCTGGCCGAGGCGGATCGCCATGCGCGGGAGGCCAGCGCCGCGGTTATGGAGCGCGATGATGCCCGGGCGCAACTGGCCGCCGCGCGCCTGGAATTGGCGGCGCTTGCCGAGTGGCGGGACACGGCGACGCGGGCCACGGCCCAGGCGCGTCGCGCGCTCGCGGAACGCGAGGAGCTGGCCGAGCGCCTCTCGGCCATGCATGCCCAGTTCGG
Organism: uncultured bacterium; assembly: GCA_964548165.1. Taxonomy (GTDB): domain Bacteria; phylum UBA8481; class UBA8481; order UBA8481; family UBA8481; genus CAZJQD01. The sequence continues at coordinate 50,705 of CAZJQD010000008.1, forward strand.
TCTCAGTGAGCAAGCCGTGACGGAGGCGCGGGCGCGGGCGGAGGCCCTGGTCGCGCTCTACGGGGATACGCTGGCGGCCCTGGGCCGCGAGAACGAGACGCTGCGGGCCAGCATCGGCCAATTCCAGGATCGCATCCAGGCCTACCAGCACCGATCCGGCGTGATGGAGGAATCCTTGCGACAAGAGGCAGCCCGCGCCGCGTCCTGGGAGACCGCGATCGTCGAGATGCGGGCTCGGGTGGCGGAACATGACCGCGTCCTGGCGGAGGAACGATCGGCCAGGGCTTCGGAGCGGCGCCAACTGGCGGACAGCCTGGCCTGGGAACGCGGGCGGGCAGCCGATCTCGGTCGGGCCCTGGACGCGGAGCGGGCGAGGCTAGGCGACCTCGAGGCGCGGCACGCCGCGTTGACGGAATCCGAGCGGGCGGCGCGCGCGGCCCTGGCGGCGGGCGCGGGATTGACCGAGACCGTCAACGCCGTCATGGCCGAGCGTGATGCGCTGAGGATCGAACTCCAGAGCACGGTGCAGGTCCTGAACGATGCGGCGACCGCGCTGGCATCGGCGCGCGCCGAGCGGGACGAGGCCCGGCGCGGCATCGCTCCCGTAATGCCCTCGGAGGCGTCGCAGGTCGCATTGCTCGAGGCTCGACTGGCGGCCCGTGACCGCGAGATCGCGGCGCTTCGCCAGGCCCTGCTGGCCGTCTCCTCGCCACTGTCCCCTGGCGCTGTCGTCACCGTGCCGGTCGAGACCGCGCCGCCCGTGGCCGCCACGCCGGTCGTGATCCCGCCGGCTCCGGTCGTCCCGCCTGAAGTCCCGGCCTATGATTTTGACCCGATGCGCGGAAGTTATGACGACCTGGCCTCCATTCCCGCCGTGGGACCGACGCGGGCGCGGGCCATCGTCTGGTATCGCGAGAACGTGGGGCCGATTCGCGGCGAGAACGATCTCAAGTCCGTCCCTGGTTTCAACGATGATCGGATCAGGCTGTTGCGCCCCTTCTGGCGCTCGAAGGAGAACTGAACGATGACCAACCTGCGAAGCGTGGTGACCCTGGGTATCCTGGCGGCGGTCCTGGCGTCTGCGGCCTGCACGGCGCCACAGACCCAGGCCGACCCGGCTTCGTCCGGCGGCGATATCAACTATCTTCAGCCCCTGCAGACCTCGCCCGAACTGCGCATCCGCGACCTGCCTGTCCCCGCCGGATTCACGTACAAGGCCGATCGCTCGGTCATCCTGGAGTATGGACCGACGCTGGCGGCGACTCTTCTGTACGAGGGAAGCTCCTCGATCGGCGATGTCATCGCGTTCTATCGGCGCGAGATGGAGAAGTTCGAGTGGACGACGAAGGCCGTCTTCGAGCGTGAGGAGGTCAAGATGATCTTCACGAAGGAAGGCCGCTACTGCGCGGTGACGTTGCGCGGGTCTTCCGGCCTGGGCCGGCGCACCACCATCACCATCGATTACGTCCCCTGATCCCGTTCCATCCGTGACGGGGACCCGCTCGTTGTTTTTCCAGGGAGTTCTCATCGCGGCACTGCACCTGGTCGCGACCGGAACGGTAGCCGCCGAGCCGATGCCCAGCGATGCCTGGTTTGCCGCCGTCGGACGCGGCGATATCGCAACAGTGAGAGCGATGGTTTCCGCCGGCGCGACGGTCGATGTTCCCAGCCGCGTCCTGGGTCGCACGGCACTCATCCTGGCGGCCAGTTTCGGACACGGGGAACTCTGCCAGGTCCTTCTCGATGCGGGAGCATCGGTCGAGGCTCGAGAGTCGCGGACGGGGCGTACGGCTCTCCATTACGCGGCGCGTTCCGGGTTCCGGGACATCGTGGATCTGCTCCGGCAACGAGGCGCCAATCCGAAGCGCCGCGATGAGCTATCCGGTCTCGACGCCGCCGGATTCGCATTAATGGGCGGTCATGATGCGCTGGCCCGCGAGCTGGCCGGGACGGTGCACGTCCCGCCGCCGACGGCGGGATTCGCTTCGCCACCATCTCCTCCGGTGGTCCATCGGCCGGAAGGGCGCGGTGAGCCGGAGGCCGCGGTCGCGCGCCCGGACTCCGTCGCCGCCACGCGGCACGTGTCGGCACCGCGTTCCGATTCCCCCCTGCGCTCGGATGACGACGGCGAGACCCTGCCGCTTGCGTGGTTGTGGGACACGGCCCCGGCGGGAGGCGCGCAGGGACTCCTTGATGCGGCCGTATTCGAGGGAGTTCGCGCCTATAGCGTCGCCGCCGTCGACTCCGCGTTGGCCGCCGGAGGGCGCGTCGATGGTCGGGACTGGGACGGCTTCACGCCCCTCTTCCTCGCCGTGCTCCGCAACGACTCGAACATGGTGCGGGCACTCCTGGAGCGGGGCGCCGTGGCGGAGACCCGCGATCGCGTCGGCTGGACACCGCTCCTGCATGCCGCGTGGAAAGGGTATGCGAGCATCGTGCGCATCCTCGTCAACCACGGCGCCCTCGTCGAGGCGCGCGGCGTGGATTCGTCGACAGCCCTGCACCTGGCGGCGGAGCGCAATCACTACCAGGCGATCGAGACGCTCATCGATTTGGGATCGCGCGTGAACCTGAGGACCCGGGACAACCGCTATGTCGGCTGGACACCGCTCATGATCGCCGCCGCCCGCGGTAACGATGTCTCGGTCGGCTACCTGCTGCGGGCTGGCGCAAAGCCGAACCTTCGCGGGCAGAACGGGTGGACGGCCCTTAAGGCGGCCTTCATGAATTATCGCACCATGGCGGCCGAGATCCTCAGGATGCACGGCGCGGAGATGTAGGCCCGGCACCAAGATCGGGGGTACGGGCTCCCGGTGATCGTGGATCGGCCCCTGTCGTCTTCAACCCGCCGCTCTTCTACCCGGCATGCCTGCTGGGCCACCTCAATTTCACTCACGCGGTCATCGGAGTGATGGCCGTGGTACCGCTCTTTCTCGCCGCGCGCCACTGGCTCGGCAATCGCGTGGGCGCGGCGTCCGTCGCGTCCCACAGGCGATCATCCTGGCATGCGCGCCATGAGCTTCCATGGCCGCATCCAGACGAAGGCGGGAAACCCTTCGATGGCCCAGCTGAAGGGGAGGGGATCGTCATTGAAGACATCAAGCCGCGGCCAGGCCCATGGCGCGTGATCGGCGCGCGCCACTCCGGGCGTGGCCATCAGGCACGAACAGTATCCCAGCCGCGCGAGTTCGGGTCCGACCACGGGAGACGTGTCCCGGGCCTGTCCATAGGGATACGAAAAGAAGGCCGGTGGTCTGCCCGTCAGGGCTTCAATTCGCTCGTGAGCGCCGCGGATCTCGGCCAGCGCGTCGGAGGGTGATAGGGAACCGAAGGAGGAATGCGTCGTTCCGTGACTGCCGATGACATGCCCCGCGCGGTGCAGGGAAACAACCTCGTTCTCGTCCAGGTAGAGTCGACTTTCACCTGGCGAAGGGGGACACAGGCCGGTCTCCCGGAGAATTCGCTCCAGCAGGCTTTCCCGTTCTTCGCCGTACACCGTGCCGCGCAGGGAGGTTTCCAGGGCCTTCGCCGACTCCCAGCGACCATCCGTGGCCTGTCGAACCACCCTGTCCGCTGCGGGACCGACGCGACGGCGCCACCAGAACCAGCGATGCAACCAGAGATAGCGCCGGTTGCCGACGCCGTCGGTGGCGAGAAAGAAGGCGGCCGGGATCCCGTGGCGTTCCAGTATGGGGGCGGCGATCCGCGCGTTATCACCGAAGCCGTCGTCGAACGTGATCGTGACGATGCGGTCCTCGCCGCGTGTAGACGCCGCGATGAACTCGTTCAAGCCGAGAACGCGATAGTGCTTGAGCAACCACAGGAGTTGCTCCTCGAAATGACCGGGTGTCACGTAGAGGCCGAGCGCATCCGGGATGAAATCATCATTTTGATCCCGGATCCGGTGATAGAGCAGGATCCGTCCGATCCCCTTGCGCCGGCGCAACCGTTCGAGGCCACCCAGGCCCGACGCCACTTTCATGCCTGTTCGCGCGCAGGCGTGGGCCACGGAGCGGAGGCTCATCGATGGTCCGGCGGCTCGGGGACGAGGATGCCTCGGCGAAGATCCCGGAGACATCGCGCGCGGTAGCCGGGGGCCGGAGCCCGGTAGACCTTCCCCCCGGGCCTGGTCGCTTGAGGCGAGGCGGTCCGATCGACGATCGAGCGCACCAGGCTCGGAAGCCGTTCCACCGCGCGCCGAAGGCAATCATCGTAGCAATCCTCCGGATCCCGGTATCCTCCCTGGTGAATGATCTGCTCGTGGTGGATCGGGCCGCGATCGAGCTCAGGGGAAATCTCGTGGAACGTGAAGCCGACGGGCCCGCCAGTGACCAGCGCCCAGAAGATCGTCTCGGTTCCGCGATAATGGGGGAGTATCCCCGTGTGGTAGTTCAGGATGGTCCCGGAAACGAGTCGCAAGGTCTCTGCCGAGAGAATCCGGGTTCCGGCGACGAGCACGTGGTCCAGTTTTTGAGCCTCGAGGACGACCGCGGCTTCCGGGGAGTTGAGATCCGAGACGATGGTCACGGGCACGCCGAACCGACGCGCCACGTCCGCGACCGGGGTTGCCTGCCGGCGGCGGCGGTGGAGCCAGCGGGCCGGCCATAGCAGGGCCCGTGGGACCAGGGAAAGCCCCTCGGATTTCAGGCGGGCGCGCCAATGTCTTGCCGTGGCGCGAGGACCGCTTCCCGCGTCGATCGTGACGATCAAGTCATAGCCTTCCGGGGCGAGAGCGGTGACGAACGCGGCGCCGGAGAAGGAATGGGGAACGGTCCAGATGCCGATCCGCGCCGGGCTCGAATGGGCGGACAAGTCCATGCCGGATGAACGATCAGGTCTCTCCATCCAGGTGGTCCTTTCGAGGAGTTTCGAACGAGATCCGGCAGGGGACCGTAACCGAGGATGCTACGCCCGGACGAGCGTAGCGAACGGCGGAGGGCGGAGTCAAGCGCGTGCCCCCCGCGGCATTGTCGGCGGCATCTTCTCCCGCGGGATCATGATGGACGACTGAGCCTCGCTTCCAGCGTGGCCGGTTCGGCGCGGTAGAGTCCTGAGAGGACCAGGGCCAGCGGGAGAAGAAACGGGATCAGCAGCAGGGACACGAGGCCCCATGCGCGCGCACGGGGGTCGCCCTTCAAGGTGCGATAGAACGCATTGGGCTCCGGGAGGATGAGGTTGAGCATGGTCTGCAGCCAGCCGGCAGGATCGTATTCCCGGCGTGTTCCCGATTCATCCACCAGGCTGAGCTCGCAGGCTGCGGCGAACGCGCGGAGCGTCGCGCGCGTCAGGTGCGTGCGGTGGCGGGGAGGATCGAGGTGGAACCAGGCCGCGCGTCCCCACTGCGATTGCGTGGAGTTGAAATTGGGCACGGCCAGGAAGAGCGTTCCTCCCGGAGCGAGCAGCGCCGCGAGGCGCTTCAAGCGCGGCAGTGGATCGTCGAAGTGCTCGAAGGAGTGCCAGAGCGTGATGAGCTTGGGGCGGAACGCGGACCGCTCGACGTCCTCCACGGTTCGAAACTCGGCGTGGGGAGCGAAGGGATCAAGGCCCCGCGCATCCCAGCCGAGCGCGCGCGCCGCGCGGACGAAGTCGCCCTCGCCGGATCCGCAATCGAGCAGTGGTCCCGGGCGAGCGCCCGCCAGGATGCGCCTCCGGGAGGCGCCGACGCCGGGCAGGAGTTTCTTGAACCATCCGATGGAGAAGTAGGGGAGAGGGTAGGAAGCGCCCGAACCGATGGTGCGCACGAGACCGCAGGGCTCGCAGCGGACGATCCGGTACGTGTCCTGCGGTGCCGACGGATCCCTGGCCTCAAACAGCGCCTGGAAGGCCGGCGATCCGCAGAGCGGGCAGACCTCAGAGCCTGAAGAGGACATGACGAATCCACAGGTACCAGATGTGAAGGATCATCTGCACGCCGATGACGACGGCCGTCCAGCGGCTCGATGTCAGCCCGGGTCGTCCGACCCTCGGGCGAAAGTGCAGCGGGATCTCGACGGTCTGGCCGTGTCGAATCATGTGGAACATCATTTCCGGTGAGAAGTGAGAACCGCCCACGGTAAAGAGGTTGCGGATGCGCTCGTAGAGGGGCCGGCTGATGAGCCTCATGCCGCAACCGACGTCCGTCAGCGACGGGCGGCCCAGCAGGAGTTCCATCATCTTGGCGACGGCCCAGTTTCCATACTTCAGAAAGGGGCCCATGTTGGCTCCGGCCCAGATCATGGATGTCGACGTCCGCGTCCCGAAGACGCCGTCGAAGTCGTCGGAGTAGAGCAGGAGCTTCCGGATGTCCTCGCCGCGGAACGTCAGGTTCGGCGGCGCGTGGATGAGGAGGTCTCCCGTGGCCGCCGCCAGGCCCGCCTGGCACGAATGGCCGTAGCCTTGCTTCGCGACGGGAACAAGCCGGACTCGTGGATCCTCCTTCCTGTGAAGCTCGACCTCGCGGACGGTGCCGTCCGTGGAGTTGTTGTCGGTAACGACGATCTCGTCTACCACGTCGAGCCCGAACTCGCGTATGGCCTGCCGGATGGATTCCTCGTAGTTGTAGCAGAGCAGCACCACGGAGACGCGCTTGCCCTTCCACACGTCAGAGGATCCGGAGAGCGGGAACCGGGATGATGTAGCGACCTCCGCGGGTCGAGAACGCGCTTGTCTTCTCCACGATCTCGTCCACGAAGTTCCAGGCCAGGATCAGGAGGTAATCGGGAGGCTCCGTGTCCAGGCGGGATCGGGGCGAGATCGGAATCCTCGTGCCCGGGGCCAGGTGGCCCTGCTTTTCGGGGGTATCGTCGACGATGTACTGCACGAGCGTGGAATCCGCCTGGGCGGCATTGAGGAGGATGGCGCCCTTGGCGCTCGCGCCGTACGCGGCCACGCGCTTGCCTTCCTCCCGGAAACGGGTCAGCGCCGTGCGCAGTTCGCCTCGAATCCAGTCGATTTCTCTCGCGAAGCGGCGGTAGGGATGTTCCTCGTGAAGCCCTGCGTCCCTCTCGAAATCGAGCATGGCTCGAACGGCGTCGCTGGCGTACGTGCCGCGCCCGAAGTAGAGCCGGAGTCCACCTCCGTGGATGGGAATCCGGCGAACGTATCGAGCGCGAAGCCCATGGCGCTCTCCCAGCCGGAGAAGGGGTTGGAGCAGGAAGTAGGAAAGATGCTCGTGGTAGATCGTGTCGAACTCGCTCTTCTCGACGAGATCGGCCAGGTAGGGGACTTCGAGGACGAAGTGGCCGGTCGGCGCGAGGACGCGCGCGACGGCAGAGAAAAACTCGTCGAGGTCATCGACGTGCGCGACGACGTTCGTGGCCGTCACGAGCTCCATGCAGGGCCACTGCCGGGCGGATTTCTCCGCTGCTTCGTGTCCCCAGAACGCCGAGAGAACCTCGTGGCCGGCCGCCCGGGATGTGGGGGCAAGATTGCCAGCCGGGTCGACCAGGTGCGTGCGATATCCGCGCCCCGCGAAGGAGGAGAGGAGCGTGCCATCATTGCCGCCGATATCGAGCACGGGGGCGCCCCTGGGAAGGCCTGCAATTTCCTCGGCCTCGCGAGCGAAGCGGTCGCAGTGTCGGATGAACGTGGACGATACGCCCGACCGGTAGGCATAGGTCGTGAACATGAGCGCGGGGTCGACGACGACGCTCAACTGGGCATTGGCGCAATCCATGCACCGCATGACCACCAGGGGTATGCGGGGTTCGGGAGCCCTGTCGTCAGGGGAGATGAAGCGATTGGCCAGCGGCATGAGACCGAGATCGACGATGACACTGAGGCGGCGACCCCCGCAGATGCGGCACTCTTCCCGCGGGTGATACGACGCATCGCCCATGGCGGTCTGCATGACGTAACCATAGCTTCAGCCCTCGAATTGGAAAAGGTCTAATCCGGTCTGCAGGCGCGCCACATCGGGCCCGGAAGGATCCCCTGGCGAAGCGTCCGGACCTGTCCTGCCCCCGGCAAGACCCGAGGTGGCGGGCAGGAGTGTTGACCGTGGCGGGCGCGCGGTTCGCTACGGAGCGGGTTCAGTCGAGGCGTTCGGGATGGCCCGTGAAGCGAAGGCCGATGGCGCCGCGGAGTCCTGTTGCCGCCGCGTTGTAGGCGGTCTTCATCTCCTGGTAGTTGCGGAGCGCGATGGCGCGGCGGTTCTGGGCGCCGGCGAGTTCATCGGCGGCGCGACGTGACAGGGGATCATCGACGGCGGTGGACGGGCGCGGAGCCCGACCCGCGGCGGAGAGGATCCCGTTGTAGAGCCGATCTTTCTCGCTGGAGCTCGTGGCGCCCCGGTAGGAGGCGATGGCCGCGTCGACCTCGCTGCCCGCTATGCCGGCCGCGCCGAGCGCCGCGAGGACGCGCTCCTCCTGGTTTCTCAGCTCGGCCTCGGCCGCCCCGACCTCCCTGATCAGTCCATTCATGTGGTTGGAGCAGTCCCAGGCGACGGCGGCCAGAAGGAGCGCGACGAAGACAAGGCCCGCGCAACCGATAAAGGCCAGGCCGCGCATGGGGATGCCCGGCTCGCCGGCGGCCGACGGGGCACCCTGGGAGCCCGGCGCGGCCGCGGAAGAGGTCGACGGAGCGTCGCTCAGAACTTGACCTGCGGCGCACGCTCCACGAGCTCGTCAGGGACGTCGTAGAACGCGCGAGGTTGGAAGCCGAAGAGGCCGGCAAAGAGGACGGTGGGGAACTGCTGGCAGGTGTCGCGATACATGCGGGCCACGCTGTTGTAACCGTTGCGCGCCGCGGCGATCCGGTTCTCGGTGTTCGTCAGCTCGTTCTGCATGTTCATGAAGTTGGCGTCCGCCTTCAATTGCGGGTAGGCCTCGGCGACGGCCAGGAGGCCACGCAGCGCCTGGGTCAGCGCGCCGTCGGCGTTTCCGACCTCGGCGGGACCATGAGCGGAGGCCGCTCGTCCGCGGGCCGCGATCACGGCCTCCAGCGTCTTGGATTCGTGGGTGGCGTAGCCCTTCACGCTCTCGACCAGGTTGCCGATGAGGTCGAGTCGTCGCGCGAGGTCGACCTCGATATCGGACCAGGCCTGGTCGGTGGCGTTTCTCGCCTTGACGAGCTGGTTGTAGAGGGCGGCCATCCATCCGAAGAAGATCACGGCCACGACGAGCACGACGAGCGCCGTGATCCCCAGGATTCCCATCATCATGTTTACGTCTCCTTGTCCTGTTCCCGACCATTCCGGCCTGGCCGGACTGGTCGCCAAGGGGGGCGCGCCAACAGATCCCCCTCGAACTCCCCCCGGCGCCTCGTCCGCTTCCAGTGACCGGCGCCCGCCCTGGCTACCATCCGCGCGACGCGCCGCCGCCGCCGCTCATGCCTCCTCCGAATCCGCCGCCCGAGCTCGAACCGCCGCCCGAGGAGGACGAGATCCGTGGAATAGTGGCGTATCGCGTCGTCTGATGCTTGCAGGCGGCGCAATGACCGTCAACTCGCTTCTGGCCGCTCGATACCGTGGTCGCCGGCGAGAGGACCGTCTCGGTCTCCTTCATCGTTCGTCGCCCGCACCTCGGGCAGGGGATGAAGCCGGAGAACCAGGCCACGTACTCCTTCGTCTCGTACTTCAGGCAGCGAGGACAGATCCAGACGTCGTAGTCGACGGCACCCAGCTCTTCCTCCAGGCGCTGCTCGACGGAAAGGCTGGCGTCGTCGTCGGTCTCGGAGAGGAGCCGGAGCCGGGTGCCGCAGGTGCGGCAGGAGTGGGGGCCGTAGCGGAGAAAGCCGCGCGTGTTGGTGATGAGCGAGACGACGAGGAGCGCGGCGCTTCCCGCCAGGAGCGGCAAGAGATCACCCGATGCCGTCTTATCGAACAGGATGTTGAGGCCGACTCCGCCTGTCACGAGCGCCGAACCACCGGCGATGACACTCCCGACCAGGAACGCGAAGGGCGGATAGTTCTCGCGGTGTCGTCCCCACCAGCCCAGGAGGAGCTGTCCCAACCCTGCCAAGGCGCCGAAGAGTGCGGCCCCCCACGTGATGCCACGCTTGCCGCGCAGGAAGGCGGGCGCCGAGCTCGCAAAGCCCCGCGCCTCCTCGGGGTGGGCGCGTAGGCGCGCCGTGATCGCCATCGCTGCGGCCTCGACGCCGCCGGCGAAGTCGCCGTCGCGGAAGCGGGGAATGGCATGCTGATCCAGGACCTCGCCGCAGAGCCCGTCCGGGAGGATCGGCTCCAGGCCGTAGCCGACCTCGATTCTCGCCCGTCGCTCGGTCGGCGCCACGAGCAGAAGGACGCCATTGTTGCGGTCGCGCTTGCCGATGCCCCAGGCATTGAAGAGCCCGTTGGCATACTCGTCGACGGACTGCCCCTCGAGGGAGTTGACCGTGACGATGGCAAGCTCGGCCGTCGTGGCCGCCTCCATCGCGCGCGCCTCGACCTCCAACTTCTCCTCGATCGCCGGCGGCAGGATCTCGGCCAGGTCGAGGACGCGTCGGCCGGAAGGGGGCGATGGATAGGCGAGAGCCCCGGCGAGCAGTACTGCGGCCAGGACCTTCATGCCCGACCGACGCTCACCCGGCGATCGTCGCCGGGGTCAGGAGCGCGATCGCGGGCAGGACGCGATCGGCCTCGCGCCGCAGGTCGTCGGCGGAGTACGTGTGGGCCACGGCGAGCGTGCGGCAACCGGCGGCGCGAGCCGATCTCAGGCCTCCCTTGGAATCCTCGACGGCCAGGATCGCGGATGGCGGGATCGCGAGGATCGCCGCCCCCTTCACGTAGGGCTCCGGATCGGGCTTGGAGACCGCGACATCCTCGCTGGCGACGATGCCGCGGAAGAGGTTCGCGATCCCGCCGATCGCCAGCGCGGCCTCGATCTCGGCGCGCCGCGCCCCGCTGACGATCACGAGGGGCCAGGCGGTGGCGCAGGCCCTCACGGCCTCCAGGGCGCCGGGAAAGAACGGGGGCTTATCACCGAGCAGGTCCATGTAGATCGCGATCTTGCGCTCCATCACGACCTCCGCGTCCTGATCGGGAACGCGTCCCGGGTGATCGAGGCGGATCCGCTCGATGGCGCCGCGGTCGTCGTAGGCGAGGTAGCGGTCCCAGTAGATCTCGCGGGTGAGCGTGATGCCGTAGGGCTGGAAGGCGCGGCAGAGAGCCTCGCAGTGGAGGTTCTCGTCGTCGACGATGACCCCGTTGAAGTCGAAGGCGATGCCGCGAATGGGGCCCGCATCGCGCGCACCCCTGTCGCCGGCGCCGCTCACAGGGCGCGCAACGCCGCGGGCACCATCGCCGCGAAGAGGAGTTCGCCGGGAACGCCGGCCAGGGCCAGTGCCATGGCCGGTTGCGGCTTGAGGCTCAGGCCCAGGAGAATGCCCGCGTTGATGGCGAGGAGCGCTGTCGGGAGACCGAGGATGGCGCTGCCCAGGAGGAAGAACGCCACGGGGCGCTGGTGGGTCGTCAGTGCCAGGAGAACGAGGAGCGAGGGAAGGGCGACGAGGATGGCGCCGCCCGCGGGCTGCGTGCGCGCGAATCGGGGACGGAGAACGGCGAGAACGGGCGACGCCAGGTAGACGCCGATCCCTGCGCCGGCGAAGGCGGCGGTGGCAAAGGCGACGATCGGGGAGAGGCTCGTCGCGGCAAAGCGCGCCAGGCCGGCGTTGAGGACCGTGGCGGCCACGGCATAGCTGATCATGAGCGTGTACCAGCGGTAGGGAAGCCCCCGGCCGCCGAGGCTCGTGAAGACCATGGCCCAGAAGGCCCCGGCAAAGGTGCCGGCCGCCATGGGCGAGAGGGCGATGGAGCGGCCGGAAAGGGTGGGGATCTCCAGGGCGAGCGGCGAGGAGGTGAGGAGAAATCCCAGCGGTTCCAGCGCGTTCATCAGCCGGCGAGCGCGTACCAGGCTGCTGAGAGTGCGCGGCCCGGAGCGGTGCCGAGGAGCGTGTCGCGGAACGCCCGGATGAGGTCCAGGGCGGTGGGCGGCCACGGTGATCGGGCGAGCAGGCAACCACCGCCACCGCCCGGTGAACCGACGCTCCCTGTGACGGCGATAATGGCAGGCACGCTGGGCGTAATGGCGGCACCGGCGTAGGCGTAGGCTCGCTCAGGCTGGGGATTGCCGCTGGTGGTGGCGTCGGTCGCCACGGCGTAGAGCCAATAGCTGGTCCCGATGGTCAGCGTCGATAGCGAGACGCTCTCGGACTGGTCGTCGGTCAGGCCCGAGGCCAGGAGCGTGCCATCGAAGCCGACGGCGTCGGTGTCGGCGTAGACCGCGATGGTCACGGTGTTCGTCTCCGTCTGGAACGCCTTCCAGGAGACCTTCACCGTGGAGACCTCGCTGGAGGCCGTCTGAGGGGCCTCGACCGAGACCTGGAGCGCGCTGGGGTAGAGCCGTGCCTCGGTGGAACCGAAGGCCAGGTTGGAGTAGCGGCCGCGCGCCGATTGGGCGGCGCCGAGCGCGAAGGGAGCGCCGAGGTACAGGGTATCGCCGAGCGGAGGTCCGCCACGGCGCACGAGGGCCGAACCCGTCGTCTCGCCGTTGATGGCCAGGAGCAAGCCGGAGTCGCCGTAGGTGATGGCCACGTGGTACCACTGGTCGGGATTGAGCGCCCGGGGAGAGACGACGGAGCCCGAGTCCTGCATGCGCAGCTCGAGCTTGCGATCCGACCGATAGAAAAGCTCCAGGTTGCCGCTGCCGCGCCCGTTGTTGCCGCGCTGGGTCAGGACGAAGGCGGTGTCGCCAGGCTGGACGCTGTCGGGGCGCCAGTAGAACTGGATGGAACCCCGGTCAGCGGCGTGGCGCTGGAAATACCCGGCGCTGGAATCCTGCGCGGAGAGGACAAGGGCATGGGCGGACTGCCGGCCGCCGCCCGCGACCAGCGTGGCTGTTCGCGTGTCGCCGTGAGGAAGCGAGTCGCCGTAGCGGGAATTGGCCGCCGCGACCCGCAGGAGGCGGGCCAGGTCGAGCCGGCCGGCGCCCGTGAAATCGTCGAAGCCCGCGGACTCGATGTCCTTGGCCGTGGAGCGGAGGAGCTTGAGGAATTGCGCTGGTGTGATCCCGGGGCGCACGCCTTTCACCATGGCCGCCGCCGCCGATACAAGAGGTGTGGCAAACGACGTGCCGCTCGTGGTGGTGAAGGTTCCGTTCAGGGTGAGCGTGACGATGGCGGAGCCCGGCGCGACGACGTCGACCCCGGTCAACCCGGATGAGGCCCCGTAGGACGAGAAGGCCGAGCGGGCATCGGCCGACGTCGAGGAACCTACGCCGATGGCGTAGGAAGAGCTGGCAGGATAGATGACGAACTGCCCACCGCTGTTCCCGGTCGCGGCGACCGTGATGATGCCCGCGTTGTAGGCTTCCAGCAGGCGTGTCTCGATCAAGGGATCGATGGCCGCATCGTCGAATCCGAGCGAGAGGTTGATGACGGTGGCCTTGAGGGCGATGGCGCGCCGGATGCCGCTGTCGATGTCCGCGCTGGTGCCGATGGCGTCGGCGCCCGACAGGACACGGATGGCGAGGATGTTGGAGAACCAGTCGGCGCCCGCGCAGTGGATGCCGTTATTCGTGACCGCGCCCGCCGTGGCGGCGACCCGCGTGCCGTGTCCGGATCCCGATGGCGTGTCGGAAACGTCGCTGTTGCCGTCGATGATGTCGATCGCGGGGGCCGTCCTGAGGCGCGCGGCGAGGTCGATGTGCGTGGTGTCGGCCCCGGAATCGATGATCGCGATCGTCTCGGACGCGCTCCCGCGCGCGTACTCCCAGGCCTCGGGCGCGCCGATGATCGCCAGGTGGTACTGGGAGGCGAACTGCGTGTCGTTCGGGATGACCGTCAGGCCCCGGTAGATGTAATTGGGCTGGGCGAAGAGCACGTCACTGCGCCCCTCGAGCTCCGCGACGGCGTCCTCGACGCTCTGGCCGGACCGCGTCCTCACGACCTCGAAATCCGGGCCCGTCGACTCCTCGGTGGCGCGATAGCCGAGCGCGCCGAGGAGCCCTGCCGGGACCGCGGGCTTGAGCCGCACGATGACCTCGCCGGGCACATAGGGATAGGGATCGGCGGCTTCCGTGCGTACAAGGACGGCCAGCAGGCAGAGGAGCGGGAGGAGCAACGTCGCTTTTTTCACGGTTTCCTGATTAAATCCCATCCCCCGTGGCCATGGAACCTCATTTTTTGCGCGCGTTGCTCGATCCGCTGGCCTCCACGTGTCGCACCGGCATGCTTGAAAGCGATCCCGTCGGGCTTGTCCACGAGTTCCATGAGCCCCGCGATGTCGAGGTGGCGGGGCTCTTCGCTTCCTCGCTGGCGCTCGGCAGGGTCACTTCGATCCGCGAGAAGATTCGCGATCTGCTTTCACGCCTGGATCGCTGTCCGGCAGGCGTCTGCCGCGGTGAGCGACCCTCCCAGCTCGCCCGCCGATTTCGCGGTTTCCGGCACCGCTTCTTCGGCGGCGACGATCTTGCCGTGCTCGCCGCCAACGCCGGGAGCCTCATGCGGGAATGGGGGAGCCTGGAGGCGGCATGGCAATTTCCTGCCGCCCCTGAGCCCGCCTCCGCCGCGCTCGCGCCCATCGCCGCCTCGCCTCCATCCTTCGAGGCCGCCGCCGATCGCTTTGCGCGGGCGCTCTCCATGCCCGTGCGGGGGTTGTCACCGGCGTCGCGACTTCCCCTGGTGGTCTCCCCGGCCGGGGGATCGACCTGCAAGCGCCTGGCCCTGTACGTGCGCTGGATGGTGCGGCCCGCGGATGGAGTCGACCTGGGCATCTGGTCCTGTCTCACGCCCGCGGACCTGGTGATCCCGCTCGACGTGCATCTCTTCCGCATCTCCCGGCTGCTGGGATTGACCCGCCGGCGGACCGCGAATTGGGCCGCCGCGCGTTCCGTGACGTCCGCCCTGGCCGCGCTCGATCCGACGGATCCCGTGAAGTATGATTTCGCGCTCTCGCGGATCGGCATCGTTCACGGATGTCGCGGACGCTGGCACGCGATGACCTGCCCTGCGTGCCCCGTCCGCACGGCCTGTTCCGCCCCGCGCCGCCGACGGGCGACGAGTGGTGAAGCGAGCCCGCTCCGGCGGCGAAAGAGGACCCTGTGACCACGCGAGATGAGCAAGAGCCGGAGCGACTGAGGACCTTTGCCGCGGAGTTGGCGCGCGAGGCGGGCGCGTTGTTGCGAGAGCGATTCACCGGTGAACGTGCCGGGGACGCCCGCGCCAAGAGCCCGCGCAACATCGTGACGGAGGCGGACCTGGCGGCCGAGCGCCTGCTCCGGGAACGGATCATGGGGCGCTTCCCCGATCACGCCATCGTGGGCGAGGAGTACGCGCCGCGCGAGGGGCGCGGCGTCTCGTGGCACGTGGACCCGCTGGATGGGACGACGAACTTCGCCGCGGGGATTCCTCACTGGGCCGTCTCCATTGGCGCCGTTGACGCCGAAGGCCCGGTGGCTGGCGCCGTCTACGACCCGATCCGCGATGAGCTCTTCACGGCCGCGCGTGGCGAGGGAGCCACGTTGAACGGTCGAACCCTCGCCGTGGCGCCCGCCAGTGACCTGGAGAACGCGCTGGTGGCCACGGGCTTTGCCGCGATGCGGGGACACGAGCCCGACCACGCCTGCCTCGATCGCTTCACGGCCGCGATCGTGAGGGTGAAGGGCGTGCGCAGGCTCGGCTCGGCCGCGCTCGACCTGTCCTACGTGGCCGCGGGACGGTTCGACATCTTCTACGAGGAGGGCCTCTCGAGCTGGGACACGGCCGCCGGCGCTCTCCTGGTCCGGGAGGCTGGCGGTCGCGTCGTCGACTTCCGAGGAGGAGCCGGTTGGCTCACGGGAGGATCGATCCTGGCCGGAACCGATGCGGTCGTGGCCGCGTTTCTCTCCGGGATACCCGGCTTCGGCGCCCTTGACTGAACCCAGGCTCTCGATCGTCGTTCCGGCCTGGAACGAGGCGGCCTTCATCGGAGACACGGTGCGCGCGCTCAAGACGGCCGCGTCGGATTCCGGAAACAGCGACGCCGAGATCATCGTCGCCGACGACGGATCGACCGATGGCACCGGCGCCCTGGCGCTGGAGGCCGGGGCCAGGGTCGTTCCCGCGGGAAAGCGCAACATCGCGGCGGCTCGCAACGCCGGCGCGCGGCAGGCGCGGGGAGAAATCCTGCTCTTCGTCGACGCCGATACTCGGCCGGGCGCGCCGGCTCTCGCGGCGGCCGTGGCCGCCGTCGAGGCGGGCGCGATCGGCGGGGGTGCGGTCCTGGAGTGGGATGAACCCGTCGACCTGGCCGGGACGGTGGCGATCGCCGCCTGGAACTTGATCTCGCGGGTTTTTCGCCTTCCCGCGGGCGGCTTTCTCTTCATGCGCCGCGCCGCCTGGCAGGAGGTCGGGGGATTTCCGGAGGAGCTCTTCATCAGCGAGGAGATTGCCATGGCGGCTCGCCTCCGGCGGCGCGGCCGCCTGGTCATCCTCGCGAAGCCGGTCGTGACCTCCGCGCGCAAGCTCCGGCTCTTCAGCGTCGCCTATTTCGTTCGCTTCCTGGCCAGGCTCATGATGCGCCCGCGGAGCACGATTCGTGATCGCGGCGCCCTGGACATCTGGTATCGACGATGAGGCCGGCTTCCTCCTAAAGAGTTGCCTAAACCTGCGCGGTGCCTTCATGAACAGGCCCGGGATGCCGACAGGGAGGACATGGACGACTCTCTTCTGCTTCCCCGGCTCGTGCAGAAATGGGCCCGGGATATACTCGGCGCCCGCGGCTACATGCGCGCGCTCAATGGCGGTCCCGATCGCAGGGTGCTCCAGGAGATCGCGCTCTGCGTCGAGGAAGGCGCGCGCGATCACAACGAGCTGAACGCCATCTTCGCCGGCGTCGCGACGCGCCGTGGCAGTCTGGGCGAGGTGCTGGCCGAGTTGCGGCGTCCGGCTCGTGAACCGATGCGGACTCCGGTGGCCGCCGGCGTCGCCCGCCAGGCCTCGGGCTCCGGCCCCCTGGCCCCGGGAGCCGCGCAGCGAGCGGCGGCCTCGGCGCCGTCGTCGTCCGCGCGGACGGCCGCGGGTCCGGGGGCGTCCGCATCGAGCGAGACCACGGCGGCCGCGGTGCGGACGCTCGAGCATGAACTCGGGCGCGTCCGCTTCGAGCTGAGCCAATTTCGGAGGACTGCGGAAGAGCTCGAGACCCTGGCGCGCGAGCTGGCCGCGAGGGCTGTCGAGGACGCGACGCGCATCCAGGCCCTCGAGTCCGTGGTGCTGGCCATCGCGGACGGGTCCGGCATCGGCGATGACGCCCGTCGCATACACGCCACCGCCACCGCCCGCTACCTCGCCCGCTTCGACCCCCGCTGACCCCAGGACCGCCGATGCGGCCATGATCCGCGGCTAAAAGCCGCGGCTACGAGCCTTGACACCCGGGAGCTGACCCGTTCAGAATCGCCGCGTGCAAAGAGAAGCGGGACGGAACACGGAGGGGCGCCGGGGGCATGCGGCCGCGGCGATCCTGGCCCTCGTCCTCCTTGCGCCGCTCCCCGCCGACGCCCAGATGGATACGACCGCGACGGCCCAGGCGCTGGCCGAGGCGATGGGTATCCCCGCCTCCTTGATCGTCTCCGCGACCCTGCTTTCCAAGGGCTCGGCCGCCGCCGACCCGAATGCGGCCGCCGTTCACACCGGTGCTCTCGGGGGCTTTTCCGTCCGCGAGGGGTCGACCTTCGCCGTCCTGACGTCGGGGAGCGTCGGCCTGATCGCGGGTGCCAATGACGTTCCCGGCGCCGGCTACGATCAGGGCACGGTGGACGGCAGAGGCGCGGAAGCGGGCGGCGACGACATCGTGACGCTCAAGGTCGTGATCGACCCTCCGGACACGGCCGGGCACCTCTCCTTCGACCACGTCTTTCTCTCCGAGGAGTATCCCGAGTTCGTCGGTAGCTCCTTCAACGATTTTCTCATCGTCGAGGCCGGCTCCACCGCGATCATCTATGACACCTCGAGCGGAGCGGCCAAGATCAGTTCGGCGTACAACGTCGTCTACGACAACCATGGCCAGATCATCTCGATCAACAACAACTTCTTCAAGGACAACCCGGACCAGACGACCGGGACCCAGTTCGACGGGTGGACGCCCTTGTTGACGACCTGCGTGCCCATCTCCGACCCGACCCGCATGACGCTCTACTTCACGGTCGCCGATGTCGGTGACGCGGCCTACATGTCGGCCGTCTTTCTCGACAACATGCAGTTCCACTCGGAGCAGATCAGCGGCCCCATCACGTTCAAGACGCTCAGCGAGGAACTCCTGGGCGTCAGCGGCAGCCAGAAGCTCGACATGTTCACCTATCCCAACCCCTTCCTTCCCGGCAGCGGTGGGCGCATGACGTTCGAGCTGACGACGAATTCCTGCCACCTGCTGGGCGCCGGCAACGGGATCGCCTCGCTGGAGATCCTCGACATCAGCGGCCGGAGGATCATCACGCTTCCGGGAGGCAACGCGACGCGCGCCCAGTGGGATGGCCGCAACGGCCAGGGACACCTCGTCGCTTCCGGCATGTATATCTACACGGCCATCTCCAACACGGGGCGCCGCGGGAGCGGTCGCTTCACGATCGTGCGGTAGGCGCACGGCGCGGATTTTCCGGCTGGCCATGCCCTCGTTTCCAGGCCTATAGTTCGGCCATGATGTTCCTCCTGGGCCTGGCGTTCGGGGCCGTCTCCTACCTGCTTCTCCGCTACGGGCTGTTTGCGTTCTACACGATCGATCAAAACGAGCGCGCCGTGGTCACGTCGTTCGGGAGAGCGGAGCGCGTGGGCGACCGCACCACGCTCGACGATCCGATCTCCCAGGCGCTCGACCCGAGCGAGCGGGAGCGCTACGCCTATCCGCAGGTGCGCGTCATCGGTCCCGGCGGGCCCTACATCAAGATGCCCTGGCAGCAGGTGCACAAGGTCTCCGTCGCCATCCAGACCGTCAACGTCGCGTACGACCCCGAGGCTCCCTCGGCCAACCAGGGGGGCACGATGCTGGAGGCCGTCACCAAGGACCAGCTCAACATCGGCATCACCGGCCAGATGAGGTTCAAGGTCAGTGAGCGCAATCTCTACGCCTACCTTTTCGGGGTGAAGAGACCGATTGCCCACGTGATGGGTTACTTCGTCTCGATCCTGCGCGAGCGCATCGCCAACTTCGACGATCCGCGGACCCGCACGATCCTGCCGGACGCGTCCGTGCCCGACGCGTCCGGCCTGGGGGAGGCTGTCGCGGGCGAGGCCGCCATGGCGCTGGAGGGTGTCTCCATCAATGACCTTCGCAAGAACCTCAACGAGCTCAACCAGCAGATGATCACGGAGTGCACCACGGCGGCGGCCCGGTATGGCGTCGAGCTGGACGCGTCGCTGATCACCGGGTTCGACCCGCCCCGCGACATCGATTCGGCGCTCGCCGCGATCAGCACCGCGCACAACGAGGTCTCGGCCGAGATCAGCGCCGCGCAGGCGGCGGCCGACCAGAAGATCGAGCAGTCGAAGCGGGCGGTCGAGATCGAGACGATGCGTGCCCAGGCCGAAGTTCAGCCGCTCCGGCACCTGGCCAAGCAGCTGGCCGATCTCAAGGTGAGTGGGCCGGCCGTCTTGTCCGCGTTCCGCCGTAACGTCCGGCTGGATCTCTTTGCGAAGGCGCGCCGCGTCTTCATGGCGGGGGAGGCGGGCCGATGATCGCCGAGTTCTTCATGGGGGTTATCTTCGGTTTCTTCGGCGTTCTCTTCGGCATCCCGCTGGTCTTCTTCGTCATCCGCATCTTCGGCGGATACGTGATCGTGCGGGAGAGCCAGGCCAAGGTCTTCATTCTCTTCGGCAAGGTCATCGGCCAGCTCGACACGCCCGGCCTTCATTTTCCCATTATCAAGTTTGGCATTTCGTCGCTGCTCCTGCCCATCTTCGGGGCCGTTCACACCATCGATCGCCGCCTGGACCAGGTCTACATGCGGTCCCAGCCGGTCAATTCCGAGGAGGGCACGCCGATGGGCATCGGCGTCTGGTACGAGATGCGCGTCTCGAATCCCGTGGACTTTCTCTTCAAGAACAGCGACCCCGATGGATCGCTCCGCGCCAACGTCGCCAATGCGACCGTCCGCTGTCTCTCCAACATGCCTCTCGCCCGGCTCCTGACGGAGCGCCACGGGATGAGCCTCGTGGTGCGCGAGGAGGTCTCGCCGAAGTCGGACGAGTGGGGGTATCGACTCGGTTCCGTCTATATCCGCAAGGTGCATTTCCGCGATGAGCAGATGATCGGGCGGATCGAGCAGAAGGTCGTGAACCGGCTCCGGCAGGTCACCTCCGCCATCCTCCAGGCCGGCGAGAACCAGGTGAACATCATCAAGAGCCGCGCGGAGAAGGAGGCCTCCACCGAGTTCGCCAAGGCGCAGGCGATGCGGCCCCAGGTCGTCGGCGCCGCGCTGGCCGAGATCGGCCGGGATCCGGAGATCATGACCGCGGTCTTTGACGTGCTGGAGGTCCAGCGCATCACGGCGTCCCAGGCCGAGCTCACCCTTCTTCCTGCCGGGGTCGATGGCCAATACCTCTCGGCCCTGCTGGGCGGCCCACCCGGCGCGGGAAGGGGCCTCGACCAAGCGGGACGGTGAGCGTTCCGCGCGAGGCGCACTGGGAGAAGGTCTACGACGAGAAGTCCTCGGACGGCGTGAGCTGGTATGCGCCGCGTCTCGAGACGTCGCTGGAGCTCTTGAAGGACTGTGGCCTCACCCCGTCGTCCCCTGTCCTCGATGTCGGCGGTGGCGCGTCCACGCTCGTCGACGACCTGTTGTCCTCCGGTTACCGGGAAGTTTCCGTTCTCGATATCTCCGCCCGTGCTCTCGAGGTCTCCAGGAAAAGAATGGGTCCCCTCGCCATGCGCGTGAACTGGATCGTCGGCGACATCACCACCATCGCCCTGCCCGAGAACGCCTATGATTTCTGGCACGACCGCGCTGTCTTTCACTTCCTGACTGCACCGGAGGATCGGGCGCGGTACCGAGCCGTGATGGCGTCGTCGCTCAGGCGCGGAGCGAGGGCCGTGATCGCGACGTTTGCGCTGAAGGGACCGGATCGATGCAGCGGTCTCGAGGTCTGCCGCTACAGCCCGTCAAGCCTGGCCTGCGAGCTCGGCGGTGACTTCCGGCTGGATCGATCCTGCGCCCATAGGCACGTCACTCCCTTTGGCACCACGCAGGAGTTCCAATATTCCGTCTTCGAAAAGGTGTCGGGCTCCTCGTCCCCGGGATTTTTTCCGCGGGTAGGGAGTCGCAGAGAGGGCTTGCCCTGATCGGAGCCTGCCATGAGCTAGGTCCGGGAAACTAGCAGCCTGACACCAGCTTCAGAATTTCCTCTCCGAATTGCTCCAGCTTCATGGGACCTATGCCCTTGATCGCCGCGAGCTCTTCGCTTGTGGCGGGGCGGCGGGCGGCGATGGCGCGGAGCGTGCGGTTGGCCAGGATCACGTAGGCGGGGCGTCCCGCCGCCTTCCGGCGCCGCCACTCCTCGAGCCGCGCCTGGACCGCCGGATCCGCGGATCCATCCTCGTCGCTTACTGACTCGGTCTTCTCGATGACCACGTCGCCCGCGGCCGCGCGCCGCGCGAATGCCAGCGTGATCGGTTGCGTTCCGCGCATGACGGCCTTTCCCAGGTCCGTCAGCTCGAACGCGGCCCGGCCCTGGAGGAGCCCGTGGTCTTCGAGCAGGGCCAGGAGCTTTCGGGCCTCGGCCGCCGACCAGCCCGCCCAGAGGTCCCAGGTCGAGAGCTTGTCCAGCTCGTATGCGGTCACCGCGCTCGTTCGTTGTCCCCGCAGAACGGCGATGATGGTCTCCCGGGAGGGCACGGCCGCCGTGTCCCGTCGCAGTCGCGCCACGCAACTGAGTGCCATGCGCGCCCACTCCAGGGCCTGGGCGGTCTGCTCGGGATCGAGCGCGAGGGCTGTCGCCGCCTGTTTCCGAGGCCCCGTGCCCCCGCCTGCCCCGAAGATCGGCGCTTCCTCCTGCCGCATGGGTCGCGCCCTCAAGATGCGCGCATTCTTCGCCGCGATCATCTCGTTCTTCCCGAGGCAGTTGTCGCACATCCCGCATTCCAGGGGCACGGGACGCCCGAGGAAATACTCGAGGATGAAGCCGCGCCGACACCGTACGGCATCCGCGTAGCGCATGATCCGATCGAGCCTTCTCTCCGCCGCCGCCTTCAGTTCGGGGGAGAGGGCGGCGGCGGAGCGGACGGCCAGGTGGCGTCGTATCGCGACGTCGGGAAAGCTCCAGAGAAGGACCCCGTGAGCGGGATCGCCGTCGCGCCCCGCGCGGCCGACCTCCTGGTAGTAGGCCTCCAGGGAGTCCGTGATCGCGTGGTGAACGACGAGGCGGATGTCGCGCTTGTCGACGCCCATCCCGAAGGCGCAGGTCGCCACGCAGACGGCCGCTTCGCCCCCCAGAAACTTCGCCTGTGAGGCGGATCGTTCCTCGTCGGCGAGTCCCGCGTGGTAACGCACCGCCGCGATGCCGGTCTTGCGGAGCGTCGCGGCCACCTCTTCGCACGCCTTGCGGGTCGCCGTGTAGAGGAGCGCGGGTCCCGGGTGTCGCTCCAGGAGAAGCCGGATGGCCCGGAACTTCTCGGCGCCGTTGGGCGTGGGGAGAACGGACAGGCCGAGGTTGCCGCGGTCGAAGCCGGTGAAGATATGCGTGGCGCCCTCGATCCCGAGCTGGACCTCGATGTCGCGACGGACCTGGGGAGTCGCCGTCGCCGTGAAGGCGCCCACGGGCGGATCACCGACGGCGGCGATGAGCGCGCGCAGTTGACGATACTCGGGGCGGAAATCATGCCCCCATTGCGAGATGCAGTGTGCCTCATCCACGATGACGTGGGCGATGCGGCTCGAGGAGAGCCGCTCGTGCATGTGGTCATAAGCCAGTCGCTCGGGGGCGGCGAAGAGGAGCTTGAGGGTTCCCGCCGCGATCGCGTCCCAGGTCTCGCGCTTTTCCACCGGCGTCATGCCTCCGTGAAGGCCTGCGGCCGCGATACCCCGGGAACGAAGGACGGAGACCTGGTCGGTCATGAGGGCGATGAGCGGGGAGACGACGAGCGTCAGGCCGTCGGCGCGCACGGCCGGGAGCTGGTAGCAGAGCGATTTCCCGCTCCCGGTCGGCATGATCGCCAGGACGTCGTCGCCCCGCTCCAGGGCCTCGATGACCTCGCGTTGCCCGGGCCGGAAGCTCTCCAGGCGAAAGCGGGCCTTCAGATC
Source organism: uncultured bacterium (assembly GCA_964548165.1). Lineage (GTDB taxonomy): Bacteria > UBA8481 > UBA8481 > UBA8481 > UBA8481 > CAZJQD01. The sequence continues at coordinate 73,882 of CAZJQD010000008.1, forward strand.
ATCGTCGAGGGGGAGAGACACCCGGAAAGCCTAGGGCAACCCCTGCCCGCCATAAACAGCTATTCGCGACCCCGCCTACCTCCGGGTCGCCGCCGTGTAGGTGAGCCACCAGTCGATGATCTCCTTGTTGTCCCTCGTATTGCGCTGGGTGCCCGATTGCAGCGTGAGTCCGTGCTCGTCAACCAGGGCCGCCAGGCGCGACTTGAGAGCCTCGACGCCGGCCCCCCCTCCGGGATCCGCGCCCCGGATGTTGAGCGTGCGGGCATTGACGCTGAAACTCCGGAGCCCGCCCGAGGCTGCGGCCAGGATCGTGGCAAGTCGCTCTGGCGGGCCGAAACCGGTCGCAACGCCCTCGGCAACGAGCCGTTCCTTCGTGTTCAGCTCGCGCCTCAACTCCTCGACGAACATCCTTCCCGTCGTCAGGCGGGCCTGGAGCGCCACTTCCGAGGTATCGGACAGGGCCTGGAATTCCTCGCCGTACCGCGCCAGCGCCGCACTCGTCGGCGTGACGGGATGGGAGGGGATGCGGAAGGCGAAGGAGAGATGCCATGTGACCTGCCCGCGGACCTCGTTGCGGCCCGCGTCGAGGGTGGTCAGCACGATGTGGTGGGGGAACCCGGGAGCGTTCAGGGTCCGGAGAACGGCCGTGAGATCGGAGTGCCTGGTGGTCTGAAAGCGCAACGTGACGGCGAAGCCCCCCTCACTCTGCGACGTGACCTGTTGGTTGACCGATCGGACCGTCGAGAGAGTGGGCTTGAGGGCGCTCTCGAGCGCGGTCGCCAGCCTCCGCTCGTCCAGTCCACTGTTTCGGGCCAAGGCCTCACCATGCGCGGATTGCCAGGCGTCGATGCGCTCCGCCAGCTTCCGCCCCTCTTCTCTGAGCCGATGGAACTCGGCGATCCTAAGCTCGCTCCCGCCCGCGTAGGCGCCGCCCGGCGTATACTCGCCGCCCGGCGTATACTCGCCGCCCGGCCCATCCGTGAACTCGGGGTTCCAACCCAGGGCGGTGGGAACAAGGCTCGGTGCCAGCGTGGCCACGAACGAACTCACCTCCTCTTCGTCGCAGGAAATCGCCGCGTACAGCTCATCCGAGAGCTCGCGGTCATAGATCTTCTGGCCTGTGAAGAGCGGCGAGGTCATCTGCGGGGGCTGGACGACGCCGAACGGCCCGGGCATGAAATCGGATACCGGCGGGAGGATGCGCGGAAGCCGATCCTTCAGGAGATCGGTTCTTCCGGCGCGCGCCAGGATGCGCGCCTCCACGAAGAAGAACTTGCGGGTCTGCTCCTCCGACCGCCCGAGCAGGGGTACCCCGGGATGGGCGGCGATGAAGTCGGCGGCCTCGGAGTCCCGCCCCATGCCCTCGAGCGCCAGCAGGGTCGCAAGATGCGCCAGGTCGCGCTCGGCCTCGGTCGTCTGTGGAAGCGCGGTCGTGGCCGCCTGGTGCGCGACGCCGAGGAGCACTTGGCGGATGGCGTGAGCCCAGGTGAGGGACTTGAGCTCGGCATCGCGCTCGAGGATGCTCGCGGCCTGCTTCAAGGGCGGATAGACGGGCGGGAAACTCTTGTAGGGATCCATCATGTCCGCGAGGATCTTGAAGCCAAAGAAGGGAACGAGGATGAGAATAAGAGCCCAGGTTGCCGCGTGTTTCAGGACCAGGTGGCCGAGGGGATTGGTGGTTGCCACGAGACTGGCCACCGGTCGCTCCGCGCCCGCGCGATGGCAATCGCCGCAGAGGTAGGTCTGTCTCGCGTAGTGAAGTTGCGCCAGGCCGTACCGCCCACCACAACCTTCGCAGACGAAGGGCGAAGAGGAGCTCGGCGGGATCGCCGGGATTAACGCGACGAGCGAGGACCAGGTCGCCGCCAGTTCCGCCGCCGGTCGTCCGGATCCCAACGGGCCCTCATGTGGAGGCGTCGGGGCGGGGTCGCCCGTGGGAGCCAGGGCGGGGGCGCCCGCGGGAGCCAGGGCGGGATGCTCGACCAGGGGGCGCCAGGCGCCCGAGGCTTCGTCCCACCAGAGGTCGGTGAGCGCGAGCGATTGGTCGCGAATCATGACCCCCAGCGTGGGCGCATCATAGGGCCCCTGGTTCTCGTTGTTACGGTAGATATACCATTGGGTGTTCTCGCTCATCCACCCGCTCCAGCGCCCGTGCCGGTCCCCGTCGGCGTGGGCCCCGCCAATTGGCGCTTGAGGATGAACTCGGCTTCCTTCGCCAGCTTTCCGGTCGGCCAGGCGGCAAGGAGGGCCTTGAGGCACGCGCGCGCCGGCTCGGGCTGGTTGAGCTTCTGCAGGCAGAGTCGCGCGACCTGGAAGAGGAGACGCTCCTGCAGTTCCGGGTCAGAGGTGTGCGAGAGTGCGCGCATCCAGCATCGCAGGGCCTCGCGCGCGTTGCCCAGCTCGGCGAACGCGGCCCCGGCGCCGCGCACGAACTCCGGCCGCGCGGCGACCATCTCGGGAGCGTGGGTCTCGAGGAGCACGTAGGCCTGGAGGAACCCGGCATGATCCTTCATGGCCAGGAGATCCTCGGCGAGCCGCAGGGCCTCTCTCAGCCCCTCGTCGTGCTTCCCGGACGCGATGCGGATCCGGGCGCGCTCGACCTGGAGGTGCGTGCTGAGACCGGCCGATGCTCCCTGGGCCGCCTCGAGCGCGGTAGCCAGGGCCTGCGCTGCGCCGGCCTTGTCTCCCGCCGCTTCGCACCTGGTGATGACCTCCAGGGATTGTGTTTCGCGGATCGTGGCGACCTGTTCCCGGGATCCGATGAAGTAGCGCCAGGCCAGGCCCGCCAGCACGCCGGCAATGAAACCGTAGATGTGCACCCAATGGTTGATCTCGATCGTCTCGGTCTCGATGCTCGCGAAGCCTTCGAAGAGCTGCCCCGTGAACCAGACCAGGAGAGGAATGAACGCCGGCAGGAAGAAGCGGTGGGGTGGGATGGTCGAGAGGAAGATGACGCGCGCCGTCGGCAGGGCCAGGAGGACGAACCCCAGGATCCCGGCGATGCCGGCCGAGGCGCCGATGGTCGGGATGTGCGTGAGATACGACGGCACCATGCGCAGATACGCGAGGTTGGCCACCGCGCCCGTGGCGAAGAAGGCCACGAGGAGGATCGGCGTGCCGACCCGGCGTTCCAGTCCGCGGCCGTAGATCCAGAGCATCCAGAGGTTGCCTACGAGGTGAATGATGTCGCCGTGCAGGAGCTGCGAGGTCACGAGCGTGTGGGGGCGAAAGGCCGCGGGAAAGACGCCATAGGTGAACCAGTTGTAGACGAAACTCCCTGCTCCCGATTCACCGGCGCGCCGCGCCTGGACCTCCAGGAGAAGATGGAGCACGGCCAGGGCGGTCACGAGGATGCCCGTGCCCCAGGGCCGCCTTTCTCCCTCCCCTTCGAGGTCCCAGGGGAAGAGGAGAAGAGCTAGGATGACGACAAGACCGATCATGCCTGCTGGGTGGAGTATCTCCCCGTGGACGGTTTCGAGAAAGCATGAAATGAGGGTCGAAGGGGGCGGGCGGCGCCTGTAGAGTCCGGGTGTGTCCCGCGTCATCTCCACCCTGGCGGCTTTCGCCGTAGGTCTCGCCGCCTTCCTCTTCTTCTGGATTCAACCGCTCGTGACGCGGATCCTCCTGCCGGCGCTGGGTGGCAACCAGGTGGCCTGGAACGCGAGCATGGTCTTTTTCCAGGCGGCCTTGCTGATCGGTTATGGCATCGCGCATGGGACCGGCACGAGCCGCAAGGGCCAAGCCGTTCTCGGAGGGACCGCGCTCCTTGCGCTCGTGTCGCTCCCTGCCGCGCCGCCTGTCGCGGTAGCGCCTCCGGACGAGCTCTCTCCCGTGTTGTGGCTGGTGGTCACTCTCATGCGCGCGATCGGTCTGCCCGTCGTCGTCCTGGCCATGGCCTCGCCGCTCGTGCAGAGGTGGCTGTCCCGCACGGGTCGCTCGCCATGGTTCCTCTACGCGTGGAGCAATCTCGGGAGCCTGGCCGCTCTCCTGGCGTTCCCCGTCCTCCTGGAGCCCCGGGCCTCGCTGAGCGGGCAGTTTGCGCTCTGGACCCTCCTGGTGCCGTTCGCCGTCCTGGGCGGAGCGATTGTCTGGTTCCTCGCGTCGCGCCGCGGTCCCGCGGCCACCGAGGCGGCGCTCACCCTGCAGGCCGTTGCTGGCGTGGAGCCGGATGCGCCGCGAGCGGTGGTCGCCGCGGCGGCGGCGGTGCCGACCGGGAGAGAGCTCCTCGGCTGGCTGGCACGGTCCGCGTTGGCTTCGAGCCTCCTGCTCTCGGTGACCTCGCACCTCACGACGGACATTGCGGCGATCCCCTTGCTCTGGATCATTCCGCTCTCGCTCTATCTCCTCGCCTTTGCGCTCGCCTTCGCCCCCGTCACCGGCAAGCCCGATCCCCTGCCCGCGGCTCGCCTGGGACGCCTCGTCATCCTGCCGCTCGTTCTCTGGATGGGCGCCCAACCACGGGCGCAGGGCGCGGCCTGGGTGCCGCTCGTCGTTCACCTCGTCGTCTTCTTTCTCGTCTGCCGCGGCCTATTGGCCCAGCTCGTGGCCGCGCGTCCCGCGCCGTCGCAACTCACCGCCTTCTACCTCGTCCTCGCCGCGGGCGGCCTCCTCGGCTCGGCCTTCAACACGTTTCTCTGCCCCTGGATATTCAACGAGATCGTGGAGTACCCGCTGGGGCTCATCCTGGCCGCGATCCTGCTGGGGGGAGCCACGCCGCGAGCGGGCCGCCTCGCCGCGGTCCTGGACGTGGTCCTGCCGGGCGCACTGGGCCTTCTCGTCATCGAGCTCGGTGATCGCGTCGTCTTCGCCACGCACGAGGCGCAGATGGCGCGCGGCCTTGTCGTCGTGGCGCTCCCGGGACTCCTGGCCCTCTTCTTCTTTCACCGTCCCCGGCGCTACGCCCTCGCGATCACCGTCCTCGTCCTCGCGGCCGGCGTCTACCAGGAATCGATCCGCGATATTCTCCTGAAGGACCGCGGGCTCTACGGTGCCTACCGCGTGCAGGCTGAACAGGGTGGCGATTTCCGGTCGCTCGTTCACGGCAATACGGTGCATGGCCGGCAGGCCGTGGACACGCCGTATTGCCAGGTCCCGCTCACGTATTTTCATCCCACCGGCCCCGTGGGCGACGCCTGGTTCACCGTGGCGAGGCGCGACACGGCGAGCCCGGTGGCCGTGATTGGACTGGGCGTCGGGAGCATGGCCGCGTTCGCCGAACCCGGGAGACGGCTCGACTTCTACGAGCTGGATCCCCGGATGATCGCGCTGGCGACCGATACGCGGTGGTTTCGCTTCCTCTCGGATTGCCAGGGCACCGTGCGCATCATCCCCGGCGACGCGCGGCTCTCGCTGGCGGCCTCGCCCGTGGTGTCCTACCGCAACACGGACACCCTGTCGCCCGTGTTCGGCGAGCTGTCCTTCGGCTATGGGCTCATCGTCCTGGACGCCTTCTCCTCGGACGGTATCCCGGTGCACCTCTTGACGCGCGAAGCCCTCGCCGTCTATCTCTCCCGGCTGGGCCCGCGCGGCCTGATTGCCTTTCACATCTCCAACCGCTACCTGGATCTCGAACCCGTGATCCGCGACCTGGCCGCCGACGCTCGCCTCATCGCCATAGGGCGTGCCGATGACAACGCCGATCAGCAGAAGTTCCCGGGGAAACTCTCCTCGCACTGGATCGTGTGCGCGCGGGCGCCCCACGACCTGGAGCCCCTGTTGGGCGACCCTCGCTGGCGCGTCCTCGTGGGTGCTCGCCCCATGCCCTGGACCGACGATCGCGCCGATATCCTCTCGGTCCTGAAGTGGTGACGATCCGGGTGCCGGGAGAGATAATCAGGACCATGCGCTCCAACCCGGAATCCGGTCATGACTGAGACGAGGCGGCCGCGCATGACGAAGGCCAGGGCCGCCGCGCGCGCCGCGGAACTGCGTGAAGAGATTCGCCGCCACGATCGGCTGTACTACGAGGCGGCGCGCCCGGAGATCACGGACGCGGAGTACGACGCGCTCTTTGCCGAGCTCGGGGCGATCGAGAAAAGGTATCCGGAGCTCTCTGCTCCCGACTCGCCGACGCAACGCCTCGGCGATCGGGTCTCGGAGGGCCGTGTCGCCAACAGCACGATCACCCACGCGATCCCGCTACTCTCGCTGGACAACACCTATTCCCCCGGGGAACTCGCGGCCTTCGACGAGCGGGTCAAGAAGGCGGTCGCCGATCCGGTGTATGCCGTGGAGCCGAAGATCGACGGCGTGGCGGTCGCGCTGACGTACCGCGATGGAGCGCTCGTGACGGCCGCGACCCGAGGGGACGGCATCACGGGGGAGGATGTCCTCGCGAATATCAGGACCATCGCGGAATTGCCACGCACGTTGAAGAACGTCCGGGGCCTGACGGACGGGCGCGCCTGGGACGGCGAGCTTCACCTGCGCGGCGAGGTCTACATCACGCGCGAACGTTTTGCCGACCTCGTGGCCCGCATGCAGGCGGCGGGCGAGACGCCCTACGCCAATCCCCGCAACACGGCCGCCGGTGCACTCAAGCTGCAGGATGCCCAGGAGGCTGCTCGTCGGGGGCTCTCGGTCTTCATCCACAGCGTCGCCAATCTCGCGGGCAGTTACCTGGAGACCATGGATCGCCTCGCGGACCTCGGTTTCCCGGTGGTGCCGCATCGCAAGCGCTTCGCCAGCATGTCCGCCCTCCTCGAGGCGTTGCCCGCCTACGAAGAGTCGCGGCGCGCGTACGCGTTCGACACGGACGGGCTCGTGATCAAGTTGGACGACGGCCGGGCGCGCGCGGAGCTGGGGGAGAAGTCGCGATCGCCGCGCTGGGCGATCGCCTACAAGTTCGCCCCGGAGATCGGGGAGTCGGTGCTACGCGCGATCGAGATCCAGGTCGGGCGCACCGGCTCGCTGACCCCGGTCGCCAAGTTCGATCCGGTGCTGCTCTCCGGAACCACCGTCTCCTCCGCGTCGCTCCACAACGAGGACGAGGTTCTCCGCCTGGACGCGCGCGTTGGCGACACGGTTCGCGTCCAGAAAGCGGGCGAGATCATCCCGCAGATCGTCGGCGTGGTTCCCGCCCGGCGGCGCGGCCCGGCCTTCAAGATGCCGGATCGGTGTCCGGCCTGCGGGGGTCCGGTCAGCCGCGAGGAGGGGAAGATCAAGCTCCGCTGTACCAGCGGCTCCTGCCCGGCCACGCTCCGCGCCCGGCTCATTCACTTCGGCGCGCGCGACGCGATGGAGATCGAGGGGCTCGGCGAGTCGACGGTCGACGCGCTCCTGGCGGCCGGCGCCGTCCGAAACATCGCGGATATCTACGCGCTGACCGCCGCTCGGCTGGCCCAGCTGCCCCGCTTTGCGGAGAAGTCGGCGATTAACCTGGAGGCCGCGATCGCGGCCTCGAAGGAACGGCCGCTGGAGCGATTTCTCGTGGCGCTTGGAATTCCCGGCATCGGCGAGGCCACGGCCCGGGACCTGGCGCGTCACTTCGGATCGCTCGACGCGCTGATGGCCGCCGACGTCGCGGCGCTCTGCGCGGTACGGGACATGGGGGAGACCCTGGCGGAGGGCGTTGTCCGGTTCTTCGCCGACGCCTCGCTCCGGTCCATCCTTGAGACCCTGCGGAGCAGGGGGCTTGCGGCCTTTCGCGCGGTGACCTCGACCGCGCCGGCCGGTCCCCAGCCCCTCCTTGGCCTCAACGTCGTCGTGACGGGGACCGTTCCCGGCATGGATCGTCGCGCCGTGGAGGAGGCGATCCGTCGGCTGGGAGGCACGAGCGTGGGATCGGTCTCGAAGAAGACCGGGCTCCTCGTGGTTGGAGAGAGCCCGGGGTCGAAGTATGATAAGGCCGTGACGCTCGGAATTCCCATCCTGCCCGCAGACGCGTTTGCCCGCCTCGCGGCCGGCGAAGACGTCTCGCTCCCTGCGTTCAATTCGTGAACGCGCTTTCTCAATCCGGATTGCTCGCGGGGATCCTGGAGGAGGCGCGCGCTCTTGGTCCTCAGCTCGTGGCGATCCGGCGCGACCTGCATCGCCATCCGGAGCCGGGGTTCCAGGAACATCGGACCGCGGCGAAGGTCGAGGCGGAACTGGCCGCGATCGGCGGGTGGGGTGTCCGGCGCGTCTGCGGAACCGGCGTGCTGGCCGACCTTGGGGAGGGGCCCGATGTCGTTCTCCTGAGGGCGGACATGGACGCGCTGGAACTGACCGAGGAGACGGGATTGCCGTTTGCCAGCGAGGTTCCGGGGATGATGCACGCCTGCGGCCATGACGCGCACACGGCGATGCTCCTCGGCGCCGCGCGGATCATCGCCGCGAGGAGGGCCTCGCTCGATCACCGCGTGCGCCTCTGCTTTCAACCCTGCGAGGAGACCTCGCCGGGGGGCGCGCTCAAGATGATCGAGGCCGGCGCGCTCGAGGATGTGCGCGCCGCTTTTGCCCAGCACGTGTATCCCCAGGAGCCGGTCGGCGCGATCGCGGTGCGGCCGGGACCGATGATGGCGAACGCCGACGACTTCGACGTGATCTTCCGGGGCCGGGGCGGCCATGCCGCCCAGCCTCACGAGTCGCGCGATGCGCTGGTGGCCGCGGCGAACTTCGTGACCCAGGTCCAGGCGATCGTGGCGCGCCGCGTCAGTCCGTTCGCCAGCATGGTCATCACCGTCGGCCGGATCGAGGCCGGCACGCGCCGCAACATCATTGCCGGCGAGGCGCGCCTGGAGGGAACGATCCGGACGCTGACCGGCGACCTGCGCGCGCTCGGCCGCGAGCTCCTGGAGCGAGCCGCCGGCGCGGCCGCGGCCGTGGTCGGCGTCGAACACGAACTGCGCTATATCAACGGGTACCCGGTCGTTCAGAACGATGCGGCGTTATCCGCGCTGGTGACCGAGGTCGGCGGCGCGGTCCTGGGCGACGGGTGCGTCCGCTCGCTGGCGCATCCCTCCATGGGTGGAGAGGATTTCGCGTATTACGCCGAGAACGTGCCGGGCTGTTTCTATCGCCTCGGCTCCGGCGGCCCCGATCCCGAGACCCATCACGGGCACCACTCGAACCGGTTCCGGATCGACGAGGAGTGCCTGCCGGTCGGCGCGGCGATGCTGGCCGCGCTGGCCCTGCGATGGAAGCGCGTGTCGGCATCGTGACGACCACTCCGGGCGCGCCCGTCCAGGGCGGCGCTGACCTGCACGCACACACCACCGCCTCCGACGGCGAGTTCTCGCCACAGGAGCTGGCGAAGCATGCCGCGACGGTGGGGCTCTCGGCGGTCGCCGTCACCGATCATGACACGACCGCAGGCTGTCACATCGCGATGGAGTCCGCGGTCGACGGCGTCGAGGTCATCCCGGGGATCGAGATCTCGTGCGACTCGACGATGGGCACCTGCCACATCCTGGGCCTCTTCATCGATCCGGATGCGCCCTGCCTCGTGGAACCCCTCGCGTTTCTCAGGCAACGGCGGCGCGAGCGGGCCGCCGGCATCGTCGCGGGCCTGGCGAAGGTCGGCATCACGATCACGCTCCCGGATCGTCCCGATCCGTTCACGGTCGGCCGGCCGCATATCGCGCGCGCGCTGGTGGCCGGCGGCTACGTGGCGTCGCACCAGGAGGCCTTCGAGCGGTACCTGGTTCCCGGGAAGCCTGGGTACCTGCCGAGTCCCCGGGTGATGCCGGTGGAGGCGATCGAGATGATCATGCGCTCGGGCGGCGTGGCCGTCCTCGCTCATCCCCATACGTTTCGCGATGTCCCCATGATCAGCGCCTACGCGGCCAAGGGGTTGGGTGGCATCGAGGCGCGCTATGCCGGCTACGACGCCAAGCACGTTCGCTATTGGACGGGGGTGGCGGCCAAGCTGGGCCTGGCGATCACGGCCGGCTCTGATTTTCATGGGGCAGTCCGTCCGGATCGCAATCTCGGGATGGTCCGGATGACCGAGGATGAGCTGGCGGAATTGCGGCGCCGTCGCCGGCGATCGTAGGCGCCGATGCCGCGGTACGAGGGGAAGTCTCAGGGCACCGAGGGGTTCGGCTCCGACGGGGCCAGCGGGGATGTCATGCCGCGCGGAGCGCTACGCCGTGATCGGCGTCAGGCCGCCTTGCGATCGCTCTTCGTGGCCTTGGCCGCGGCCGTTGCCGCGCCGCGATTGTCGACGATGCCGCTCTTCACCTGCTGGAGCCGTTCCAGTTCGGCCTCCAGGATGCTGATCCGGCGGTTGATGTGGGCGAGGAATTCCTCGAGCGCTGTGGTCATGTTGCGGCGCCTCCTTTTCGGGCTACTAGTCTCACTATCGACAGTTTCTCGGCGCCCCTTGAGCGCGCCGCGTGCAGGTTTCCTCGCGGGCGCGGTCCTTCTGCTCCTGGGTTCGACGGCGCTCATGCCGGCGAAGGCCCAGTCGCTGACCGGCATCCCGGCGATCCGCGTCTTCTTCGTGGCCGGGGATGTGGCGTTTGCCTCACCGTCTCGCGGTTGGCCCGACGCCGCCGTCGAGCGTGGCCTGCGGGTGCGCTTCTGGCGTGAACGGTCGGGCCAGCGTCAACCGGTCGCCGAGGGCGCGCTCTTCCGCGTCCGGCCCCAACACGTGGCCATCACGCTCTCGCCGGGGTCGGACGTCCGGGAAGGGGACCTGGTGACCGTGGTCGGTGACCCGGGAGTGAATGGCGCCGCGCCCCAGGGCGCCCTCCTTTTCCAGGGGCAGGAAGTCTCGCCGAGGGCCGCTTCCTCGAGCCTGGCGCCTTCCGGTGATGTCTCGGGCCTGAGGATTCTCGTCTACAACATCATCCAGGCGCCTCGGCTCGTGGCGTCGAGCTTTGACAGCCACTTTCGGGAGGCCTTGCGCGAGGGAGCAGTTCCCGGAGGAACGGCCGGCGGGCGCGTGGGCGTGATCATCGACTCGCCGGAAAGGCGGCGCCAGGGCGTGCCGGGCCCGTCCGAGATCCGCCTGCAGGCGATGCGGCACGGCGCCGACCTCGTGCTCGTTCCTGTCTACGTGGAGGGCAGTCCCCAGGACAACGTCGAGGTCCGTGTCTTCGATGCGCGGACGGGCAACCCGGCCGGGGTCACGTCGTCGCCCGTGCGCCCGGTGCCTTCCCTGGTCTGGACGGCTTCCGGGCGGCGCGCCGGCCGTCTGGAACTGGTGGGACGATGGAGCGGCGTGCGCCCGGCGGCGAGCGGGGCCGCGGTGCGCCGCGACGGGTCTGTTGTCGTCCGCATTGACGGGGATCTCTACACGCTCAAGGAAGGAGAAGCCGTTGTCTCCCGAGAGAACCTGAACGTGGCCGCGAGCCGCCGCGTCTCCCTGGGCCGCCGTCGGCCGCTCGTGGCCACCGTCGAGACCATTCCCTTCGACGAGGTCGTCTCCGCCGCGTCCCCCGGCGGTGACCGCGTCGTGCTCTATGACGGCGAGGACGCCGTCTTTCGATCCGGCCCCATGGGCGTCATTGCGGGCCTGGCCGTGCGTGATGACCTTCTCGTCGTGTTGACCGGCGACGCCATCGAGCTCCTCAGGCTCCACCCGGACTAACCCCAATCATTCGCACATTTTCACCACAGAGATCACAGAGAACACGGAGAAAGCCAATGCGGGGGCAAAGATTCAAGATAATGCCGATTCAATCCCTCGCTGTATCAGCAACAGACCGTGGTAGAAGGAAAGGTGCTGTTTGTTGGTCAGCATTCTTCTCTTTTGTCTTCCATTGCGTTCTCTGTGTTCTCTGTGGTGCGAATTCATGAATCAATCGGACTAGGCCTTCTGCCGGGATTCCGTGGTCAGGCCCCGGCGCGTCGACGCCGATAGGAAGAAGGTGGACCACCCGCTCATCGGCACCCTGCGCGAAAAATCCCTGCACGCCGCGCTCAAGAGGCTGTACACGCGGCCCGGCGACCTCGTGGAGGTCCCGGTGGCGGGATACGTCGTGGACATCGTGCGCCCGACCAACGACGAGGACGCTTCATCGAGGCTTCCGCACGGCGATCCGCTTGCCCTGCCCGGTCCCGGGCTCATGATCGAGATCCAGACCGGCAACTTCGGCGCGCTGCGCCTGAAACTCCCCGTCCTCCTGTCCGCCGGCCCCGTCCGCGTGGTCTACCCGATACCGCGCGTGACGACCGTGACCGTGATCGACAAGCACGGCGAGGTGGTGCGCGCCCGCCGATCGCCCAAGCGGGGCGCGATCGAGGATGTCTTCGCCGAACTCGTCAGCATCCCGGAGATCTGCGGATGCGCGGGCCTCGCGCTCGAAGTGGTTCTTGTCGATGTCGACGAGGTGAGGCGCGATGGAAAAGTGCGTCGGGGTCGGCTCCGCCAGCACCGCATCGACCGGCGCCTGGTCGCCGTCGGCGACCGCATTGTTCTCAATAGCCCCGAGGATTATCGCCGACTCGCGGCCGCTCCGTCCGGTTCCTTCACGACCGCTGACCTGGCCGATGCGATGCGTCGTCCCCGGTGGCTGGCCCAGAAGGCTGCCTACTGCCTGCGCCGGATGGGCGTCTTGAAACCCGTCGGTTTCCGGGCTCGTTCGATCCTCTACGAGGCCGCCTGAGTCAGGCTCGCCTCAGCCTCTTCTCGATTGCTTCGCAGACCGTCCTGAGGACCTTGACGCGCGCCCACTTCTTGTCGTTGCCCTCGACGATCGTCCAGGGCGCGGCCGGCGTGGAGGTCCGGAGGAAGCCCTCGCCGATCACGCTGATGTACTCGTTCCACTTCGAGCGGTTGTGCCAGTCGTCGGGAGTGATCTTGAAGCGCTTGTGGTCGATCTGCTCCCGCTCCTTGAAGCGCCGCAACTGCTCCTGCTTCGAGATGTGGATCCAGAATTTACAGAGCACGGTGCCGTACGAGATCATCTGCTCCTCCATCTCGCGGATCTCGCGATAGCCTCTCTTCCAGGCGTCTCCCGTCAGCTTGTCGACGCGCTCGATGAAGATCCGCCCGTACCACGTCCGGTCGAAGACGGCAATGTGCCCGGCCTTGGGAAAGTGGCGCCAGAAGCGCCAGAGGTAGTGATGCGTGAACTCCTCGCCGCGCGGAACCGAGATCGGGATCACGTCGTAGGCCCTGGGGTCGAGCGGCGCGACGAGACGCTTGATCGAGCCGCCCTTGCCCGAGGCGTCCCAGCCCTCGAACGCCAGGACGCACGGGATGCGGCGGGTATAGAGCTTCTGCGTCAGCTCGCGGAACCGCGCCTGGTATTTGGCGAGCTGGACCTTGTAGTCCTTGGGGTCGAGCTTCCGGGAGAGGTCGACGCGCTCGAGGATCAGCCGGGGATTGGTCCGGAGGCGCGGCAGGGCGGGCGCCGGCGCGGCGGTCTTAAGGGACTTGAGCCTTGATTCGACGGCCGCGAGGATCGTCTCGACGGTCTTCACGGTCGCGAATCTGCGGTCCTCGGCCTCGAGGATCGTCCACGGCGCGTGAGGCGTCGACGTCCTGGCGAACGCGTCGTCGTAGATCTTCGTCCACTCGCGGTAGTGCTTGTGGTTCCGGAGATCCTTCTTCTCGACCTTCCAGCGCTGGTAGCGGTCCCTGGATAGGGCCTGGAGGCGCTTCTTCTGCTCCTTCTTCGAGATGTGCAGGAAGAGCTTCACGAGGACGGTGCCGTTCTCCACGAGCGTCCGTTCGAACTGGTTGATCTCCTCGAAGGATCGCATCCAGTCCTTCCTCGGGATGAACTTCTCGAAGCGCTCGACGAAGACGCGGCCGTACCATGAGCGATCGAAGATGGCCCAGTCGCCGTCGTTCGGGAGCTTGAGCCAGAAGCGCCAGAGGAAGGGGCGGAGGCGCTCCTCCAGCGTGGGCCCGTGCGTGGCGTGGACCTTGTAGCCGCGCGGATCGAGCCGCTCGAGGATCGAGCTGATCATGGTGCCCTTGCCGGCGGCGTCCCAGCCCTCCAGCACTACGATCACGGGGACCTTCGCTTCGCGACAGGCGTATTGCAGGCGCCTCAGACGCGTTTCCAGCTCCGGGTAGACGCGCTTGAACTCATCCTTGGGCGTTTCCTTCGAGAGATCGACGGACTTGAGCATGGGACCAAGCATGGCATGACCCCCCGGCGACTGGCAAGGGCGCGGTCCGTCGGAATGAGCCCGGAGGTCATCGCGATGAAGGCGCCCATGCACGGACAGCAAACCTATGCGCCGCCGCCGGCCTCGGCGACGAGTTGCTTGAGGCGGCCGGCGTGGAGCTGCTCGGCGATGGCCAGGGCGTTATCCGTCTCCCCGCCCTCGATCGTCACATCCGAGGCGATCGGCAGGGCAAGCGCGTGGCCGTCGAGCTCGATCATGAGGCGGCGAGCCTTCAGCGCGGCGAGAGCGTGGCTGTCCACGGGCAGGCGCCGGGGTTCCTGGCAGGACAGGAGGAGTGCGCGCTGGCCGCCGTCGGCGGTCCATCGCCGTTCACGAGCGCAGGCTCGCGTATCCAGCCCATGCAGGGTCCGGCCGTCATCGAGGTAGAAGAGCTGGGAATGCCCGGAGCACGCACGCAGCCTCCACGCGTCCACGGCGTCCGCCAGGCGCGCCGCCGCCGCGACGTAGGCGTCAGGCCAGTCGTCGGTGGTCCGCTCGAAGACGTAAGCGAGACCCTCCCGCTCCTCGGCCGACAAGGCGTAGGCGTGCTCGTAGGCGGGTGCGGGACGAATGGGGCCAACGCCGAGTCGTTCGCGGTCGGCGTGGAGGGGAGCAAACCGGTGGATCTCCACGGGGTAAAGGCCCAGGGGCGGTGGCAGGTGATGGAGCAGGGGGATGAGCGCGGTCATGGTGTCGAGATCCTCCGCGGTCTCGCGCGGAAAGCCGACGAGCAGGTTCCACGTGGCGGCGATGCCGGTCCGGAGCGCATGGATGAGAACGGCGACATTCTCGACGGCCCGCGTTCCCTTTCTCATCCGGCCGAGGCTCGGGGTCGCCAGCGATTCCAGGCCCGGCTGGATGCGACGCACGCCGGCCTCGGCCAGGAGCGTGGCCGTCGCGGCAGGGAGCGGAGCCTTGATCTCCGCGAAGAACCGGAACCCGGTCTTCGCCTCGGCCAGCCGCGGCAGAAATTCTTCGGCGGCGCGCGCGTCGAGGATGTTGTCGGTGAGGAGGACGGAGCGGGTAGGCCAGCGTTTCATGGTGTCCAGTTCCGCGAGGAAGCGATCCGTCGACTTGCGGCGCCAGGACATCGTGGCGCCGTTGAGGCCGCAGAACGTGCAGTGTGCGCGTTCCCCCCACCAGCATCCCCGGCTCAACTCCAGTCGCAAGTGTGTGGAGGATGGGGCGAGGTCGAGTCGCGATCGCGCGAGCGCGTCGTAGTAGTCGGCGAAGTCGGGGATGGGCAGGCCATCCATGTCCGTGACGGGTTCGGGGTCGGGAACCTTCGGCATGCGGCCGGCGTCGCTTGCGGCCAGCGCGTCGATCCAGGCCGGAAACGTCCGATCGGCCTCGCCGGAGAAGACGGCATCGACCCGTGGGAATAGCCGGGCAATGGTCCGCCCCATCTCCTCCTCCGCGTTGGCTCCACCGAGGGCGATCGGCAGACCCGGATGAGCCTCCTTCAGACGCGCGGCCAGCGCGAGCGAGGCCGTGTTCTGCTGGAAGGAGGAAGAGAAGCCGACGACGTCGTAGGTCTGCCAGGGCACGGAGGTGACCGCGTGAAGGATGAAGTCGGACGCGGCCCGGCGCGCCGCGAGCAGGCGGTCGAGGTCGAGCTCCGGGCGCCGGAGGACGCGGGCTGCATACTCCTCGGCGGGTGGCAGTCCCTGGGGGAAGAGGGAGGGAGCGAAGCACCACTCGAGCGGAAGGAGGGACGAGAGTCGGTCCAGGGCGCGGTAGAAGGGGAGACCAAGGGAACGAGCAAAGGGAAGGTTCAAGTAGAGGACATCGCAGGCATGTCCGCGCTCGCGCAGAGCGCCCTGGAGGAGATGGGGGCCGAGCGCCGGCCCGTCCTCGGCCATGCCGGGCATGACCACCACCGCCACCCTTGCCATGGCGCCACTATATGCGTCCCCCCCACTGATTTGGCAGGGAGTTTGGTATATAGTACCTTTTTTCTGCTATATTCTTCTTGTATATAGGACCGGAAAACGTACTATTTCCCACCTGCCTGCCGGAGCACGCTCAAGGGTGCCCGCACGCTATGGAGGAGGCACGTCAATGGAAACGCCGACGGAGAACGTCGAGGACCTGGTTCTCAAGGACTACAAGTGGGGGTTCACCACGGACGTCGAGTCCGTCACGATCCCCAAGGGCCTCAACGAGGACGTGATCCGCGTCATTTCCGCCAAGAAGAGCGAGCCCGAGTGGCTCCTCGACTGGCGCTTGAAGGCCTACCGCAAGTGGACGACCATGACCGAGCCTCACTGGCCGAACGTCACGTATCCCCCCATCGACTACCAGGACATCAGCTACTTCTCCTCTCCCGGCAAGAAGACGAAGTACGAGTCGCTCGACGATGTCCCCAAGGAGATCCTCGAGACCTACAACAAGCTGGGCATCTCGCTGAACGAGCAGCGCCGGCTCGCCGGTGTCGACCCGGTCGCCGTCGACGCCGTCTTCGATTCGATCTCGGTTGCCACCTCCTTCAAGGAGGAGCTCAACAAGAAGGGCGTGATCTTCTGTTCCTTCTCGGAGGCCGTTCACAACCACCCCGACCTCGTGAAGAAGTACCTCGGGTCCGTCGTTCCCGTGGGTGACAACTTCTTCTCCGCCCTGAACTCTGCCGTCTTCTCCGACGGCTCCTTTGTCTACATCCCCAAGGGCGTGCGTTGTCCCATGGAACTCTCGACCTACTTCCGGATCAACGCCTCCGAGACCGGCCAGTTCGAGCGCACGCTCATCGTCGCCGAGGAAGGCGCCTACGTCAGCTACCTCGAG
>CAZJQD010000009.1:0-85597 GCA_964548165.1 uncultured bacterium
CCTGGCGTGACCGATCCATCGACGAGAATCTCGACCTGTTCAGGCGCATGTGCGCGGGCGAGTTCCCCGACGGCGCGCGGACGCTCCGGGCAAAGATCGACATGGGTCATCCCAACCTCGTGATGCGCGATCCGGTGATGTACCGCATCCTCCACGTGCCGCATCCTCACGCCGGCGACCGCTGGTGCGTCTATCCCACCTACGACTGGGCTCACGGCCTGGAGGACTCCTTCGAGGGCGTCACGCACTCGCTCTGCTCGCTCGAGTTCGAGATCCATCGCCCGCTTTACGACTGGTTCCTCCAGGAGCTCGGCCTTCATCACCCTCGCCAGATCGAGTTTGCGCGCCTCAACATCACCTTCACGATGATGAGCAAGCGCAAGCTCCTCGCGCTCGTGAAGGAAGGACTGGTGAATGGCTGGGACGATCCGCGCCTGCCGACGCTCCGGGGCCTGAGGCGCCGCGGCTACACGCCGGAGGCGATCCGGAACTTCTGCGAGCGGATCGGCGTCGCGAAGCGCGACAGCGTCGTCGATATCCAGCTTCTCGAGCATTGCCTCCGCGAGGACCTGAACGCGCGGGCCCCGCGCGCGATGGCCGTCCTCGAACCCCTGAAGCTCGTCCTCACGAACTATCCCGGGGACCAGGTGGAGACGTTCACGGCGGAGAACCTTCCCGAGGATGCGTCGCAAGGTGCGCGGGAGATCCCCTTCTGCCGCGAGCTCTGGATCGAGCGATCCGACTTCATGGAAGTGCCGGCGAAGAAGTGGTTCCGCCTGGCGCCGGGCGCCGAGGTCCGGCTCAAGCACGCGTATATCATCAGGTGCGACGAGGTCGTCAAGGATGCGGACGGGAACGTGATCGAGCTCCGTTGTTCGTATGATCCGACGACGCGCGGAGGCGAGGCGCCGGCGGGGAAGAAGATCCAGGGCACGCTCCACTGGGTGAGCGGGCGCCACGGTGTGGCGGCCGAGTTCCGGTTGTATGATCACCTCTTCACGCGGCCGGACCCGGACGCGGCCGACGACTTCCGGCCGTTCCTCAATCCCGAATCCCTGACGGTGCTCAGGGGATGGGTCGAGCCCGCGCTGGCGTCGGCGGAACCCGGTAGCCGCTGGCAGTTCCTGAGGCAGGCCTACTTCTGTTGTGACCCGGACTCGCGTCCCGATCGCCCCGTCTTCAACCGGACGGTATCGCTCAAGGATAGCTGGGCCCGCGCGCAGAAGGGGTGAGGCGCCGCGGCGCCCGTTCGCGGCACCGCGGCGAATCGACGCCGCGCGTTCCTGGGAACGCACGAACTCAAAATACCAGTTGAAACGAACGCGGGGCGCGGCTATAGTCGCCGCCTTATGAGCGAAGAGACAGTCCAGAAATCGGTCCTCTACGCCGTCGTCGAGCATGGCGGACGCCAGTTCCGCGTGGAAGTCGGCGATGTGCTGACGGTGGATCACGTGGAAGGCGAAGTCGGGGCGAAGGTCCCGTTCGGCCGCCCCCTGCTCGTCCAGAAGGACGCCGCTGTCTCCATCGGAAGCCCCGTAGTCGCCGGCGCCGCCGTCGAGGCCACCATCATGGGCCACGACCGCGCGAAGAAGATCCTCGTCTTCAAGTTCAAGAAGACGAAGAACTACCGTCGCAGGCGTGGGCACCGGCAAGACATCACCAAGCTCCGCATCGACAGCATCACGATCTGAGATGATCCGCGTCGTCATGGCGCGCGATCGGTTGGAGGTGTCCGGGCACGCCTTGTGCGGCTCGCCTGGCCACGACGTGGTCTGTGCGGCTGTTTCGGCTCTCTCGCAGGCCCTGGTGTACGGGCTGGCGGAGGTCCTCGGTGTGGCGGTGACGGTGGAGAGCTGGGATCACGGGCGGCTGGCGGCGCATTGGCCGTTGCCGCTGACGGAACCAGCCGCGGCGATCCTGGCCACCCTGGGTGGGTCGCTCCGCGAGGTGGCGGCGCGGCATCCGGGCGCGGTTGAGGTAGTGACGGAATAGGATCCCGGGGCGCTCGACGCTTCGGGCTTTTCGCGGCCGGCGGGCCTGGATAGAATACGCGCGGAGGTAGTTGAAATGGCTCACAAGAAAGGCGTCGGCTCGTCCAAGAACGGCCGCGACTCGAACTCGCAGAGGCTTGGCTTCAAGGCCTTTCATGGCGAGAAGGTCACGGCGGGCGCGATCCTGATCCGCCAGCGTGGTACCGTCCTGCACCCCGGGCTCAACGTCGGCGTGGGCAAGGACCATACGCTCTTCGCGCTGAAGGCCGGCACCGTGGTCCACGAGCGTCGCGGCGGTCGCAACGTCGCCTCGATCCAGCCCGCGGACTGAAGACGACGCTGCCCAGAACGGGGCTCCCCGGAGTCGGGGGGCCCCGTTTTCAATTGGGAGCGCGCTTGTGACGGCGCCGGGCCCTTCACCCTCTCCCGGCACCTCCTCCCCGGGTCGCCCTTCCTCCTCGGTGGGCGCGATCGCCCAGCTCCTCCTGCGGTTTCTCCTTCTTCTCGCCCCCTTTCTCCTGGCCCTCGGGCTGGCCGTGGCGGTCCTTCGGTGTCCCGAGCCCCTGGGGAACAGCTATGCCTTGCACCGCAGTGGCCGCGTCGCGAGCGCCGGCGAGGAGGACGTGGTGCGCGCGCGCATGGCGATGCTCGTGGTGCTCGAGGTCTTCGCGTTGACGCTCATCGTCAGGCCCTGGGAGTTTCCCTGGCGGGCGCGTCGCTGGCTGGCCGCGTTAGTGATCTTCGTGCCCTGGAGCGGCCTGATGATGGCCATGGCCATGCACACGGGGAGGCTCATGGCTCTTCACGGCCTCATCCTTCCCGGCGTCGTGACCTTTGTCATCGGGCCGGTCACCCTCGTGCTGGGCGTTCGCTCCCTGGTCGGCGTCGCTCGATCCCGATCGCGGCCGCGGCACGGGGATGTCGCGTCGCCGGATCCGCCCGGGCCGCCGACGGCGGCTGACGCGCCGCCCGTGAAGGGATAACCTCGGGCCATGTGGGTCGACGAACTGGTCCTGACATTCCAAGCCGGTCGAGGCGGTGACGGCGTCGTCTCGTTCCGCCAGGAGAAGTGCGTGGAGTGGGGCGGGCCCGACGGTGGCAACGGCGGCAAGGGCGGCGACGTGATCGTCGAGGCCGACCGGTGCCTCAATTCCCTCCTGACTCTACGCGGCCGCAAGCTGATGAAGGCCTGGCCCGGCGCCAACGGGGCGAGAGCCAATCGGTCCGGGAAGGCCGGCCGCGATCTCGTGGTCAAGGTTCCCGTCGGAACCGTGATCCGTCGCGCCACGGACAACAGCGTCATCGCCGACATGCATCGGCACGGCGAGCGGCACGTGGTCGCTGCGGGCGGCAGGGGAGGGCGGGGCAACAAGGCCTATGCCGGTCCCATCAATCGGTCGCCGAAGTTCCGCGAGCTGGGCGAGCGCGGCAAGAAGGTCGACGCCCGCCTGGAAGTTCGACTGATGGCCGACGTCGGCCTGGTCGGGCTCCCGAACGCGGGCAAGTCGACGCTCCTTTCGCGGCTCTCCGCCGCCCGTCCCAAGATCGCGGACTACCCGTTCACGACGCTGGAGCCGATGCTGGGCCTGGTGGAGCGATCCGGCGCCACCTTCACGGTTGCCGATCTCCCGGGGCTCATTCGTGGCGCGCACGCCGGCCGCGGGCTGGGGTTGACGTTCCTGCGCCACGTCGAGCGGACGCGGATCATCCTGCATCTCGTGGACGCGGCGTCGCCGACGGCGGCCGACGACTACGCCGTCATCCGCGAGGAACTGGAAGCCTACGGGCGCGGGCTCTCCGAGAAGAAGGCCGTGGTCGCGCTTACCAAGCTCGACGCCGGTCTTCCGGACCCGTGGCCCATTCCCGACGCGATCGGCATCTCTGCTCATTCGGGAGTCGGGCTCGACGAGCTCTGCATCACCATTGGAAAGCTCCTGGCCGAGATCCCCCCGATCCCGCCGCTTCGCAGCGAGATTCGCATGGAAGAGGAGCTTCCCGTCACGGTGCGCCGGGACGGAGACCACTTCATCCTGGAGGGCGACGCCGTCCAGCGCTACCTCGATCGGCGCGCGCCCGACGACTTCATGTCGTGGCGGCGGTTCTGGCAGTCCCTGGTCCGCTGGGGCGTAGCCGACGAGATGAAGGCGCTGGGCGTCAAGAATCGCGACACGGTTGTCATCGGCGACCGCGTCTTCGAGTTTCTCGACGAGGACGGCGATGATGCGCCAGCGCCAGCGCCGCTGCCCGAAGGGGATGCGCCCGCAGAGGGTGCGCCCAAGGAGGGTGCGCCCAAGGAGGGCGTGCCCAAGGAGGGCGTGCCCACAGATGACGCGCCCAAGGAACCCATCGACCCCCATTGACCGCGTGGCGGGCCGGGCTACGATGACGCACGTGAACGCTTCCACGCCGAAAACCGCCCAGGGGCCCGGTCGCGCCGTGCATCGGCTCGTCCTCAAGGTCGGCACCAGCCTCGTCTCCGATGCACGGTTCCGGCTCGACGAGGCCTCCCTGGAGATCGTCGCCGCGAACGTGATGGCGTCGCGAGCGTCGGGGGCGGAGACCGTGCTGGTGACCTCGGGCGCCGTCGGCGCGGGGATGGGCCGGCTTGGATACGCCTCGCGGCCCCGGGATATCACCGCCAAGCAGGCCTGCGCCGCCACCGGCCAGTCGCTCCTGATGCACGCCTACGAGCGCGTCTTTGCGCGGCACGAGGTCACGGTCGCGCAGGTGCTCATCACCCGCGCCGACATCGCGGATCGGCATCGACACCAGAACGTGCGTCGCGTGATGGACCTGCTCCTGGCGCGCGGTGTCGTTCCGATCGTGAATGAGAACGACGCGGTGGCCGACGATGAGCTCAAGTTCGGCGACAACGATTCGCTCTCGGGACTCGTCGCCGATCTCGTCGAGGCCGACCTGCTCGTCCTCCTCACCGATGTCAACGGGCTCTACGATCGCGGCGCCGGCAACAAGCGCATTCCCGTGGTCACGGCCGTCAACCAGGACATCTACGCCCTCGCCGGCGGCGCTGGAACCGCGACCTCGACGGGCGGCATGGTGACGAAGATACAGACCGCGGAGCGGATGGCGCGCGCGGGCCGCGTCACCGTGATCGCATCCGGCCGCGACCGGGAGACGGTCGCGCGGATCCTGGCAGGGGACGATCTCGGCACGACGTTCCTGCCCGGCGGCCGCCAGTTGGTCGCCCGCAAGCGCTGGATCGCCGATCATCTCGCCCCGCGCGGCCGCGTCGTCGTGGACGCGGGTGCCGCCGAGGCCTTGCGCCGCAAGGGCGGGAGTCTTCTTCCGCGAGGGGTCAAGGCGGTGGAGGGCAGCTTCAGCCCGGGAACGGCGGTCTCCGTCGTCGACGAAGCCGGCGCCCCCGTCGGCCAGGGGCTCACGGCGTACGGCTCGCGCGAGCTCGGCCGGATCAAGGGCCTCAAGAGCGAGAGCATCAAGGAGACGCTGGGTTTCACGCGCGGCGACGAGGTCATCCACCGCAACGATCTCGTGGTGGGCTAGCCCTTCGCTTCTGCATGACTGTCCGTGCGGCTTCCAACCCGTCCGTGGCCGCGCTCTTCCTCGGCGTGCCGCGCCTGATGCCGGCGGGCCCGGGGGCGCGCGAGCCCTGGTCATCGAGCTTTATTCGCGATCCTGTTTCGACGCTCGTTCTGGAGAGCGGTGGACCGCGAGGCAATCTCCAGGTCGACCGCGAAAATCACGGTGGCGTCGACAAGGCCGTGCTCGCCTACGCGGCCCATCATTACCCCGCGTGGCGGCAGGAGCTTGAGAGGGAAGACCTCGGGCCCGGCGGATGGGGCGAGAATCTTGTCGTCGAGGGCCAGGACGAGACGACCGTCTGCATTGGCGACCGCTTCGCGTCGGGCGAAGCCGTCGTCGAGGTGTCCCAGCCCCGCCAGCCCTGCTGGAAGCTCGGAGCGCGCTGGGCGCTGCCAGGATTGCCACGCCTCACGCTCGCCTCGGGAAGAACCGGTTGGTACCTCCGCGTCGTTCACCAGGGCACGCTGAGGATTGGTGATCGTCTCGAGCGGGTGGATCGTTGTCACGCCGAGTGGACGGTGGCTCGCGCCTCGCGGGTGTTTCACGACGCCGCCGCGACGAGGGAGGACCTGGCCGCCCTGGCCGCTCTCCCGAGGCTCGCCGCTGCCTGGCGCCGCGACCTGGCGCGCCGGCTCTCCCGGCTCCCCCGGGCAGGCGCACCGGGAAGTCATGGGGGTTAAATCTCCGGCGAGTTCGGGATAGAATCCGGGACATGTTAACGACACCCCAAGTCCTGACGTCCCGCGCTCGCGCCGCCGCGAGGCAGCTGGCACGAACCCCGGGACAGGCGCGCATCGATGCGCTCCACCGCATGGCCGACGACCTCGTCGCCGCAGAGGCCGCGCTGTTGGCGGCCAATGCCCTGGACCTGGACAGGGCGGAGGGCATCACGGAGGCGTTCCGAGACCGGTTGACGTTGACGCCGTCCCGGATCGCGGCGATGGCCGAGGGGATACGCGTCGTGGCCGCGCTGACGGATCCGGTCGGAGCGATCGTGACCGGGTGGACGAGGCCGAATGGACTACGCATCGAGAAGGTCCGCGTTCCGATCGGCGTCGTCCTCGTCATCTACGAGTCGCGGCCGAACGTGACCGCGGACGCCGCGTCCCTGACATTGAAGTCCGGGAACGCCGTCATCCTCCGCGGCGGCAAGGAGGCGTTCTCGTCCAACAGCGCGATCGCGAAGATTCTCCGCCAGGGCCTCGAGGCCAGCGGTCTCCCCGCCGACGCCGTGCAGTTCGTGGAGACCACGGACCGCGCGTTCGTGGAGCAGCTGATGACGCGCGAGGGCGAGATCGACGTCGTGATCCCGCGCGGCGGCGAGGGGCTCATTCGCATGGTCGTCGAGAAGTCGCGGATCCCGGTCATCTACCACGGCGCCGGCATTTGCCACGCGTACGTGGACGCTGCCGCGGACCTGGCGATCGCCGAGGCCGTGGTCTTCAACGGGAAATGCTCGCGGCCCGGCGTCTGCAACGCCCTCGAGACCTTGCTCGTGCACCGCGCGATCGCCGGAACGGCCCTGCCGAGGCTCGCGGCGAGGCTGGCGGGAGTCGAACTGCGGGGGTGCCCGGAGACGCAGGCGATCCTCCCGGGGATCAAGGCCGCCACCGAGGACGACTGGCGGGCCGAGTACCTGGCGAAGATCCTCGCGGTCCGCGTCGTTGGTTCCGTCGAGGAGGCCATCGATCACATCGAGACCTACGGCTCGCACCTGGCCGATACGATCCTGACCGAGAACGTGGCGGCCGCGGAGGCGTTCACGGCCGGTGTCGATTCGGCCGCCGTCTATGTCAATGCATCCACGCGGTTCACCGACGGCGGCGAGTTCGGGCTCGGCGCCGAGATCGGCATCTCCACGCAGAAGCTCCACGCGCGCGGTCCGATGGGGCCCGAGGAACTGACGACGACGAAGTACATCGTGCGTGGCCGGGGCCAGGTGCGGGTTTGAATCC
This sequence comes from uncultured bacterium, assembly GCA_964548165.1. Lineage (GTDB taxonomy): Bacteria > UBA8481 > UBA8481 > UBA8481 > UBA8481 > CAZJQD01. The sequence continues at coordinate 7,508 of CAZJQD010000009.1, forward strand.
AGGCGCCGCGTCCCTGGACCGGGAAGCGCGGGGCGAGGCGTTCGCTTGAGTCGGGCCGAGGCGGGGAGATGAGGTCCCCATCCGCGATGGGCCGGATCGGCATTCTCGGGGGCTCGTTTGATCCCCCTCACCGCGGCCACCTGGAGGTGGCGCGACGCGCTCAGGCCGCGCTGAAACTGGATCGCGTGCTGGTCATCCCCGCTTCCCAGTCGCCGTGGAAGACCGAGACGGTGGGTCGCGCCTCGGCCGCCGATCGTCTGGCGATGGTTCGCGAACTCGTGGCGGACGCGGCGGAGCCCTGGCTCGAGGTCTCGGAGATCGAGCTCCGTCGTGGCGGCCTGTCCTACACGATCGATACCTTGCGCGAACTGCGAGGGCTGTATCCCGGCGACGCGTTCGTCTTTCTCCTGGGCGCCGACGCGCTCGGGGATCTGCCGCGGTGGCGCGAGGCCGGCGAGCTCGCGAAGTTGGCCGTCTTTGCCGTTCATGGACGTCCGGGATTCGCCGTGCATGCGCCGGGTGGATTTCACGTGGAGGCGGTTCCCGGCGACGATCTCCCGATCTCGTCCTCGGACCTGCGCCATAGGCTCGCGCGGGCGCTCGCTGTGCAACCCGATCTTCCCGCGCGTGTCGCGGCCCGGGTCGAATCGTCGATGCTCTACCTGCCCGTGCTCCCCGCGCCGCTTCTCGCTCACGTGGCGACCGTGACGGCCGCGGGCATCGCCCTGGCGCGCCGCTGGTCCCTGGCGGAGGAGGACGTGGAGAAGGCCTGTCGCTACCACGACATCTACCGGGGGACGGCGCCCGGGGACTTACTGGAGATCGCGCAGGAGGCGGGAGAGCGCGTCGATGATCGCGACCACGCGTTTCCGCTCCTCCTGCATGGCCGCCTGGCCGCGCGCCGTCTGGAGGCGACCGGCCCCCGGGAGCCCGATGCGCGGCGACGCGCGGTCGTGGACGCGGTCCGCTATCACACCACGGGCCGCTCGGGCATGGGAGGGGTCGAGATCGCCGTCACCGTGGCCGACCAGGTCGGCAAGCTCTGGGCCTCCGTCGCCGACGTGCCGATGGATCGTGGCGAGGCCCTCGCGCGTGTCGTTCGCAGGAAGTTGGAGCGTTCGTCGCGGCATGAGGGCGGAGCCCACCCGCTGCTCAGCGCGGCCGCGATGGAGCTGGGGCTCGTCGAGAGCGCGGGGCGGGCCGCGTGACCGGGGTCGGCGGGGATCTCAAGCCGCGGCGACCGACCGCGGCGGCGCGCCCACCCGCCGGCGGCCAGGGACTTGCCCTGCGCCTCGGGATCGTCGTGCTCTTGATCGGCGCGCTGGTCTGGGTAAGCCGGTCCTGCGCCGGGTCGCGCGTCGAACCGCCCACGGGCGACTTCAGTCTCCTCCTGATCGTCGCCGACGGCCCGCGCGCGCGCGTCGACGTGGCGGGCGGGCGCATGAAGATCGTGCTGCGAGGCGGGACCGAGTCGGGGGAACTCGATGCGGCCGCAGGCCCGCGGGCCGGAACCGTCTTTGACATGGCCGTGACGCATGCCGACCTGGAGAGAATTGTCGACGCCGTCGGCGGACTGCTCATCAACATTCCCGCCCCCATCGAGTACAAGAGCGAGGAGAGCCTGCCGGTGCGCATCGATCCCGGCATGCGCCGGCTGGATGCGGATCGCGTGCGCCGCTATCTCGGCCGCCCGGGTTCCCCGCCGGCCGCCGCGTTGAGGGCCGTGGTGATGGGGATGGCCGCGCGGGTGGGCGAGCTGGAGGTCCAGGGCGTGGATCTCGCTCGTCTCCTCTCGGCCGCCATCGCCGGCGACGCGCTGGGCGAGGACCAGCGCAATCCCCAGCGACTGGCGGGCCTATTCCTGGCGGCGCGCGGCATGGGTCCGACGGACGTGACCATCGATTGGGGCAGTAGCGTGTCCGCGGCTCCCGCCGGGAGTTCCCCGGCGGCCGCGGGGGACGCGAGCGCGGAGAACACGGCCCCGCCGAGCATGACACGGCCGTTGCGACTCCGTATCCTCAACGGGACAGGTAGGCCGGGTCTGGCGGCGCGAGCGGCCGCCCGGTTTCCGTCGGGGAGGTTCGAGATTAGCGAGACAGCGAATGCGGATCGGTTCGGTTACGCGCGCACCGAGGTTCGGGGCGGAGAATTGTCCGGTGGCAACGAGGCCGTGATCCGCGAGGTCATTGGCGTCCTGGGCGTCGGCCGTTTCCAGGCGGGCGCTCCCCGGCCCGGGGTCGACGTCGAGATCGTGCTCGGCAACGACGCGCGGGGCCTGTGAAGCCGTTCGATCGCGGGCGCCTCGCCGAGGAGGTCGTGGCCGCGCTGGAGGATCTCAAGGCCGTCGACCTGCGGAGCTACGACCTGGCGGGCCGTTCCATCGTGGCCGACACGGTGATTCTCGCGTCCGGCGAGGCGGGCCGTCACGTGGAGGCGATGGCCGACACGTTGCGCCTCCGCAGCAAGCACCTCCCTCGCCACGCGATCGAGGGGCAGGGCGAGAGCGGTTGGGTGCTCGTGGATCTCGGCGACGTCGTGGTCCACCTGATGACGGCCGAGCGCCGGGCCTTCTACGGGCTCGACGAGATCTACGGGCAATTGACGGCGGTCCGGGGAAAGCGGTGAGCGGGGCGGACCAGCGCGGGGCGGAGCCTCCTCCTCCACCGGAGAGGCTCGCCGACAGTCCCCTTCTCGTGGCGCTGACGCCGCAACAGCTCGCCCGGTTCATCGCGTCCGGCGACACGCGACGGTATCGTCGCGGGGAACAGATCATCGCCGAGGGAGAGACCGGCGACGCCCTGTACGTGATCCTGGAGGGCAGTGTCACGATCCGTCATCCCGACCAACGCGTCATGGCCACGCTCTCGGGCGAGGATACGATGGACTCCCAGTACGAGGGGGACTTCTTCGGCGAGATGTCGGTGCTTGATCACGAGCCCCGGAGCGCGACCGTGGTCGCGTCCTCCGAAGAGGTCGAGCTCTTCCGGATCAGCAAGGAGAAGGTCTTCGCGCTCTTCGCGTCAGACACGGATTTCCAGGTCGTGTTCCTCCTGAACCTGGCCCGCATACTCTCCCGGCGTATCCGCCGTTCGAATACCCGGAGATCGTCCGGAGCTGCTACTACTCAAGACTGTCCCGGCAAAGCCGGGCCAGTCGCCGAGGGGGGCGCCCGAGACAGCTCCCCCCCCGCCGAACTCCCACCGGGAGTTGGCGAAGCCAGCGGACTCCCCCCATCGAGCTCGCTCGACTTGTGACCGACCTGAGTAGTTACCCGGAGTTTGATTAGGTTAAGCGGCGCGGGCGAGGGTGAGGCGTTCCTGGATGGAGTGGAGGAGGGTGCGAAGCAGCGCGGCGTCCCCGGTCTCGAGTTGTCCGTGCAGGACGATGTACCAGGCGTCGGTCCGGCTCTTCACCGCCGTCCACCGGATCGACTCGCCGCCTTCCCCCACGATATTGCCGCTGGCCCGTTCCTCGTCGCGAAACGTCACGTTCACCTGTGCCTGTCGCATGAGGCACCTCCCGCATTGGGTTGTGCCGGACTCCTGGGGCCATCAGGCTTCCGGCGAGCGTCGGGGATGCCGGCGCTTCTTTGGTTTACGGCAGGTTGCTGAGGCATGTTGAGCTTTTTTCAGAAAGAAAGAATTCTGGCATGTACAACCGGCTGATCCGCGAGTCGCGCGCGCCGGCCCGCGTGAGAGGCGCCCTTGACCGGCTCATGGCCACGGGCGCTCCGCTCCCCCTGGTCGACGAGGAATCTCTTCGCAGGTTCGTTCGCGTGGTGGAGTCGTCGCGCTTCGCCGTCGATGTGCTCCGCGCCCACGAGCGGGCCTGGGACATCCTCGTCCAGGGCGATTACCCCGCCACGCACCGGCCCTCGCTCGAGAGCGCCGCCGGCATCCGCGAACACTACGCCCTCTCGCTCTTCCACGTGCTCGTCGTGGACGTCCTGGAGCTGGTGCCGTTCGAGCGGACGATGGAGCTCCTGACGCATGCGTCCGAGGAGTGCGTGGTGGCGGCGATGGCCGTCGCGTGGAGGGAACTGGTCGAGAGATTCGGGGCGCCCGCGGGACTCGGCGCCGGCGAGACGGGCTACTGCGTCCTTGGCATGGGCAAGCTGGGCGGGGCGGAGCTGAATTTCAGTTCCGACATCGACCTGATCTGCTTCTACGCGGAGGACGGCGAGACGACGGGAGGCGTGCGAGGGGCGCTCGCGCACATGGAGTGGTACGCGCGGTTGACGGAGCGGATCGTCGACACGCTCTCGGCGCGCGTGCACGGCCCCTTCGGCCTGAAGGTGGACCTGCGCCTGCGCCCGGAGGGCAAGACGGGGCCGCTGGTGCGATCGCTCGAGGCCATGATGAGGTACTACGAGGGCGAGGGGACGACGTGGGAACGCCAGGCGCTCATCAAGGCCCGCGGCGTCGCCGGCGACGCCGGGCTGGCCCAGGCCTTTCTCGACGCCGTCTCTCCCTTCATCTATCACCGCTACCTGGACAGGGATGCGATCTACGCGGTGGAAGCCATCAAGGGGCGCATCGAGGCCCAGGCCCGGGAGCACGGTCGACGCCACGTGAAGCTCTCGCGAGGAGGGATCCGCGAGATCGAGTTCATCACGCAGCTGCTGCAACTCTCCAATGGCGGACGTTGCGCCGCCGTGCGGGGACCGTCCACCCTCCGCGCTCTCGACGCGCTGGTGGAGCATCGCTACCTGCTCCCCGCGGACCGCGATCGCCTGAGGTCCGCCTACCTCTTCCTCAGGCGCGTCGAGCACCGGCTCCAGATGCTCGATGGCCGACAGACCCACGTTCTCCCCGAGGATGACGGCGACGTCGCCGACCTCGCCCTGCGCCTGGATTACGCCTCCGCGGCGGAGTTCTGGACGGAGTACCTGGCGGTGACCGACGGCGTGCGCGCGCTGTACGAGTCGCGCTTCGCCCGCTCGCGGGAGGTTTCGGTCACGGCGATCGAGACGGAGATCATCACGCTCCTGGAGGATCCAGACCAGGAAGGCGGGGTACCGGGGACGCCGCGATCCGCGATCGCGCCGCCGACCTGGAGGGACTCCCTGAGCGAGGAGGCGATCGGAGAGCTCCGGCGGCTGTCGCGCGGCAGCATCGCCGATCCGCAGACGGCTACCATCCGGAGGCTCTTCATCCAGAGCACCCCGTCGTGGCTCCCGGCGCTCCTTGAGCTTCCCGATCCGGATCGCGGCCTCAAGCGTTTCGCCAGGATGGTGGAGAGCTATGGCGCCAAGTCGTCGCTTTACGAGATCCTGGCCGCGTACCCGGCCGTGGCCGAGCTCCTGGTCGCGATCGCCGCGCTCTCGGATCCGCTCTCGGATCTCATCTGCCGGGACCCTTCCACGCTCGAGGCCCTGCTCTCGCCGGGCGGAGTCACGGGCGGACGCGACGTCGCCGCGCTGGGGGAGAGGGTTACGGAGCTGGTGAAGTACGCGCCGAGCCGCGATCGGGCGCTCCTGATGCTCAAGGCCGAGGAGCACCTGAGGATCGGCGTAAGGTTCCTGATGGGCCTGGCGGACGCGACGCGCACGGGGCGAGAACTCGCGGCCCTGGCGGAGCTCCTGGTGGGCGCGGATTCCGAGTTCGTCGTCATCGCGCTTGGACGGTTCGGCGCCGGGGACCTCGGGTTGACGTCCGACCTCGATCTCGTCTTCGTCGCCGCCACCGGGGACGACGGGGTGACGCAGGCCGTTCAGCGCCGCATCGCCGCCTGGACCAAGCTCGGGCTCAAGATCGATTCGCGCCTAAGGCCGATGGGGCGCACCGCTCCGCTGGTCGGAGACGTCGATGCGTTCGAGGAGTATGTCACGGGCACGGCGGAGACCTGGGAACGCGTGGCCTGGGCGCGGGCTCGTGTGTTGAGCGGTCCGGCCGATGCGCGATCCCGCGTGGAGCGGATTTTGGAGAAGTGGCGGACGCGGCCGTTCGGCGTCGAGGAGGTCCGGGCCATGGCCGCGATGCGCCGCAGGCTCGGCGACGAATCGCGCCCGGAGGATATGAAGCGCGGACCGGGCGGCTTCATCGACCTCGACCTCATCGCGGCCATGCGGATGCTCAGGAGCGGGGGTTCGTCGGTGGAACCGGAGGTTGTCTTCGGGGATGAGCCGCATCTTCTTCGCGCGCACCGCTTCTTTCGAGCGTGGGATGCGTCCGCACAGTTTGCGTTCGGCCGTGCCTGGCGCCCCGAGGAGACAGCGGTTGATCGGGCACGCCACGCGCTTCTTCTCTCCCGGCAGGGTTGCGACCCGGCCGACCTGACGGCGATCCGGTCCGCGGTCGCCGACGCATGGGACCGCGAGATCTCGGGGAGCTAGGCTGATCTATTCGCAAGTTTTCAACACGGAGACCACGGAGACCACGGAGAAGACCAATGCAAGGCATGGATTCAAGGTATGGGCGATTCAGAACTATCTCTTCATCACAGGCTAATCGAGGTTAAGAAGTCGATTTTCATTCTTCGTCTGGATTAACATCTTTTGCCTTGCTCCGTGGTCCCCGTGGTCTTCGTGGTGCCAATTCATGAATAGGCCCGGTGAGCGTTCCCTCTTTCCTTCTCACCGTCCCTGAATTACCATCGCGCGCATGTCTCTGCCTCCTCCGCCCAACGCGCCGGTGACCCAGGTCCAGAAGGTGATCCTGGGCGCTCTCGCGGCCTTGTACCTTCTCCTGCTCATCCTCTGGATTGCCAACAATCGCAACGCCACGCTCTTCGAGATGGGGGACGTGGAGGGATTCGGCCGCATGCCGGCGCCGATAGCGGCTCAAGGGGCGATGACGTGGCGGTTCGCGCCGAGCATCCCGCAGATGGCGGTGACCGCCGCGATCAACCCGCCCGCGGTCTCGTCGAAGATCGAGAGGCTCGAGCAGGTGGCGACGGGCGCCAACGGCGCCAAGGTCTACCGCGCCGTCTACCTCTCGGATTCCACCCCGGTCTATGGGCTCCTGGGAGTTCCGGCCACGGCGCCCGCGCCTGCCCTGGTGGTCTGTCACCCGGCCGATTCGCCGTACCGCACCGGTCTCCATACCGACGATACGATCAAGTGGCTGGCTGAGATCGGTATTTATGCCTTCGCTCCCGATTATCGCGGCTGGGGCCCGTCCGGCGGCCAGCGCGGCAACGAAGTCCGCGACGTCTGGAACGCGCTCGCGACGCTCCGGAAGGATCCGGCGGTTCGTCCGGAGAAGTTGGGGCTCCTGGGATACTCGATGGGCGGCGGGATTGCCGCCCGCGCCGCGGCCGCGGATAGCGAGCTTGCGTTCCTGGGGCTCTTCTACGCTCAGATGATGGGTTCGGTTGACGAGCTCCGGAGCGGCCTGCGCTATGGCCAGTTCGAGCCGGGGAGCGGTGGTATCCAGCAGTTGGTGCGCGACGGGCGGGCGGCCGGTGCCGACGACGCGGAGCTGGAGTACACGATCCGGATGATCTCGCCGATCTACCATCTTGATCGGTTCAAGGGCCGCGTGGCGATCTTCCATGGCGGGCAGGACCAGGTGGTCTCCATCCGGCAGTCCGAGGCTCTTCACGGCGAGATGCGCCGTCTCGGAAAGCCCGTCAGCTACAACGCCTACGAGACCCTCTCGCACGCCTTCGCCAACAGCATCGAGAATCCCTCGAAGGCCGATCTCGAGAAGGCCCTCAGGGAGTCACTGCTGAACTAGCAGTCATCCAAAGAACGGAACCACAGGGGCACCGAGGCACGGAGAATGTCCCTGTGCTGCGCGGGCCTTTTTCACGTTCTTTCACTCAGATGAGGAACCCAGAACCGGAAAATCCGTCTTAAATCCTGCAACCTGTGAAAGTTTGTGCAGTTTGTTTGCTCTTTTCCGGGTTGACAGGAGGCGTAGTCCTTTGAGATTATGACCCTTGTGTGTGTTGACCGGGTGGCGTCCTCTGGGCGCACCCTCGGGTGCGACCTTGGGGAGGTACGTTCATCTCTTCATGGCGCGGAAAAATTTTGTGAGGTGTGCAGTATGAAGATTCGGAATAAGTATGGCGTGGCCTTTGCCGCAGCCATGGTTGTCTTTGCAGTAGGGGCGGCGGTCGCGACGGTCGCCGAGAGTATCTCCAGCGGTCTGCATCAGATCTCGCTGACCAGCTCGACCACGTACACGGACCAGGGCGTCGGCCTCTTCACGCTGAACGCCTCGGACAGCGCTGTCCGCAACGGGCTCTTCATGAGCGGCGTCACGGACGGTGTTCTGCCGACCAATGGCCTCGCCGCTGTGGCCGGGCAGGGCACCCCGAAGCCGCTTTCTGGATCGGTAAGTTCTGCTGCCGGCACGTTCTACGTGCAGATGTCCGACACGGCGCGCACGACCATCTCGCTCTCGTTCTCCAGCGCGACGGCCGCCAGCGGAAGCTGGTCCGGCGCCCTCTCGGGTGGCTCGGGCACAGCCATGGACACCTTCCGCACGGGCTCGTTCTTCTCCGAGGACTCCTCGACCTTCCGTTTCGGTGACTCGATGACTTCCGCCATTTACCCGGCCAGCAATGAGATGAGAACGAATGGCGAGACGGCGTCTGCTACGACCGATTCCGTTCAGGTTGTTCTCACGTGGGATTCACTGGCTGCTGCTGGCGACTCCGTGCGCATCATCGTGATCAATGCCTCGGGCAGGATCGCGGGCGATTCCAACATGAGCCAGCGCACTACCGGCGACACCACGTGGATTTCCCCCGTGGTCGCCCTGGAGACCGGCGTCACGAAGTTCGTCATCATCGTCTGGGACGCTTCCCGGTCGAAATACGTCATTCGCACCGCGCGCCTCGCACGTGGCGTCACCTCGCAGGCCATTGCGGCCACGGGCGGTTGGGTTCAGGCCACGCCGGTTGGCACCTCGCTGGGCGCTGTTACCGTCACCGCGGGCGTGACCACGCCGCAGGTTCGTCGCATCGAGATCGTCGACATCGCTAACGATGGCGCGGTCAAGGCCGACGGCCTCGCCAACGTCGACACCAATACCTCCGGCTTCGACACGCGGCTCACGGGCACGGCTTTCTCCGTCAACCTCTTCGACATCAACAACAACCCCATCACGACCTTCCCCACGGGCCAGAACATCCTCGTGGTGGTCGATTACAACTTTGGCAACCTCTCGGCTGCCCAGGCTTCCAACATCCGCCTGCTCCGCCGCAACAGCGCTACCAATGCCTGGGAGAATGTCTCCAGCTCCACGCCGGACTCCACCAACGGGCGCGTCGTCTCGTATGTCACGAACTTCAGCGACTTCACGCTCGGCACGGTCAACGTCGGTTCCTCGGTCGCTTCGGCCGATGACGACGACTGCGCCATCTCCACGGTGGCGGGCCGCACGGGTCTGCAGGGTGTCCTTCCTGCGTTCCGCAGCGTCCGCGACACGCTCATGGGCTCGGTCTTCGGTCGGCTCTTCGTCTCGGGCTACTATGCCTTCGGGATGATGATGCTCGCCGCGGCCGGTCTTGGCTTCGCGCTGGTCAGCCGCCGGTAAGACACACAGCTTTCAACCCCCCGGGGCCTTCGGGCTCCGGGGGTTTTTTGTTTAATCCCCACGGCGACCCGGCAAAGCCGTGTCGCGCGCTGAGGGGGGCGCGCGAAGAGCTCCCCCCTCAGGCTCCCCCCATCGCTTGTGAATCTCCACGGCGACCCGGCAAAGCCGGATTCTCCTAATCCCCAGCCCCCGCCTCACCACGGTGATTTCGGGTATCCGTAGCGGACGGGCGGGCCTATGATTCTCTCACTACATCACACGCGAGGTGACCATGTCCGTTTCGAAGCTCTTCGTCCTCGATACCAACGTTCTCCTGCACGACGCCGCCAGCATCCACCAGTTTGGCGAGCACAACGAGGTGGTCATCCCCGTCACCGTCCTGGAGGAGCTCGACACCTTCAAGAAGCGCCAGGACGAGGTGGGACGAAACTCCCGCCAGGTCACCCGCGACCTCGACGACCTTCGTAAGCTCGGCCATCTCTCCAACGGCGTCGCGCTTCCCGGCGGCGGCGTGCTCCGGATCGAGCTGAAGTACCAGGACGGCAAGTCCCTGCCGCCCGGCTTCGATATCCACCGCAATGACGTCAAGATCCTCGGGCTCGCGCACGAGCTGATGCTCCTCGAAAAGAAGAATTCGCACCCGCGTCCCGTCACGCTCATCACCAAGGACATCAATCTCCGCGTCAAGTCGGACGCCGTGGGGGTCCCGTGCGAGGACTACGAGCGCGGCACCGTGAACATCGAGGAGCTCTACACGGGCGCGGGCGTGCTCACGGTTCCCGGCGACGTGGTCAACGCCTACTACAAGGAGAAGCGCTACGCGGGGCCGTTCCCGGTCGAGCCCTATCCCAACCAGTTCTTTCTCCTCCAGGACGAGGCCAATCCCGATCACACGGCGCTGGGGCGCTACGTGGCCTCCGAGCGCGCCGTCGTGGGGTTGACCCTGCCCGACGACGCTGACGTCTTCGGCGTGCATCCGCTCAACAAGGAACAGCGATACACGCTCGAGCTCCTCATGGACGATCGCGTCTCGCTCGTCGCCCTCGTCGGCATCGCCGGAACCGGCAAGACGCTCCTCGCGCTCGCCGCGGGCCTCGAGAAGGTCGTCAACAACGAGCTCTTCCGGCGCCTCCTCGTCTCCAAGCCCATCATGCCGATGGGCAAGGACATCGGGTACCTGCCCGGCGACGTGGACGAGAAGCTGATGCCCCGCATGCAGTCCGTGTCCGACAACCTCGAGTATCTCTTCATGGCCTCGGGCGGGAACGAGGGTGGCGAGCAGAGACTGCAGGAGCTCATCGAGGACGGCATTGTCGAGCTCGAGCCGCTGACGTACATCCGCGGCCGGTCGATCCCGCGCCAGTTCGTGGTCGTCGACGAGGCTCAGAACCTGACGCCGCTGGAGCTCAAGACGATCATCACCCGCGCCGGCAAGGGCTCCAAGATCATCCTCTGCGGCGACCCGCACCAGATCGATCATCCCTACCTCGATTCCAGGTCCAACGGCCTCACGTTCGTCGTGGAGTGTTTCAAGGGCGAGCCGCTCTTCGGCACCGTGACGCTCCTGAAGGGCGAGCGCAGCGAGCTGGCCGAGATCGCCGCGCGGCGGATGTAGGGGAGCCGGACGACGTGACGGGCACGAGCGGATCGGGGCCGAGCGGCCATGGGTCGGGCGGCCATCGGCCCGGTGGTGTTCGTCCCTCGCGCGCGGGTTCCTACAAGGCCCTGGAGCTGGCTCGGGCCCGCGGCGCCGCGGTGCGATCCGGCGCCTCACCCTGGGCGGCGGATCCTCGATCGCGAGCGGATGCGGCCGCGCGCCAGGACGCCTCGACGACCCCGACCGCTCCGCGCCGCTCTCGCGTGGACTGGCATGCGGCTCCTCGACCGTTTCCCGTCCTCATCATCGGCTCCCGGACGGCGGGGATCGCCTTCAAGCTTAAGCCCGCCGCCGTCGAGGTGCGCGCCGACCTCTTCCCCCGCGACGCCGCGAAGGTCGCCAGGCTCATGGACGACCTCCGCGCGTTCAGCTCCGTCCTCTTGACGGCTCGTCGCGACGTCGACGGTGGGAAGTGGGCGCGGGCCGAGGAGACGGAGCGTCGGCGGTTCCTCTTGAAGCTGGTGCCTCACGCAGACTGCGTCGATATCGAGCTGGACCTGGCGGAGGACGAGGCCGCGCGCGACCTTCTGAGACAAGTGCGGCAGGGCCTTCGAAAGGGGGCTTCGCTCATGATCTCCCAGCACGAGCTCCGTGGACTTCCCGAGAAGGATCGCCTGGACGCCTACAGGACCGTCGCCCAGTACGTGAAGCCGGCACGGTTCAAGCTGGCGGCGCTCACCAGGAACGAGGCCGAGGCCAAGCGGCTCTGCGGCTGGGCGATCGCCAATCACAGCGCCGACCTGCCGATCACGGCCATCGGCATGGGCAACGAGGGCGCGTGGACGCGGTGGTTCCTGCCGAAGAAACTCGGCGGCCCCGCCTACGCTCCGGCCGGCCGCGCCGTGGCGCCCGGCCAGGTGACCTACGGCCGCCTCGTCGAGGAGCTCTTCGGAAAGAAGCGCTGAGCATGTTCTCGTTCCGGCGTCCCGGCGGCGCGCGTCCGCGCATTCTCGGGCATCGCGGCGTCATGGGGCTCTGTCCCGAGAACACCATGGCCTCGTTTCGCCGCGCGGTCGAACTGGGCTGCGCGATCCTCGAGCTCGACGTTCATCTCTCGAAGGACGGCGAGCTGATGGTCATCCACGACGAGACGCTGGAGCGGACGACCACGGGGCGAGGCGAGGTCCGGGCGTTGACGGCGGCGGCGATCCGGCGCGTGGATGCCGGGGTGCGGTTCGCGAAGGAATTTCGCGGGGAGCGCGTACCGTTCCTCGAGGAAGTCCTCGACCTGGTGCGCGAGGCCGACGTTGCCGTGAACATCGAGATCAAGAACGGGCCCAACTTCCCGGCCGGGATAGCGCGCAAGGTGACGCGGCTCGTCTCTCGCTTCGATCTCGAAGCCCGCACCGTGATCTCGTCGTTCGATCACCAGGTGCTCGTCGAGTGCCATCGCCTCGCGCCCGAGACCCCTACCGCCGCGCTCTCCGTGGCCCGGCTTCACGACGCCTCCGATTACCTCCGCCGGATGGGCGCCTCGGGTTACCACCCGCGGTGGAATTACCTCACGCGCGAGCTGGTCCGTGAACTCAGGGGTGACGGCTTCTTCGTTAACACCTGGATCATCCACGACAGGGCCGGCTGGCGGCGCCTGGCATCGTGGGGCGTCGACGCCATCGGCGTGAACGATCCGACGTTTCTCGGGCTCCCGGGGATTCCGTCCCCGAAGCGCAGGTGAACTCCGGGCTCTACTGAACCTTGGCCTGGACGTCGGCGGCGGCGCGACCGAGCACGTCCTTGAGCCCGGCCTGCAGGACATTGACGAGGAAGTTGTTGTCGAGGCGGCGCGCGCTCGACGCGATCCCGGCGACACCCACCCACTCGGTCGTGTCCTCCTTGAGCTTGTAGGAGTCCTGGAGCACGGTGCGGTTGTTGGCGGTCAGCTTCAGATCGAGCTGGACGCCGGCCGAGACGCGATCGTTGGTCCAGAGCCAGGTGACGTAGCTGACGTAGGGGATGAAGGCCGTGCGCGGAGGAACGATCATGGCGCGGTAGTTGGCCACGGATCCGCCGAGCACGTACTCCGCCTGTCCCTCGGTGACGGCGTTCACGCCGCGCGCGCGGAGCTCGGCCACGAGCGCGTTGCGGATGCCCGTGGTGACGGGCTCATTGAAGAGCGCATCCTTGGTGGACTTGTTGAAGAGCCCGGCGCCGGCGCCTGACTTCTCTTCCGGCGGCCGCAGGTCCTCCAGGGCCTCGACGAGAACGAGGGGGCCGGAGACTGCCTGGGACGCCGCCGGCGGGGCATACGCAACGGGCACAGCCGCGCACCCGATGACGGCGAACGCGAGGACGGAGAGAAGGGCGAGACGGAGCTGGGACAAGGTGGGCCTCCTGAAAGTCGTGTGAAAGGGGCATCATGCCTGAAGATAACCACGGAGACCACAGGGACCACGGAGAAATTCGCATTAAATGGAACCACGGAGGCACGGAGACACAGAGAAAGGCAACAGCAGAGGAGAGGGGGGGACCGCAGAGAACGCAGAGGACGCAGAGAAAAGCAGAAGCAGAGGAGCGAGGGAACCACAGAGGCACGGAGACACAGAGAACGGCAACAGCAGAGGAGAGGCAGAACCGGAGAAAGGCAGAACCGGAATCGGAATTTTCAGGCAGAATCGGAAGGGGGTAGGGTCAGGAGTCGTGGCGGAACTCTGTTCGACGTTGGCTCGGTAGTGATTTATCGATGGCGATCTATTCTATAATGATGAGTTCTTCCTGGTTTTCCTTCTCGGACTTGCTTTTCTCCGTGTCTCCGTGCCTCCGTGGTTCCCTCGACGACTACTTCAATTCCGCGTGAAGTAGTCGTCGAGCTCGCGCAGAAGCTCCGCTTCCTGGTTGGAGATGCCCTCGCCGCGCTTCTTCATCATCTCGTGGAGCTGCTGCAGGACCGCGCGCTCGGCGGCGTCGAGCCCGGGGCCGCCCGAGCCGAGGTCGCCGGGATGGGTGCCCGTCGTGGAACGGTAGAGCTGGGGGTCGGCGAGGCCGGAGATGTCGATCTGCCCACGGCGCGGAGTCTCGCCGGAGTGCGTGATGAGGACGCGGTAGAGTCCGGCGCCGACGGCGGTGATGCGTTCCGCTTCCCAGCCTCGGCCCTCCGCGCGCTTGCTCCAGAGCACCTGGCCGCTGGGGCCGAAGACCTGGAGGGTGTCGACCCTTCCGGCGTCGCCCCAGCCGGTCTTGACCTCGACGAGGAAGGACGCCTCGCTTCCGATCTTGAACCAGCCCTCGAAGACGCGCCCGCGCGCGACGTCGTAGGCGACGGGGAAGCGCAGGGCGGAATCCAGGCCGGCGGTGGAGACTGGTCCTGTCGTGGTGGGCGTCGCGGGGGGCGGCGTCACGCCGGGATTGACGAGGATACCGGGATTCGTGGCCTTGACCGTGATCGTGAAGTCGCTCTCGTCGCTGGAACGGTAGGCGGCGACGCGCACGTAATAGACGCCCGACTCGGCCGGATCGAGGACGGCGTACTCGCGCGCCGATCCTTCCTCGCGGCTGATGGCGCGGCGATTGCCGAGATCGTCGATGATGTAGAGATCGAGGTCCTTGGCCGGGGTCGAGCCCTTGACCTCGACCTCGATCCGCCCGTCCGCGGCGAGGGGAACGGCGTACCAGGCCGAGCGAATGCCCTCGCCCGCCCTCCCGGTGGCCGTGTAGCCGTTGCCGACCGGCAGGGCCTGGCCGATGGAGGGATCGCGTCGCGAGGACGCGAGCGGGATCCGTTCGCAGAGGAGCTGGAACTGGGCCTCGTCCCCGGCGCGGAACGCATACGCGCGCGCGTAGAGCACTTCGCCCGACGAGACGCGAACGACGCTCGATTCCTCGCGGCTCCCTTCGTTCTCGCTGTAGCCCCTTCGTCGCCCGTAGGCGTCGACGATCTCCAGGTCGATATCGGTCGCCGGCGTCTTGCCGAGGAGGCGGAAGCGGAGCGCGTCGCCGCGCAGGCGGCTGTCGAGGCTGCCGACGGGAACCTTCCACCAGGACTCGCGGCCGGCGCCGTTGCCGGCGATCCCGTCCACGGTTCCTCCGACGGCCAGGGGGCCCGCGGTTTCCCGTGATGTCGGGCGCACGGCCTCTGCCGCGGAGTAGTCCACGACGACCTTGATCGCGCGCCCGTTGGCCCAGATCTGGTCGTCGGTCCGCATGGTAATCTCGGCGTACATGTCGCTTGCGCTCTTGCGGTCGAAGCAGAAGAGGAGGTAGTAGGTGCCGGGAGCGGCCGGTGCCGTGACGTCGACCTGGGCCGTGCCCTGGTCGGTGCCGCCGATGGTGCTCATGAACTGCGTCATGGCGTTGCGGTTGGCGCGCTCCCAGGACGGCAACCAGACGGCCGTATGCGTCCGAAAGAGCGACGACGATCCGGTCTGGACGGTGACGGTGCCCTGGATCCGGGCGCCGGGCCTCACGGCGATCTCCTTGGTGGCGAACCCGTTGAGGTACACGGAGACGATCGAGAGATCGCGCTCGGCGTGAGAGGCGGTTGCCAGGGCCAGGCAGGCGACTGCGGCCAGGATCGGAAGCGTAACGAAACGACGAGCGTGGATCATCATGGCCGGTAAGACCCCCCAAGGGTGGAATTGGTTCACGGCTTATTATAGCACGGCGCGGCGGCCCCGGATCGGCCGAGGCCGCAGATCAGCCGAAGTGGCAGGAGGTCAGCCGAGGGAGCGGGTCAGCCGAGGACGCGATCCAGCTTGGCGACGATCTGGGACTTGGGGACGGCGCCGACGATGGACTCGGCGACGGCGCCCGCGTTGAAGACGAGGAGCGCGGGGATGCCGCGGATGTCGAACTTCTGGGCGACGGCCTGGTGGTCGTCGCAGTTGTACTTCGCGATCTTGACCCGGCCCGCGTATTCGGTCGCCAGTTGCTCCACGATCGGAGCGATCTGGCGGCAGGGTCCGCACCAGGGCGCCCAGAAGTCGACGAGCACGGGAATCGTGGACTTCACGACCTCGGCGTCGAAGTTGGCGTCGGTCAGCGTGAGGATGTTCTCGGCCATGGGGATTACTTCCTTTCCTGGGTTACGATCTCGGCGATCTGGACGGCGTTGGTGGCGGCGCCCTTGCGGAGCTGGTCGCCGGAGACGAACATGGCAAGCGCGTTGGCGGCGGTGGGATCGGTGCGGAGGCGCCCGACGAAGACGAGGTCCTGGTCACTAGACTCGATCGGCATCGGGAAGACGTTCTTCTCGCGATCGTCCACGATCTTCACGCCGGCCGCCGAGGCCAGGATGGTGCGGGCCTCGTCGGGGGAGAGCGGTCGCGCGAACTCGGCATTGATGGCCTCCGCGTGCGAGCGGAAGGTCGGGACGCGGATGCACGTCGCCGTCATCGCGATGGTCTCGTCGTGGAAGATCTTCTTCGTCTCCTTGGTCATCTTCGTCTCTTCCTCGTTGTAGCCGTCGGGGCCGATCTTGGAGTTGTGAGAGAAGAGGTTGAAGGCGATGCGATGGGTGAAGACGCGCGGCGCGGCCGGGCGGCCGGCCAGGACCTCCTTCGTCTGCTGTTCGAGCTCGTCGATGGCCTTCGCGCCGGCGCCGGAGACGGCCTGGTAGGTGGCGATGACGGCGCGCTTGAGGCCGGCGGCCTTGTGGAGGGGCCAGAGCGGGACGAGCGCGATGATCGTGGAGCAGTTCGGGTTCGCGATGATGCCCTTGGGACGATTCGCGCAGTCCTGGGGGTTGATCTCGGGGATGACGAGCGGCACCTCGGGGTCCATCCGGAACGCGGAGGAATTGTCGACGACCACGGCGCCGGCGGCGGCGAACCTCGGACCGTGGACCTTGGAGATCGATCCGCCGGCGGAGAAGAGCGCGATCTCGATGCCCTTGGGATCAGCCTTCTCGAGGTCCTCGACCACGATGGACTGGCCGCGGTAGGTCATGGTCTTGCCCGCGGATCGCGCTGAGGCCATGAGCCGCAGGCTCTTCATGGGGAAGTTGCGCTCCTCGAGGACCTTGAGGAACTCGAGGCCAACGGCGCCGGTCGCGCCGACGACGGCGATATGTGCGGGGGAAGCTGATGCCACGATTCGATCTCCTGGTACCTGTGTGATTGCGGGCAGCGCGAATTGTCGTGAAGAGGCGCGACTGCGAGCGTTCGCCTCGGAACGGCGCGCCAGACATCCGCCCAGTCGTTCAGAGTCGAGAAAAGATCGTAGCCGCGTCCAGCCCCAGCGTCAAGCGAACGGCGGGAGGGAGGCGCGCCTCCAGGCGCGCCTCGAGGCGCCCCTCACGGCTTACCGGCGCGTCCAGGCTCCTCGTTGAACGGCTGGAGCTCGAGGAGATCACGGGAGGACCGCCGGCGGCCGCGAGGAGCGCGGCGGCCTGGGCCGAGGAGATTTCCTCCCGGAGCGAGGGTTCGCCGGGATGGACGCGGGGGAAGACGAGTTGGGCCAGGGGAAGCGCGAGGTTGCGGTCGTCCTCGACGCGCCGCGGAATCGGCCCCACCTCCGCGGGATAGCCCGCTCGCCGGGCAAACGGGTTGGGGCGCTCCGGGGACGCTGTCACCCACCACCGGTGATCGTGCTCCACCAGGAGGACGCGATCATCGGCGAGGGGAGTGGCGCCGCGCTCGGTCAGGGCCGCGGCCGTCGTGGACTTGCCGTGGCCGGTTGCGCCCGCGATCACGATCGCGCCCCCGTTCCGGGCGACGGCCGACGCGTGAACGGCGTAAATGCCGAGGGAGCGAAGCGCGATGTACAGGCAGGGGATGACGCACTTCGTGGGCAGGCGATCCGGCCGCTCGGGACCATCCGGGAGGTGGACGAAGAAGCGCCAGGATCGTGTCTCGCCGGCGCTTCCCGGGTCGGGCCCGATGCATGCCGCGCGACCGAGCCCGTACTCGCCGCTGCAATCGACGGCGCCGTCATGGTCGGTGGGGAAGTGAAAGTGAAGGTCGAGCCGCCCGCGAGGAAAGATCGCGGCGGTCACGGGGCGAAGATAGGCCGGGAGCATGGCATCCCGGACCTTCCCGGGAAGGTGCACGGATATCTCAAGCGCTCCGAGCGGCACGGGAAAGGTGCTCATGCCGCCATCATACCGGGATTCCAGCGACCGCGCCGCCACCGCTCATCCTTGACGCTCCTGGGCCCGGTTGAGAAGGAACCCGCGGCCTGCTCGGGCGTCCAATGGTCCTGTGAAGGCCTGACAACCTGGGGACGATCACCTATACTGGCGCGGGGTTTTTGAGGATGAAATTATCGATGAAGCGACTGCGTTTCCTCCTGGGGTGCCTCCTGGCCCTGGCCGCCGCCGCGCATGCGCTGGAGGCGGTCTCCATCCGGGAATACGCGGTCTTTGCGGAGTCCGACGGCGAGTTCACGATCCGATCCCCGCTCGGGGCCGTCGTGTTCGGGGACAGCGTTCTCGCGGTGGCTGACGATCGCGGGCGCAAGGTGGTCCTGACGCGGCCTGACGGGCGCAGGATCGTCATCGACGTGAGGCCATCCGCCATCTGCGCCGATGGCGCGCGGCTCCTCGTGTCCGAGGGACAGAGCGTCCGATCCTTCGACTCCGAGGGGCGCGAAGGCGCCGTCGTGGCCGAGCGATCCCACGCGGACTTCTCGCGTATCACCGGGATCGCCGTCGACGTCCGCGGCAACGTTTACCTCTCGGACGACGGTCGCGACGTCGTCTTCGTGATCTCGCCGGATGGCGTCCTCCTGAATGTCATCGCACGGGGCGCTGACGCGCCCGCCAGGCTCTCCAACCCCTCCGGCGTCGCGCTCGATCATCGTGGGAGTGTCTACGTGCTGGATCGCGGCAACGAGCGGGTCGCGGTCTTCACCACGGGCGGTATCTTCCGGTTTGCGATCACCGGCTTCGAGGACCCGTCCGCGTTGGCCGTCGATGCGGAGGGGCTCCTGTACGTTGCCGACCAGGAGGCTTGCCGCGTGCTGCGCTACGATCCCTCGGGCAAGCCCCTGGGTGCGTTCGGCGCGCGAGGCAGGCAGCGCGGGCAGTTCCGCGAGCCCTCCGGGTTGTCCATCGGTTCGGACGGTTTCCTGCGCGTCGTGGATGCCGGTAATCGCACCATTCACACGCTCTCCTGGCCGTCCGGTGTCACGGGAGCGCCGGAGATATTGCCGCTTTCCGTCTCGTGGGTGGGTGAAGTCGCCGGCGACCTGTATCCGGTGGGCATGGCAGGACCCGGCCGCGCCGCGTTGCGTTCCGGCAATCACGTTCTCGTGACTGATTCGGCCTTGAGGGAGCTGGGGCGGATCACCGAGGGGGTCCGGGATCCTGTGGCCGTCTCGGCGGATCCGCAGGGACGGTTGTACGTCGTAGACCGCGGCCTGGGAGAGGTGAAGGTCTTCGATCGCGAGCTGCGCGAGCTGTTCGGGCTCGGCCGCGGCTCGCGCGTCCTGTTCTTCCGCGGCGGCGACGGCAAGCTCGTGAAGCCGCGGGATGTGACGGTCTCCGGCCGCGGCCTCGTGGCCGTGGCCGACGTCGACAAGGTCGAGATCTTCGGACCGGATGGCACGTGGCTGGTGCGCGCCGGAACCGAGGGAGAGGAGCCGGGGCAGGTCTCGAGCCCCGTGGCCGTGGCCTACGATCCCGCGGGCAACCTGTTCGTCGCCGACGAGGACAACCGGCGGATCACGAAGTTCGACACGTCCGGAGCCTTCTCCGGCAACTACCTCAATGACGTCCGCCCCCTCGCACTGGCCGTCGATGCCCATGGTCGCGTCTACGTGCTCGATGAGCGAGGACCGCGGATACGCGTCTTCTCGAATGACCTGGCGTTCCTGGTCACTATCGGAGGAGACGGCCGGGAGCGCGGCGGGCTCCGCGGAGCGCGCGGGCTGACGATCGTCGAGGATCGGCTGATCGTCGGACGCTCCGGCGATATCGCGATGCTCGATCTCGACCTGCCCGTGCCGGCGCCGAGCGGGATCCGGGCGAGGACGGAGGTGCGGGGTGTCGCGATCCTGTGGGACACGGCGTCCTCCGCGCTCTCGATGGGATTTCGCGCGGCAGTCTCGGGTGCCGGTATCCGGCGCGTCCAGGCGCTGAGCCCGGGTGAGACGGTGACGGGGCTGGCGGACGAGACGGAGTATGAGGTTACGGTCCAGGCCATCAATCGACGGGGCCATGCCGGCTATGCCTCGCCGCCGCTCCTTGTCACGACGCCGTCGCTTACCCTGCCCGCGCCGGGGGCTCCGCGCGTCGTCTACTCGGGAGGACTCTCCCGCGTCGTCCTGCAGTGGGATCCGGCGACCTCTTCGTATGCCTCAGGTTACGCCGTCGAGGGCTTCAAGGATCGCGCCTGGGTGCGCTTGGCGGAGGTGAGGGCGCCGCTGGCGGAACTTCCGGCGGGACCGACGCGTCGTTACCGCGTCCGAGCCCTGGCCGACAACGGGCGGATGGGCGAACCGTCCATGGAAAGTACGCATGACGCGGCGGAGGGCCTGGATGCCCTGGCCGCCGGCAGTGACGCCCTGGCCGCCGAAAAGCTCCGCCAGGCAACCCAGCAGGAGTCCCTGAACGGCGCCGTCTGGCGCGGGCTCGGCGAGGCCAGCGAGCGGCTGGAACGCTTTCCCGAGGCGTTGACGGCGTACCAGCGCGCGCTTGCGCTCTCCGCCGACGACACGGCGTCCGCGTTCGGCGTCGCGCGCATCGCTCTCCTGCGCGGCGACTCGACGCAGGCCGCGGCCGCGCTCTCGAGGGCTCGCGCGCTCGGCGCCGGATCCGCGGATCCCGAGGAGCGCTACCTGCGCGGCCAGCTTGCCCTGGCGGAGGGAGACTACGACACGGCGGTGCGCCTGCTCGCTTCCGCGGTCGCGGCGGTTCCCTCGGCCAGGAATCGCGCCGCGCTGGCGCTCGCGGAGGATCGCCAGCGGCAGTTCGGCGAGAATCGCCCGCGCCTTGAAATTGTGTCCACGCAGATCCGCCCGATCTTCCCGGCGCTCTACAAGACCTACGCTACCTCGCCGGTCGGGAGCGTTGTCGTGCGTAACGGCGGCAGGCTTCCCCTGGAGCGCGTTCGGCTCTCGATCTTCATCCGCGGCGCGATGGACTTTCCCTCCGATACCGTTCTCCCGCGCCTCTCGGCCGGCGAATCGATCCTTGTTCCCCTCCACGTCGAACTCTCCAACAGCATCCTCGACGTGACCGAGGACGACACGAAGCAGGCCGAGCTGCGGCTGACGTATTATCGATCGGGGGAGCCCGTGGAGGTCCGTTCGACCGTCGCGTTCCGGCTCTACGCGCGGACGGCGATGACGTGGGACGATCCGGCGCGCCTGGCCGCATTCGTGACGGGGCGAGCGCCCGTCGTGGCCGAGTTCGCGCGCAACGTCGCGGCCTTCATCGCGGACCGCCCGTCCCCCAGCGCGCCCCTGGCGCGGGCGATGGCGCTGAGGCGCGCGTTGGCCCTTCACGGGTTGCAGTACGTCGAGGATCCCCGGATGCCGCTGCGCGTGGTCTCGGAGGACGCGACGCTCGTGGATCACGTTCAGCTCCCGGAGGAGACGCTGCGGAACCGTGCCGGCGACTGCGACGACCTCGTGGTGCTCCTGGCCGCGCTCCTCGAGAATCTCGGCGTGCAGACCGCGCTCGCGGACCTGCCCGGTCACGTCGCGCTCCTCGTGAACACCGAACTGCCTCCGGAGGCGGCCCAGGGGCTGGCGCCCAACGAGGCGCTCATCGAGCGCGGCGGCACGATCTGGGTTCCGATCGAGACGACGCTCCTGGGCGCGGACTGGGACGAGGCCGTGGCGTCCGCGGCTTCGGCGATCCGGGCGGCGGGTGCGGCGGCGCGGATCGTGGAGATCGGATCGGCGTGGCGCACGTATCCTCCCGTCACGACGCAGAGCTCGAGCTGGCGCGCGCCGCTCCCGGACCGCGCCGCGCTCCTGGAGCGCTTTGACGCCGACGATCGCAAGGTGCGGCTCAGCCGGGCGGCCGCCATCGGATCCGCCTACGCGGGCAGAGCCGACGCCGAGTCCCGCAACCGGCTCGCGGTCATTCACGCGCGGCTGGGGCTCGTCGCGGAGGCCGAGCAATTGCTGGAGGGAGTCGAGACGGCGGCGGCGTGGAACAACCGGGGAAACCTGGCGATGCTGAGAGGCGACCGCGCGGCCGCGCGTTCCTGCTACGAGAAGGCCCTGGGAATGGATCCCGACGATGCGGGAGTCCGCACCAACCTGGAGGCGGCGCGATGAGGAGATTCGGAGACGATCGGACCGACAAGACGCCAAGGCGCCAGCAAGGACGGGATCGAGATCTGGTTGACGGGCGGCGTCACCTTCGCATCCTGCCACGCATCCTTCTCGGTCTCGTTCTCTTCACCGCCGTCGCTCATGCCGAGGTCCGGCCTCTGCCGGAGTGGGCGACGCGGGTGCTTGCGCGGGGACGAGCGGCCGTCGTCGTGACGCCGGTGACTCCGACCGCGGGCATTCCGTCCACGGTGGCCGGGGTCCGCGGCGCGGCGGCAAGCGCAACCGAGCTCTATTGGAAGGACGCGGACGCGGCGCCGCACGAGCTCGTGGCCCGGGCCGAAGCGTCCGAGCAGGCGGGCGACGACACCCGCGCGCTCTCGCAATTTCGGCAGGCGCTCGCGGCCGGCGCCTCCGGGAGAGTCGCGGACCGCGCCGTCCTGGGACTGGCCGTTCTTCAACTCCGCGGCGGCGATCGCGTGGCCGCGGAAGCGCGCCTGGTTTCGCTCGTCGCCCGCGCCCCCGACAGCGATCTCAAGTACGCGGCCGGGCTTCCCCTCGCCGTCAGCCTCGCCGCCGGCGCGCGCCGCGCCGAGGCGGAAGCTTTGCTCAAGGAGTTAATGGCCGAGGCCCCCGAACACCCCCTTGCCCGCCAGGCCGATTCTCTTCTCTGGATGTTGTCCGAGGGGCGGTAGCGGGGCTCGCGACAGGATTTCCCGCGGCGCCCGCGCGTTCACTCCCGCTCCGCGCGCCTCAAGAATTCGCGCGTTTCGGCCGATAGGGGAGGCGATGTCCTCTCCCGATTCCAGCGCGAGTAATCATACACCTCAGGATCCGGTCTCCTTCGAGCGCGTGCATGTTCCGGCGCCGCTGGTGGCCACGTTCCTGAAGTTCCGCGACGAGGCGGAGCGGGGGCGGGATGCCCTGGCGCGACTGGAGGCGTCGGAAGCGGCGCGGCGCGACGCCGAGAAGAGGTTGGCCGAGCTGGAGACGGCGCGCCAGCGCTCGCTCCATTGGCTGGCCGCGCTCGACAAGGAGCGTCGCGAAGCCACGCATCGGCTGGTCGCCCTGAAGGAGACGGCTGTCTCCGCGGCGACGGCGAAGAGCGAGCTGGAGGCCGTGGTTGTCGGCGCCCGGTCCGAGGCTGCGATCGCTCGGCAGAGAGCCGAGGCCGCGCGGGAGGCCGCAGAAGCGGCTCGCCGCGAATCCGAGGCCTCGCGGGCCGCCGCCGAGGCCGCGCGCTCCGCCGAGGCCGCGGCGCGCGTCGAGGCCGAGGCGTCCAGGCTCCAGATCGAGACGGCGCGCAAGGAAGCGCTCGCCGCCCGCCTGGTTGCCCGGGAGGCGACCGAGGTGGCCCAGGCCTCGCATCGGGCCGCGCAGGCCGCCGTGACGCGCCTCGCGTCCGCCCGCAAGCAGGCGACCGAGCTCGGCTTCTGGGGCCGCCTGGGTGCCGCGTGGAAATTCCTCGTGCGCCGCCCGACCGGTGGCGCCGCCGTTCTCCTTCTTCCAGAACATTCGTCCGCGCCCAGGGAGCGACGCAAAGCCGCCTAGCCCCAGTCCTTCGCCCATGACCATCGCAGAGACCACAGAGCACACGGAGAAAACCCATACGAGGCCATGATTCACGATGGGGCCCGATCCCCTACGTTGCCGTATCAGCAAGACCCTGTGGCAGAAGGAGGGGTGCTGATGGTGGGTCGGGATGCTTACCTTCTGCGTTCCTCTGCGATCTCCGTGGTGCGAATTCGGAACACTAGGGAGCTATCCGTCCACCACTCGTCAGCCTATAATCTCCCTCGGTCGTCACGGTCCCCAGGCCGAGGACGGTCAGCGAGATTTCCGTGCAGCTAACGCCAGTTCTATCGAGGGAATGAGCGCATGACGCGAAGCGGTGGACGACTCGGGATTCTTGCCGGAATACCGGCTCTTCTGTTCCTGGTTGCCCTGGGGGTCCTTTCTCCCTGGGCGTCCTCGGCCGAGACCGCCGCGCGGGTATCGCCGCGCTCCACGTCCCCCACCACGCCTACCCGCGCCGCGTCACCGGCCGCATCACCGGCCGCTACGCCGTCGGCGTCGCCCACCGCCGCGCTGGCCACCGCTCCCGCGTCCTCCGTGGCCCCGGCGCCTGCCGGCGACGTCCGTCCGCTCATCTTCTGGCACTCGTTCCGGGGGCAGGAGGAGACGGCCCTGCAGACGGTCGTCAGCGCCTGGAACCTCGAGCACGAGACCACGCCCATCGTGCTGGTGGCGCGCGACGGTTCCGTCTTCACCGACGACGTCGAGGCCGAGATCGCGGCGGGTCGCGGGCCCGACATCTTCGTCTGGGCGCACGACAAGATCGGGGCCTGGGTCGAGAAGGGGCTCCTCCTCCCGCTCGATCGCCATGTCGACTCCTCGTTGCGCGACGTCTACATGCCGAATTGCCTCGACGCCATGTTCTACCAGAAGAAGCTCTACGGGCTCCCGCTCTCGTTCGAGACCCTCATCCTCTACTACAACAAGACGCTGGTGCCCCAGCCGCCCACCACGACGGATGAGCTGATCCGGATCGGAAAGACGCTCTCCGACCCCCGCGCCGACCGCTGGGGGCTCGTGTACGAGCGCGGCAATTTCTATCACCACGCGATGTGGTTTCACGGTTTCGGAGCGCGCGTCTTCGACGGCGACGGCGACCTCGACGTCATGACGCTGGCCTCGATCCGATCGCTGGAGTTCGCGCGCGACCTGGCGAGCGTGCAGCGGATCATCCCGGACACCGTCGACTGGCAGAGGCAGATGACGCTCTTCAACTCGGGCCGGGCCGGGATGTTGATCTCCGGCCCCTGGGCCTTCGGCTCGATCGATCGCGACACGATCGATCTCGGGCTCGCCGTGCTGCCCTACATCACGCCCGCCCGTTCTCCCGCCGCGCCCTTTCTCGGGGTGAAGGGCTTCTACGTCTCCGCGCGGACCCGCCGGCCCGCCGAGGCCGCCGCCGCCCTCGCCTACCTCAGCTCGGCCTACGCCGGCTACGTGATGAACGTCCTGGGCGGCTACATGCCCGCCAACCAGCTCGCCTACGAGTACAGCATGGTGGCCGCCGATCCGGTGACGGCGAAGTTCAAGGAGCAGGTGCTGACCTCGGTGCCGATGCCCTCGGACCCCCGGATGGGTCACGTCTGGAAGGTGATGATGATGGACAACGAGGCGAAGAAGCCGGGGTGCCTGGACCGGGTCTTCGACCGCGTGCCTCCGATGGAGGCGGCCCGCGCCGCCTACAGCGACTACCACAGGCTGCTGCGCGGCCAGGGACGGTAACCGATGAAGATCCGCTCCAAGCTCTTTCTCCTCCTGACCGCCCTCTCGCTCGTGCCGCTCGTGGTGCTGGGCGCCGTCTCGTACACGATCGCGCGCGGCGCGGTCCTCGATTCGGCGCAGGAGCAGTTGACGAAGGTGCGCGACGAGCTCGCTTTCGCGACGACGCGCAACGTCGAGCGCGCCGGGCGGATCGGCGCCGACGTCGCGAAGGATCAGAACTTCGTCCTCTACCTCACCTACCTGGGGTCCAAGGACGTCCGCTTCCTCGAACCGATCATGAAGAAGGTGCTCGGCTATCACCTCGGCCGCGATCCCCGCATCCTCGCCATCACGGTGCGCTTCCCGGGAAGCCCGCCCATCGCGGCGATGCGTCGGCAGGTCGAGCTCCCCGGGGACCTGGCGGCATCCGGGGAGGCGACGCCCAGCGTCGTGCCGATCGGCGAGGACGCGTTCTGCATCACGGTTCCCGCGGAGGCGGGGCCGAACAAGGGGACCGTGCACGTCGTCGTGGCGCGGGAGTGGCTGACCGTCGAGATCGACGCGGCGGCCGTGGCCGCGGATCGCCCGGTCGCCGGCTTCCTGGTCTCGGGCGGACGCCTGCACGGGGCCTCCGCGGGGCTGAACGAGGCCATGCTCGCGGAGCCGTTCGCCGACCAGCCCTGGGTCACCTTCGACGATCGCGTCGCCGCGGTGGGCCCCGTCGCCGGGACCCCCTTCTACGTGGGCGCCTCGATGGCCGAGAGCGAATTCCTGGCGCCCGCGCGGTTTGTGCGCAACGCCTCGCTTGCCCTGATCCTCCTCGTGGCCGCGCTCGTCGTGGTCGCGTCCCTGGGATTCGCCACGACGATCGTGAAGCCCATCGCGGCGATGGTCGCCGTCGCGCGCAAGGTGGCCGGCGGGGACCTGGACGCGCGCGTCGCGAGCAGGCGCGCGGACGAGCTGGGAGACCTGGGGCGCGACTTCGACGCGATGACGATCCGGCTCAAGGCCACCATCGGCGATCTCGATCGGAGAGTCCGCGAGCTCACCACGCTCTACGAGGCGTCCACCGTCATCAACCAGAGCGAGGACCTGAAGGAGGTTCTCGCGCTCTCCGGCGAGCTCCTGGCGAGCGGCTTCGGCGTGACGCGCTCGGTCTTTCTGAAGGCGGAGGAGTCGCCCGGGAATTCGGGAGCGGCGGCGGGCCGCTTCGTTCCCGTTCACTGGCAGGGGAAGGAGCCGGCGGGCCTCGCGATCGCCGCCGATCACGCGGCCGTCCGGCGCGCGTTCGCGTCGCGTTCCGCCGTCAGCGTCGCGGGCTTCCGGGAGGACGCCGGCCTCAAGGCCACGATCCCCTCGGCCATCCTCGACGAGCTCAAGCTCTTCGTCGTGGTCCCGATCCTGGCGTCGAAGCGCGAGGTCGGACTGATCCTGGTCCTGGACGCGGCGGAGGAGCCGGACGAGGAGGACCGCCGTCTCTTCGCCGTGCTCTCGTCGCTCATCGCGCCGCTCTTCGTGACGGCGGGTCCGGCGCGCAGCAAGGTGCTCTACGAGGGTCTCCGCGAGGATCTCGGCAAGCTCCTGGAGCGCGTCGACCGGATGGATTCGCGGTGCACGGGCGCGACGGTCACGGTGTCCGGAGACCCCGTCGAGGCGTCGCGGGTGACGGAGCGCCTGCACCCCCTGATGAGCACGGAGAGCGCGCACGTCTACCGGACGGCCCCGGCGACGCTCCTGGCCTTCTTCCCGGGGCTGTCGCCGCTGGAGGTCGAGGCCTCGCTGACGCGGCTCATCGCGGAGAAAGAACCGGCGGCCGGATTCACGGTTCGCGCCGCCAGCTACCCCGACGACGCCGAGTCGGCCACGGAGCTGATCGCGCGCTGCCTGGCGGCGAAGTGACGGGAGCTTAGGGGCCTTGTCCGGGGACGAGCGCGTGGAGAGCGCCGCGAGGGCGGAAGGCGCGGCCTCCGCGCCGGCCGCGCCCGACCACGTCATCGCCGGCGACGCCGACGCCTCGACGGGAAACGTCGTGCACGAGGGGGTGATCCGGGTCTCGGGCGACGTGCTCAACAACGTCCTGATCTCGGGACGCGCGGGCGTCCAGATCATGGGATCGGTCTACGCCGGCAAGATCTTCTCGGACGGGGACATCACGATCTTCGGCGACATCACCGGGCGGGGCGAGGGCACGCTCATTCGCGCCGGCCGCCGCCTGATCGTGCGCTCGATCGTGAACGCGGCCGTCGTCGCCGACACCATCATCTGCCAGGGATCGATCAAGCACAGCCGCGTCCACGCCTACAACATCATCGAGGCGGTGGCGGGGGAGGGCGAGGTCGCGGCCGCGCAGGTGCGCGCGGGCAACCGCTTCGTCTCCAATGCGCTCGGGGCGCCCGGCGAGAAGGAGGCCCACATCGATGTCGAGCTCGCCGACAAGAACGTGGTGCTCCGGAACATCTTCGCCTGCGAGGAGGAAATGCGGGGCGTGCACGCGGAGCTGGAACGCCTGCAGAGGGTCGTCCAGGTCGTGAAGCTGATGGGGGAACGCGTCCGCGAGCTCGACGGCGCGAAGCAGGCGGAACTGAAGGAGAAGCTCCAGCGCGTCGTCGAGCTCCAGGGGCGGGTCAAGGAGCTGGAGGCGCAGCATGCCTCGTACACGGCGCGCCTCGAGGGCATGGCCGAGAAGCTGGAGTATTTTCCCGTGGAGATTCGCCAGCGCGTTCAGCGCGGCTCCGTGATCCGGATCGACGGCTCCGAGCTCGAACTGCCCGAGAGCCTCTTGAGCGGGGCCGGCTTCTTCAAGAAGAAGCGGGTCCAGTTCAAGTCGTTCTGAGTTCCGGGTGGAGATCCCGCGGCGGCTGAGGCGGGTTCGCAAGGTCATCGAGGAGACGCTCGAGGCCCTGCCGGCGCCCTTAAAGGAGGCGCTGGATCGGAGCGGCGCCGTCGTCGTCCTGATGGATGAGCCGCCGGAGGATGTGGAGCCGGACACGTTCGGCACCTTCTCGGGCGCGACTTTCTACGAGAGCGAGTCGCCCTTTGCGATGCCGACGGATCCGCCTGTCATCGAGCTCTATCTCTCCTCGTTCGCCGATCTTGCCGGCGAGCCCGCTCTCCTCGACGAGGAGGTGCGCCTGACCGTTCTCCACGAGATCGGTCACTTCTTGGGGTTCTCGGAGGAACAGCTCGAAGACGTCTGAAGGTGCCCGTGTGCGGCCCTTCGTCCCGCTTAGGGATGGCGTCGAGCGAGGGATTCGAGGGCGAGGAGCGCCAGGGGATCGAGGTCGACGCCAGGGGGGAAGGCGAAGTCGTCCCGCAGTTTCTGCAAGGCCGCGATGGTGCCGGCGCCGTACCAGCCGTTGGGGGTCGCGGCGAGGTATCCGGCCTTGGCGAGGAGTTCCTGGAGAGCCTTCACGTCGTCGCCCCTCTTGCGGGGACCCAGGGGGCGCGCCATCCAGGCGCGGACCGGCAGGAGGTAGGTGAGGGTCACGAAGGTGTCCCCCGATCGTGATGGGTTTCCCATCGCGGAGGAGTTCTCCACCGGGGATGGCGCGGGAAGGGCGAGCGGGACATCGTCCGACTCTCGCGTCGTGACCGTCCAGCCGCCGGGCTCCATGGAGGTCACGACCGCCGGCGTCGCGTTCATGAGGAGCGGGTGCCCGGGCATCAGGAGCGCGGGCATGGCGAGGCGCGTGGCCGTGGACGGAGGAAGCTCCGCGTGGACGACCACGAGCTTGGCGGCACTGGCGGCCTCGGTCACCGTCATCGCCTCGAGGTTGTCCGGGACGGGATAGCCGAGCGCGGTCAAGAGGCGGGCCAGCGGCAGCGAACGGTCTCGGCGGGCGGCGCCGCTCTCGGCCACGGCCGCCACG
Source organism: uncultured bacterium (assembly GCA_964548165.1). Taxonomy (GTDB): domain Bacteria; phylum UBA8481; class UBA8481; order UBA8481; family UBA8481; genus CAZJQD01. The sequence goes on from CAZJQD010000009.1 coordinate 36,955, forward strand.
TTCGGCGCGGGAACATCCGCGGAGGACGGGGGTTCAGGGAGCGTGGTCGAGGGAGAACCCGTGTCGCCCGCTCGTTGCCCTGATGCGCTTGGGACCGCGGCGCCGCGCTGGCGGACCCAGAGGAAGGAGCTGATCGTCACACCGGCGGCCACGAGAGCCACGATGCCCGTCAACGCCACCAGCCGGCGAGCCCGGCTCCTCGGCGTTCGCATAACGGCAGGGGCCGGCCGGGGCTCGTCGATCACGACGGCGGATGGAAGAACTTCGCTGGCGGGAGAATCCGCTCGGGCAGGCGGCGCGGCGGAGGGGCTGGCGGGCGATTCTTCCCTCCAGGTTGGAGTTGCCGCGGCGGGCGCGGCCTGCGCCTCGGGGAGGGCATGCTCTCGCGTGGTCCCGGGTGGAGTCGTCGCGGGCGTTTCCGCGCCCGGGGTGCGGGCGTTGGCGATTTCCGCCGCCTGGGGCGAGGACGGGGATACCGCTCGACGCGGTCTCGCGCGAACGCGCTGCGCCGCGGCCACGCCGGGATGGTCCAGCGCGGAGAACTGCGCGACGGCCTCCTCGACCAGCGCGGGCGCGACGACGAAGACGCCGTCGAGCGCGGCGAGACGGAGCGCCTCATCGGCGATCGCGTGGATGACGCGGGCGCGACCGCGGGCATAGGCGTGGATGGCGGTCACGGCCTCGTCGCTGAACCGGGGGAGGGTGTCGAGCAAGGCCCCGGGGCGGCGCGCCTCCCGGATACGAAACGCAACGTACGACCGCGATTCCTCCTCGGAGAGCGTCCCGAGGTGGGCGGCGCCGGCGACGCGACTGCGCAGGGCGCCCTGCTCGGGGGCCGCCAGGAGCCGAGCCAGCTCGGGCTGGCCGAAGAGCACGACGGTGACGAGCTTGCGTCCTTCGTCCTCGAGGTTCAAGAGGAGCCTGAGTTCCTCGAGCACGGCCGCGCCCAGGTGCTGGGCCTCGTCGATGAAGAGGGCGAGCGCGGGTTCGGCCTGGGAGGACCCCTTGCGCGCGTTTCTCGCGCGGAGCACGGCTTCGAGCTGTTGCGTCTCGGCGTCGGCGGCCAGGCCGACCTGGCGGCGGACGAGGCCGGGCAGTTCCTCGGCCTTCAGCCACCCGTGGCGGATGACGAGCGCCTTGGGGAACTCGCGGGCCACGGCGTTGAGGAGCGTGGTCTTACCCGTTCCGATCTCGCCGGTGATGACGATGAGCCCGCGGGCGTCGGCGAGGCCGCGCGCGACGACGTCGAGGGCGTGATCAAACGCGGGGTGCGGCCAGATGCAGGAGGCGTCGGCGGTGACGGGGAAGGGAGAGGTTCGGAGTTCGAAGAAATCCGCGGGTGAATCCGCGCTCAAGAGGGGACCCACGCGGTTTGCCGACCTGGGCCGGTGCGTTCCCACGAGGAAACCACGGAGACACGGAGACGCGGAGAAAGAATCGGCTTGGAAGGAAGAACCCGGATTTCCGGGGTTGGAGATCCCGCTGAATCCGCGTTCAGATCAACCAAGACCGGGGTCTCACTCGTAGAGAGCGGTCTCGAGGTAGGACTCGCCGCGGCCATTGAGGACGCAGACGATGTCCTGGTCGGCGTCAAAGCGCGTGGCGATCCGGATCGTGGCGGCGACGACGGCGCCGGCCGCGGGGCCGACAAGGAGGCCCTCGGTGCGCGCCAGGTCGCGGGCGGCGGCGTAGGCGTCCGCGGTCGAGACCGCGATGATCTCGTCGTAGATGCCCTGGTTGAGGACCTCGGGCACGAACCCGACGCCGATGCCGTGCAGGGGATGGCTCTTGGCCTTGGAGCCGGCGGAGAGCGCGTTGGCCTCCTCGGGCTGGACGGCGAAGACCTTGATGCCGGGGTTGGCGGCCTTCAGGGTCTCGGCGACCCCGGAGAGCGTGGCGCCGGAGCCCACGCCGATGACGCAGGCGTCGATATCCTTGCCAAGCACCTTGATGATCTCGGCGCCGGTGCCGCGCTTGTGCGCGTCCGCGGGATTACCGGTCTTGCCATAGATGTTGATGGGAACGCGCGTCCCCGGCTTCTCGTTGACGAGCTCTTCCGCGCGGGCGATGGCCCCGCGCAACTGCTCGTTCTGCGCCGTCTGGACGATCTCCGCACCGAGCGCCTTGAGGTGCCTCAGGAAACTCTGGGGTGTTCCTTCCGGAACGACCGCCGTGACGCGGTAGCCGCCGTGCGCGCCGGCGATGGCGGCGGCGACGCCGGCGACACCGTCGGTCGGAACGACGAGCTCGGACTCACCCTTGCGGAGATAGCCCTGCTCCTCCGCGTGGCGGATCAGGTGCAGGACCGTGCGATCGCTGGAGGAACCGCCGGGAAGGGAGGTCTCGAGCTTGGCGAAGATGTTCGGGCCGGGGCTCGGGGCGAGGCGATTAAGGCGAAGCACCGGGGAGTGGTCGGCGAGGTCGAGGATCGAATCGATCAGGGCGGTTTGAATCATGATGGTCAGTCTCCTTGCCCCTCTGGGGGCACATGTGTTCTCTTCAGGGGGAACGCGCAACAATCCAGGACGGGCCGCACGGCCCGCTTCACCCGAGCCTTCGGAAGCGCTTCGTCAGAAGTCCTTCTCGGGCGTTGAGGCGTTGGCGTAGAGCCGCTTGGGAATCCGTCCCGCGAGGTAGGCTTCCCGGCCCGCTACGATGGCCGCCGCCATGGCGCGCGCCATCCGGACCGGGTCATCCGCACCGGCGATCCCGGTGTTCAGGAGCACTCCCTCGACGCCGAGCTCCATGGCCCGGACGACGTCGGAGGCGGTCCCGACACCGGCGTCCACTATAACCGGACTCTCCACTTCTTCAAGGATAATCCGGATCTGGTTGGGGTTGAGGATGCCCTGCCCGGAGCCGATGGGGGCGGCCAGCGGCATGACGGCAGCCACGCCCATCTTGTCGAGCTTTCGGGCGACGATGGGATCGTCGTTCGTGTAGGCCCAGATCTCGAATCCCTCGTCGACGAGGACCTCGACGGCCTTGAGGGTCTCGGTGACGTCCGGCAGGAGCGTCTTCTGGTCGCCGAGCACCTCGAGCTTTACGCGGTTGCCGATCTCGAGCTCGCGCGCGAGCCGGGCGACGCGGATCGCCTCGTCGGCGGTGTAGCATCCGGCCGTGTTCGGGAGGAGGACGAAATGCTTCGGGATGAAATCGAGGAGCGTCTTCTGGTCGGGGCGGCCGAGGTCGAGGCGGCGCAGGGCGACGGTGACGACGTTGGACCCCGACGCGCCCAGGGCCTCCTGCATCAGTTCCATCGTCTTGTACTTGCCCGTGCCGACGACGAGGCGCGAGGTCAGCTCGAGCTTGCCGATCGTCAGCGTGCCGGTGGAGCGACGGCGCTCGGAGACGGACGGGTTCACTCGGAAATATCCGCGAGGGCGGCGTCCCATCCCTGCAGGAGGACGAAGTGCTTGAGGAAGCCGGACTCCGCGAGCGTGCGGCGGTGGTCGTCGCCGTTGGTCACGAGCTTGATTTCGCCGCCCGCTTTCCGGACCTGCTGCTGGGCCTTGGCGAGCTTGCCGAACGAGAGCGCCTGGATGGCCCCGGTCCTCGTGAGGTCGAGGAGAATGAGCCTGGCGCCGGTCTCGGCCAGCCTCACGAGCTCGCTGGTCAGGGGCTCGTCGTCCACGGGGTAGGTGGCGCCGACCCTCGCGACGGCGGCCGATGGCCACGTGGAGGCGGGGATCGGTGCCGGAGCCAGCGCCTCGCCGGGAAGGCCGCCCGAGGCCTCGATCAGCTTGAAGACCTTCTGCATGAGGAGCTCGAGGTTGAAGGGCTTGACGATGTAGTCGCGGGCGCCGAGCTTGAGGGCGCGGAGGATGTCGTCCTCGGTGCCCTTGGCGCTGACGATGAGCACGGGGATCGCGGCCGTCTTGGGGGTGCTCTTGAGTTTTTCCAGGACCTGGTAGCCGTCGATGCCGGGCATCATGATATCGAGGAGGATGAGCTGGGGGATGTGGTTGGTCGCCAACGAGAGCGCGGCGAGCCCGTCGGGCGCGGCCAGGATCTCGAAGCCTCGACGCTTGAGGTTGAACTCGAGGATGTTCCGGACGTTGGTCTGATCGTCGACGACCAGGACCACGTGCTTCTTGCTTCCGCTACCGCTCATTTCTCCGCTCCCTGCCTGGGCAGCATCACCGTGAAGGTCGAGCCGGCTCCGACGCGCGACTGGACCTGGATGACGCCTCCATGCTGCTCGACGATGGCCCGGGCGATGGAGAGCCCGAGGCCTGTACCGGATCCTCCGGGCCGCGAGCCGGCGAGGCGATCGGTCTCTTCGGCGGCGAGCGTGGCCCGCGTCTGCGGAACCGTGAAGAACTCGCTGAAGATGGCGTCGAGCGCGTCGACCGGGATCCCGATACCGGTGTCTGAGATGCGAATATAGACGAAGTCCGATTCGCCCGCCACCGCGATGCAGACCTCCCCGGTCCGCGTGTAGCGGATGGCGTTTCCGGCGATATTGAGGATGACCTGGTAGATGCCGTCGGCGTCCCCGGCGCAGATGACGGGAGCGGCCGGGAGGTCCAGGCGCAGGGCCAGTCCCTTGCGCTCGGCGACGGGCTGGAGCGCGTCGGCGGCGGCCCGGGCCACTTCCAGGACGTCGACGGGATCCCGGGCCAGGGGCCGGTCGCGGGCGTGAAGGCGGGAGAGGTCCAGGAGCTGGTTGATGAGCCGCGTCAGCCGCTCGGCTTCCTCGCGCACCACGCCGAGGAACTGCCCGGCGGTGGCGGCGTCGAGCGTGCCGAGCTCGTTGATGAGCGTGTCGACGTAGCAGGCGATGGAGGTCAGGGGCGTCCGGAACTCGTGGCTGACGATCGAGACGAAGCGCGTCTTCATCTCGTTGGCCGCCTTGAGCTCGCGGATGGTCCGCGCGAGTTCCTCGTTGAGGTACTGCACCGCTACGTTATGGGCGCGGAGGTCGTTGAACATGCGGACGTTGCGAAGCGGGACCGCGGCGAGATCCGCGAGCGCGAGGAAGAGTTCCTTGCCGCGGCCGACGAAGGCGCCGCGTCGCGGCGAGCACGCGGCGAAGACGCCGTAGACGTCGCGGTCCGCCCGCGTGAGCGGACCCGAGAGCCGGACCGGGACGCAGATCCATCCCCCGTCGATGGCGTCGTGGACGGCGAGGTGGCCGCGGAGTCCCGCGCGCACGGGTTCCGCGAGGTGCGCCGGGTAATCGCGCTCTTCCTGGGCGGTGATGAGCCCGAACCAGGAGATGGGCAGGTAGGCCGGGAGAAGGTCGGCGAGGCGCTGCTCGATCTCCTGGGGCGAGAGGGCCTGCTGGAGCTCGCGGGCGACGCGGTTGCGGAAGGCGAGGTCCTGGAGGCTCTCGATGAGGTCGCGGTAGAGGAGGATATTGTCGAGCGTGAAGGCGGCGAGCGAGGCGAACGGCTGGAGATCCGGCAGCGGCGCGTCCTCGTCGCTGGGCTGGGGGATGGCGACGATGACGGCGTGGATGCGATCGCGGCCGCGGACGGGAACGAGCATGGGGACGTCGGGCAGGGTATCGACCTGGTCGCCGGCCAGCAGGTGGTGCGCGGCGGACCGGGCCTCGGCGTCGAGCGGGATGTGATCGAGCGAGGATTCGTCGATCGCGAGGTCGACCAGGGCGAAGGCGCCCGTTGCCCTGAGGGCCCGCTCGAGGTGCGCGCGCGTCTCCGCGGCCGTCGTGGCCCGGGCGAGATTGCTGCCGAGGGTCGCGAGCAGGGACAGGGTCGTGACGTTGCGGTTCAACCGGCGATTGGCGACTTCCGCGTCGATGACGCTCTGCGCGAGCTCGTCGGTGAGCTCGGTGGTCGCGGTCATGTCGGTCAGGAAGACCCCGCACTCGAGGTTCGGGAGGACCTCGACGGCGGCGCTGACCGTGCGCTCCCTGCCGTCCAGCCGGCACTTGATCTCGGGGACGCGCACCCCGCGGCGATGATCCCCCGCGAGGCGGATGGCCTCCGCCAGCTCCGGCGCATCCTCGTTGAGGGACTGTCCCTCGCGGAACCCGAGCGCGGCGGCGGCGGGATTGGCGTAACGCACGCGCCCGTCGACCACCTTCAGGAAGGGGACCGGCAGCGCGTCGGCGCGCAGGGGTGCTGTCACGGGCACGAGCTCAACCGCCTCCGACGAAGTGGAGGATCTCGACCTGGTCGCCGTCGGCAAGCGGGGTGGCCGCCCAGGCGTCTCGCTTGACGAGCTCGCGGTTGCGCTCCACCGCCACGCGGCGGCCGGCGAGCCCGAGCGCGTCGACGAGCGACTGCACCGTGGAGCCGGCGTCCACGCGCCGCGTCTCCCCGTTGACCACCAGCTCCAGCGCGTCGCTCACGTCTCGCGGCCCGTCACAGCGTTCTCCGCGCGCGGCCCGGCACGTGGACGCCGCGGACGCGCAGGGGAACGCCGCGATGCATGGCCTCCCAGGGATCGGTCAGCCGGACACCCATGATCTGGCGCTGGATATTCGCCTGGGCCACGCTGTCGGCGTTGCTGGGATCGCGCGCGATCTTGAGCGCGGCCCAGTACTGCTGGACCGCGGCCATCGAGTCCCCGGCAAGCTCCAGGGCGACGCCGATGTTGTTGGCAAGCGCAGGATCGCGTTCCCGCGCATCGCCCAGGCCCTTGTAGAGGGCCATGGCGGTGTCGGGCTCGTTGGCCGCGAGATGGGCGTTGGCCAGAGCCCAGCGCGCGTCGGCGGTCGCCGCGATCGCCGGCGGCACGAGGGCATAGGACTGCAGGGCGCCGGAGGCGTCGCGGAGCAGGTACCGGCAGATGCCGATGTTGTAGTGCAGGAACGGGCCGTCGAATCCGTTGGCGACCGACTTGCGGAAGTGATCGAGCGCCTGGGGAATCATGTTGAGGTCGAAGAGCATGATGCAGCCCATGTTGTAGTTGGCCTTGGCGCTGTTGGGCTCCAGGTCCAGGGCCTTGTGGATGTCTTCCAGGGCTTCCCGGCCCTCGCCGTTGAAGTAGTGGATCTCGGAGCTCAGGATGTAGCCTGCGGCCGATTGCGGGGCGACCTCGATGGCCTGCTGCGCGAAGTCCCGTGCCCGCTCATACTCGACGTTCTCCACGGCCAGGTAGCCGAGCGAGACGAGGATGTTCGGGCTCGGCTGGCGCTGGCGCGAGAGGACGTCGAGGAGCACCTTCTCGGCCTCGGCCAGCCGGTTCTGCCTCACGAGCAGATCGGCGTAGCCGGTCAACGTCTCGATGTTCTCGTCGCCGGACGGCCGCGCGAGCATGAGGTAATCCTCCTGGTCGCGCGCGGCCTGGACGCGTCCCCAGCGCAGGTAGGTCTCCCGCAGGTACCACCGGGGCATCAGGGAATTCGGGTTGCGCTCGATGGAGTTCACGAACGCTTCCGCCGCCTCTTCGAAGCGCCCGTGGGCGAGAAGGACGCGACCGTGCAGGATCAGGCCATCACGTTGCCGGGCGTCGAGGGCGAGGACAGCCTGTGCCCTGCGCTCGGCCTCCTCGAGCTTGCCGTTGGCCAGGTGGATGTTGCCCGCGCCGACGGCACCGGCCGCGATCAGCCCGAGGTCCTGCTCGTCGGCGGCCGCGGCGATGGCGCGATCGAAGAGGTTCATGGCGCCTTCCTGGTCGCCGATGTCCTGGAGCGCTCGGGCGAAGTTGATCAGGGTCTCGGCGGGACGCGCGCCGAGCGAGAGCGCGACCCGCATCTCTTCGAGCCCGCCGATCGCGTCCCCGGCATAGACGGCGTTCAACCCGCGGTTCAAAGCCAGGTTCGCCCGCGTCGCGTTCGACGCGCGGTTGACGCCCCAGATCGTGCCCGCGAGGATCGCCGGGATCAGGATCGCCATCGCCGCCCATTGCCAGGGGCGGATGGCGTAGAACCCCTCGCGGCGGAACTTGCGGATCCGCCGGCCGATGGCCTTGTCCGCCAGGACGTCCGCCTTGAACTTCGCGACGGCCGCGCGAAATTTCTCCTCCTCCTGCTCCTTCCGCGCCGCTTCTTCCTCGGGACTGAGGGCCTGGAGGCCGGGGGCGTCGCTGTGCGCCTGCCGGAGCAGGGATTGGATGGAGTCGAGTTCTTCGGCCATCAGATCGCCCTCAGGACCGCGCATTTCAGGTAATCGGTCTCCGGAATTTCCAGGCGAACGGGGTGATCGGGCGCCGCGCCACGCCACTCCACGAGCGTGACTTCGCGGCCGGAATCATGGATGGCGCCGGCCAGGGTGGCGGCGAATTCCTCGCGCGGGGTGTGGAAGCTGCAGGAGGAGGTGAAGAGGAGGCCTCCCGGCGCCAGGAGCCGGAGGGCGCGGAGGTTGATCTCGCGGTAGCCCCGCGCCGCCCCGGCGGCCCCGGAAGCCGACCGCGTGAAGGTGGGCGGGTCGAGCGAGATGAGGTCGAAGCGGCGGCGCTCCTCCTGGAAGCGGCGCAGGGTATCGAAGGCGTTCTCCTCGAGGATCTCCACGTCGGCGCCGTTCCGGGCCGCGTCCGCGCGGAGGCCCTCGCAGGCCTCGGGCGACGACTCGATGGCCGTGACCGCCGTGGCGCCCGCGCGCGCCGCGTAGATGCCGAAGAGGCCGTGGTAGGCGAAGGCGTCCAGGACGGTCAAGCCGGCGCCGGGCTTGCCGTCCGCGATCGAGCGCGCCGCCAGCTCGGCGAAGCGCCTGTGGTTGAAGCGCTGATCGAGAAAGGCGCCTGTCTTCTGTCCCCCGAGCGGACGGACCGCCGCGCGCACGCCGTCCAGCGCGATAATGATCTCGCCGGGATCAGCGCCCGCGATCACGGCGATTCGCGGCTCGAGTCCCTCGTGCTTGCGCGACGGCGCGTCCGAGCGCTCCACGAGCGTCGTGCCTGCGAATTCCTCGATGAGCAGGTCCGCGATGAGCTCGCGGCGCCGGTCCATGCCGAGGGTGAGCAGTTGCAGGACGAGCACGTCCCCGTAGCGGTCGACGATGAGCCCCGGCAGGCCGTCGGCCTCGGAGAAGATGAGCCGCTGGGTGTCGTCCGAAGCGTAGAAGCCCTGGCGTCGCGCGCGCGCCTCGCGGATGCGGCGGCGGATGAGATCAGGGCCGAGCGTGACGCCGGGACGGCGCGTGACAATGCGGACGGCGATCTGGGAGCGGGGGTTCCAGGCGCCGCGGCCGACGAAGCGACCGCGCGCATCCACGACATCGACCTCGTCTCCGGGGGCGGCCTCGGGAGCGCTGGCCAGCTCGGAGCCATACACCCACGGATGACCGGCCAGGCAACGGTGGCGCATCGAGGCTTTGAGGGGCGCGAGCGGCGATGGGGCAGCGGCGGCGGACATTGCTCGTGACATCACGATACCATACCGGGCCCCGCCGAGGGTGCGGGATTTATCGGGGAAGCGAGGGTCGGGCAAAGAGGGTGGAGATGTAGGCTCCGGGGCCGAATCCGCACATGGGGACCGCGCCCGTGTAGTCAGCCTCGTCGTGCGAGTAGAGCTCGCCGATGAGGTTGTAGTTCTTCGCGGACTGGGCCGTGACCCAATCCAGGAGAGCCTCGTAGCGGTCGGTCCTGCCAAGCCGGGCAAAGGCGACGGCGGTCCGGAGGTCGATGACCACCCACTCGTGCGTGTCGTAGTCGCCGCCGTCGTCGTTGCGCATGTAGCCGACGGTGTTGGGCTTCTTGAGGTATTGGTCGAAGATCTCGAGCGTGCGGGCGGCGACCGCGTGGTCGACGACGTCGAAGTTGATGCCCTCCACGGCTCCGGCGTCGAGACATTTCTCGATCGCGGTCTCCTCCTGCAGCCCGCGGATGAAGCCCCGCTCGTCGACGAATTGGCGGTTGAAGCCGGCCTTCAGGCGCTCCGCCTCGCGGCGATACTTCGCGGCCAGATCGGGCTTGTGTAACCGATCCGCCAGGCGCGCGGCGCTCACCAGGCCTTGGTAGGCGGTGGCGGAGGTGTAAGAGAAGCGGCGCGACCCGTTGTAGCCGTTGTCGCGGAGATGGCGTTCCCACGGGCCGGACTCCGCGCGGATGATGTCGCGATCCTCCTCGATGCAGTGGATGATCACGTCGGCGATGCGCGTGAAGATCGTCTCCTGCCAGCGCCTCAGGAAGGCGTCGTCGCGGTTCGCGGTGACGTAGCGATCCATGACCCAGAGGAAGAGCCCGAAGCCGTCGAGCTCGATGTTGGGATCGTCCCCGCCGTCGGATTCCTCCAGGCCGTTGCCGTAGTAGCGGCAGACCGAGATCTGGTAGGGGACGCCGACGCCGTGTTCGACCCCGTCCTGGAGGAACGACTCGTAGCGACCGGCCTCGGCCCCCAGGAAGAATTCCAGCCCCGCCTTGGCCTCGCGAAACTTGCGCGCGTGCACGAGGCCGTCGATGGCGTAGGAGCCGTCGCGAATCCAGCAGATGTTCCAGTGACCGGGCGGGAGGCTCGCGAGGATCTGACCGCGCGCTGAGCCCGGCTCGCGGCACTGCGCCATCTTGAGCACCGCCAGGGACTGTCGGAAGAGCTCCCGCTCGGCCGCGCTCTTGAAGCGCGGATGGCGCGCGCTTCTCTGCCAGTTTCGCCACCAGTGGCGTTCGGAGACCAGGAGCTGGCCCGGTGACTTCGCCTCGGGCTCGAGGTGGGGGCCGCCGCGCGTGTAGGTGATCGAGACGCCCAGCCACTCGTTGGATGCGCCCCAGCCGTCGAGGTGAAGGACGCCGTCGACGATTCGCCCGCGCGCCTTGCCGTCGCCCGAAAGGAGGCGGAAGGTGAGAAAGTCCCGCCCGTCGGCGCTCCGCTGGACGAACGTCGTGTCCCGCCCGAACCAGAGATCGCCGTCGCCGATCCGGAACTTCAAGGTGAAACGGGCCGGTCCCGTGAAGTCGCGCCCGGTCTTCACGAGGTAGTAGACGGTCTTTCGCGCGCTGGTGAAGGGAGCGAAGGCGTAGCACGCGACGGAACGGGGTCCGGCGTTCGTCGTCGATCCGGCCGTCGGGACCCCGAGATCGGCCGTGTAGCGCACGATCCCGCTCCCGTTCTCGAACGCGGCATCGCGGATGGCCGGCGGCTGTTCGCTCGTGCCGAACCAGAACTCCTTCCCGAAATCGCGTGTCGTCGTCTGCTCGTCGTACTGCGAGTAGATGTGCTCGCGGAAGCTGTCGAAGACGCGGCGGGTGGTGTTGAACTTGGAGGAGGTCAGGCCGTTGGCGAACGGGATCTCCCAGAAGGACTGCTGGGGGGAGAATCGTTCCGCCACCTGCCTCGCCCAGGCCGCGGCGGAGAGGAGCTGGGGGATGCCTTCATAGAGGCCGCCGCCGCCGCCGCCGTCGTAGACGCGGACGGCGATGAGGTTCTCATCGCGGAGCAGGGCCGTCGGGATGGGATACGCCCGCTTGGCGCTCCATTGCGACGTGAAGGACGGAGGGAAGGTTCCCGTGCCGCCGATTCTCGTGCCGTTGATATAGACCTCGTCGGCATCGTCGATCTTGCCGAGCGCGAGGACGGGGTCGCCGCCATCCGAGGCGCCTAAAGCAGGCGCGAGGGCGGCTCGAGAGACGCGGAGGAAATACCAGCCCCAGCCGTCGTAGCCGGGAAAGCCGCCGTCCTCCCACTTGGCGTTGATGGCCAGGGGGCGCGCCGTGGCGGGCGGAGTCCGCGCCCACGCGAGGTCGTCACCCTGGGCGAAGGTCCAGCCGTCCCCGAACCGGATCGCCTCCGTGGAGGATACGGAAGGGTCGGCGCCCGCGAGCACGGCCAGGAGGACGAGGGAGGTGAGCGCCAGGGGGAGACGGGCGAGAAGGCGTCGATTCACTTCAGCAGGCGGCTCTTCGTGCGCATGTCGATGAAGACGGCGATCATGATGAGCAGGCCCTTGAAGATGAGCTGAACGGGATTGGGAAGAGCCATCAGGATCATGCCGTTTACGACGACGCCGATGATCAGGACGCCGATGATGGTGCCTCCGATCGAGCCGACGCCGCCCATCAAGGACGTGCCGCCGACCACGACGGCCGCGATGGCTTCGAGCTCCGAAAGAACGCCCTGCGTTGCCGGCGTCGCGGCCTGGGCGCGCGACGTGGCGACGATGCCGGAGACGGCGGACAAGAGGCCCATCAGGAGGAAGACCAGGAACGTGCACTTCTCGACGCGGACGCCCGAGAGCGCGGCCGCCTCCTTGTTGCCGCCGATGGCGTAGAGGTGCCGGCCGAAGACCGTGCGCTTCAGGGTGAACGAGGCGGCGACGGCGAGCGCGGCGAAGAGGATGACCATGATGGGGATGCCCTGGTGCGAGGCGAAGACGGCGCCAACCGCGGCGAACCCGATCCCGGTGACGACGATGCGCGTCTGGGTCGCGGCCATCGAGGGGACGGGATGGCCGTTCGTCTCGAGATGCCTGCGGGCGCGCAGGTGGAGCATGACCCAGGCCACGAAGACGACGACGAGAAATGCGATCGAGAAGCCGGGGAAGAGCGTGAGCCCGGGGACGAGCTTGGCGGGATTCGGCGCGCCGCTGGCGAACTTGTCCGGCAGGGTCAGGTTGTCGACGAAGACGGCCACCCACTCCGCCTCGGGTGTGCCCCTCGCCTGGAGCGCGGCGACGGCGGCTGCCGGGAGCTCGGTGACGCGGTAGTAGAGCTCATAGCAGACCTTATCGAGGCTGGAGACGCCGAGGATGCGGAAGACGGATCCCTTCACGGTCAACGACTGGGAGCCGGACGAGAGGTAGGCGAGGCCGCGGGCCATGGTGAGCGTGGCCAGGGTGACGACGAACGGGAGGAGCTTGAAGCGGGCGACCATGGAGCCGTTCCAGGCGCCAAGCAGGGCGCCTGCGGCCAGGGAGAGAATGATGGCGGTGAAGGGGCTCGCGATGGATTCCAGGAATCCGCGGAGGCCCTCGTTCGTGACCACGACGGCGACGTTCGCAGGGTCGGAGGTCAGCGCGAGGATGACGGCGCAGACGGCGAGCATGGAACCGACCGAGAGGTCGATGCCGCCGATGAGGATGACCATGGTCATGCCGATCGCGAGGATGCCCGTGACGGTGACCTGCTGGGAGAGGTTGGAGAGGTTCTCGGGCGAGACGAACGTCCAGCCGCCCGTCCACCAGCGCGTGACGCCGGCCATCGCGATGAAGATGAGGAGCATCGAGATGAGCATCCCGTTCTCCTTGAAGAAAGATTCCTGTTTCACCCTACCTCACCACCTTTCGAGTGTTGGTGTCAGACTGCGGAAATGCGGAACTGGGATTACAAGAGTTGACGATGGCCCCGACTTCGGGCCGTCTCTCGGCCGGCTCGAACTCCAAGAATATCAGTTCCGCAATTCCGCAGTCTGACACCGTTGTCATTCCGCGTTTCCTGTTGCGAGGGCGCCGAGACGTTCCGCGGTCACTTCTCCGCGAGCGTAGGTCCCGACCGCCCAGCCTTCGTGCATCACCATCATCCGGTCGCTCATGCCCATCAGTTCCGGCAGTTCGCTGGTCACCAGGACGATCGCGACGCCCTGCTTCTTCAAATCCATGATCAGGTTGTAGATCTCCTGCTTGGCGCCGATGTCGACGCCGCGCGTGGGTTCGTCCATGAGCAGAACCCGCGGACCGGTCGCCAGCCACTTTCCCAGGACCACCTTCTGCTGGTTGCCGCCCGAGAGATTGCGGACGATCTGGCTTGCGCCCGGCGTCTTGATCCGGAGGTCGTTGATCAGGTTGTTCTGGCGAGACATCTCCGTCGCATCGTCGACGACGCCGTTGGCGGAGGAGACGCGGTCGAGCGAGGCCAGGGTGAGGTTGGCGCCGACGGAGAGGCCGAGAACGAGGCCGAAGAGCTTGCGATCCTCGGTGACGAGCGCGATCCCGGCGTCGATGGCGTCCTTGGGATCGCGGCAGAAGACCTGCTGGCCGCCGATCTTCAGGGTCCCGTCCCAGTACTCGGGTGGGAAGCCGGCGAAGATGCTCGTGAGCACCTCGGTGCGACCGCTCCCCATCAGCCCGTAGATGCCGAAGACCTCGCCGGCGTGAACCTTGAAGGCGATATCGGCGACGAGGAATTCGCCCGGAAGGAGCGGGTGGCGGACCTGCCAGTCCTCGATCTCGAGGAGCGGGCGGCCGGGAAGGTGATCGGAGACCGGATAGAGATTGGTGAGCTCGCGGCCGACCATGGCCTTGATGATGTCGTCCTTCGACATCGTCGCCGCGGGCGTCGGCGCCATCACGCTCTTGCCGTCCCTGAGCACGGCGATCTCGTCGCAGATGCGCTTGAGCTCGTCGAGCTTGTGGGAGATGTAGACCATCGTGACGCCCTCGTCCCGGAAACGGCGCATGATGGAGAAAAGCTTCTCGACCTCCTTGTCCGAGAGCGCGGAGGTGGGCTCGTCGAGGACGAGGATGTCGGCGCGGTGCGAGAGCGCCTTGGCGATCTCGACGAGCTGCATCTGGCCGAGCTTGAGGTCGCGGATCTTGGTGGAGGGATCCAGCTCGATCGCGTACTGCTTCAGGAGAGCGGCGACCTTGGCGTAGGAGGCTCCGCGGTCGATGACACCGCGCGAGGCGTGTTCGTGGCCCAGGAGGATGTTCTCCGCGATCGTCAGCTCCGGGAAGAGGTTGAGCTCCTGGTGGATGATCGCGATGCCCCTCGACTCCGCGTCCTTCGTGCCGGAGAAGCGGCAGACCTCGCCGCCGATGACGATCTCGCCCTCGTAGGTCCCGTGCGGGTAGATGCCGGAGAGCACCTTCATGAGCGTGGACTTGCCCGCGCCGTTCTCGCCGCAGAGCGCGAGGATGCGGCCCTTGTCCACCGCGAGCGTGACGCCGTCGAGCGCGCGGACCCCGGGGAAGTCCTTGATGATCCCGCGCAGCTCGAGGTAGCTCATGGAACGTTCACCCGGTCGATGCGGCTACGATCGCCGCCTCGATGGAGATGCGCCAGGAGGGCAGGTGGCATCCGTCTCAGAGCGCGTACCGGGGGCCGGCCTCGACGAGCACGGCCTGGTAATTCTCGGCGGTCACCGGCTTGACCGGCGTCAGGATGGTCTTGATCCCGACGGCGTTCTTGTAGGTGGTCGGGGGATCCTTCGGGGCGGGCGCCTCGCCGCGCGCGAGCTGGACGGCGAGCTCGGCGGCGGTTGCCGCCAGGGTGATCTCGTCCTTGTAGACGTCCTGCTGCTGCTTGCCCGAGACGATGAAGGCGATGTTGGCCTTGTCGGCGTCCGCGCCCGTGATGAAGACCTGGCCGATGCGGCCCGCCTTCTCGACGGCCTGGACGGCGCCGCGCGCCATGCCGCTGTTGTTGCAGAGGATGGCCTTGATGTTCGGGTTCACGACGAGCTGGTTCTCGGTCGTCGCGAGGGCCTGGTCGGTGCCCCACGCGTCATGATATTGCTGGGCGCCGATGGTGATGCCGGCGGCGGTGAGCGCCGCGCGGTTCGCCTCCGTGATGGCCTCGGCAACGCTGTGACCCTGCTGTCCCGAGAGGATGAGCGCCTCGCCGGGCCCGCCATGGGACTGCATCCAGGCGACCGCGGCCTCGGCCTGGAGTCGACCGACCTCCGAGGAGTTCTGGCCCGCGTAGTAGTCGAGATCCTTGTGGTTGATCATGCGATCGTAGGCGACGACCTGGATCCCCTTGGCGTGGGCCTGGTCGACGAAGATGCCCGCGTTGTCGCTATTGACCGGCTGGATCACGAGGACGTTGATGCCCTGGGCGAGCACGGACTCGACGTTCGTGCGTTGCGTGGCCTCTTCGTTGTTGCAGGAGAGGAAGATGACCTCGGCGCCGAGGCGCTTGGCGGCCTCCAGGAAACTCTGCTTGTCCCGCTGGTAACGCTCTTCCTGCTCGGTCGCGAGGATGAATCCGATCTTGAGAGCGGTCGGCGCGGCAGCCGGTGCCTGACCCGCGGGGGCCGGAGGCGTTGGCTTGCCACACGCCGCGGCGGCAAGGAGCACAAGACCGAGAGCCAACCACTTCGAACCGCGACGGATCATTGAGAAGACTCCTCGTGAAATAATGGATGCCGAGCTGAGTTTAGTAAACATAGACCGAACCGTGAAGGAGAAAGGGTGTCAGGCCAGCAGTTTCGCAGTTCCCGTCGGCATCCCTCAAAACAACGAAATTCAAGCATTCAGCTCCACGCCGTCGGCGTTGCTGGAAACTGCGAAACTGCGAGCCTGAGACCGGGGGCGCGATGTAATCTTGGGTCGATGCCGGACCGAGCAACAGATGAAGACGAGGTTCACGCGGCTTTGAAGGCCATGGAAAGGGTCGGCCGCGCGTTGCGGATCCACCGGGACGCTCCGACCCGCGCCCTCTTTGCGACCGATGCCTCCATCTATCACTGCCTCCCCGCGGGGGTCTTCTACCCGAGGGATGAAGGCGACCTGGTGCGCGCGGTCGAGGTCTGCGGCGAGCATGGCGTCTCGCTGCTGCCTCGTGGGGCGGGCACGTCGCTCTCGGGCCAGGCGTTGACCTCGGGGATCATCGTCGACATGTCACGGTTTCGCGCGGTGCGGATCGACGGCGAGCGCGCCTGGGTCCAGCCGGGAGTCGTGATCGATGACCTGGACCGGGCGGCGGCGACGATTCAGAGGCGCTGGGGGCCGGCCCCAGCCTCCGCGAACCGGGCCACGATCGGCGGCCTCCTGGCGAATAACGGGACGGGTGCACGATCGGTTGTCTTCGGCATGGCCTCGGATCACCTCCACGCGGCCCGGCTTCTCCTCGCCGACGGATCGATCCGCGCGTTTCGCCGGGGCGATCTCGATCGGGTGGACGCGTTGACGCGCGAGGTCGTCTCCATCGCCGAACCGGTCTGGGACTCGCCACGCTGGCCGAGGACGTGGCGGAACGCGAGCGGCCTGGACCTCCGGGGCATCCGGACCCGCGAGTCGCTACTGCCCCTCTTCTGCGGCAGCGAGGGTCGGCTCGGCATCCTCCTCGATGCGGAGGTCTCCCTGGTGCCGCGTCCGGCCCGGTCCGTGCTTTGCGTCTTTTATTACGATGATCTCGTGGAAGCCATGCGGGCCGTGCCGCCCCTCCTCGAGCTTGGGCCCAGCGCCATTGAGCTGATGGACCGGAACATTCTCGCGCTGGCCAGGCAGAGCGCGCATTTCCGCCTGCGCCTCATCACCGGGGAGCCGGCCGCGATCTTCATGGTCGAGTTCGAGGCGCCGGACTCGGGTGCGGATGCGGCGGCTCGCCTGGAGGCGCAGGTCCGCGCGGCGCGCGGGCTGGGCGCCCGGATGGTCTTGACGGATCCGGCCGACCAGCGCGAGATCTGGAATACCCGCAAGGAAGGGCTTGGCCTTCTGATGTCCTCGCGAGCCCGCAGGCGGCCGCTCCCGTTTATCGAGGACTGCGCGGTCCCGGTGCCGGCGCTGCCGGAGTATGTCGAGCGGCTGAACGCGATCCTGGAGCGGCATGGCACCGAGGGCGCCTTCTACGCTCACGCCTCCGCCGGCTGCCTTCACGTCCGTCCGCTCATCGATCTGCATGACCCCGCCGATCGCGCGCACATGGACGCCATCCTCGAGGAGACCGCCGCGCTCGTCGGCGAACACGGCGGGACCCTCTCGGGCGAGCACGGTGACGGATTCTCCAAGAGCCCGCACCTCGCGGCCGTCTTTGGCGACGAGATCGTGGGCGCCTTCGAGCGCGTTCGCAGGGCCTTCGATCCGCAGGGGCTCTTTCGCGTGCCGCGGAAAGCCGGCCTTCGCGTTGATCGGCCGCGGCGGGCATTCTCCGGCTTCCTGGCCCGGGAGGAGGGTTTTGCGGGCGCCGTGGAGCGATGCAACGGCGAGGGTGCCTGCAAGAAGCGGGAGGGCACGATGTGCCCGTCGTACCAGGCCTCGGGTGACGAGGCGCTCTCCACGCGCGGCCGCGCCAACCTGCTCGCGGCGTGGCTGGCCGTCTCGCCGGGCGATACGAGGACGAAAGGGGCGGGACGCTACGGCGATGACGAGGCGGCGCTGGCTGGGGAACTGGATCGATCTCTTGGCGCTTGCCTGGCGTGCAAGGCCTGCTCGTCGGAGTGTCCCTCGTCGGTGGACATGGCGGGGCTGAAGGCGGAGTGGTTGGCGTCGCGCGGACCGAGCTGGTCGGACCGGTTCTTCGCGTCCTACGCCGACCTGGCCCTGGTCGGGCGGGTGCTGGGCGGCGTTCCCCTCGCCGGGATCGTGAAGCGGTTGTTTGGTATCGACCACCGCGCCGAGCTGGCGGCGCCGGTGCGCGAGGGATTCTTCGACCGCTGGAAGAAGGAAGGTCGCGCCTGGGGACAAGACCCGGCGCTTGATCCGGCCGCCGCCGATGTACTTCTCTTCGTCGATACGCACGCGGAGTTCTTCGAGCCGGGCGTCGGCGAGGCGTTCTGCCGGTTGGCGTCCGCGGCCGGGCTGAGAGTCGCGCCCGTCCGACCCGGTTGCTGCCAGCGTCCGGCCTTCTCGCGGGGGATGCTGGACGTGGCCCGCGCCGGTCTGGCCGGCTGGACTCTTGCGGGCTCCGCGCCTCTCGTCGTCTTGGAACCGTCCTGCCTCTCGATGCTCAGGGATGACGCGCCAAAGCTCGTGCCGGAGTTCTCGTCGCTGGCCTCCCGCGTCGTCGGAGCGGAAGCGTTCCTCCTTGCCCACGCGGGCCGGCTCGCGTTTGAAGAGGGACCGGACTTTCTTCTCCACGCGCATTGCCACCAGAAGGCCGAGCACGGGGATGATGCCGTTCGCAGGCTGTTGGAATTGGCGGCGCCCGTGAGCGTCCTGGACGCGGGATGCTGTGGGATGGCCGGTTCGTTCGGCTACGACGCCGCGACGTACAACCTGTCGCTGGCGGTCGCGGAGGACAGGTTCCTGCCTGGTCTGCGAGCGGCGGGGGAGCGCGCGGTGGCGCTGACGGGACGCTCCTGCCGCGAGATGGCGACGCGCCACGGCCTGGGTGGTCGACACCCGCTGATGTTGCTCGCGTCCCGGCTGAAGTCATCGGCGTGATGGGTCCGCAAGATCCGGGGCCGAACCGGTGGGATTTTGCGCCGCCCGAGAGCGCGGACGAGACCGGGCTCGTGGGACTCGGCGCCGATCTCGAGCCCGGCACGCTCGTGGCCGCCTACGGGGCCGGAATTTTCCCCTGGCCGCACGAGGGTTGGCCGCTCCCGTGGTTCTCGCCGGATCCACGCGCCATCATTACGGCCGCGACCCTTCACGTTTCGCGCCGGCTGGCCCGCGTCATCCGGTCGTCATCGTGGACGACGACCGTGGACCAGGCGTTTTCCGCCGTGATGGCGTCCTGCGCCGCGTGTCGCGACGAGGGGACGTGGATCACGCCGGCCATGCGAGGCGCCTACGAGCGGCTCCATGGCCTGGGATGGGCTCACAGCGTGGAGGTCTGGAACGGAGAGGATCTCGTCGGGGGGATCTACGGTGTCCAGGTCGGCGGGGTCTTCACCGGCGAGTCGATGTTTCACCTGGCTCCGGACGCCTCCAAGGTGGCGCTGGCCGACCTGGTCCTGAGGATCGCGGAGGCCGGTGGATGGGCCCTGGACGCGCAGGTTCCCACGCCGCACCTGGAATCCCTGGGGGCACGGGCCGTGTCGCGCCGGGAATTCCTGCATCAGCTCGCCCTGGAGCGTCGTCGCGTCGTCGATTTGAATCCGGACTCCCGCCCGGCGCGGTGGATCACGGGCCGGATGCCCGCCGCGCGAGAGCTTCATCCCGAGGTTTCGTGAGACGAGCTTGAGTGCGGGCCGGGAGCTTCGCTATCATTCCCCCATGCCCATCTACGAATACCGGTGCGCGAAGTGCGAGCACACCTGGTCCGATCTCGTCAGCTCGTCCACGTCACCGCTGCCTGCGTGCCCGGACTGCAAGGGGAAGCGCGTCGAGAAGCTCTTCTCCGTCTTCGCCGCGTCCACGAACGAGGTCCCTGGCGCCGACGCGTGTGCCACGGGTCCTGGCCCGTCGTGCGGCCCCTCCAACTGCGGCTGTGGCCGGTTTAACTGACGAGCACCGAACGTTGACGCGAGAGGCCCGTGCCGGCCACGGCCTGAAATCCTTGCCGCGATTGCTTTGAAACCGGTATAATCCGAACCGCGCTGGTACTGTTTCGGTGCCCGCGTCACTTGCTGCCAGAAGCCTCGGGAGGCCCACCGCTCGGATGTCGATCGTCACGCTCATCAATCCTCCCGGCATCAAGACCTTCTCCTCCATCCAGATGCAGACGCCGAATGCGCCCATCGGGATCGCATATATCGCCGCCGTCCTGAAGCAGGAGGGCATCGCCTACAAGGTCATCGATGCCGTCGGTGAGGGTATGGACACGATCACGGCTTACCCCGCGCGGCCGGACATGCTGATGCAGGGGCTCACCTACGACCAGATCATCGACCGCATCCCGGAGAACTCCGACATCATCGGGTTCACCTGCATGTTCTCGACGCTCTGGCCCATCACGCGCGAGATCATCCAGAAGGCGCGCGAGAGGTTCCCGAACGCGCTTCTCGTCCTGGGCGGCGAGCACGGCACCGCGGTCGTGGAGGTTTCGCTTCGCACCGCGCCCCTGGACATGATCTGCCTCGGCGAGGGCATCGAGACGGTGGTCTCCATCGTCGAGGGATACCGCAAGGATCCGAAGTCGCGCGCGCACTGGCCTGAGATCAAGGGCATCGCCTATCTCGGCGCGGACGGCGCCGTGGTGAACACCGGTCTCTCGGCCCGCAAGCGCGACGTGGATGCCATCCCGACCCCGGACTGGGAATCGGTTCCGGTGAGGGAATACATCGATCGTCACCAGATCAACGGCGCCAACCTCGGCCGATCGATGCAGCTCCTGGCGACCTGGGGCTGTCCCTACCAGTGCACGTTCTGCTCGAATCCGGCCATGTGGACCCAGCGCTGGATCCCGCGCAGTCCCAAGCTCGTGGCGGACGAGATGGAGCTCTACAAGAACAAGTACAACGTCACGAACTTCGATTTCCAGGACCTGACGGCGATGGTGCGCCGGAGCTGGGTGCTGGAGTTCGCGCAGGAGTTGATCGACCGCAAGCTGAACGTCACCTGGCAGTTGCCGAGCGGCACGCGCGCGGAGGTCTTCGACGAGGAGGTCGCCAAGGCGCTCTACAACTCCGGCCTGCGTCTCCTTTCGTTCGCCCCCGAGTCCGGTTCCGAGTACATGCTCAAGCTCATCAAGAAGCAGGTCAACATCCCGAAGATGCTCGGGGCGATGAAGATCGCCATCGACTCCGGCCTCAAGCTCTCCTGCTTCATCGTCATCGGTTTCCCGGGCGAGACGCGCGAGACCATCAAGGACACGATGCGCCTGGTGAGAAAGATGGCCGTCCTCGGCGTCCACGACGTCGCGGTCACCAAGTTCGTCCCGTATCCCGGCTCCCAGCTCTTCCGGGAACTCCAGGAGCAGGGCAAGCTCAAGCTCGACGACGATTTCTTCATCATGCCCATGGACTTCTACACGTCGAAGGCGCCGAGCTTCGTGGAGGGCATGTCGAGCCGTTACATGTTCTGGACCATGTACTGGATGTTCCTGAACTTCTACGCGATCTCGTTCAGCCTTCGCCCGTGGCGGTTCTTCACCGCGCTCTTCAGCGTCACGCAGGGCCAGGAACCCACCCGCTTCGCCAAGTGGCTCAACGACATGTTCATCGTCCGCTTCAAGTGGAGGCGACAGGCCGCCAAGACGGCCTAGGTGTCAGGCTTACACATTTACACAATGTGTTCCTGTTGGAATGGCCGGCCGTGACTCTCTGATATAGCGCAAGATCAAACCGGGTAACCAAGAGTGTAAAAGTGTAAGCCTGACCCCGAATTACACCACGGCGACCTTCACGCAGTTGATGGGTGGCAGGGCATCAAAGAGACACGTCCACTTCTCGCCGGCGTCCTGGCCCATCCAGAGTTGTCCTGTGGTGGTGCCGAAGTAGAGGGCGGGGGACTTGTGGGTATCGATGGTCATGCCGTCCCGGAGAACGGTGAAAAACGACTCCTTCTTCGGGAGCCCCTTCGAGAGCCTCTTCCAGGATTCCCCGCCATTGGAACTTCGCCAGACCGCGGGAGCGCCTCCCGGGCAGGTCCTGGTCATGCCTTCATGGGGAAGCACGTAGACGGTCTCGGGATCGTGCGGGTGAGCGACGACAGGGAAGCCGAAGTCGGAGGGGAGGCCCTTGGCGATCGAGCGCCAGGAGCGGCCGCCATCATCGCTGCGGCAGACGCCGATGTCCGGCCGCCTGCCGCCCGGCCCGTCCCACTCCGCCCAGCCGCCGTGGTTCTGCATGTAGAGCCGCCCGGTCGCCCCGGGTGCGGCCGCGATCTTGTGCACGCATTGGCCGAACTCGGGATACGGATCCGGCGAGAAGCCGGCGCCGACACCGCTGTTGGCCGCCTGGAAGCTCTTTCCGCCGTCCTCGCTGAGGTAGTGCCCGCCGGCGGAGATCGCGATGTTCATGCGTTTGCCGTCCAGGAGGATCGTGTGGAGGCAGAGCCCGCCGTTGCCCGGGTTCCACTTCTTCGCGTGAGGGTGGTTGCTGATCCCGGGGACGAGCTTCCAGGAGTCGCCGCCGTCGGCGCTGTAGAAGAGCGAGGCAGGCTCCGTGCCGCACCAGAGGTCGTTCTTGCCGCTCCCGGCCTCGAGGGCCCAGATGTTGGCGAGCGCGCGACCGTCCTTCTTCGGAAACGCGGGGGCCGGCTTCTCCTGGAAGCTCCTGCCCAGGTCCGTCGAGCAGAGGAGTTTCATCCCGAACCACGCGTTGCAGCTCGAAGCGTAGATCCGGGGCTTTCCGCGCGTATCGATGAGCGCCGCGTAGACGGCAACGCCGCTGCCGAATGGTCCGCGGATCGAGAACGCGCCGCGCGTCGAGGATGACTCCGCCACGAAGAGTCCCTTTTTCGTGCCAATCGTGAGAATGGTCCGCCTTGCCATGATTTATCCTCCGGATACCGCGGGTAGAATGGTGACACTGTCGCCGGGCGCCAGCCGGGTCTCGAGGCCCGCTCCGTCCCGGATGTTGACGATGTTGACGAAGATGTTGATGTGCCGGCGGACCGCGCCCGTCTCGTCGCAGATGTTTCGAAAGAGCGCCGGCTGACGACGCTCCATCTCCACGAGGAGGGCGCCGACGGACGATCCGTTCAACCGGACCTCCGCCGCTCCACCGCACTCCTTGCGCAGCGGCCCAGGCACGTGCACGAGGATGCCGGGCGCCGCGCCGCCCGCAGCCTCTCGCGTCTGCCTTGTCGCGTCATTTGGCATGCTGGAGGTGCCATTTTATGAATCCGGCGCGCTCTGGCAATGGCCCATCGCAGCCTCGAGGGGAGCGGAGCTTCGGAATTCCTACCAGGGAGTCAGAAGCGGATCTCGGTTCGTGCTCCCAGCGCCCAGTGGGAGGCCAGGATCGAGATGCCGCTCCCGGCCTGGGTCCGGCCGTTCTCCCACGTATCGACGCCCGCGGCGAGGGGGACGAAGGCCCCTCCTCCGCTGGCGCTCAGGACGACCCGGCTTGCCTCGCTCAAGTCAATCCCGAGACCGGCGCGGACGTCTGCCGAGATGGCGAATCCGTCCTGTGTGAAGGCCAGCCCCCTTAGGCTCCAGCGAGCCTCGCTATGGACCCACCCGGCTCCGCTCATCGCATCGACCCGAAAGGTGACGCGGTCGCCGAGGGGGAGATCGAAGCCGGTGCCGAGGAGAAGATCGAGCCTTCGGGCGTTATAGGTCGACGTGTTCCGAGCCAGTGCCTGTTCGCTCATGCCGGATACGAGGCTGCGGCCGCCCTCGAGGCGAAGGTCCCAGGACGTATAGGAGAGTCCCCAGTACGTGCGCGCGTCGTCCTCCAGGCTCAACGTGACCGATCCGCTCAGGATTCCCCCGGCGGAGGCGTCGGAGACCGTGTGAGACCAGAGGTTGCCGGAGGTTCCGTAATCGAGATCACGGGCAACGCCCTCCTGGAAGTCGCCTTTTCCCCCCTGGAGTCTCAACACGCGACCCGCCGGCAGTTCAACGCCCAGGGTCGCTTCGGTGAAGGTCGAGGTGAGATTGGCCCACGCCAGTTCGCTCCGCCCCGTGGGCTCGTATCCAGGTAAACCCGGCCCTTCCTGGTTCTTGTCCTCGTAGGGGTGAGTGAACGAGAAGGCGTCCACGCGTTGCCGCACGTCGACCGAGAACTCGGCTACGCGCAGTTCCGCAATGGCAGGAAGTGAGGACCACCCGGTGAGCGCCAGGAGGGCCGCCCAACAGGGTATAAACAGCGTCTTACCCACGATCGCGCCTCCTTGCGCACCCCTCCGCCGCCTCCTCCCCGGCGACACGGACATCAGAGGGTCCACGTCGAATTATTGACGTTGGGATCAGCTTAAGCAGGGTATTACCCCATAGCGCGCGCGAATTGTGCTCGGTTAACCTACCTGGTTAAGCATTTGCGTCGGTCTGACGCCCGGAGCTTCGAGTCCGTGGTTCCCGGCTGCGATCGACGCCGGTTCCTGGCTATGAGCCCGACTTGTCCGCGTACCAGTCGATGTTGCGCGTCACGTACATGACGATCGCCAGGGCCGCCGTCAGGCCGATGGAACCGGTCAAGAGGGCGTAATCCTGGAGCTGGAGGGTGACGTAGAGGAAGACGTAGATCGTGAGGAGCATCGAGAAGATCCAGAGCGCGCGCCGTCCGCTCTTGAGAACCGCGGCCGTGTACAGCGAGATGAGGGCCGTGGCCGCCGACGCCGCTATCGCGTAGGCGAGCCCGAACCGGATGAGTTCCGAGAGCGAGAGCAGCAACAGGTAGAAGAGGCAGAGGGCAGCGCCGACGAGGATGTACTGGAAGACGTGCACGCGCCTGCTGCCCGTCATCTCGAAGAGGAAGAAGGCCGTGAAGACCATCGTCAGGAAGAGGATCCCGTACTTGATGGCCCGCTCGACGTTCCGGTAGGAGTCGATGAGCGTCACGAGCTCGACGCCAAAGAGCGAGGCCGTGATCTTGCTCCGATCGAGCGTTCCTCCCTGGTCGGTCCAGAATTGCGGGAAGTCGCGACCCAGGTGCGAAACGGACCACGTCGCACTGAAGCCCTGATCGCTCACCGTCCGCTCGATGGGCAGGAACGCGCCCCGGAAGGCGGGATCCATCCAGACCGATTTCAGCTCGACGCGGTTCTCGATCCCGACGGGCGCCACGAGGAGCGTCGAGTTGCCGTTGAAGGTGAGAGGGATGCGGAAGGCGATGGGGCCGGAAAATCCCGCGAACTTCCGGAGCGGGCTATGGACGCCGGCGCCAAGCTCGGCCATGTGGCTGTTCGGCGAGAAGGCGAGCTCGGAATCGCCCCAGGCGAGCTTGAGTGCGCCGCGCGTGCCGCGCAGGTCCGGCATGCCGAGGCTGACGAAGGCCTGGTCCCAGAGGAACTGATCTTCCCGGATGCGGATCGCCTCGTAGTCAGGAACGTCGAACGTGCCCTCCAGCGCGAGCTCGGCCGAGTAGACGGTGGTCTGGTAGATGCCCCGGTAGCGCGCGTGGGGCTCCATCTCGCCCGTCGCCTGCCAGGATTTCGGCAGGAAGAAGGCGCGCGCGACCGCCGTGTCGCGGACCTCGAACCGTTCCACGATGGTGCCCACGGTGCGGTTCTCCCAGTGCGACGTGGTGTAGCGGAACGGCACGACCAGGACGGGGCCGATGATCGATTGATCCCGCCCCCAGGTCCCCGTGATCTCATCGAGGGTCTCGTTGCGCCTCTGCAATCGCTCGTCCAGGACGGACTCGATCATGTTGAGCGGGATGAGGAGCACCAGGACGAGCATGAAGATGCCGAAGAGCTTGGCCACGATCCGGGTGCCCGAGATCGATCGCTTGATTCTCTCCGCCCACGCTTCGTCGTTCACGTTGCGCTCCCTTGCCTTCTCCGCCAGACCTGGATGTCCTTGTTCTCGTAGGTGTCGATGAGCTGGGGCCAGAGCTCATTCTGCCACGTGCCCGGGACGAAGACGCGGCGCCTGCGCTCGGCGATCAGTTCGTAGTTCCGTACCAGGCCCGGCGTCGGCTCGGACCACGCGTCGCCGATCGTGTCGATGATGAAGTCGGCGTCGATGGGCGACGGCTCGGGCAACACGTGCAGTCGGAAGCGCCACTCGCGGGCGAAAAAGTCGAAGTCGGGGAGGATGGCCGAGATCCAGACCTGCGGTGGATGGCTCATCGATTGCTCGAAGGTGTCGGTGGTGTCGCAGACCGCGAGCCGGGTGGTGATCGTGGCGTCGCGGGGGATCGTGGACTCGATCACGGCACCAAACTCGTCGTTGCGCGCCTTCAGGTCGTCGAAGCTCCGCAGGTATTGCGCGGTGTGCCCGAGGTTGTAGGCGAGCCCGAGCGCGAGAAGGAGGAGCAGGAAGGCCCGCGCCGCGGAGAACGTGTTGCCGGCGACGGCTCCCGGCACGGCGCTGCTGGCGCCTGCCCGCACTGCGGGCGTTCCCAGGGTGGCGGCGAAGAGGCTGAAGTAGAGAATGATGAAGGCGGCCATGTAGTGCGTGGACTGCTGGAGGATGAAGGAGTTGTAGCCGATGGCGAAGACGAGGAAGGGCACGCACCAGGCCGTGACGGCGGCCAGGAAGCGTGCGCGCGGCAGCGAGCCGCGAGTCGCCTTCACGAGGGCGGCGACGATGCCGGCCACCCCGGCCAGGACGAGCGGCACATTGGCGGCATAGAGGAGAGTTCTCAGGACGCCCGGCCACCCGGCGCTCTGGGGCCGGATCGAGCGGTAGTTGAGCATGGTCTCCTTGTCGGCCATCCGGAGCTCGCTGCGGACGACGTCGAGCGTGAAGAGCCAATAGGGGTTGACGACGAGGAAGACGACACCGACGAGGATGCCGTAGGCGAGGCAGAGCACCAGGGCGTGATCGAGCCTCTGCTTCCAGCTCCTGCCGGCCGCCGCCGGGGTTTCGGGGAACAGGGCGTCGATGATTTTCACGGCCATCATGAGGCCGGAGAAGACGATGAAGACGTAGTTCGATCCGACGGCGAGCCCGGCGAAGACGGCGGAGAGGACGAAGTCACGAATGCGGTGAGAATCGACATGGCGCACCGTCCAGTAGACGGAGCAGAACGACCAGAAGAGGGCCGTGGTGTACGGCTTGGCGAGGTGTCCGAAAAGGACGAGCCAGGGCGCCGAACCTCCCAGGATGACGGCGATGCAGGCGGCGCGCGGACCGAGGAGACGAGAGACCAGGAGACCGAGCACAAGGACGGCAAGCGTGGCCGCGAGGACGCCGACGAGTCGCGCGGAAACATACATGGTCCGCGCGATCCGGGGGTCGCGGAGGACAGCGTCGAGACCCAGCGCGCGGGGGCCGTGCAGGGTGACGACGCCGAGGGCGATGGCGCCGGCAACGGGATACTGGTAGGCGCCCCCGTAGAAGAACCACCGCGGGTTGAAGTCGAGCTTCTGGGGCTTCATGCGCCCGACCGCGGCCAGGGTGTTCGGTTCGTCGCCGAAGATCGACCCGAGGAACTGCTTCCGGACGAGCCGCGGAAAGAGCGCCGTGACGCGATAGGTTTCGCGGCCGTCGGCGGACACGAGCTCGGTATCCTCCCCGCGGTCGAGCTGCTGCTTCCGAAAATGGGCCACGTATTCGAGCGTCCGGGGCATGTCGTGGGTATAGGCCTGGCGATACGCGGCCTCCCGGTCGGCCTTCATGACGCCAAGGAGCCCCGGGAAACGGCTCACGTAGTCGCTGACGACGGCGGCGCGCGCATCCGATATCGTCCCGGCGTCGATGCGGTAAATCCCGCCTGCGAGAACGGCCAGGAACGCCAGGAGGGCGAGCAGGAACTCGGGGAGGTTGGAGCCATCGTAGAAGCGGGAGAGGAGCGTACGCATGGGGGGAGTTTAGCAGTGTTGGGGGAGGAGTGAAGGCTGTCGGCGACAGGGAATCGGTGCATGGTGGAGGCCATGGCGCGCAAGGGACGCTCCATCGCGACCGGGAATTGCGCTGGAGCGCCGCCGGGGAGTAGTCTTGATACGGGGCGGAGTGGAGGCGGTCGGTGGCGGCGGAACTCAAGCATGAGCTGGTCGCGATCCTGCGCTCGTCCGGGGACTTTCGCGCCATCCAGGACCTCGTGGTCCGTCGTCTCCAGTCGGCGTTCGGGCTGAGCCGGGTCAACATTCTCCTCTATAACAAGCCCGCCAACATGCTCGAGACCGTCTCCTCGGTCGGGCATATCCAGGCGGATTATCGCGAGATCCGAACTCCCGTGGTCCGCGTGCCGGGCATCTCATCTCGCGCCTCCCAGGTGCGGTCCTACCTCGACAAGAAGACCATCGTCGTAACCGATCGCAGTGGCGATCCCGAGTACCAGGCTCGAGCGCGGTTTCCCCACAAGGTGTATGCGCGCGAGTTCGCGATCTTCCCCCTGGTGGCCGGCGCCCGCAGGCTGGGCGTCCTCTCGATCGCCGTGGACGAGGCCAATTCCACGCACCTGACGCCCTCGCTCGTGCGCACCATTAAAGGCCTCTGCCCTGTGCTCGCCCGAGCCATCTACGCGACGATGCCTCGTCTTCCCACCGACAAGCGCATGGTCGGGGTCCTCAAGGACATCCTCGCCCGTCGCCTCATCTATCCTCTCTACCAGCCGATCGTGGACCTGGAGCAGCGAACGGTCTTCGCCTACGAGGCGCTCCTGCGCGCCGATCACCCGCTCCTGGCCGGGCCCATCGTGCTCCTGGGGTATGCCGAGAAATTCAATGCCTTGCGCGACGTCTCGCAGGTCATCCACGAGGCCGCGCTGGAGGTGGTGCCCCGGCTGGGCGTGCGCCAGAAGCTCTTCCTCAATCTCAATATCGGCGACTTCCGGGAATACCTCCGGCTGGAACGTCCCGCGAACCCGTTTCACGGCCACGATCCGCGCCGGTTCGTCCTGGAGATCACCGAGCGCCAGTATGCCGACGACATCGTCCAGCTCCGGCGCCACTTCGCGGATTTCCGACGGCTCGGCTTCGGCGTGGCCATCGACGATCTCGGGAGCGGTTACTCGAGCCTCAACCTCCTGCCGTCCCTGGAGCCCGACTGGATCAAGCTCGACATTTCCCTGGTGCGCGGCATCGCCTCGAACAAGCGCCAGCGGGAGCTGGTGCGCTCCCTGCTGGCATTCGCCCGGAGGACCGACACGCGGTGCATCTGCGAAGGCGTCGAGACGCGCGAGGATCTCAAGGTGCTCATCTCGCTCGGGGCGCGCTACGTGCAGGGCTTTGTCCTCGCGCGCCCGGCGGCCGAGCTCCTGTCCACGGCCGACCTCCGCCGGCGCTTGAATCTCCTTCTTTGACGCGGTCCGGCCAGACCCCATCCCTGGCGCGCCAACATTATCCTCTGGGGGCGTATTTCGAAGCGGGTATACTGCGGATCATGAGCCCCAGGGGAGTCCGCCGGTGCTGTTGAACGATGCCGTGCTGCGCGAGCTGTACTCGCGGCGGGGGCGCGCCTATGCGCCCGACACCATCCTCTTCCTCGAGAACGACCATGGCGAGGAGATGTACATCATCGTCAACGGCGAGGTCGAGATCACGAAGATGTACCGCGAGCAGGAGATCTACTCCGGCGCCACGCTGAAATTCGGCAACACCCCGGAGACGATCGCCATCCTCGGGCCCGGGGATTTCTTCGGCGAGATGGCGCTCTGGAACGACCTGCCGCGGATGGCCACGGCGCGCGCCCGGACCGGCGTCGAGGTCATCGTCTTCGGCCGTGGTGATATCGAGACGCTCGTCCAGCGCAGCCCCCTGCTGGCCCTGCAGATGCTCAAGTCCATGAGCAACCGACTCCGCGACGTCTCGCGGTCGCCGCGCCTCGAGCTCGTCCTGCCCCAGCTCCGCGAGGCCTTTCGCGAGATCCATGCGGCGGCGGTGCGGCGCGGCGGCGCGGCGGCGGAGGCCGGCCTGGCCGCCTCCGAGGTAGCGGAAGCAGCCGTTCGGGCGACTGCGAGGAGGCAGGACGCCTCGCCGATCGATCCCGTGACGACGGTGGGGCAACGAGCTCCGGCCGTGAGGTCGTGCCTTCGGTGCGGGGAGCCGGTCCTGTCGCGCGCCATCTACTGTTCCCAGTGCGGTCATCTTCTCGGCAAGGAGTAGTGACCGTGAATGACCCCGCGCCCCCGGCGCATGCCCCGGCTCCCGTGGACCATGTCCTGCAGTACCTGCTGGAGGGGATGGGAGCGCTCTTCGGCGAGCGCTTTCTCGAGGGGATGGTCCTGTACCTGTCGCGTACCTTCGCGGTGAGGTTCTGTTTCCTCGGCGAGTATGATCCGGCAGGGCAGACGGTGACGACGCGCGCGATGGCCGTGGACGGCATGCTGGCGCCGGTGATGACGTACACGCTGGCCGGAACCCCATGCGCCGAGGTCCTCGAGCAGGGCATCGTCTGTGCTCATCCGGAGGGAGTGATCGATCAATTCGCCTCGGATCACCTTCTCGTCGAGATGGGCATCCAGAGCTACTACGGCCTGCCGTTGCGTAACGCCGAGGAGAACCTCAATGGCCTCCTGGTCCTCATGCATGATCGTCCTCGGCGCCTCGGCGAAGAGGACGTCCAGCGGCTCCGCCTCTTTGCCTTGCGCGCCGGCGCCGAGATGGCGCGGATGAGGTTCGAAACGGACAATGCCCGGCTGCTGGCGCGCGAGCAGGCCGCGAGGGCCGAGGCCGAGGCGGCGCTCTCGGTTCGCGATGTGTTCGTCTCGGTGGCCTCGCACGAGCTCAAGACGCCGCTTGCCGCTCTCCAGCTCCAGATCGACGGGCTCCTGCGCGCCGCGCGCGGGGAGTCGGCGGTCGAACTCTCCAAGGAACGCCTGGTCGGGGCCCTGGAGCACGCCCAGTCCCTGGGGCGCCGGTTCGGGAGGCTCATCGACGACCTGCTCGACGTCTCGCAGATCTCGGCGACGGGCGCGCTCGTTCTGAATCGCGAGGACGTCGACCTCGTGGCGATCATCGAGGACGCCATCGACTCCCTCAGCGAGCCGTTGGCGCGCGCCGGTTGCGATGTGACGTGGACGGCCGTCGAGCACGTGCGCGGTTCGTGGGACCGTTTCCGCATCTACCAGTGCGCGGCCAATCTCCTGGCGAACGCCATGAAGTACGGCCGGGGGAAGCCGATCGAGCTGGCTGTCACGCGCTCTGGCGATGGCGCCCGCTTCACGGTGCGCGACCACGGGGTCGGGATCGACGTGGGGGACCAGGAACGGATCTTCGAACGGTTCGAGCGCGCGCATGAGAATCACTACGGTGGGCTGGGACTCGGGCTCTTCATCGTACGTCGCATCCTGCGAACGCATGGCGGGGCCATCCGCGTGGAGAGCGTACCGGGGGAGGGATCGCTCTTCATCGTCGATCTTCCCTGCGCGGCGTCCTCGGGCGACGCGGCTTGATGGCCGGGGGCATGACCATGATGAGGCCCGACCCCGGCGCATTGTCGCCCTCCGATCGTGCTCAGCTGGAGACGGCCGGGATCGCGGTCGAGGAGGTCGTGAGGCAGTGGAAGCTCCTCCTGGCGCCGCCGCCGCCGCCGCGCCTGGTGCGGCCATGCACGCCCGGGGACGGCGTGCGAAGAATCGAGGCCGGGAACGCCGCGGCCTACGCGGAGGCCGGAGCGACTTTTCTTGCGGGAGCCCGTCCGTCCAAGTTCGTACCGGCCTCGGGCGCGGCCACGCGGATGTTCCAGGATCTCCTGTCCTGGAGGTCGACGCACGGGTCGTTCTCGCTGGAGGCGCTCATCGCGGCCGAGCGCCGGGACCCGACGGCGGCTTCGGTCCTCAGGACGCTCCGCCATATTCGCCAGTTCGCCTTCTTCCCGCGCCTGCACCAGGCGCTCCTTGCGGGTGGCGCGATCCCCGAGAGAATCCTCGGTGGTGGCGACGCGACCCCCGTTGTCGCCGCCCTGCTGGACGCCTTCGGCCTCGACCTGGCCGCGACGCCCAAGGCGCTCCTGCCGTTCCACGCCGGCCCCGACGGGAGCCGCACGGCCTTCGTCGAGCACCTGCACGAGGCCCTGGCGGTGGCCGTCGGCGCGGACGGCACGGCCCGGGCTCACTTCACCGTCTCCTCCGATCACCACGACCGCTTCGTGGCGGCGCGCACCGCGGCGCTGGCCGCGTTCGCGTCACAGGGAGGACGGCTGGCCGCGTCCTTCTCGACTCAGAACGCCTCGACGGACACGATCGCGGTGCGCGCGGATGGGAGCCTGGCGCGGCTTGCCGATGGGCGACTGCTCCTGAGACCCGCCGGCCACGGCGCTCTCCTCGGCAACCTGCTCGCCTGCGACGGCGATCTGCTTCTCGTGCGCAATATCGACAACGTCGAGCCGGCGTCGTGTCGCGACGAGCGCGTCTTCTGGACACGCGTACTCGCGGGGGTCCTGGCCGAGATCCAGGCAGGCCTCTCGTCCCTGGCCGCCGCCCTGGACGGCGGCACGACCGATCCGGCGACCGCCGTGTCGCGGCTCGTGGAACTCATCGGCCTCGACCTGTCGCCGCTCCTCGTCGGGCGGGACGCCGCCGGGATCCGGGCGCAGGTGCTGGAGCGGCTGGCGCGGCCGATCCGCGTCTGCGGCATGGTTCCCAACACCGGAGAGCCGGGCGGCGGACCGTTCTGGGTCGCCGGCGCGGACGGCCTCGTTGCCCCGCAGATCATCGAGACGGCGCAGGTGGCGCGCACCATGGACCAGCAGGCCGTCTTTGCCGCGGCCACGCACTTCAACCCCGTGGACATGATCCTCTCTCCCGCCGGCGCGCGCGGCCGACGCGTGAATGCGGTCGACCTGGTCGACCAGTCAGCGGTGATCGTGACGCGCAAGAGCGTGGGCGGAGAGCCCCTGCGCGTCCTCGAGCGCCCGGGTCTCTGGAACGGGTCGATGGCTGGCTGGAACACGGTCTTCGTCGAGCTCCCTTCCACCGTCTTCAACCCCGTGAAGACGATCAATGACCTCCTGCGGCCTGCGCACCTGAGAACGGAGGCGTGATGAGGGACGAGGGAAGACGCACGGGAGGGGAAGGATGAGCGTATGCGAGGGCAGGCGGCGCGCCATCGAGCGGTTCCGCGGGACCTTGACGGATCGCCCGTACCGCGGCTACGACGTCCTCGTGGTCAGCTCGTCGATGCTCGAGGAGGCGGCGGTGCGCCAGGCTGTCCTGGAGACGGCGTTTCGCGGGGTCGTCACGGGGAACGACGCCCTCGGGAACGAGGTCTGCATCCTGAGCGTCTGCGATGAGAGCCAGGGCGGGCAGATCATCGGGCAGGCGATCACGTGGGCGCGGGCCGCGCGCGACTTTGCCGCGTGGTCGGCAACCCGCGGGCTAGGGCCCCGCGACCTCGACGAGCTCGTGAGGACGGGAACGGCGCGCGTGGCCATCTATCACAACGGTGGCAAGGGCGAGCGGGCGAGCCCGGCGACCCAGAGCCTCGGGAACTCCCGCGGCTCGCAGAAGCTCGTCGGCACCGTGCTGACGGCGGAGGGGATTCCCATCGAGCTGGATCTCATGCTGGCCGTCGTCCTGCAAACCGCCCAGCATGCCCCCGCGGCGAGCGAGCGAACGATCGACACCTGGTGGGGCAACCAGATCGCCTTTGGCTCCAACGACCCGGAGACGCTGCCCACGCCCCAGGCTGCGCTCTCGAAGTTCCTCATCGCCATCGATCGCGCCAACCCGTCGGAGAAGGACCTCTATGACTACGGCACGGCGCGCCTGGACGAGTCGGGCCGGATTGTCGGCTTCCTGGCCAACAAGAAGCTGGCGCGACCGCGCCAGGACGGCGGCTACGAGCCGAACCCGGAGCATGCGGCCGCGCGGGAGGCGCTCTGGGCGGCGGCGGGAGCGGCCTATGATTTCGGCTCGTTCCGGATGCGCCACGAGATGCACGAGGCGCTCGTCGAGTACTGGGGCGTCTTCCGCGACCTCTTCGGCATCGTGGAGAGAACCGGCCGTTCGCCGCTGAGCCGCGACATCGATCCCGCGCTCGTCCAGATGCTCGTCCCGCTCGCCTCCGGTCTCGATCGGCTGGCACCGGGCGCTCTCGACCCGCTGGCGCCCGCGCCCGCGCTGAGGGACGCCGCGCGGCGTGGAGATCGCGGCGACCTGGAGGCGGCGCGGCGTGCGCTGGCGGAACGGCTCGGCGCGGAGTGCCGGCAGGCCATGAGCGCGGCGGCGGCGGGGCGGACGGAGTATATCGAGGAGACCCTGGAGTTCTTCCTGTTGTATCGCGATCGCGAGGCCGTCTTCGGGCCCCGGGCGAGGCACATCGGGGCGATCGACCTGGGCGCCGGCAGTCACTGGTTTGCCTACAAGCGCCTCATGGACATCGGCAACGAGAAGTTCCTGATGCTGGGCGACCTGGTCGCCGAGCCGTTTGCGATCGAGCCCGATGGGAGCATCGGGCGCGGGGACGGTGGTGAAGACGGACGGATCATTGCCGCCGACGCCCGCGCGTTCCGCGGGATTGCCGACGACGCCGTGGCCGTTTTCCGCCATGGCGGCGCCGGTTTCCGGATCGGCCGCGAGGAATCGCGCGCCGGCGTCTCGATCGTCGGCGGGCGCGTTCTTCCCGGCGACGTGGAGGGAGCGGCTGTCTACGTGCAGGGCTCGGTCATCCAGGGCGGGACCGTGCTCCACGACGGATCGCGCGTCGTCGCGTGCGTCGTCAACGGATCCGAGGGTTGTCTCCAGGTTGACCATGCGTACGTCGAGGGGACGCTGGCGCCGGTCGTTCGGGCGCACGCGAGCGTGCTGCATCGCGTGGTCTGCGGCGAGGCGGTCGAGGCGCGCGGCGAGCTGGTCACGGACGCGTTCCGACCGGCCTTCCGGGCGCCCGGAAGGCATCCCGGCCAGGCCCGCCTGCGCGTCCCGGTCGGCTATGACCCGAAGAACGATGGCGAGACCCGCGACGAATCGGGCACGTGGACGTTCCGGGAGATCCGCGAGATGCCGTGCGCGAAGGCCGTGAACGACGTGCTGGAGGCCCGGTGCCGGGCCGCGGCGCGCGAGGCGATTTCAGGAGGGACGAGGCCGACATGACGCTGAAGGAGACGTTGACGTACCCGGTGGTGGAGCTGGCGTTCGGGACGAGCGGCTTGCGCGGGCTCGTCACCGACATCACCGACCTCGAAGCCTACGTCAATGCCCGCGGATTCTTCGACTACATCCTCGCGCTTGGCATCGACGCCGGCGGGTGCGCGTCCGGCGCGCACGTGCTCCTCGGGTGCGACCTGCGGCCGTCTTCGAACGGGGACGAGCGGAGCATACTGCGGGCCGTGTCCACGGCCGCCCGCGATTCCGGGCTCGTCCCGCTGGCATTGGGCCCGATGCCGACACCGTGCCTGACGTACGCGGGGATCCAGGCCGCCTGCCCGTCGGTCATGATCACGGGGAGCCACATCCCGTTCGATCGCAACGGGATCAAGTTCAATCGTCCGGACGGTGAGATCCTCAAGGCGGACGAATCCGGAATTCTCTCCGCGGTGGCGCGGGTGCGCGCGGAGCTCTACGCGGCGCCGGCGGCTGGGTGTGCGTTCGACGAGCACGGGATGCTCAGGATCGGCAGGGAGTTCCGTCCCGACGAGGCGGCGTCGCGGGGCGCGGCGGAGCGAGCCCTGGCGGACTGGCGTGGCCGATACCGCGCGGTCTTTCCGTCGGACGCGTTGGCCGGGAAGCGGATCGTGGTCTACCAGCACTCGGCCGTCGGCCGGGACCTGCTCGTGGACGTGCTCCGCGATTGCGGCGCGGAAGTGGTGGGCGCGGGGCGCAGTGAAACCTTCGTGCCCGTCGATACCGAGGACATCGGCGATTCCATGGTCGCGAAACTGCGTGAGCTGGCGCGCGCCGCGGCGACCGAGGGTCGCGTGGACGCCGTCGTCTCCACGGACGGCGACAGCGATCGCCCCCTGGTGGCCGCCGTCGTCGTCGACGAGAGGGAAGACGTGGATGTGCGCGTGGTCGGCGGGGATCTGCTGGGACTCCTCGTCGCGGAGTATCTCGAGGCCGATGCCGTCGCTGTGCCCGTCAGCGCCAACGATGCCGTCGACCGGAGGCTGGGCGAGCGTGGAGTCCGGATCGTCAAGACGAGGATCGGATCGCCGCACGTCATCGCGGCCATGGGAACGCTTCGACGGGCGATCCCGGCGCCGCGGCGGATCGTGGCGTGGGAGGCCAATGGCGGGTTCCTGACGGGCGTGGACCTCGAGTGCGGCGCGGGGACGTTGAAGGCCCTGCCGACCCGCGACGCCTTCCTGCCCATCCTCGCCGTTCTCCACGCGGCGTTTCGCTCCGGACGCACGCTCGCGGATCTGATCGCGACCCTGCCGCCGCGCTTCAGCAGGGCAGGGCTCATCGACAACTTTCCGCCCGCCGTCAGCCGGGCCCTGGTGGATCGGTTCACCCTGCCGGAGGGCATGGTGGAGGCGGTCTTTCAGAGGGGCGAGCCGGTCGATGCGCCCGCGGACAAGCGACAGAGGCTTGATGAGATCGCCGACGACCTCGACGCGATCCTCGCGGCCGATGGGCTCGGGCGGCTGGAACGCATCAACTCGCTGGATGGCGTTCGCATCTGGTGCGAAGGCGGCGAGATCCTCCACCTCAGGCCCAGCGGGAACGCGCCGCAGATGCGCGTGTACGCGGTCGCCGGCACGCCTGCGCGCGCCGCCGCCATCGTCGCGGAGAGCATCCGCGAGCCCGATGGATTGCTGCGGCGGCTCGCGAGCGCCCTGGGCGGGTGATGGCTTCGCCGGCGACGCGGGGGGCGACGGACGGTATGCTCTGGGTGCTGGAGGGATCACGATGACGATCGAGGAGATACCGGCGGAGTTCGCGGCGGTGGCGGCGGGCGAGAGCGATACGGTCTACGAGCAACTCTTCGGCTTTGCCGATCGTTCTCGCTGGGACGCCGACCTCCCGTGGCTGGCCGCCGCGCTCCTCTCGAGGGCCGCCGACGCCGCGGTGACCGACGACGCCGGACGAGCCGCGCTCGACGAGGTGCGCGCGTATCGGACCTCCTTGGACGCGGCGGTGGAACGCGCGTCACGGCACGGCGTCGTGCTCCTGGAACCCACCAACATCCGCGCTGGTCATCATGGCTACGCCTGGGGAGCGCCGCTCGTCAGCTCGCCGATCAGCGCCCGATTGGGCGCCGAGCTTGCCGCGCGGCTCGCGTGGAGCGAGGACGATCAGATCGCGGAACGGTGGTATGGGAGCGACGATCGGCAATACCCGGGATTCTGGCGGGACGGCGAATTCCCCGCGCCGCTCTCGTGGCTCATCGCCCGGGCTCCGGAAGCGGCCCTGGGACGAGCGCACCTGGCAGCCCATGGACCCGGCCGCGGCGTCGTGATGAAGGACCTGACCCCGGCGCGCCCGCTCTCGTGGCAGTTGCACCTCGGCGTGGAGGAAGGATACGAGATCGTCTCCATGCCGCCCGGCACCGGGCTCTTCCTGGGTGTCAACGAGCCGGAGCGATCGGGCGAGAAGGATCGGATCATCGCTCATGCCATGGAAGTGCTCTGGCGCGACCTGGAGCTTGCCCGGCCGGCACGGCATGCGCTCCGCCTCGATGAGCCCGTGGGCGGGATCGAGACGCCGGCGGCGCTCACGGAGGGCCTGCAGGCCCTCGTCAGCCGCTTGCTCTCGCGCGAGAATCCCTGGTCTTCCGTCGGCGATTTCCTGGCGCACCTCCTGGCGGAAGGCGTGAACGTCGTGGACGTCGCCGCAACCGGATGGACCGCCGCCGGCACGTTCTTCCCCGGCAACAGTCTCGCGCAGATCTACCGACCCGCGCCGGGTGAGCGGATCGTCATCCGCGAGCGGATGCCGCACGCGCTCTTCGGATGGACAGCCTCGCAGGGCGAGGGCGCCGTGGCGTGGGTGCGCGAGTTCAAGGCGACGTCGACGGGACCGCGGCACGCGGCGATCCCGTCGGCGAGCCAGACCTGGAGCCTCTCGGATGTCCTGTTGGGGAGCTGGCCACGTCGAGGCAAGGTGACGCGCGCCGGTGTCGAGGAGGCGATCATGGTGCTCCAGGAAGCCGGCACCTGGCGTCGGATCGCTCCTGCCGAGATCGCGGGCGTGGCGGGCGAGCCGGTGGAGGTGGCGCCCGGCGTCGTCTTCACGCGCGTCCATGCCGAGCGCCAATTCGCGGCCCTCAGGGTCTCGTTGGACGAGGACGCGAGGACCCTCTACCGCCGCAACGGCATGGCGACCGCGCTCGTCGTGACCAACGGCGTCGTTCGCGTCCGCGAGGCCCGAAGCGGGGCGGTACTGGTCGAGAGCCTGGGCCTGGCGGAGCCATGGACGGGTGAGCCCGGCCACACCGACGAGGCGTTCGTCTTCGCGGACCGCGGGGACCTCATCATCGAGGCCGTCGACGGTCCCGCCGAGTTCTACGACGCCCACCGCCCGGTGCCCGGCGTGTCGCTCCCGGAGTGCGCGCGCTCGTAGATCCGATTCTCGAACCACGGGTGAAAGCATGGCGTGAGGGGACAAGGGCGTCGCCGCGATGGAACAAGCACCAAATAGTGCGAAATGGGCTTGCCGCGGGGAGCACGCGGTGACAGGATTTTTTCGCGTCCACCGGTGAGACGCGAAAGGAAGACCCTCTCATGAGAAAGTACGTCCTGGTTCTCGTCGCTCTCGCGGTGCTGGTTGCTCTCGGAGGTCCCGGGCAGGCCCAGGACGCCCCCGATGCCTACGCCGCCGCGCTGGCCGCCGCCGCGGCGCGCCCGGCCTCTCTCGCGGATGAACCGCTGACGTTCAAACTCTGGCAGACTCCGAACATGGAGGAGAAGTACGTCGGGTTCTTTCCCGTGGTGGAGGGACGCATCCTCGGGAAGACCCGCAACGGCGATGCGGTCATCATCGAGTTCTCCAAGGGCGGCCAGCTCTTGAAGTCCTACCGCGTGAGCCTCCGCGGATCGGGCGAAGGGTGGTGCGAGGATTTCGAGACGA
Source organism: uncultured bacterium (assembly GCA_964548165.1). Taxonomy (GTDB): domain Bacteria; phylum UBA8481; class UBA8481; order UBA8481; family UBA8481; genus CAZJQD01. The sequence continues at coordinate 75,791 of CAZJQD010000009.1, forward strand.
CGGTTGTCGACGACGAGGCCCAGTTCATCGCCGCCGATGGCGAGCTGACCGTCACGTTCAAGTTCTATGACGATGGTGCGGAGGCAACGCGTGTTGTAGGCACGCGCCGCGTACAGGTCGTCAAGATCGCCCATCACCTCGGGTCGGGCCGGCACACGTGGCGCTACGGGATCCGCTACGAGGACCTCCTGGGAAGCGCCTACGTGAACATGTACCGGCAGTACGACTACGGCCACATCGTGCCCTGGTTCTATGTCTGGTCCCGGCGCGCCAACGGCAACGTCTCGGACGTCAGCTACCGAATCGAGGTCAACGGCCAGCGGCTGACGTTGCCCGATAACTTCGAGGGTTCGTGGGGAGATGTGACGAGCCTCGAGCAGACGGAAGAGCGCTGGATCGCGAATGATCGGCAGGACAACCCGTACAACTTCTACAAGCTTCGGTTCACGCCCAGCCTCTATTGCGGCCCGAAGCGCACGGACATCACCGAGAATTTTATCGCGCTCATCGATCACCCCGGCCAGTGGGTGCTCAAGATCCGCTCGGGCGGGGTCCTGATCCGGGAACTCAGGTTCCAGGTCGGCGCCGACGGGTTCATCGTGCCCCACGCCGAGCAGGACGCGTCGAAGCCCGGGTTCATGAACCTGGGGCCCATGCGCGCCTTCTGCGAGTCGACGTTCGGGAATCCGGATGACTGGGACGTCGCCTTTGATCCGGCCGCGGTCAAGACCGGCGTCCTCTTCGGACGCCCGTGGATCTCGGATGCAGTCAAGACCGGGATGCTGGCGAACCTCCCACCCGCGAAGATCGCCCCGCGCCCCTTCCCGGCCGCCGCCCGCTTGCCGTAGGCGGAGCGAATTTCGAGTTGCACCGCAGAGACGCAGAGGACGCGGAGCGTAGGGATGGATATGGCCCCTCTATAGCCATTCTGAAATTAACTGATATCGCCGACCCGATGGAGATCTGTTCTCCGAGGAGTTCCGCGTTCTGCCCTGGTTCTTCTCTGCGGACTCAGCGTCTCTGCGGTGAAGGTCGATCTGGCGGGTCTCGTCTGTGGAGCTGGGGGCGGGTCTTACTCGTCTCCGGCTTCGCCGTACGCGGAAGGGTCGAATCCCGGCGGCATCCCCGGATACCCCGCGGGATAGCCGGGAGGCATTCCCTGGCCTGATCCGGGAGCGCCTGCACCCGAATGCCCTGCGCCAGAGCCGTGCCCTTCGGCCCCGGGATAGCCACCCATGCCGCTCATCGACTTCATCCGCGTCGCCGTCCACGTGGAACGGATGCGGCCGCGGAGCGTGCAGCTGTCGGCATACCCGAGGTAGTCGTCGCCGATCGCGGTGACGGTCAGCGTCAGCATGTCCACGTTCGCGAAGATGCCGCCGGGAACCACGCAGCGCGTCGAGCCGGGCGGCAGGAGGATGCGGTTGGCCACGTCGGAGGCGATGCCGGCGGAGGGCGTTCTGTTGGGCGGAAGGTCGTAGCCCTCGCGGACGCGCTCGGGTGGCGTGCTCTCCGTCGAGACCCAGAGCACGATCTCCTTCACGCTCTGGCCCTCCATGATCATGCCGCGACCGTGCAGGATCCATCCGCGCGCGCCGGAGTCCGGCAGCCAGGTGACCTCGAGAGGTTGGGAGAGGTCAGCGGTCATCAGGCTCTGCGGTTGCGTGACCGTGATCGGCAGGAGAAAGCCGTCGAGCGGCATCGCGAGCGATCCGGTATTCAGGACGTAGGAACCGCGGCCGATGGAACCCTCGCGCTGGATGTCCTCGCTACCCGAGGCCGTGCGGTCCATCTCCGCGGCGGCGCGGTCCAGGGCCCGCTGGGGAACGCGCGGAGTTCCACTCGTGGTAATCGTCTCGTCCATGTGGATGCGCTCCGTCAGCGGCCCGTGAGCGGAGATCTCGTGCCAGTACTGGCGGGTCGTCATGTCGATCTGCACCCGTTGAGAGCCGCCCGGCGCCGCACCCTGCGGCATCGTCGGCATGCCCTCGAACCGCGAGACGCGGAGGTTGAGCCGGTTGGAGGGGAGGCCGAGCGAGGACGGGACCGTCACGAAGATGGGCTCCACGGCCACGCGGAAGTACGTGGCCTCGCCGCTGATCGATCGCGATGGCTGGGAACCGCCCATGCCGGCCGGCATTCCCGGATACGACGGCATCGCGAACATGGGCGCCGTCACCGACGTCGTCAGTTCAATCACGTACTCGCGCGCGCGCTGGGGCGCCTGGGCCTCGGCGGGCGTTGTCGCCGCGGCGAAGGCCAGGATCAGGACGGCCAGGGTGGCGACGGGGTGAAGACGGGACACGAACGGACGGGTTGCGGTCATGGGAATCTCCTCGCGTTACGGGCCGATGCGGACGATCTCATCATAGACCCGCGGCGTCGCGATAGGGAATGGCTGTCTCGAAGCGAAGAGCCAGCAGCCCTGCCCTCTACTTCACCTCGATGGACGTGTAGACCTCGCCGGTGTTGTCCGAGTAGTCCGTGGCCGTGAAGCCCACGAAGTAGGTGCCGGCCGGGACGCGGCCGTAGCCGATCGTGAGGCCCTCGGTCTCGTCGTACGTCAGGACACTCCCGGCGCTCGGTGCGGGACGCCACGACTCCTCGCCCTCGGCGTCGTAGACCAGGTAGACGGGACGGATGCTGTCGCCGGTCGTGAGGTCGAATTCGTAGGGGGCCGAGGACGTGTATCCCCAGGCGGACTCGAAGCGGCCCGTGACGCCGTCCGCGTTGATGTCGAGGCGGAAGATGAGCGTGACGAACTCCCACTCGTTCGAGCCTGCGACCTTCACCTCGACCGGGACCTCGATGGAGTAGACGCCGTTCGCGGCATCGATGACGTCCCACTCGTCGGCGGGGCAGATGAGCGCCTTGTCCTTGTCCTCGATCGTGAACCAGCCTCCGCTCCAGCGCGTGGAGAGGGCCCCGTTCTGCGCGGAGACCGGGAGCGTGCCCATCACGATCTCCTCGCCGTCGCCGGAGTAAGCGAGCGTGAAGAAGGCCTCGCTTACGTCCGGAGATCCGATGCGGGCGGCCAGCGTCGTGGAACCGCCGCCCTCGAGGATATCGCTGGAGCTCGTGATCGCGGAGAGGACGGGGCGCGTCACGTCGGCATCGGCGGCACCCGCGAAGGCGGAGACCAGCGCCGGCCAGCGGCTCTGCGACGAGAACGGGATGTTGGCGTAGTTGGTCAGGGCGCGTCCCGAGGCGTTCGGGAGGAAGATCGAGAGCCCGTTGGAGTGCGGGCGATCGGCGCCGTTCCGGTTGTGCACGATCGCGGCATCCGCGGCCTGGAGGACGGCGTTCGCCTTCGCGGCGACCGGGGTGCCCGTGAAGTGCGTCTTGATCCCGCCGCAAAGCTCGACGATGTCGTAGAGGTGGTAGCCGTTGGAGGCTCCCTCCGCGTTCGTCCCGAACTCGTTGCAGGCGGCCTGCGCCTCGGCGAGGAGGAGCCAGCCGGTCTCGGGGTCCGCGGCGAGCGCGGCCTTGAGAGCGTCCGCCAGCGCGTCGACGGACTCCTCAAGCGCGGGAACCTTCGCGAGGTCGACGGCGGAGTAGGTGGCGACGCCGCGGGCGCCGTGCTCGTCGTAGTAGGCGTCGACGTACGCGCGCGCGAGCCCGTCGCCTCCGACGGAGGGATCCGCGAAGAACCGGCGCATGACGCGGGAGTAGTTGGATCCGTACGCGAGGTCCTCGGACGCGGACATGAACTTCGCGTATGGCGCGACCGCGCTGGCGACCTCGAGGTTGGCGTTGAGGCACATGTCGAATCCGACGAGGTCGAATTGGCCGCTAGAAGGCTTGGTGGCCTCGAGGACGGCGGTCAATTCCGGCAGCGAGATGAAGTCGTGGTTGTCCGCGTCGTCCCAGCACGCACCCTGCCAGCCGCCGCCGTGGTTGCGGAGGATGAGGGCGTACTTCTTCGCCGGGAACCTCCGCATCGAGGTCGCGACGAAGTTCTGCAGGACGGCCGGGTCGCCGTCGTTGACCTCGCCGAGATCGGCGACTTCCGTCAGCGACCCTCGCTCGACGCGGAAGATCTTGGCTCCATCCCAGTTCTCGATGTTGGCGACGTCGGCGTTCGTGAACCCGCGCTGGTCCTCGCCTTTCGGGTTGCGGTCAGCGAAGACGATGAGGTTGACGTTCTCGTCGCTCCCGAACTCCATCATCGAGACGAGGTTGTTGACGACGCGGAACTCGAGGTTGTTGTCGCCCGCCCAGTAGAGCATGAACGTCCACTCGGCGCCTTCTGCGCGCGACGAGCCGGTGACGAGGAACAGGGCCAGGACCGCAACGAGGCTCTTCAACTTCATGGAAACCCTCCGGGGGTGGAATGGGTGGAACAGGCAGGACGAGTCGGACATCGAATTCACCACAGAGACCACGGGGACCACGGAGGAGAATCGAGACGAGGCGTTGAATCAGGAACAGAGGAAGCAGTCATCTCGGAAAAGAAAATCGCTATCACCGCAGAGAACACAGAGGAGAATCGAGACGAGGATTTGAATTATGAATCTCGAAAATTGCCGGGACTACGGATAGTCCTCCACCAGGAAGTTGAGGTTGATTCCAATCCGCGTCTCTCCGTGTCCTCTGTGGTCTCCGTGGTGAAATCATGAGGTAATTACCGGGTGTCGCCCTGCGGGGCGCCGGGAAGGAGCCTTGAGGCGGGCGTGTTGGGCTTGAGGATGCCGCTCAGCTCGTCCCAGGTCAGGACGATATCGAAGTCGCCCATCACGTAGGCCGCGATCTCGTAGACGTTGTAGTGAAAGCCGACACCGTCCCGGCGGAGGTAGATGTTCTCCGTGACGGGAAACTCGCCCTCGTAGAGGAAGTCGTGCTCCGCGACCGGTTCGCCCGTACGCTCGGCCACCACCGCCAACACCTTGGCCTTGAGCATGGTCCGTAGCTGGTTCTCGGCGCCGGGAACGAAGAGATCGGCGCTTCGGAGTCGACGGCCGGTGTGCAGGTCGAAGATTCCATAGTCACTGGCGTACGTGCCGTGCGCGCCGCCAAGGAAGGTATACGACGTGTTCTCGAGAACGAGCAGGTAGCATTCGTTGAGTCGGACGAACGCGCGCTCGATTCTCGACCACTGGAGCGTCAGGTCGCGATACGCGGTGTTCTCCGCGCTCGTGTCGGCGAGTAGCTCGGCGCGGGCTTCGCCGTACTCCGCGAGGAAGCGCCTGAGGCGGCTCCGCTGGAGCGCGGCGATCCCCGTCTCGACGGGAGCATCGGCGGAGCCGACCTGGAACTGGAAGATCTCGCGGCGCAAGCGCTCGAGTGCGTCACCGGAGGAGCCATACGAGAGCGCGCGGAGTTCGGGTCCCACGCTGACGAACTCGGCGGCCGGGTCCTCGGTGCCGCGCCGGTTGCGGAAGGCAAAGAGCTTCTCCTTCAAGGCGATCCCGTTGAGAGCGGCCGCGGCGCTCAGCTGTTCCCGGAGCGTGACATCGACGGTTCGCGGATGCCCCTCGCCGTCGGGAGTGCCGCGCCACGAACCTGCGAACTCTCCGTGAGCGGTGCGTCGGAGCGTGAACCGCGAGATCTCCTGCCCCTCGCCGTTGCGGCCGATGAGCGTGAGCCCGCCGTCGCGGCGCGTGGTGCCCTGCACGATCGCCCACTCGCCGCGATCCTGACGGTAGAAACTGCCCTCGATGGAGGAACCCTCGATCAGGAGGTCGAGCGCGAAGGGCACGCGCCCTCGCTCCATCTTGCCCTCGTAGTGAATGTAGGTGGCGCGTGGCGTGGTGAGCGACCAGGCGGCGCTCGCGAGGAGGGCGATCGATGCGACGAACGCGATGAGCGCGGCGCGGGTGAAGCGAAGACGAGTGGTCATTGTTACTCCCTGGAGTGGTGATGAAGTTGAGCGGCAAGCATAGTAGACGAGCCGGTGTCCGGACAGTTCGAGTCTCTGTCAGTGAAAAGGATTACGTTGGGGGAAACGGGGGAGCTCTCAGCGCCCCGTGTATTCGGTGAAGAGGATCAGGTTGCCATCGGGGTCGGTGGCGAGGAGATCGGTGTAGCCGGGCTTGCGATCGGCGCCCGCGCGGGCGTTGATCGACGGGTAGACCGGGAACCGGCACCCCTGCGCGCGCAAGTAGGCCTCGGTCTTCCGGGCCGAGGCGACCCAGAAGCTCGGGTAGCCGTTCGCGGTACGCGGTTCGGGGAAGCCTTCACTTGCGCGGTCGGCCTCGAAGAGGCCGAAGACGGCGTGCGAGCCCCAGAAGCCGTACCAGGCGTCGTCGGTGTAGGGCGTGCCGAGCTCAAGGCGCCGGCGGTAGAAACGTTCGACGGCATCGAGCCCTGCCTCGCCGCGGCGGCCCTCCGTCGGGTATCCGATGTAATCGAATTCGCGGACCATGGCCTCCGGCAGGTGTCGGACCGCGAAGAGCGACGCGATTCGGTCGCCCTCCAGGACCATCGTGACGAAGGCCTCGTCGCGGTATGGGTGGGCGCCGCGTCCATCGAGCAATGTGCGGAACGTGAGGATCGTGCGCGCGCCGGCCGTCGCGACCGCCAGGTCGCCCACCTTGAGACTGGCGGAGAGCCCGGCCGGGGACCGGTCAAAGGCGCGGGCCTGCTCGGCGGCACGTCGCCGGATGGCGTTGGTGCCCGTCGAGATGGTCTCGATGTTGGAACGCGTGTTGTCAAACCAGGAGCCGTTGGGCGAGAAGGCAGCCGCGAAGGCGCGCGCATCTCCGCGCAACCACGCACCGAGCGCGAGCGCGGCGGGCCGGGGGAGGTCGGCGGGGAACGAGGTCTCGGGTGCGGGGCCGCGCGAGGCGATATTCTCGACGACGAGAACAAACGGGTTCCCGGCAGGGTCCAGGTAGACGGCGGCGCTGTCGCCCTCGGGTGTCGTGAGGCGCGCCACCGGATCGAGGTTGCCCTGGTCGAGCGACTCGACGGGGAAGAGGACATAGCCGTTCGGCTTCCCGGCGCGCACGCGGGCGAATCCCTGGAGGCCGCGAGCATCGAGCGTGAAGCGGATGGCTCCGACCCGGAAAAGGGCTCGGTCGGCGCTGACATGCTCCGGCGCGCCGACGAGCGGCGTATAGAACGCGACGGCACGCGAGATGTCGGAGACCGGCAGGGCGAACGCGAAGTCGAACGAGGGCTCATCGCCCTCGGCGTCGAGGTCCGAGGCCAGCGACTGGTGGAGCAGTCGCCAGCGGCCATGCTCGCGGACGAAGACCTGCGACACGAGCCACCGGTCGGTGAACTCCCAGCGGATATCCTCCTGGCTCTCGACAGCGACCGCGTAGGTGGCGAACGCATGATCCCCGACGATCGCGATCCGCGCGTCATCAATGACGAGGTCGACAGCCACCTCCCCATCCGGTCGCTCCATCTCCTCCCACTCGCGCGGCAGCGACGCGATCACCGCGTCCGCTCCCCGCGCGATCCCGGTCACGCGGTTGATGCGCGTCACGGCGGGGGAGAGGTGAGCGCGGTAGGCGACGCTGTCGACCGCGCACCAGGATTCGAGGAGCTGAACTACCGCCTCGCGCACCTCGCGCCGATCATCACGACCGCCGCCTGAGAACGTGACCTCGTCGTCCGAGAACGTCACGTGCCCGGAGTACGCGCGGGGCGCAGCACTGGTGGTGGAGGAGTCAACCGACCCGGCCGGCGTCCCGCCAATGCCGCAACCAAGCAGAACGATGCCAACAGCAAGAACGAGTGAGCGAGCAGGAAGCATGGGGACGAACCTTATCATGATGGACGGTGTCAGACTGCGGAAATGCGGATCTGAGAATAGACGAGTTGTGGATGGGGGCCGCAACCGCGGCCGAAAAGTAACCCTGCGCCCGACAGGAATTGAACCTGTGGCCCCAAGTTTAGGAAACTTGTGCTCTATCCAACTGAGCTACGGGCGCGGAGGAGGGGATTCTAGCAAACTCCGGGTGTCAGGCTTACACATTTACACATTCGGGACGTGGATTCCGATGGGTCCCCCGAGCCGGTCTATCTACGGACTTTAGGCTGGTGATTCGCCCCAGCCGGCAGCTCGTCGCGTCCTTGTGTAAATGTGTAAGCCTGACACCCGGGGGCGGATATGATGCGGAGCGACGGGCATGACAACACACCAGGAAGGCCTACTCTCCAACTTCGACCTCTACCTCCACCGCGAGGGGACCTTCTACCGGTCCTACAACAAGCTGGGCGCCCACCTCATCGAGCGGGACGGCGTGGAGGGGACGGCCTTCACGGTATGGGCCCCCGCCGCCAAGGCGGTCTCGGTCATCGGCGACTTCAACGGATGGAACCCTGGCGCTCATCCCATGTTCTTCACGCCCGAGACCGGGACGTGGGAGGTCTTTGTCCCGTGGAAGCTTCACGGCGCTCACTATCGTTATCGCATCGTCTCCCGGCAGAACGATTTCGTGACCGAGAAGTCGGATCCCTATGGCTTTTGCTTCGAGCTCCGCCCCGCCACGGCGTCGCGGGTCTGGCACATCGAGGGATATGGTTGGGGCGACGGCGAGTGGATGGCCGGGCGTAGGGCCCGCCACACGCCGCAATCGCCCATCTCCGTCTACGAGGTTCACCTCGGCTCGTGGATGCGCGTCCCCGAGGAGAACGATCGCTGGCTCACGTACCGCGAGCTGGGCCCGCGCCTGGCGGAATATGCCGTCCGGATGGGCTTTACCCACGTCGAGCTCCTGCCGATCACCGAGCATCCGCTCGACGACTCGTGGGGCTACCAGGTCTCCGGCTACTTCTCGCCGACCAGCCGCTTCGGCTCGCCCACCGACTTCATGTTCTTCGTGGACACGCTGCACCAGGCCGGCATCGGTGTCATCCTCGACTGGGTGCCCGCGCACTTTCCCAAGGATACCCACGCGCTCGGTTACTTCGACGGCACGCACCTCTACGAGCACAGCGACCCGCGGCAGGGCGAGCACCAGGACTGGGGCACGTTCATCTTCAACTACGGCCGCGTCGAGGTCGCCAACTACCTCATCGCCAACGCCCTCTTCTGGCTCGACAAGTACCACATCGACGGGCTCCGCGTCGACGCAGTCGCGTCGATGCTCTACCTCGACTACTCCCGCAAGGCCGGGGAGTGGGTCCCTAACGCCTTCGGGGGCCGAGAGAACCTCGAGGCCATCGCCTTCCTCCAGCGCCTGAACACCGTCGTCTACGGCGAGTATCCCGACGTGCTGACAGTCGCGGAGGAGTCGACGTCGTGGCCGCGCGTCTCGCGCCCCTGCTACATCGGCGGCCTCGGCTTCGGCTACAAGTGGGACATGGGCTGGATGCACGACATGCTCCAGTACCTGGCACTGGATCCGATCTATCGGACCTACCACCACGACAAGCTCACCTTCCGCGGCCTCTACATCGGCTCGGAGAACTTCATGCTCGCGCTCTCGCACGACGAGGTCGTGCACGGCAAGGGATCGCTCCTTCGGAAGATGCCGGGCGACGACTGGCAGAAGCGCGCCAACCTCCGTCTCCTCTTCGCCGCGCTCTTCTCCCAGCCCGGCAAGAAGCTCATCTTCATGGGCGGCGACTTCGGCCAGTGGAGCGAGTGGGATTTCAGGCGGAGCCTGGACTGGCACCTCCTGGATTCGCCCGGACATGCGGGGATCAATCGGTGGGTGCGGGACCTCAATCACGCCTACCGCTCGATCCCGGCCCTTCACGGTCGAGACTCGGATCCCGAGCGCGGCTTCGCGTGGGTGGACTGCTGTGACGCGGCACAGAGCGTTGTCAGTTTCCTGAGGCGCGGCATCGAGGACGACGACGTCATGCTCGTGGCCTTCAACTTCACGCCCGTGCCCCGCCCTCACTACC
>CAZJQD010000010.1:0-38734 GCA_964548165.1 uncultured bacterium
CCTTCATCCAGAGCTTGAGGACGTGCTTCTCGATCCGGCGGATCGCGGTGTCCTCGGGGATGCAGGTGTCGGTGACGCGGTTGAGTCCCTTCTTCTCGAGGGCGTGCTCCTCGTCGGCCGAGAGGTGGCGGTAGTGCGGGATACGGACGTAGTGATCGTGGGCGACGAGGTTGAAGACATCCTCCTCGAGGTTGGCGCCGGTACAGGTGATGGCATGGACCTTGTTCTTGCGGATCATCTCCGCCAGCGACAGGCCCAGCTCCCCGGTGCTCATGGCCCCCGCCAGGGTGACCATCATCCTGCCGCCCTTCTTGAGATGGCGGATGTACGCCTCGGCGGCGTCCACGACGACGGCCGCGTTGAAGTGACGGTAGTGGTGCCGGATGAACTGCTTGATGGCCATGCGTTCCGCCTCCCGGGCTTGGACGTTTCGGGGCCCTACAGCCTACCACGAGTCCGGTCCCGCAGGGGGCATTTCTTGGCGGGTGACGGCAGCGACGCGTCTCCGTAATATGGCCGCAATCGCACCCTTCCTGGAGGCAGAAATGTTCCGTCGTCACAGCCTGGCAACCCTCGTGATCCTGGCCTCAGCCGCCCTCTCGGCCTGTTATCCCGTGGAACTCTCGACCATGCGCGATGGAACCGTGATCGTGCCGCGACCCGAGGGTGTCGTCCTGTACGACCCGGACGGCGCCGCCGCACGACTCGTTCCTCCCGTCGCGCCGGGGCTCGCCGATGCCTTCTGCGTCGGAACCCCCGACGGCCGCTGGCTGGTCCGCGCCGTCCGCCCCTACGACGGCGTGGAGGACCCCGGCTCCGCGACCGCCATCTGGATCACCGACCTGCGCGCCGACACCTCGCGTGAGATCGCCTCGTTCGAGAACGGCACCTTCGTCCAGGTTGCTCCGAAGGACGGGCGCATCTCCTGGTCGTTTGTCTCGAGCGAGCAGCACGAGGGCGTCGCGGAGAACATGCCCGAGCTCCACGCGCACGAGGTTCTCACGGGAGCCACCACGCGCGTGGCCGTCAACGTCTCGGTCACTCACCGTTGGCTCCCGGGTGGCGCCGGGATCGTCTACCTCCAGACCGAGGGCAAGGACACGGATGGGCGCGTCGGGGCCCTCTGCGTCGCGGATGTCACGACCGGCCAAGTGCGCCGGATCGCGCGCGTCAGCGGCGCCGAGTGGTTCGACCTCTCGCCGGACGGCACGGAGGTGATCCTCTCCGCCCAGGGCATGGCCGCGATCGAGGGCCGGCGCCGGTCGCGCGGCGACGACAAGGAGCTCTACGTCGTGAATCTCGAGGACGGATCCTTCCGTCGGCTCGAGTTCAACGCCGACCATGCGCGCTACAGCCCCGACGGCCGCCGCGTCGCCCTCCTCAAGGATCGCGGCGTCTGGATCACGGACCGGGAATTCGAACTCCCCGAGAATCCCACCTGGCGAGGCGTGATCGGCGAGATCGACAACGGGACCAAGGTTCACCTCTCCTGGGCCAACAATCGCGAGATCCTCGTCCTCGCGAAGCGCCCCCGCTTCGGACTGGCGGGCATGAGCCCTGAACTCATCCTCGTGAACGCGGAGACGGGGGCGAGCCGCAACCTCCAGGCCGATCTCGATCGGCTGGCTCGCCCGGCGGTTCCTGTCAACCGATAGCGGGGCCGCGCCGCTTCCGGGAGAAACCGTTCACGCGCGTCCCGGTCAAGCCGGAGCGGGCGACGCAACGAACGCCCCTCGCGGACACACGGGTGCGGGAGGCGAGCAAGGCTTGGAGGGCACGCGAACAGGCGCGCCTGCGGTCCCCGCGCCGTTTCGGGAACTGCTGCGTCTGGCAATACCGGTCATCGTCCAGACGCTCCTCATGAACATCACGCTCGTCGTGGATCGCGTGATGATCGGCAGGCTCGGACCGGACGCGCTCGGCGGGATCGATCTCGCCTTCCGCATCGTCTTCTTCCTGCTCGTCGTGCTGACCGCCCTGGCCGCGGGGGCCGCGGTGCTCGTCGCGCAGGCGCGGGGAGCGGGGCAGGAGGACACGCTGCACCAGGTCACGGCGGCGACGGCACAGTTCAGCCTGGTCATGGGCCTCGCTCTTGCCGCGCTCCTCGGCCTCGCGCCAGGACTCCTCCTGGATCTTCTCGGCGCGCCCGAGGGAGCCCGCGAGGAGGCCATCCGGTTTCTCTGCCTCCTGGCGCCGGCGGGCCCGGCCATCGTCTGGGCCAACCTGGCAGGCGGCATCCTGCGATCCCTGAAGGACACGCGGGGACCGCTGGTCATCGGCGTCTTCGTCGGGGTCCTGAACACGGCCCTGAACTTCGCCTGGATCTTCGGCAGCAGCCTCGGCCCCTTCGCCATCCCTCCTCTCGGTTCCGCTGGCGCCGCCCTGGCCATCACGGTCTCGCAGGCCGCCTCGGCAATGCTCTTCGCCGCGCGAATCCGCGCCGCCACCCGGATCCGCGCGCATCACCTGGCGACGATCACTCCCTCCTGGTTCCGGCGCCTGGCCGTTCTCGGCATCCCGATCACGCTCGACGTGATGGCCTGGCAGGCGGGCCAGATGGTCTTCACGCGGATCGTGGCGGGGCTCGGTTCCTCCGCGGTAGCCTCCCGGGCCATCCTCGAGATCTTCTTCACGCAGAGCTATATCCTCGTCTCGGGCTTCTCCGCGGCGACGGTGACCCTGGCCGGCCACGCGCTGGGCCGCGAGGACTTCGCGGGCGCGCGGGCCGTCGCACGGGTGGGGCTACGCACGGCGACCGTGACCATGACACTGAGCGTCCTGGTCCTCGGCGCCCTCCACCCGTGGCTCCTCGATCTCTTCGCCATCCCCCCATCGGTGCGCGCCGATGCCGTCGGGCTCATCCTCCTCTTCGTCCTCCTGCACCCCTGGTCCGTGCCGAACGGAGTCGTGCCCTTCGTGCTTCGCAGCGGAGGAGATACCACCGCCATCTTCGCGATCACGGGACTGACCATGGCCTTCATCGGGCTCCCGCTCGCCTGGCTGCTCGGCCCCCATCTCGGCGGCGGTGTGCTGGGCGCCTTTGCGGGCTTTGCCATACACGACGCCATCAAGGGGCAGATCTTCCTCTGGCGATTCCGGCAGGGACATTGGCAAAAGAAGCTGGTGTAACCCTGATCCGGGCTATAATTGCCCGGGAACCCGGATGAAGCAGAATCGTCCAACCCAAAGCGGTGCGGCGACCCGGGCGCTGGGTCGGCACGGCGAGGATCTGGCCGCGGACTGGATGATGCGGAAGGGCTACCGGATCCGGGAACGAAACGTCCGGACCCGGCTGGGCGAGATCGACCTGGTCGCCGAGCAGGAGGGAACGATCGTCATCATCGAGGTCAAGACGAGGCGAACGAGCAACGCGGGCCTTCCGCTGGAGTCCATCACCCCGGCCAAGGCCTCGCGGCTGAGGCGGCTGGCCGAGGCGTACATGGTTGATCGCGGCCTCGCCGAGACCCACGATCTGCGCATAGACTGCGTCGGGATTCTTGCCGGCGCGGGACCGGGAAAGGAAGAAGTCGATCATGTGGAAGATGCCGTCTAGTCGCTGTCGCGCCCGGGCCGCGCTCGCCGCCTGCCTGGTCCCGGTTCTCCTGGCCGTTGTGTGCCTGCTGGTCGAGACCACGGGAGCGCGCGCCGACTCGGGTCCCGTCGCCGTGGCGAGGCTCCTGGCTGGCGCCGCAACCATGGCCCCCAACGAAGCCGCCACTCCCGTTGTCATTCGCACGGGCACGCGCGTTCCTTCCGGTTGGTTCGTCACCACGCACGAAGCGACCAACCTGGAACTGGCTCTTCCGGACAGCGCCGTCGTCCGTCTCGGCCCCGCGCCGACGGTCGTACGATGGCAACAGGGTCGACTCCAGACCGTCACCGTGACCGTCCACTCCGGCAGTACCTTCCACCGCCTTTCCCGCCTCCCGGATAACTCGTCGTACCGCGTCATCTCGCCGACGACCGTCTCCGGCGTCCGCGGCACCCGGTTTCTCGTGGAGGTCGGGCAGAACGGCGCGGCGCGCACGCTGGTAAACGAGGGCGAGGTGGCCATCGGCGAGGGCTCGCCCGAGCGCGAGCTCGGCCCGGGCGACGAGCACGTGGGCTGGCTCGGGGAGGAGGGCGAGAGCCCGGAGACCAACTGGCTCCGCTCCCAGCTCGTCCTGGACGCGCGATCCGCCGGCGCGCTCACGGCCGCGGCCGGCGAGCGCATGGCACTGACCAACGAGATGACCTCGCAGGACTACGCGGAGATGGCGGTCCTGACCGAGGAGGTCATGCGATTCGTATTGAACCAACCCCGGACAGCGGAGCAGATCGAGCGCGCGGCGGAGGTCTTCACGCGGGGCCTGAGGCTCTACCAGCGCATGTCGACGCGCAGCGCCCTGATGGAGGCCCGCTACTCGCTCTCGCGAACCCTTCAGGCGAAGTTCCAGGTGGATAACGACGCGGCAGAGCGCGAATACGCGACCTTCTCGGATCGCCAGGCCTCGCAGGGCCAGGGCCTCGAGACCTTCATCAGCCGCCTGGAGCTCCTGGTCAAGGTCCTGCGCACCGCCCGCACCGCGGCTACCGCGGCAGGCGCCGTGACCGGCGGCGGCATTCGCCTGCCGTCGATCCCCGGCGGCGGATGGTTCGGGCGGTAAGCGCGGGGCGCATGACCAGCCGCGCCAGTTCCCGCCATCACACCTGTCGCTGACATGCGTTCTCTGGCATGATCCCGGGTGTCTTGCGAAAACGGCTCTCCCAGATAGTCCGCCGCCATGCCCTTCTTCGAGAGACCGTATCCCGCTATCGTCGCTGGCAGATGGCTCGCAAACTGCGCGCGCGAACGGACGACGTGGCCGCGCCCTTCGGCATTCTCAATATCGAGCTGACGAACAAGTGTCCCCTCAAGTGCGTCATGTGCGCGAGGACCGAGCACATGACCCGCGCCCAGGGGCTCATGGATTTCGAGCTCTTCCGTTCCATCATTGATCAGTACGTGGCCGCCAACCCGGAACGCGCGCGAAACGAGGACACCTGGCTGCACCATTTCGGGGAGAGCCTCGTGCACCCGGAGTTCGGGCGATTCGTCCGGTACGCCGTCGAGCATGGAGTCCGCGCCGCGCTCTCCATCAACCCGATCATGCTTCGCCCCGAGGTCGGCCGCGAGCTCCTCGAATCGGGAATTTACAAGCTCTACATCTCGCTGGACGGTCACGACAACGAGAGCTTCCAGAAGATCCGCGGCCTGAAGAATTCCTATGACAAGTCCCGCGAAAACCTCATGGCCTTCCTCGAGCTGAAGAAGCAGATGAAGAGCCGAACGCGGATCGTTCTCTCCATGATCGACTTCGGCCTGAACCGCGAGAGCATCGCGAAACTGCGCCATCACTGGGAATCGGTCCCCGGCATCGACGAGTTCCTCTGCAAGGAGTTCGTAACCTGGGACGGGAACGCGGCCGAGGTCAATCGCTTCAGCGAGAAGACCACGCGGAACGAGGAGCTGCGGGCCACCTGCGGCGTCGTCTCCTGCAACGTCCCCTGGCAGACGGTCACCATCGCCTGGGACGGTGACGTCGTCCCCTGCTGCTTCGACTACGACAAGAAGTACGTGCTCGGCAACGTGGGCCGCGACTCCCTGGCCGCGATCTGGAACGGCGAACCCATGCGAAAGCTGCGCCGGGAATTCCTGTCCAACGATGTGAGGAATCCGCTCTGCCGCAATTGTTCCGTTCTCTACGCCGATGTCAGCCACACGGTGATCTCCGCGGGATGACCGCCAGTCTCGCCGCCGATTCCGCCACACCCCAGCAACGCATGCAGGGCCTCGACGTGCTCCGCGGCATCGCCATTCTCCTCGTTCTCGGCCGACACGGGGATTACATCCACGGCGGCGGGATCGGCGCCATCATCTCCAATCACTGGATCTGGACCGGATGGACAGGCGTCGACCTCTTCTTCACCATCAGTGGATTCCTCGTCTCGGGCCTCCTGTTCGTCGAGCTGGCGAGGCACGGCAACATCCACGCGGGCCGGTTTCTCATCCGGCGCGGGTTCAAGATCTATCCCTCGTTCTACGTCTTCATCGCGGCTTCCCTGGTCACCGCGATCGCCGCCGGGCAGGCGCTCACGTGGCAGCAGATCGTCTCGGAGTGCCTCTTCATCCGGAACTACTGGGCCCCCTGGATACCGCACACGTGGTCGCTGGACGTGGAGGAGCATTTCTATTTCGGGCTGGTCCTGGTACTCCTCGTGGCGAGCCGGCAGGGTCGCATGGGATGGATCCCGGCGATCTGCCTCTTCGTCGGTATCCTCTGTCCCCTGCTGCGGTGGGACGTCGCGCAATCCGCGCGCTTCACCTACGAGACACACTTCTTTCCGACGCACCTGCGCATCGACGAGCTGGGATGGGGAGTGGCGCTCTCGTGGGCCTACCATTTCCACGGCGCCCGCATGGCGCGCCTCTGCCGGGTCTCGGCCCCCTGGCTCCTGGTCCTGGGAATCGGAGCCTACCTGCCCTCCGTGGTCATCCAGATGGAGCACACGCAGTTCATGTATGTCTGGTATCCCACCCTGCTCGGCTTCGGCGGCTGTTGCCTCGTGGCCTTCTGCCTGTTCACGCCGTGGCGGGCCCCGCGCGTCCTGAGACCCCTGCTGTCGGCGACAGCGCTCATCGGCGGCTACTCCTACACGATCTACCTCTGGCACATGCTGGCCGCATCCTGGAGCGATTCTGCCCGGGCAAGGCTCGGCTTCGCGACCGATACCATCGCGGCCAACATCTCGTACATGATCCTGGCGATCATCGTGGGCATCATCGCGTCCCACCTCGTGGAAGCCCCGGCTCTGCGATTCCGCAACCGGGTCTTTCCCTCGCGATCCGCATCGGCGATCGGCCCCCCCTCCGATGGCCCCCTGCTCCCTCCGCGGAGCGCCGGAACTCTTCCCGCTGAAGCCGCGGGCGCGCGATGAGCGAACGCTATCGGCCGCGTCAGCCGCAGGGCGACGAGCCTGAGGGTTCGCCGGACCGGGCGGGGCCGCGCCTGCTCCGTTCGCTCCGATGGCGCCTGATGGTCGCCTCGAACAGGCTCCGTCCCCACCTGGCGTTCCGCTGTGGCGGGAAGCGCTATCCCTACTTCTGCCATCCCTACAACGGCGCCGGGCTGAACGAGCGAACGGTCGAGATCGCGATCGCGCGGGAGCTGATAAGGGAATATTCAGGACGCCGCATCCTCGAGGTCGGCAACGTGCTCGCGAATTACGGCCCCGTGACCCACACGGTCGTCGACAAGTACGAAGAGGCTCCGGGAGTCCTCAACCAGGACATCGTGGACCTCGACGGGAACGAGTGCTACGACCTCATCGTGGGCATATCCACGATCGAGCACGTCGGTTTCGACGAGGAACCCAGGGATCCCGGAAAGCTGGCGCGCGCGGTGGAGCGGCTCTGCGCGCTCCTGGCTCCCGGGGGTATGCTCTTTCTCACCTTTCCGCTGGCCTACAATCCGGACGCCGATCGATTCTGGCGGGAGGACACGTCGTTCTTCACGCGCAAGCTCTGCCTTCGCCGGACGTCCTTTCTCAACTTCTGGCGGGAAGTCCCGTGCCCCGCGGCCGGCGAGGCTCTCTACGGCCACCCTTGGGTCGGCGGCAACTGGGTCGCGATCGGCATCACCTCGCGTTGAGGCACCGCCCTGGACCGGGAATCACCCGGCCACGGCACGCGGTCAAGGCGACGCCGACACGCCCTTTCTCCCCACCACGGCAAATCCTCGGCCCCGGCAACCCCACCTCCACGGAAGATCGCAGAACTGGGCGAGGCGGCACGCCCGCTCGATGAAGCGAAGCCTGCGGCGCTTGCCCGGGGTGAGCTTGGCCATGTCGATGACGGGTTGGCGCGTGGCCTTCTCCGGCGCCGGCGCCGACGTCGGAGGCGGCTCACCCAGGCGGTGCGACGAACGGTAATCGATCACGAGTCGTCGAATGACATCGTCGTAGAGCGCGGTGAAAAAGGCGTGGAAGGCGTGGAGGGACGTGATCGTGCACCCGGAGACCTGCAGGAGTTCAGTCAGCCGATAGGGATCGACGAGACGATCCGCGTCGTGCCCGCCCTCCGCGTTGTCCCCGAACCGCGGAGCCCGGGGCAGGCCGACGAGGCCGCGCAGGTGATAGACCCACCAGTCCCAGGTCCATTGGCCGCGCGAGCTGACGACGTAGAGCAGGAACGGGGCTCCCGGCTTGAGCACCCGCACCAGCTCCACGACCACCTTCTCGACATCATTCACGTGCTCGAGCACGTCGAGGCAGATGGCGGCATCGAACGTGGCGTCGCCGAACGGCAGGTGCTCCAGGGACGCGAGGTGGTAAATGTTCTCGAACGGATCGACGCGCCGGGCTCGTCGGATCGCGAACTCGGACTGGTCGACGCCGCAAACCCGCGTGCCATAGCGGTAGGTCCAATTGCGCGACATGGCGCCGTCGAATGACCCGAGGTCGATCGTCAGGGAGTCGGCGCCCGGCCAGGGAACGGCATCGGAAAGATACCGCAGGAAGTGGCTCTTGAAGTCGTTCCTGCAGACGAGCCCGTCCACGGGGATCGAGGGACTGCCCGCGCTGTTGCGGTCCCAGATCTCCTCCTGCTGGCGGTCGTTGAGGCTGCGATCGTCCTGGAGGCGAAAGTCGATCAACCCCTCTCTCGCGGGATAGGTCCGGTCACAGGACGCGCAGACCGCGTGACCGGCCTCAAGGCGTACCCGGGATCGGCACGTGGGGCAGGCCAGCACCGGATCCACGCCGCTCTTCACGAGTCCCCGCCGCGTTTCGCCATGCCGCGATACAAATCCCGATACTCCGCCGCCGTGTCTCGAGCCCGGCGTACCCCGCTCCACGGCGCGGGACGAGGACCGGCAAGCGCCTCGCGCGTGACGGCAAAGATCTCCTCGGCATCATGCGGATCGACGAGGCGCGCACGGCCGGCGGCCACTTCCTCGGTCGCCGTCCCCCGCGACGTCACGACGCGGCATCCGGCGGCGAGCGCCTCCAGGACGGGCAGGCCGAACCCTTCGTCGAAGGACGGGTACAAGAGGAGGTCAGCCAGGCCGTAGGCGGCCAGGACCTGATCCCGGGGCAGGTAGCCCGCCAGGACGACCCCGGGTTGTTCGGGCCGGGCGCCATGCGCGGGACCTACCAGCAGAAGCGTCGCCCCGGGACTCTCGCGGCGCAGGCGCTCGAAGGTCCCGAGCACCCCATCCGGATTCTTCCGATTCTCGAGGCCTCCGACGTGCAGGATGAGCGGCCGACCGAGGCGCGAGGCTTCCACCGGAAAGGACGGGGACGGCGCGTTCAGGAATGCGTCGTTCTCGATCCCGAGAGTGATGGGAACGAGGCGAGCCTTCAAATTCGGCCAATGGCTCGCGATCGTACCCGCTGTCGTTCGGGAAATTGTCGCCACCCGCGCCGCCGAACGCGCCAGGGCCCACCACGTCCAGCGATACCGGGTTCGAAAGCGCAAATTCCAGCGCCAACCGTATCGCTTCTGAAAGAGCGTGATCGGTCCCGCGAGAGGAAGGTGAAAGTAGTCGTACGCCGTGACGAGGATGGGGCCCGGGAAGCCCCGGGGGAGGTAGAGATCGGCGGAGTGGTAGATATCCGGGGCCAGCCGCCTGAGGACCGCACCCGCCCGCCACGATTCCGTCCACCAGCTCGCGCGCGAAATATCCCCGTATTCCCAGGGAAGAAGAACGGGCTCGAAGTTCGGGCCCGGGATGGCCAACTCCTGGCCGGGAGCGAGCAGGATCGAGTAGTGATTCTCTCGATCCAGGTGCGCGAGCTCGGAGAGCAGGAGCCTGACGAAGTGACCCGTGCCACGCAAGGCCTTCTCCGGCAGGGACAGGGAACGCGCGTCTATCGCGATATGCATGATCGAGCTCTCACCATAGTGCCACAAATCGTCGCGACGGGCAGGCGAAAGGGACGGTTTTTCCGCGCGGGCAGCGCGCTGTGGAAAGGCCGTTTGATCTTGGCCCCGCGGACGTTATCCTGACTCCGTGACGGACGGCAACTACTCACGACCGGCCCGGCAGCTCCGGGTCGGTCGCCGAGGGGGACGCGCGAAATACTCCCCCCTCGGACTCCCCCCATCGCTTGCACTCGAAATCGGATGATGGTTGATCGGCCCGGGTGGATGCGAAGGACAACTGATGCCTGATCCACCCCGGTCAGAGCGATTCTTCGAGCGCATCGCGGCCAACGTCGCCGTCCTGCTCGGCGGACGCCTCCTCCAGAAGATCCTCAGCTTCGTCCTCGTCTGGGTGCTCGTGCGCTGGTGGAGCACGGAGCAGTTTGGGCTCTATTCCTTTCTCATGATCTGGCTCAGCCTCGTGGCGGGCGTCAGCGACATGGGCATGTCGGCCGTCGGCGTGAGGCTCTGGGCGGAGAACCCGCGGCGCATGGCCCGCACCCTGCCCAGGCTCTATTTCCTCCGCCTCGCCCTGCTGGGCATCGGCATCGCCGTATCCGTCCCGGTCTGGATGACGCTCTACAACCACCTTCCTGCCTGGGGTCTGGCGCTTGTCGTCCTCGGCCTTCTCCCGCAGGTCCAGAACGTGGCGCTCATCCCCTTCCAGGCGGAGCTGAGCAACTGGAAACCCACGCTGTGGTCAAGCCTCAATCGCGCCGTAACGGTCTTCGTGATCGTCGGCGCCGTCCTCTTCGGCGCCGGAGTCTCCGCGGTCGTCCTGATCGAGATCGTGATGCCGTCGCTTCTCCTCATCAAGCTGATGATGGAGGCCGCGCGAATCGCGACGGTGAGGCGCGGCGAGGAGCCGGTCTACTCCTTCCGGGAACTGGCCTCGGACCTGGGTCCTGCGGGTCTCCTGGTGCTCCTCAGCATGGCCTTCTTCCGGGCTGACGTCTTCATGCTGATGCGCCTGCGCGGGGTGCATGACGTGGGCGTGTATGCCGCCTCCTTCCGGATCGTGGAACCCCTGCTGACGCTTCCGGGCGTACTGGCCATGACCCTGACGCCGGTCGCGATCGCGCGCTACGCGTCCCAGGACCATGACGGCCTCTGGCGGGCCATTCACCGGGCGGCGCGCGTCATTACGCTCCTCCAGCTGGGCATGGCCTTCGCACTCGCGCGCCACTCCCACGAGATCGTCCTCGTGCTCTTCGGCGCCGCCTATGCGCCCACGGCACCCATCATGGCGGTCCTCATCTGGACGCTCCCGCTCTCGGCGTGGTCCTACGCCTGGTCCATGAGCGCCATGGCGGAGAGGCGGTATGCGCGACTGAACCTGCTCGCGGCCGCGGCGCTCGCCCTGAATGTCGCTGGCAATTGGTGGGCCATCCCCCGGTGGGGCGGCCTGGGCTGCGCGGCCGTCACCATCGCCACCGAGCTCCTCTGGTCCATCGGGCAGAGCCTCCCGTACGCGCGCGGCCATCAGGCCTGGTCCATCGCCGGGGCGCTGGTCCTTGCCGGGCTCTCCGCGAGCCTCGTCGCTCTGGCCGTGGACGGCATGGTGCCCGGCCTGGTCGGTCACCTCGTGGCGACAGCGCTGGGACTGACCGCCATGGCCGTCGTGAGCTGGTATAGCGGGCTGGTGACGGCTGACGATGTCGCGGGCCTTCGTTCCTCGCTGAGCCGCATCGGGACCCGGTAGACTCCCCCTCATGCTCCGGCACGCTCTCGTGGACGCCACCCCGCTCCTGGAACGCCAGTTCGGGATCGGCTATTACGTCAAGCACCTGACCCAGGCGCTGGCGGCGCGCGCGGACCTGGACATCCATGGGCTCTATCGCTACGTCCGGCGCGCGGGCAAGCATTTTCCCGACTGGATGCCCGTACGCTCGCTCCGGCTTCCCCACCGCGCGACTGACCTGATCTTCGGCGCCCTCAACGTGCCCGCCGACCGCATCCTCGGGACGGACCTCTTCCACGCCACGACGCTCTTTCTCCCCCGGTTCAGCCGAACGCCGTCCGTCCTCACCGTCTACGACCTCGCCTTCAAGGTGAACCCGGACTGGTTCCCCTGGTCGGCCGACGATTTCGATCGGCGACTGCAGCGAGCCCTGGCACGCGCCTCGCACGTCATCACGATCTCGGAGAGCACACGCCAGGATCTGCTCGCTCATTACGATGTCGATCCCGGCAGGGTCACTCCGATCCTTCTTGGCCCCTCGCACGGCCTCGATACCGACGCCCAGGTGGCTCGGGATCCGGACCTTCCCGAGAACTATTTTCTCTCTGTAGGCACGCTCGAGCCGCGTAAGAATCTCGTGCGCACCATCGAGGCCTGGTCGGCGGCCGATGTCGAAGAGGCGCTGGTGCTGGTCGGCGAGGTGGGTTGGAAGGCAGAGCCCATCCTCAAGGCCATCGCGGATTCTCCGAAGCGCGATCGCATAGTCCGCGTCGGATACGCTCCGACCGAAAAAATGCGCGGCATCTACCGGTTCGCCCGCGCGCTCATCTACCCCAGCCTCTACGAGGGGTTCGGGCTGCCCGCCCTGGAGGCGATGTGCTGCGGGACGCCGGTCATCCTCTCGCGAAACTCTTCTCTTCCCGAGATCGGCGGCGAGGCGGCTTTCTACGTCGACCCCCTCGACGGGGACGGGATGCGCATGGCGCTCGAGCGTCTCGCGGGCGACGCGGATCTTCACAGCGACCTGTCTCTGAAATGCCGCGAGCGCGCACGGCTCTTTGATTGGAAGGTTACCGCCGAACAAACAGCCGGCGTCTACGCCGCTCTCAGCGGCGGCGGTAGGCCACCGAGAGGTTGAACGCCCAGTCGAGGGGAAAGAGTTTCTCCAGGGTGCGCGCCCAGGCGAGCTGAAAGAATCCCGAATAGAGGGCGCGCAGGTAGCGATGGCGCCGGATGCGATAGGACAGGGATGTCATCGCGCGGACGCAGAACGAGTGCGAGCGGTACTCGTTGTCAAACTGCCAGGCGAAATTCTCCGGGTGCTGGAGCGACGTGCGGTTGGTCGCCTCGACGAGAATCCGGTCCATGCCGGTGGCGTCGAACCGGCGGATCGCTGCCGTGGCGGTCTCCAGCCCGTAGTGCCCCATCTGGTCGATGAAGTACTTCTGCCAGAGAACCTCGTGCTTCTGAGCCCAGCGGTAAAGCGGCTTCTGGGAGTCCAGGTCGAGAACGTGCGCCATCACTCCGCCGGGTCTCAGGACGCGCATCATCTCCGCCAGGGCCTGGTCCTTCACGGGCGCGGGAATATGCTCCATCACGTCCACGGAGACCACGGCATCGAAGAAGGCGTCGGGATACGGGAGCGCCAGCACGGAGGCCACGGAGACTTCCGTGTAGAGTTCGCGAGCCACCTTCAGGCGCCTGGGCGCCAGGTCCACGCCGCAGACCTCATCGAAGCGCGCGGCATGAAAGCGCATGCCGACCCCGCAACCGACATCCAGGGCGCGCCCGCCGGCCGGCAGAACCTTGGAGAAGAACCACGTGATCCCGGCATCGACGAACGGCAGCTTCCAGCCCGGGCCGGTGTGATCCCACGGCGCGGCAGGCGTCTCCTCGTACTTGGACTCCGTCGGTTCGAAGTGAACGATCCCCTCGCGGACGGGCCAATGTCCTGCGCACTCCCGGCAGGTCGCCTCCGCCCCCTTCAACGATAAGCCCGATCGACATCGCGGGCAGACCAGGAAGCTCACGCGGCTATCACTCCCCCCGGAACGCGGCGCGGCAAGCGTCGAGCGATCATGGACCCTAGTGCGACCGGCCGATGTAGTGAAAGGCGTACACGAGGGCCAGGAAGAACCCCAGGACGGCCACGAGACCCAGCCGGCCGTCGACGGGGAGACCGCCGGCGCGCGTGGAGTCAGGACCTTCCACGGCGAGGGGCGCGGGAGCCACGGACCGCAGGACGGATCCGCAGGCCGCGCACGTCTCGGCTCCCGCATCCACCGCTCCGCCACAATCGCCGCAGAATTGGCGCACGTGGGCCGCTCTATCCTCGCTCATGAACCCCATCCTCCCGCGCTGGCCGGCGCCACCTCGACGCACGCGCTCCCCCAGGTTCTGCGCACGACGCCCGAGACCGATCGCCCCAGGGCCCGGACGAACGCGACCGTCTTCGCGTCGCCAGGGTATCCCGATCCGACGGGGCCATACCGCTCACCGTACTCGGCCTCGATGGCGGCCACCAGCTGATCCCGCCGCGTCTTCGCGAGGATCGAGGCCGCCGCGACCGCCGGATACTGGTCTTCCGCACGGGCGGCGGCGATGATCCGGACGGGGAAATCGAGGAGCCGCAACAAGGCCAGCTGCTGCTTCTCGGCGGAGGCGCCGACCATGTCGACATGAACAATGTCCGGGCGCACGCGGTCGATGAGGCGGGCCATCCGGGAGAGCTCGAGGCCGTTCAGGGTCATGCTCCGATCCGTCACCGCCGCGTCGATCTCCTCCGGGGTCGCGATCTCCTCCTCGATGCGGATCCCGTGAAGTGAACGAAGCCCGGCCGCGATCCGCTCGCGCGTCTTCTTCGCGATCTTCTTGGAGTCTCGAACGCCCATCGCCCGCAAGGCCTCGACCTGGTCCTCCGCAACGGCCACGCACGCGAGAACCATCGGCCCGACGACGGGGCCTCGACCCGCTTCATCGATGCCGGCGACGATCATGGGGGAATTCGCCGCCTACCGATCGACGGCGATGATCTCCACGCGCCGGTTCCGGGCCCGCGACTCGGGAGTCGTATTGGGGACCCGCGGATCGGACGCCCCGCGCGAGACGACGGTGATGCGCTCGGAGGGGACGCCGAGCGTCGAACGGAGCCAGGCGGCGACCTCGGCCGCGCGCTGGGCGGCCAGGGCGATCGGGGCCCGCGCTTCGCGATCGTCGGTGTAGCCGATCACCGAGACGTGGTCGGCCCCGAGGAGAGCGAGCGTGCGTTCCTTCAGCCGGGCGGCCTCGCGCGGCGTCAGCCGGGAGGATCCGGCGCCGAACGCCAGGTCGTCGATGACGACCGTCGTCGTCTCGCGCTGGCGCTCCTGCTCGGCCCGCACGGCCGCCAGCTCGGCGACCACCCGATCGTGCGAAACGCGCATCGTCTCCAGCTCGCTCTCGAGCCTCCGGACGTTGACGATCGCCATCTCCACTTCGCTCCGCCCCGCCTGCGCATCGACGACGGCGACCGTGGTGACGCTGTCGAGCCGCGCCTCGGCGGCGACCAGGTCGCGGCGAAGCCGCGCGGCCTCCTCCTCGACCTGGAGGCGGCGGCCTTCCTCGCGCGCCAGTTCCGCCTGCAGCCCGATGAGGCGCTCGCGGATCGCCTGCTTCTCCGCCTCGCCCGTGCGGCGCGCCTCCTCGAGCCCCCGGTAATACTCGCTTCGGAGCATGTAATGCTCGGTCTGCGGGAGCCCCGTGCAACCGGAGGCGGCGGTGAGCGCCAGGACGGCCACGAAGCCGGCCGCCTGGAAGCGCGCCTTGTATTTCGCGGCTTGAAACCGCAGACTGTGGTACATGACGGGCCAGAGTCTAGTGCCCCCCCTCGAGGCATTCAACAGGGTCATCGCGATCGCGCTGGAGGAAGACGCGGCCGCGAGCGACGCCACCGCCGTACTCCTGCCGCCAGGCCTCGTGCGCGAGGCCGTGCTCGTCGCCCGCCACGACCTCGTGGCCTGCGGCCTCGTCGCGCTCCCGGCCGCCTTCGGCCCGACCGTCACCGTGACGGCCTCGGCCAGGGACGGCGACCTGGTCCGTGCCGGCGACGCGCTCGCCCTCCTCAACGGCCCCGCCGCCGACCTCGTTCGCGGCGAGCGCACCGCGCTCAACCTCATCGGTCGCCTCTCCGGCATCGCCACCTTCACGCGGCGCCATGCCGAGGCCCTTGGTTCCACCGACCCCGGCGGCATCGCGAAGACTCGTCTCCTCGATACCCGGAAGACCACTCCCGGCCTTCGTCTCCTCGAGAAATACGCCGTCCGCTGTGGCGGAGGCCAGAATCACCGGATGACCCTGGCCGACGCCGTCTTCGTGAAGGACAACCACATCGCCGCTGCCGGAGGCCTCGATGCCCTCCTTGGCGGCCGAGAACTCCCCGGGGATATCCCCCTCATCATCGAGGCCGACTCCCTGGACGATGTCTCCGCCGCCCTCCGCTACGCCCCCGCCCGCATCCTCCTCGACAACATGGACGACGCCACCATCGCCGCGGCCGTCCGCCTCGTCGGCGGTGCCTGCGAGCTGGAGGTCTCCGGCGGTGTCACGCTCGAACGCCTCCCCTCCCTCGGTAGGCTCGGCGTCGATTTCGTCTCCGTCGGCGCACTCACGCATTCCGCCCCGTCCGCCGATATATCCCTGGAGATCCTTCCGTGACCAATTCCGCCAGCGGCATCAACTTCTGGGTGCGGCATGTCACCGCCACCGATTCCACCCAGGACCACCTCTTCCGCATGGCGCGCGCCATAACCTCGCCTCCCCCCACCGGCACCGTCGTCGTCGCCGATCGGCAGTCCCGGGGCCGGGGGCGCGAAGGCCGACAATGGCTCTCTCCAAGCGGGGGCCTCTACTTCTCCATCCTCGTCCACGAAGACGACCTCGCCGGGATCGGTCCCGCCGTCGCCGGGCACGCCCCCCTCCTCAAGCTCCCCCTCATCGCCGGCCTCGCCGTCGCCGATGCCGTGGTCTCCCACGGAGGCCAGGCCGCGATCAAGTGGCCCAACGACGTGATCGTTCCCGACGCCTCGGGCCGAGGCCGCAAGCTTGCCGGCATCCTCTGCGAGGCCAAGGAGGGACGCGTCGCGATCGGCGTCGGTGTCAACCTCGTCGAGGCCCCGCTCCCGACCGCCGCCGCCCTGGCCGAGCTCTTCCAGGCCCCCGACCAGCGTCCCGCGCGCGACGCCGTCCTCGAACGCATCCTCGCGGCCTTCGCCTCGAGGCTCGCGCGAACCGACACGGCAAGCGAAGTGGACGCGCGCCTCTGGCGCAAGGGCGACCGCGCCTTTCACAATGGGACGCCCATCGTGATCCAGGGCGTTGCCGAGAGCGGGGCCCTCGTCGCGCACACCGACAGGGGACTTCTCGAGATCATCTCCGGCGAGATCACGTTCGCCGACGACGCGTCGATCGCGGTCGACGCGTCGATCGCGGTCGACGCGGCGACCGCAGTCGACGCGGCGACCGCAGTCGACGCGGCGACCGCAGTCGACGCGGCGGCCTCGGCCGCCACAACCAACAACCCGGAGGCACACTCATGAGCTCAATGCGGGATTCCATCGACGTGGCGGAAGCGGCGCGCGAGACCGAGTGGAAGCACCCCAGCTTCGCCGCCGGCATCTTCAGCGGTAATCTCGACCTGGATCTCATCCTCCCCTATCCCGACGAAGCCGTCGCCGAGACCGCCGAAGGTGCCGCGTTCCTCGCGAAGCTCCGCGACTTCCTGGAGAAGAACGTCGACGGCGACCGCCACGACCGCGAGGGCAAGATCCAGCCCGAGGTCCTCGCCGGCCTCAAGAAGCTCGGGTGCTTTGGCATCAAGATCCCCAAGGAATACGGCGGCCTCGGGCTCGGCCAGACCACCTACAACCGCGCCGTCGCCCTCGTGGCCACCCGCTGCGCGTCCTCCGCCGTCTGGCTCTCCGCCCACCAGTCGATCGGCGTCCCCCAGCCTTTGAAGATGTTCGGCACACCCGAGCAGAAGAAGAAGTGGCTGCCCCGGCTCGCGGCCGGCGATGTCAGCGCGTTTGCCCTGACGGAACCCGATGTCGGCAGCGACCCGGCCCGCATGAAGACGACGGCAACCCCCATCGAGGACGGCGCCGCCTACCTCATCAACGGCGAAAAACTCTGGTGCACCAACGGCCCCGACGCCGACCTCCTCATCGTCATGGCGCGCACTCCCTCGATCGTCGTGAAGGGAAAAGAGAAGCCGCAGATCACGGCCTTCGTCGTCGAGGGCAAGTCGCCGGGATTCTCGGTCAAGCACCGGTGCGAGTTCATGGGCATCCGCGCCATCTCGAACGGGCTCCTCCAGTTCAAGGACGTCCGCGTTCCGAAGGAGAACATCATCCTGGGCGAAGGCAAGGGCCTCAAGCTCGCCCTCGCCACCCTGAACACCGGCCGCCTCACGCTCCCGGCCTGCTCCGCCGGCGCCGCCCGCCAGGCTCTCGCCTATGCCCGCCGCTGGGCCAAGGAACGCACGCAGTGGGGCCACCCGGTCGGCGACCACGACGCGATCGCGGGCATGCTCGCCTGGATGGCCGCTCGCGTCTTCGCCATGGACGCCGTCACGGAGTACGCGGCCGCGCTCGCCGATCGCGGCGGCGCCGACATCCGCCTCGAGGCCGCCATCGCGAAGTATTTCGCCAGCGAGCAGGCCTGGCAGGTCGCCGACGAGGCGCTCCAGATTCGCGGCGGTCGCGGCTACGAGACTGCCAAGAGCCTGAAGGGCCGAGGCGAACACCCGTGGCCCATCGAACGCATCCTCCGCGATCTCCGGATCAACCGGATCATCGAGGGCTCCTCCGAGATCATGCACCTCTTCATCGCCCGCGAGGCCCTCGACCCTCACATGAAGGCCGCCGGTCCCCTGGCCGATCCCCGTAGTTCCCTGGCAGCCAAGCTGAAGGGCCTCATCGGCGCCGGGCTTCACTACGCCTGGTGGTACCCGACCCGGTTCGTGGCCGCCCCGCTCCCGGGGCTCGCTGACCTCCCCGAGGATCTCCGCGAGCACGCGTTGTACGTCGAGGAAGCATCGCGCCTCCTCGCGCGCCGCATCTTCTACGCCCTGGCCGCCAACGGTCCCAAGCTCGAGAGCCGCCAGCGAATCCTCTTCCGGTTCGTCGATGTCGGAACCTGGCTCTTCGCGATGATCGCCTCCGTCGGCCGCGCCGTCGCGCTCGAGAAAAAGGGCGACCAGGGCGCCGTCATGCTCGCGGACCTCTTCTGCCGCCGCGCCCGCCGGATCATCGAGAACGTCTACGCCGAGACCGGAGACAACACCGACGCCCTCGACCGCAGGGCGGCCCGCAAGCTCATGGACGGCGAACTGGAGTGGCTCGAGGCCAACGCGATCCTGTAGCCCGCGCGGCGGATTCGAGGTCCGCGCCGGCCGCGGCCTGAATCTTCAAAAGTGGACGCAAACCGGTCCGACGGTGTAACCTTCGGGCATGCCGCGATTCCTGCCGTTCCGCGCCGTCTTCCCCATCCCGGTGGCCGGCGATTCCATCGCCGATCTCTGCACGCCCCAGTTCGACGAGCTCGACCTCGCCATGCGGCAGGAGCGGGCCGCGAAGCACCGGCACAACTTCGTGCGGTTCGAGAGCGGGCGCAACCTGCCCTCCGATCGCCCGAACGCCGACCTCTACGCCCGCGCCGCCGCCGCGCTCCAGGAGACCTGGGCCGACAAGATGCTGGGCGAGGACCCCAAGGCCGCCTACTACCTCATGGAGATCGCCACCGCCAGTGGCGCGACCCGCGGGTTCGTGGGCATGCTCGAACTCCATTCGATCATCCAGCATTGCCCCACGGAACTGCACACCGAGGATGACGTCGCCGACCGGCTCTGGCAGTTGCAGACGCTCGAGCTCCAGACCGCCCCCGTCACGCTCGGCTATCGCGCCGCGGAAGAGACCGGGCACCAGCTCGACGGGATCGAGCAGGCCGTCATGAAGCAGAGACCGGTCCAACAGTTCACCACCTCGGACGGGATGAAGGTCACGCTCTGGCGCGTCGACCCCTCCGTGCACGAGCTCGAACCGCTCCTTTCCCGGAAGAAGACCATCATCCTCGACGGCGTCGCCCGCCTCGAGGCCGCCCGCAAGTTCGCCGCGCGGGCCGCCAAGTCGGATCCGGCTCCCTCGCCCTTCGCCACCTACAATTTCGTCCTGGCCTGGATGATCGATATCGACCATGAGCCGATCGAGTTCCGACCCTGGCACCGGGCTCTCCGTGCCGGCAGCGTCCCGGGCATCGACGGGCAGGAGCTCCTGGCGCGCCTCGAGGATTTCTTCGAGATCGAGCGCTACCAGCTCAAGACTCCCGGCGCGAAAGAGGCCGAGCTCGTCAACCTCCTCGACGAGATGGAGTTCATCGGCCGGCTCAATCACAGCTTCGGGCTCTACGTCGGCGACCGCGCCTATTACCTCATGTACCTCAGGGACGCCGACGCCTACGAGCGGATGCTCAAGATTCCTCATTCCCGCCGCTGGAAGCGCCTCGATATCGCCGTCCTGCACGGCATCGTCTTCGAAGACACCCTGGGAATCGGGTGGACCGCGCCGCAGGACCTCGAGAAGGTCATCACCCCGCTCGTTCCCAAGGACGGCGTGTCCCTCGTCGATGAAGGTTTCGCCGACGCCGTGTTGCTCCTCAACCCGCCCCAGCCCGCGCACATCCTCGAGATCGCCGAGGCCGGGGAGCCTTTGCCCCCCCGCTCCGCGCTTCTCGAGCGCCGGCCGCTCGTCGGTCCCCTGATGGTCAGCGTCGGGCCACACCGTTCGGTCGGCGATGACGTCGTGATGAAGCAGGGTTCCGATAAGCCCGCACACACGCGTGTGGCAGGCAAGCCCAACGGGCGCCCCGCGCCACGATCCTCCGCCCGCCGCCGCTAGGCCAGGGAACGATCCCGGTGACGACCATGATCCCCGTCCGGATTCCCGGCGGTCGCGCCTACCCCGTCTCCATCGGTAACGGGCTGGACCTGGAGACCATCGTCGCCAGCGTTCTCGGCGATCGCCGCGTGCTCCTGGTGCACGATGGCCGCGTGAAACCGCCGCGCATCCCCGGGTGGCGGCTCCTCAAGCTCCCCGGTGGCGAACCCTCCAAGACCTTTGCCTCGTGGCGCCGCATCCTCGACGCCTGCATCGCCCTCGATGACGGCTCTCCCCTTGCCCTCGTCGCGCTCGGCGGCGGTGCTGTCGGCGATGCCGTCGGCTTCGCCGCGGCCAGCTACCGCCGGGGCGTGCCCTTCGTCCAGGCCCCCACGACACTTCTTGCGATGGTCGATGCCTCGGTCGGCGGCAAGACCGCCATCAACCATCCCCGCGCCAAGAATATGATCGGCGCCTTCCACCAACCGTACGCCGTCGTCGCCGACCTCGATCGCCTCGGGACTCTCCCGGCGCGCCAGTTCCGGAGCGGCCTGGCGGAGGTCATCAAGCACGGGATCATCGGCGACCCGACGCTCTTTGCGCGCATGGAACGAGCTCCCGGCGACTTCCGGCGCGCCGACGCTCCCGGAGTCTCTATCGCCGTCGAGCGATCCGTTCGGCTCAAGGCGGCCGTGGTGGCGCGCGACGAGCGCGAGACGAAGGGTGTCCGGGAAGCGCTCAACTTCGGCCACACGCTCGGTCATGCCATCGAGGCCGTCCACAACTACAAGGGCTGGCTCCACGGGGAGGCGGTCGCCGTCGGGCTCGTCGCCGCCGCGCGCATAAGCGCGCAGCTGGTCGGCTTCCGTGACGCCGATCGCGTCGAGTCCGCCACCGCCGCGCTGGGACTGCCGGTCCGCCTGCGGGGCGAGAGCGCCACGAAACTGCTCGCCGCCACCCGCCTCGACAAGAAGCGACGCACGGGGCGCCTGCGCCTCACGCTCGTCGACCGCATCGGCCGATTCCGCGTTGTCGATGGGGTCGATGATAAACTCTTTCTCTCTATCGCTTGCGAACTGGGGGCCAGCCGATGACCGGAACGGAAATTATCGGGATCCTGGTCGCCGCCGTCGTCTTCGTCGTCGCCCTCAAGGTCCTCTGGTGGGCGTTCAAGAAGACCATGAAGATGGCCTTCTACGCCGGTGTTCTCCTCCTCGTCCTGGCCGCGGCCGGGACCGCCTGGTGGTATTTCGGCTGAGAACGCTCGCGGGGCACAACCTTTCCGGGTCGGGCGCCGTCTAATGGGCGTGACGACAAGACCGTTCCAAAACGCCTCCCCCCTGGGCCGATCCCGGTCCTTGGCCCTGACCATCGCGACGATCACCGCGATGGCCGTCCTCTTCGAGCCCTCGCATGCCGAGGCGCCCCCGGTTCCAGCAGAGACAGCGCCCGCCGCGACGGCGGCCGCGACGGCGGCCGCGACAGACCCGCACCTCGCCGCCCTCGACGCGGAACGCCGGACGTTACGCTCCCTGTCGTTTCGCGCGCAGATCGCCACGCCCAAGGCGGGCGGCCGCTGGGGGCGCTCCACGCTCAACTTCGCCTGGCAAGCTCCGCGGTCGTGGAAGAGCGAGCTCATCATGGGGATCGAAGGCAGGCTCGTCACCGTGGCTGATGGACAGCGGATCTGGCAGCACGAGACGCGCACGCGCCGCGTCTACGTCCAGGACCAGGATCGATCACTCGTCCAGCTCCGCACCCACGGCCCCGTCGATCCGATCTCGGCCCTGGCCTCCCCGCAGATCCCGCTCGCCGACCTCTTCCGCGTCACGGCCTCGGAGGATTCCGGGCCCCACCGCATCCTCACCCTCGTGCCGCGTCGCACCGTTCCCGGCTACGACCAACTGCGCCTGGCGCTCACCAGCGGGGGCACGCCCGCCTGGGCCGAGAGCGTCCGGACCGGGCGGCTCGTCGCCCGCGTCACCTTCAGCGAGTGGCGCCGCAATCCCAGCCTCTCGCCCGCTCTCTTTCGCTTCACGCCTCCCCGCGGAATCACCCCAACCATCATCCCCTGATCCCTTCGACTCCATGCAAACCTGCACAAACCTGGACCAGGGACAAGATTGAACCACGGAGACACAGAGGCACGGAGAAAGTCAAAAACAGGATCGGGAAAAGAACCGGAACCAAGGAGAAATCCGAATCGAGATCGGATAGGCGGATGCGTAAGACGGCGGCGAGTTTGAGATTCCGCATCTCCATCGGTTCGCTTCTCCTCCGTGTCTCCGTGTCTCCACGGTTATTACCCTGAATATTCCACGCTAACCTTTCCTCAATATCGCTCGCACGGTGTCGAAGAGTCTTGGTGGGAGTTCCGGAGCGATCCGGGCGCCCGCGATCGCAGCCACGCCGGACGCTTTTGGCAAGGCGCGAACCCCTCTCCGAGGTGAGCCTCATGCTTCGTCGTCACTCTTCCCGGCGCCCCTTCGCGGCCCGCGTTCTTCTTGCTGCCGCTGTTCCCTGCCTGGCCGCGCTCCTCGCCGGGGGTCCTGCCGCGACCCCGGCTGCCGCGATGAAGCTCTACCGCGACACCGCCACCGGCGCCGTCTACTCGACGCCAGGAGAGGGGCGCACGGAGTACAAGCCCTTCGGGCTCGATATCGGCTTCCAGTTCTTCCTGCAGTACGACCTGGAGCTCGAGGATCGCAACCAGCCCGCCGCGGCACCCTATGCCCTCAAGAACACGACCACGTCCCCCTACGATAACTTCTCGGCGACCCGCACCATCGTCGACATTCGCCGCGCCTTCTCGAAGAACTTCCGCACGCGCCTCGTCCTCGACACGCGCGGAACGTCCCAGCCGGCCGCCGGTCACTCCTACAACGTCTACGTGCGCCACGTGTACGGCGAGTTCGACGCGCCGTCCCTGGTCTCCACCTTCACCTTCGGCGAGATCGGCCTCCCGCTCGTTCCCTACAACGACGGCTTCTGGGGCTTCCGGGTCCAGGGCACGGATTTCCTGGAGCGCGAGGGACTCCTGACGTCCGCGGACTGGGGGCTGGGCTGGAGCTATAATCCGCCGCAGGTTCCGATCGTCTGGCACTCGACCTTCACGAACGGCGAGGGCCGCACCACGCCCGAGATGAACTCCGGGAAGAGCTTCGAGTCGCGGCTTACCTGGACCACGCCCGTCGACGGGCTGACGCTGACCGGCGGCCTCAACTACGCGACGGGAGGCAACGAGGCCGGGCCGGCCGCCGGCGCCATCAACACGGGCGTCAACGTGCGCCAGATCCGCTGGGTGGGCCAGGCGCTCTTCAAACAGCCGTCCTGGCGCATCGGCGCCACGTACGCGTGGGCCGAGGACGAGGCGAACACCTACGCCAACGCCGCCCTCCTCCTCTCCAACAGCTCCGCCAACATGAACCGGCAGTCCGTGCCCGCGACCGGCTACGCCATCAACGCGATCAAGGGCCACGGATGGTCGCTGATGGGAGCGGCCGCGGTCCCGTCGACCAAGTGGACGATCCTGGGGCGATTCGACTGGTACGATCCCGCGCACCACGTCCCGGACAACGAGCACACCCGCGTCATTCTCGGGCCCGCCTACAAGGTCAACGACTGGATGACGCTGGTGGCGACCTACGAGGCCCTCGACTTCGAAGCCGGCGCGGAAGCGGCCAGCGGAGCGAACACCACCAACGCCTTCGACCAGTCAAGGCTCCTGGTGCAAGCCGAGATCAAGTTCTAACCCTGTTCATTCGCACATTTCACCACGGAGAACACAGAGGACACAGAGAAAGCCGATACGGGGGCGAAGACTAAACATTGGCGATTCAAACCGATTCTGTTTCAGCAACATGCTGTGGTAGAAGAAGAGGCGCTGCTTGTTGGTCAGAATTCTTCTCTTCTGCCTGCCTCTGCGGTCTCTGTGATCTCTGTGGTGCGATCCTATGAATAAACCAGGCTAGCTCTTCATCCCCGTCATGGAGATGCCGCGGATGTAGTGGCGCTGCATGGCGAGGAAGACGAGGAGCACGGGGACGATCGTCACGACCGACCCGGCCATCAAGAGCCCCCACTCCGCGCCGTGCTGCCCGAGGAGCGACGCCAGGGCCACCGGGAGCGTGTACATCGACTCGTCGAGCATGACGATGAGGGCCCAGAGGAAGTCGTTCCACGCGCTCATGAACGTGAAGATGGTCAGCGTCGCGACGGCCGGCATCGCCAGCGGCAACATGATCTGCCAGAAGATCCGCCACTCGCTGCACCCGTCCATGCGAGCCGCCTCCAGGATCGAATCCGGCACGCCCATCATGAACTGGCGCATGAGGAAGATGGCGAAGACCGAGGCGGAGCCGGGGATGATGAGCCCGAGGTAGCTGTTGAGCAGGCCCAGCCACTTCAAGAGCATGAAGACGGGGATCATCGTCACCTGGCCCGGGATCATCATGGTGGCCACCAGGAGCGCGAAGAAGCGCTCGCGGCCCGGGAAGCGGTACTTGGCGAAGACGAACCCGGCCAGGGAGTTCACGAGCACCGTGGTCACCGAGAGCGCGGAGGCGATGATGAACGAGTTCTTGAAGTTGGTGAGGAAGTCGACCTTCTCGAAGAGCGCCCGGTAGTGGGTGGTCGTCCACTCGGTGGGCAACCACTGCGGCGGGAACTGCAGGATCTCGGACTCGGGCTTGACCGAGGAGAGCACCATCCAGACGAAGGGCGCGATGGTGACGGCGACGGCGGCCAGGGCCCCGGCGTAGAGCAGGAAGAGCGCCCAGGATCGGCGCGGCGCGTCGCTCACGACCGAGTCCTGCTGCTCAGGTAGTGGGAGCCGCTCATGCGTTCTGCGCCGCCTCGCGGCGCCTCGCCCAGACCATCTGCCCGACCGAGCAGACGAAGATGAGGATGAAGAGGATGTAGCTCATCGCCGCCGCCTCCCCCATCTGGTAGAACTTGAAGCCCTTGCGGTAGAGGTAGAGCGAGACCGAGAGCGTCGCGTCCAGGGGGCCTCCCTCCGTCATGATGTAGGGCTCGGCGAAGAACTGCAGGTAACCGATCGTCGTCAGGATCGTGACGAGGATGAAGGTCGGGAACAAAAGCGGCATCGTGATGTCGGTAAACCGCTCGTAGGCCCGCGCGCCGTCCAGCTCCGCCGCCTCGTAGTAGACCCGGGGAATCGCCTGGAGCCCGGCGATGAAGATGACCATGTTGTAACCGAAGTTCTTCCAGACGGCCATCGCGATGAGGCTCGGGAGCGCGAGGTCGGGGTCGGTGAGCCACTCGCGCGGGGCCGCGCCGATCATGTCCAGGAGCGCGTTCAGGAGGCCGTAGGAGGGGTGGTAGATCCAGCGCCAGACGACGGCGACGGCCACGAGCGTCGTGACGACCGGGAGAAAGAACGCCGTGCGGAAGAACGACTTGCCGAACATGATCTGCTCCAGGACGAGCGCGGCCGCGAGCGAGACGAGGATCGTGAGCGGTCCTCCGATGATGGCGAAGACGAACGTGTTCTTCACGCTCTTCCAGAAGAGGTCGTCCTTGAGGATCGTGGTGTAGTTGTCGAGGCCGACCACGGAGACCTTGTTCAGATCCGCGACGGAGTAGATGTCCCAATTGGTCAGGCTCATCACGAACGAGGCCATCACGGGGAGAACGAGGAAGATCGTCAGGAGACTCAGGGCGGGCGTGAGGAAGATCCAGACCCAGCGGCGGAAGCCCGTGTGCTCGGTGACGTCCAGGCCTCCGCCGGAGGGCATGTCCGAGGCCTTCATCGGGCGGAAGAGGAAGTAGCCGATGCCTCCCAGGAAGAGGAGCGCGGCGCCACCCAGGACGATGATCTTGGTGGAGGTCGCCTGGCCGGTGCGGCGCGCCGCGAGGATGGTTCCGATACGGGTGTTCATGGCCTCTGCGGCCTGGTCGACGGTCAGCGTCCCGCGGACCGCCTTCTCCATCTCTCGCCCGATCGCGTCCGCGATCTGCTCCCATTCCGGCACCATCGGCGTCGGCTGGGCGGTCAGCAACTGCTCGCCGAAGGCCTTCAGGTAGCGGTTGCCCGCAAGCTCGCTGTCCCGCCAGGCGTCCTGTCGCGACGGCAGGCAGGTCGAGAGCTTGAACCACTCCACCTGGGTCGCTGTCAGCGAGCAGAAGCGCAGGAACTCCCAGGCGAGGTCCGGGTTCTTCGCGCCCCGGAACATCACGAGGTCGCACCCGCCGAGAAACGACGCGCTCTGCTCGCCGACCGGCAACGGTGCGATATCCCACTGGTCAATGCGCGTCGGCGCCAGATCCTTCATGCGATGCACCGACCAGGGCCCGGAAATATAGAGCGGGACCGTGCCGCGCTCGTCGGTGAACGCCTGGTCGGGATCGAGATCGCCGGCCTTGCCGAGCGGCGAGATCTCCTTGCGGAAGAGGTCGGAGTAAAAGGACAGGCCGCGCTTGAACGCGGGCTCGGCCACGGCGGGACGACCGTCCTCGGTCAGGACGCGCCCACCTGCCTGCCAGGCGAACATCAGGAGCGACTGGGCGTCGTTCCAGGGCAGGGAGATGGGAAAGCCGTGAGGACGCGCCGCGAGCTTCAGCCCGACCTCCTCGAGCTCGGCCCAGGTGCGCGGAGCATGGTCGTAGCCTACCGAGGCTAGGACGTCCTTGCGCCAGTAGAGACACCGCGTCTCGACGTACCACGGGAGACCGAGGACCTGGCCGTCGTAGGAAACGGTCTGCCAGGCGCCCGGGAAGAAGACACCCTCGTTGACCTCCGCATCACCGGAAAGGCGATCGTTGAGCGGTTGAAGCGCATCCATCGCGGCAAACTCGGGCATCCACGTCGTGCCCATCTGCGAGATGTCCGGAGGGATGCCGCCGACGACGGCCGTGATGAGCTTGGCGTGCGCGGCGCCCCAGGGGATCGCCTGGATCTCGACGCGGACCCCGGGCCGGGTGGCCTCGAAGATGCGCGCCAATCCGGCGAGCTTCTTGCCCTCCTCGCCCATCGCCCAGACCTTCAGGACACGGGGGGCCTCCGTCGACGCCGGAGCCGCCGCCGAGCCCGCAAAGAGGCTCGTCGCGAGCAGAAGAAGAGAAAGTGCTGTTGCGCGGGATAGGCTCATGTAACCGCTTTCACGGGGTAATATGGCGCGGACGACCGGTTGCTGTCAACACTCATTTTCACGCTTTCACGGGAGGCCGCGCGCCGGACACCGGGTAGGGCCGCCGCGGCCATCATCGCGCTTCTAGCGCCGTGCGAACGGACATTGTTCTCCAGACCGTCCGCATCCGATCCGCGACATCCTCGCGGCGGTAATGAGCGAGCGCGCGTTCACGCCCCGCCTCGCCCAGGTGACGCCGGCGCGGGGCGTCGACCGCGAGCGCCGCGATCGCCTCGCGGAGAGCCTGCTCGTCACCGGGCGGAACGAGCACGGCGGTGTCGCCGACGACGTCCGGGATGCCGCCGATGGCCGAGGCCACGACGGGAATGCCCGAGGCCATGGCCTCGATCAGGACGAAACCGAACTGTTCCACGAGCCCCGGCAGGGGCACGCTCGGCAGGACGAAGATATCGATGTCGCGATAGAACGCGTGCATGTCGTCATACTCGAGAGGCGGACGGAACGTGACGCGGGAACCAGCTCCGGCCTGGAGCGCCGCCGCGTCGGGGCCATCGCCCAGCAGGACCAGGTCCACGTCGAGGTCGCGCGTGGCGGCGATGAGGTGCGGAAGTCCCTTCTCGCGACGAAACCGGCCGCAGTAGCCGACGCGGATCGGGTACCCCGCCGATCGACGCGCCGCTTCGAGATCGGGGCGCGGCCGAAAGCGCTCGCAATCGATGCCGTGACCAATGACCGTGATGCGATCCCCCGCTACGCCAGCCTCCTCCAGGCGATCCCGCGCCTGTCGCGAGATCGCGAAGGCGTGATCCGTGGCCTGCACGACGAACTCGATGCGCTCCCGCGCGGCCGCCGACCGGCCCTCGAAGATGGGCTGGTTCTCCGAGACCGAGAGGAGCAGGCGATAGCCGTGGCGGGCCTTGGCCGCCGCCGCCTGCCAACTGCACTCGCTGGCCGCCTCCCCTGCCTGGACGATCGCCATCCCCGCCAGGCGCGGCGCGAGTCCCGGCATGTGGTAGCGCCGGCCCAGCACCCGGCTGTAGAAGCCGTTCAAGAGCGAACGACGCCGTCCTCCCGAGGACCACTCGTCGGGCCAGCCCAACTGGACCACGCCGGGGAGCGTCCCCCCGATCGC
The DNA here is from genome assembly GCA_964548165.1 of uncultured bacterium. GTDB lineage: Bacteria > UBA8481 > UBA8481 > UBA8481 > UBA8481 > CAZJQD01. The sequence continues at coordinate 28,772 of CAZJQD010000010.1, forward strand.
GCTCGATCCCACGCCAAAGACGGTGATCTCGAACTCGTCGTTAAGGAGCATCGCGTAGTTCATCTCGTAGGCGGCAAGGGTCTCGTGGGGACGCAGGTAGGCAACCCGCGGACGCGATGGAACTTGCGTTGGAAGTGGAAGACTTCGGCTCACGGCCCATTGTAGTATCGCGGCCAAATGACCGGCAAGATAACCTCAGATCGCCCCACGAACTTCTCCTGGCTCCGTAGACCCGTGTCCACCGGACGCGGCGCTGGCCTCCGCACCCTCTGCGGCATCGCTCTCGGCGCTGGCCTCCTCATGGGCACCACCGCCTGCGGCAAGCCCGTCGACCCGACGGCGGCGAAGGCCGTCTCCTGCACGCTCCAATGGACGGGCCCCGCCGATCTCGACCTCACCCTCGACGGCGTCTCTGCTGCTCGCCTCGGCGGATCCCCCGACATGACCCAGGGCGGCGGAACGGAAGCGATCAACATCAGCGAGCATGACGCCAGGGAGACCGTGGTCGTCGGGGTCGCCAATCGATCGGCCGAACCCGGAGGATCGGGCCAGGTCGAGGCCCGCGCCACGCTCACGCTCACCCGCCACGATGGCAGCACCGTCACGTTCGATCACGCCATGGACTCGACCGCCTGGCCCGCCGCCATCGTCCACCCGCGCACGGGAATCGTCATCCCCACCCCCTGAACAGCGGGGTGCCCTGCTAGAACCCCGGGACCTGCATCTCCTTCAGGAGTCTCGCGGCCTCGGCTAGCCGCTCTTTCCAGGACCACGACGCGGCTATCGTCAACTGCCCCGCTTCATCGACGGGGCCCCTGCCCTCCAGTGCCGCGGCGCACGCCGCCACGAACTCGTCGTTGCTGTCCGCGAACGTGATCGCGCTGGAAAGGAAATCGAGCTCGGGGAGGCGCGTCGAGACGATGGGGCGACCGGTCGCCAGGTACTCGAAGATCTTGATCGGCTGGAGCTCGCGCGTCCACTCGTTGACGCGCCAGAGACAGAGGTTCACGTCGAAGCCCTTCTCGTAGGCGGGAACCTCCGCGATCGGGCGCGCACCGAGGAAGTGCACGTTCGGCCGCGCCTTGAGCTCGGTCCAGCGCGCGATATCGAGATCGTGCGGATACTCCCGCCCGACAAAGACCAGTTGCCAGTCGGGGCGCGCGCGGCTGAGGTGATCGATGAGATCCAGGTCGGTCTTGCCCGCGACCGATCCCATGTGCCCGAGCCTCGGGCGCGGGATCGCGGCGATATCCGCGGGCTCCGGCCCCTCCGCCTCGAAGGGCACGCGGATCCGCTCGAAGTCGCAACCGTTCGGCCAGTAGACGGTCTTCGGCTGGACCTCCCGGTGATCCTCGTAGATGGCGCGGCTGTAGGCCAGGCACGCATCCACGTTGCGAAGCGTCGCGGCCTCCTCGTCGCGGATGATCCGCGCCTTGTGCCCGGAACTCTGGCCGGCAAAGCGATCAATGCAGTGATAGACGCTCGCGGCGGGCTTCAGGAGGCGGGGCAACAGATGCGCGTTCGGCGGGTAAATCCAGAGTAGCGGCCTGGAGACGCCCAGGCGCTTCAACGCGCGGTTGAGCCAGCCGGCAAGTCGCCCCTGGCTGAGGCGATCCGCGGTGCGGGAGAGGAAGCGGCCGGGCCAGAGCAAGGGAGGTCTCAGGAGCGTCAACCCGTCCACTTCACGGCACGCCGGAACTTTCCAGCGCATTCTCAGTTCGGGATACTTCGCCAGGTGTTCGGGCCCCACCTGCCGCTCGACGTAGATCACGCGATTGTTCCGCGAGAGCTCCGTCATGATCTGCTGGCGCGATCCCCAGACCTCGTCCCAGTCCGTCGTGGAGACGCAGACGATCTCGCGGGATTCAATCATGAGAGGCGTCGCCTTACGAGAACAGGTTCGTAATTACTCAGGCCATTCACAAGTCGTGTCTTTTCGAGTGAAAGCGATGGGGGGAGTCCGCTGGCTTCGCCAACTCCCGGAGGGAGTTCGGCGGGGGGGGAGCTGTTCGCGCGCCCCCAACGCCTTGCTCGCCGCCGCGAGCGGCGATCGTTGCGGCGACTGGCCCGGCCATGCGACTGTCGCGGCTTTGCCGGGGCAGTCGTGATGGTAGCCGGGACGGTCGTGAGTAGTTACTCAGGTGCCGAAGAACCGGTCCCCGGCATCGCCGAGTCCCGGCACGATGTATCTCTTCTCGTTCAGAACGGGATCGACGGCGGCCACGACGATGGGCACGTCCGGATGAGCCTTGCGCATGGCGTCGACGCCCTGCGGGGCGGCGAGGACCGAGACGAGCCGGATGGCGGCGGCCCCCATCTCCTTCACCTTCTGCACGGCGAAGACGGCCGAGCCGCCCGTCGCGAGCATCGGATCGAGGATGAAGACGTTGGCGTCGGAGAGATCGCGGGGACCGGAACGGTGATACTCCACCGGCTGGAAGGTCTCCTCGTCGCGGTACGCGCCGATAAACCCGACGCTGGCCTCGGGAAAGACCTCCAGCGCGCCCTCGAGGAGCCCGAGCCCGGCGCGCAGGATGGGAAAGAGCACGACGCGGCGCTTCAGGCGCGTGCCAGCCGCCGTCCCGATCGGCGTCTGGACCTCGATGCGGTTCGTCTCCAGGCCGCGCGCGGCCTCGTAGACGAGAAAGGGGGCGAGCGATTTCATCGCGGTGCGGAAATCCGGCGGGGAGGTCTGGGCGTCCCGGAGCGTCGTGAGCCGGTCGGCGACCACGGGATGGTCGGGAATGTGCAGTCCAGTCATGGGATCCTCTCAGCCGGCGTGATCGAGATCGCGCACCCGGCGCTCGTGCCGGCCCCCGGCGAACGGCGTGTTCAGGAAGACGTCGACGAGCGTCCGGGCCTCGTCCTCGGTCACGAACCGGCCCGGCAGGACGAGCACGTTGGCGTCGTTATGCTCGCGCGACAACTGCGCGAACTCGGTGCGGTGACAGAGCGCGGCGCGGGCGCCGGGAATACGGTTGGCGGCGATGGACATCCCGATACCGCTGCCGCAGATCAGGACGCCGCGAACGGCGGGGTCGGCGGACGCGCGCATCGCCACGGCGCGACCGATTGGAGGATAATCGACGGACGCCTCCGAAGGGGCGCCGAGGTCCTCGACCGCGAGGCCCCGGCCCTGGAGGTGCTGTTTAAGCGCCTCCTTGAGCCGGAAGCCCGCGTGGTCGGAACCGATGACGATCAAAGGGCGATCCACGAGAGACTATTTCTTGCGCTTTTTGTGGCGATTGGCGCGCCGCTTCTTCCGGCGTTTGTGCGTCGCCATCTTGTGCTTTAGGCGCTTCTTACCGCAGGGCACGAGATGTGTCCTCCTTTCCGAGGTGCGCGGACAGAGCCGCGATTACTTGAATGACAACGACTTGCGAAAAAAGATGTAGACCACGAGTATGAAGCCGACGCCGCCGTAAACGAGCATCGCGGCCATGTCCTCGGAGATGGGCTTGCCCGTGTACCAGCCGAAGGTCGAGTTGACAACCGTTCCGGCGATGGACTTCATGAAACTCCAGGTGCCGGAGATGAAGTTAACCACGAACTGCGCCATCTTCTCGAAGAAGCCCATGAGTTCAGTCTCTCCTTAGTAAGTTCGCTGCTGCGAACGCAGTATAGCCCAAGAGAATGGCGGCGCATGCGAAAAACGTCCACCCGTTCTCGGCGCGGGAATCCACCAGGAGGAGCGCCGGAAAGCCGGCGACCAGGAGCGCCAACCCGGTCCAGAACACGAGGCGCGAGGAGAGGGGAACGGCCGTCGGCTCGCGCGGAGCCGCGCTGGAATCGTCGGCCGTGGACTTCGCGGTAACCGTGAGAATGGGTGATTCGTTCAGGGGACGGGCCGGTAGTTCAGGGGTGGCTCAACACCTGTCGCGCGATCTCGTGAACGCGCGCCGAAGAGGGTTCGAGCCGGCGCGCCTTCTCGAGGGCGGCCTGGGAGAGGGGACGATCGTTGGCGCGCCAGGCGGCCACGGCGAGATCCAGGTAAAGTTCGACATCGCCCTGCCTCACCCGTTCCAGCCCGCGGTACACCTCGATCGCGCTCTTGTAGTCGCCCATCCGGTAGCGAATGACGGCCGCGAGAAAGACCGCATCGGCGTTCACGGGGTCGAGGAAGCGCGCGCGATCTGCCAGCTTCAAGGCCTCGGGCCAGAGATCGGACCGGCGGACCGGCACCGCGTTGCCCCACTTGTAGAGCGTCAGGGCGATCTTGTAGGGGCCGATGAAGGCGTGTGGGGCCGCCTTCTGGGCCCGCTCGTAGTAATCGAGCGCGCGCGCATATTCCAGCGCCACGAGACGAGCATCCCCGGCAGCCACCAGCGCCGTCAGTTCCTCTCCCCACCCCGCCGGTTGAGGCGCCGCGCCGGAAGCGACAGCGAGCGACAGCACGAGGACAAACAGCGCGACGAGGGAACGGGTCATTTCTTTTCTCCGTGGAGGATCGAGGACAGCTGGCGGTTCACGCGGCTCAGGCGATAGCAAAGCACCTTGTTGATGGCCTGGAGGATCTTGAACGCGAGCGTCGGATCCTCGAGGACGATGGAATCGAAGTGGTGCTTGTGGAGCATGTAGACTCCGGACTCCTCGGCCGCTTCGGCCGTCGCGGAGTGCGGGGTCCCCATCAGGAAGGCAATCTCGCCGATGATGTGGCCGGTGGAGAGCGTCGTGAGGGTCGAACGGGATCCGTCCTTGTTCTCGATGACGATGTTGATGGAACCCTTGCTGACGATGTAGAGCGTCTGGCCCTCGCCTCCCTGCCCGAACAACTTCTCACCCGCGGACAGGTCACGCTCGTCCAGGTGCTGGTACAGGGTCTGGACCTCGGCGTTCGAGAGATACACGAGCATCTCGTCAAAGCGCGGGAGATCCTCCGCGCTCAGGAGCGACTTGGACTTATCTGCTGATTCCACCGACATCCCCCCCATAATCCCGTACCCATCCCCTGTTGTAAACTTTTTCAATCGGGTCCAGCCGTCTTGGAACGCTTTTTCATTCTACCCGCCATCCCGGATTCTGCCGATAGGACTTGCGAAGCCCCATGCTCCGCCTCATCGCCCGCAATACGGTCCGCTCCGGGCTGGCCGAACTCCTGGTCGCCGTCGGCCTGGCCGTCCTGGCCGCCCTTTCGCTCCCGGACGGCGTCTCCTGGGTCACCGTTTTATGCAGCTTTGCCTCACTTCTCATCTTCCTGAAATTGTCATTCTTCCGGGTCCGGGACTTCTTCTTCCGGGTCGAATCGACCGAATTCGACGACGTCCAGTCCGCCATGACCACGCTCTACCGGGAGCGCCAGCAATTGGCCCGCCAGGTCGATGAGCTGGCCACGGTCCGGGAGGTGGCCCTCGCGGTCGGCTCCATCCTCGACTTCAACGAGATGATCCGCGCTATCCTCGACCTCGTCACCACCCACTTCGGGATCGCCAAGGCCTTCATTTACCTCAGGAGCCAGGATGAGCAGTGGTACCAGGTGGTGGGCGCGCGCGCTCACGGCCAGGACATTCCCGTCGCCCGCGTTCTCCAGAAGAAGGTGGCCGCCGGCAAGGGGCTCATCGGCCGCGCCGCCTCGGAACTGCGCGAGATCGTCGAGACCCACCCGGAACGGGGAGTCATTGCCGCCGTCCCGCTCGTCGCCCGCGACCGCGTCGTCGGCGTCCTCAAGCTTGCCGATCCCGATCCGGCGCTGCTCGACTCCACCCTCTGCCGTAAGCTCCATGCCGTCGCCGGCGCCATCGCCGTCGCGCTCGAGAATTCACGACTCTACCGGCTTGCCGTCACCGACGGCCTCACCGGGCTCTACGTCCACCGCCATTTCCAGCACCGGCTGGAGGAGGAGTTCCAGCGGAGCCGCCGCTACGCAACGCCCCTCGCTCTCCTCCTGACGGACATCGATCACTTCAAGAAGTTCAACGACACCTACGGCCACCAGACCGGCGATGTCGTCCTGCAGGGCGTCGCCCGCGTTCTCTCGGAAGAGGCTCGCAGCACCGACGTGGTCTGTCGCTACGGCGGCGAGGAGATGGCGCTCATCCTGCCGGAGACCGACCACGAGGGCGCCTGCCGCCTCGCCGAGCGTATCCGCCGGCGTATCGCGGATCGCTCCTTCAGCGACGCCGAGGGCAAAGGATCGCTCCAGGTCACGATCTCCATCGGCGTCGTCGTCTTCGACGAGACTGTCGAGAAGCGCGCGACGCTCATCGAGCGCGCCGACACGGCGCTCTACGCCGCCAAGCACGGCGGCCGCAACCGCGTCGAGGTCTGGACGCCCCCCAAGGAACAGACCGGCGCCGCCTGAAGGGGAAGAATGAAACACAGAGACCACGGGGACCACGGCGGACTACAAAATCCAGAATCATGACGAGAATTAGAACTATCCAGCTGGTTTCATAAGGTCGACCGGAGGCCCTTTCCCGGTGGTTTTAGGCCGGAGGACGACCTTATGAAACCACATCCAAGGGAGCGAGTAGAGGGTGATGGATTCGCGTATACCCATCCCTTTTCTTCCTGATACCGGTTTTTCTCCGTGGTACAATCCCTCCGCCGGCGGCTGGACGGTCGCTGTCGCGGCGCTTGCGTCGTGATAGAGGAAAGTCCGGACTCCATCGGACAGGACGCTGGGTAACGCCCAGGCCCCGCGCGAGCGGGGACGGAAAGTGCCACAGAGAAGAGACCGCCCAAGTCCCGCGCGAGCGGGAACGGCAAGGGTGAAACGGTGGGGTAAGAGCCCACCGCTTCGTGCGCGAGCATGAAGGCACGGCAAACCCCGTCCGGAGCAAGGCCACATAGGTGCCGAACGAGGCTCGACTTTGTCGAGCGGCGCGGGCGTGTCCACGCCCGTCGAGGCACGGGTAGGCCGCTTGAGGCCACGCGTGAGCGGGGTCCCAGAGAGATGGCCGTCGCCCGAAGGCGCCGCGCAAGCGGCGATGACGGGTACAGAATCCGGCTTACAGGCCGCCGGCACCGACCATGGCGGGGGTGCGGGACGAACCCCGCATCCCCGCGACCCTGGCCCGATCTATGCATGAATTCACAGCACGGAGACCACAGGGACCACGGAGAACTTCAAAATTCAGAATCATGAGGAGAATCAAAACCAGGGGAGTTGGTGGAGGGCGATGGATTCGCGGATGCCCGTCCCATTTCTTCCTAGTTTCTGGCTTTTCTCCGTGGTCCCCGTGGTCTCCGTGTTGATATGTGCGAATGAATCGGGCTAGTGGTCCGGAGCGATCTGCTCCCTGTTCCGCCCGACGCCGCTCATCCATGCCGCGAAGAGCGCGCCCTCGAAGAGAAGCCACATCGGGATCGCCAAGAGCATCTGCGTCACCACGTCGCTCGTGGGTGTCAGGACCGCTGCCGCGATCACGATCGCGAGGATCCAGTAACCGCGCTGTTCGGACAGCGTGCGCCGCGTCACGATGCCCGCCATCATGAGCCCGAAGAGAACGATCGGAAGTTGAAAAGCAAAGCCAGTTCCCAGAAGAAGTCCTGCTACCAGCTTGAGGTAGGACTCCAGGGCGCCACCGTACTGGAGTCCCGAGTTCTCATACGAGAGAAAGAACTGCACCACGACGGGCAAGAGAGCGAAATACCCGAACGCGGCGCCGGCCGCAAAGAGCCCACTCGAAGCCACCGTCAATTTCAGCACCGCGCGACGCTCGTGCAGGTGGAGCCCCGGCGCCACGAACGCCCAGGCATGCCAGGCCACGATCGGCAGGGCCAGGATGAGGCCCAGGTAGAAGGCGAACCAGAGGTGAACGGTAAAGGCCTCGGTGATCCCGAGGTACAAGAGCTTGCGATCCCCGAGCGGCTGACGCACCCACTCGAACGCCAGGGGCTCCAGCCACCCCAGGGCAATCACGGTCGTGACCGCGACGGCCAGGGCCGACTTGATGAGCCGCGATCGCAGTTCGGTCAGATGATCGAGGATGGACATGTCGCCGCCGGAGGACTTCAACGGGCTTGGTCCTTCGGCGCCCGCGGCGGGGCCGCGGCATCTTCGCCCGGCTTCTCCTCCTTGTCCGCGGCCAGCTCCAGCTCCCTCCGGAACTCGTTGGCCGCGCGCCGCAGCTGGTACGAGAGCCTGCCCGCCTGGCGCATCATCTCGGGGAGCCGCCGCGGGCCGATCACGACGAGCGCGACCAGGGCGATGACGAAGATCTCGGGGTAGCCTAGTCCGAACACGCGTGAACCTCCTCGATCCACGCGTGATTCTTTTTCCGCAGAGCCTCCTCGGGATCCACGCCCAGCCGGGCAGCAAGCCTCGCGAGATCCTGCAGGAGTCCCGCGATGAGATCGGCCGCCGACGAAGCCGTCTGCGATGTCGACGACACCGACGACGCGTCCGCCGCGGCCGCCAGGGCCACGGCGTCGGCACGGACGCGATCGGCCAACTGCAAAGCGTCCGCGCCCCGATGCCCCGTCTTTTCGGCAATGCGGAAAGCCATCAGGAGAGCCGGCAGGCTCCGGGGGACACCGTCGAGCAATTTTCTCCCCTCGTCGCCGCGCTCCGTCGCCTTCGCCTGCTTGATCGACTCCCAGTTCCTCAGGACATCGCCGACACCATTCACCGTGGTCGTGCCGAAGACGTGCGGATGCCGCTCGATGAGCTTGTCGCTGATGGCGGCGCAGACATCGGCCAGCGCGAACGCCCCGCGCTCGCGCGCCATCTGGGCGTGAAAGACCACCTGGAGGAGCACGTCCCCGAGCTCCTCGCAGAGCTTCTCGTCATCGCCGGAATCGACGGCGTCGAGCATCTCGTAGACTTCCTCGACCGCGTACTTCTTCAGGGTCTCGTGCGTCTGCTCCCGATCCCAGGGGCATCCGCCCGGAGCGCGCAGGCGGGCCATGATCCCCGCGATCCGCAGGGCCTCCCGGGCCACCGCGGTCTCATCGACGCCAAAGGGATCGTCGGACGTCCCGCCGGTAGCCCCCTCGTCATTCCTGTCCGTTGCCATGGATCAGAACGATAGCCCCGCCCCCCCGCCGCGACAAGAATCACCGAACCAAGGGAAAGAGCGGCGGGAACGCTTTCCCACCGCTTCCCCCTGCTCGTATAATGCGTCCTCGCATGTCCAAGCTCCTGGAACTGCTTCAGCGCATCGAGGCCCCGCACAAGAACATCTTCGAGCTCCCCGCGGCCGCCCCGGTTGAGACCGAGGCCGCGCATGAGCCCGAACACGAGGACGAGGCCCCCGGCCACGACCTCCACACCTGCCTCATCCCCATTGCGTCCGGCAAGGGCGGCGTCGGCAAGACCAACGTCTCCGTCAACCTCTCCATCGCGCTCGCCGATCGGCTCGAGAAGAGCGACCCGAACGGCCGCGTCATCCTCGTCGATTGCGACTTCGGCCTCCCCAACGCCGACATCCTCCTCGGCGCCCAGGTCGACAAGGGCATCCAGGAGTTCGTCTCCAAGAAGATCGGCACGCTCGCGGAAGCCGTCTCGCCGACCGGCATCCCGCGCCTCCACTTTCTCTCGGGCTCCTCGAACCCCTCCATGACGCTCTCGAACCTCCAGTACCAGCAGCGTCAGAAATTCCTCCGCAACCTCAAGCAGCTCCGCTCCCGCTACCTCGTCCTCGACCTGGGCGCCTCCGTGCACTTCGAGGTCCTCGACTTCTTCTCGATGGTCAACTCCGGCGTGGTCGTCACCAATCCCGAGCCGACCGCGATGCGCGACTCCTACCTCTTCATCCGCGCCACCATCCTCCGCAAGATCCGCCAGGAGGCGCGGGAGATGCCGCGCGTGATCGAGCTCCTCGATAAGCTCGACGCCGGCGAACTGGACGTCCCCTCCATTCCCGGCGTCCTCAGCATGATCCAGAAGTCCGGTCGGCTCGTGGAGTTCAAGGCGGTGAAGTCGATCCTCGACGCGTTCCGCCCGAAGCTGATCGTCAACCGTGCGGAGACCTTCGAGGAAGGCATCGAGTCGGCGCGGAAGATGCGCGAGGAGGCCCGGCG
>CAZJQD010000010.1:38834-83019 GCA_964548165.1 uncultured bacterium
CGGTTAGAATCCGCGTCCGGCAGGAAAAGGATGAGGCATGTATAAGGAATACTTCGGGCTTGGCGACGAACCGTTCCGGATGACCCCGGACACGCGCTACATGTTCCGCTCGCAGCGGCACGAAGAGGCGATGTCATCGCTCCTCTACGGCATCAAGGAGAAGAAGGGCTTCATCGTCATCACCGGCGAGATCGGCACCGGCAAGACCACGCTCTGCCGCCAGCTCCTCAATACCCTCGACCCCAATACCAAGACCGCCGTGATCCTGAATCCCAGCCTCTCGAAGGGCGAACTCCTCCACGCCATCCTCGACGATCTCGCCATTGACGTCCCCGGCAAGAACCCCTCGCAGAAGACGCTCCTGGATCAGCTCAACATCTTCCTCATCGACCAGGCGCGCCGCGGCGGCAACGTCGCCGTCATCATCGACGAGGCCCAGAACCTGGACATCGAGGTCCTCGAGTCCCTGCGCATGCTCTCTAACCTCGAGACCGAGCTCGAGAAGCTCGTCCAGCTCATCCTGGTGGGCCAGCCCGAGCTCAACGAGATCCTCAAGCACCCCCGCCTCGAACAGCTCCGCCAGCGCATCGCCGTCCGCTACCACATCACGCCCCTCGACCGACCCGAGATCCCGCACTACATCCGTCACCGCCTTCTCGTGGCCGGCAACGAGAAGGCCGTGGAGTTCAAGGAGGGCGCCATCGAGGCCATCGCGCTCTACACGCGCGGAACGCCGCGCCTCATCAACGTCATCTGCGACAAGTGTCTCCTCGCCGCGTACGCGCTCGGAACGAAGGTCATCAACCGCGAGATCGCCGAGACCGCGATCGCCGATCACGAGGGCCCGAGCGCCGAGGCACGACGGGCCGCCGAGGCGGCCACGCCACGCTACCAGCCGCAGACCGAGGCAAACGCCTTGCAGGAGAGGGAGCGCGTGGTCGCGGCGACGGCGACGGGAGTCGAGGCGGGACGCGGCGGCACGCTGGCCGCGGTCGCCATCGTCGCCATCGTGCTCGCGCTCGGGATCTGGAGCGCCACGGCGAACCGGCAGACGCCCAGGGAGCGCGGCGGACCAAGCAACGCCGCGGCCCCGGCAACGCCATCCGCTTCCGGCGAGGCCACATCGGCCGCGGCGGGTACAGCCGGATCGGCGGCACCGGCCGACGTCGCGGCCACGCCCATCCCTGACGGTGGTTCACTCGCCGAGATTCTCCGGCTCTGGGGATCCGCTCCCGGCGCCGCAACGGTCGAGGCCGCCGGTTTCTCCGCCGCCCGGCTCGTCGCCGACCTCCCGACCATCGAGCGCATCGGCCTTCCCGCGCTCGTGAGGTTCGGCAACGAGGAGCAGGCGCTCGTCGGGGCCACGGCCACGAGCTATGTCTTCTACGCGCCCGGTCGTTCCGGGACCGAGGACGGCAAGTACAGCGTCGCCCGTCTCAGCATGGAGCCCGGACAGCTCGTCGACGCGCGCATACCGCTCCCGGTGAACTGGACCTACCCCGAGGACCCCGAGAACGATCCGCGCCTCCCGGCGCTCCTTGAAAGCGCCCTGCGTCGCGTCGTCCCGGGCGTCACGGCGGCCCGGCCCGGCGTAGCCCGAGCGTCGTGGCAGCCTGTTGCCGTGTCACGGTTCCAGGCCGCGGTCGGCCTTCCCGTGGACGGCGTCGTCGGCCCGCTCACCTGGTGCGCGCTCGTCGTGCGCGCCAATCCGAACTTCCCACGGCTGGCCCCCTGAACATGACCGCGACGATTTTCGCGTGAGCATCATCCACCAGGCGCTCAAGCGCAAGGAACGCACGGCCGGTGATGGAACGGAAGTGGACCTGCGCAGTCCGGGCGGCGCGACTGCCGTCTGGCAGGCACCGTGGTTCCCCGGCGCGCTCGCTGCCGCAGGCGTCATCCTGGCCGCGCTCCTGACGTATCTCGTCACTCGCCCCGGTGAGATCACGGTCATCATTCCTCCACCGGCCGCGTCGACGGCTCCCCTCCAAGCGACGGCCGCTCCGACCTCGGCAAACCCCGTGGCGGATCCTCTCCAGGCGGGAACACCTCCTCCGATCGAAGTTCCCCCGGGATATGCCTATCAACCCGCATTCGCGCCTGCGACCCAGGGCCAGACAGCGATGCCTCCTCCCGCACCAGCAAGCGTGACGAGCGGTTACGCCACGTCGCCGACCGGCGGAGTTCAACCCGGGGCCGCACCCGCCTACGCACCGCCTGCAGCCCCTCCCGCACCCGCCGAGCCCATCGCTTCGCCGAACGAGTTTCCCCATATTCCCGTCTATGGCGGCCGCTATACGACCGAGCCCGCCGGCACAGCGCCCCCCTCCTCTGCCCCCTCGCCGCCCCAAGCGTCGCCGACCGCGGCGCCCGCATCGGACCTCCCACCAAACGCGGTCACGATCGAGATGTCTGAGGGTCGACTCGAATCCTTCTCGGGCGGTGTCTCCGTCAACAGCTCGATCCCTCAACCCGGCGCTCCGCTTCGCGTCGGCACCGTCGTCACCACGGCGCCCGGCGCCGCGGCCTCGATGGGCTTCGAGCGAGCGCAGATCGATATCTCCGGCGGTTCGTCCGCCCGCGTCTCCCGGCTCGAGCGACGCAGTGACGGGGAAGGCGGGCGCGAAGAGGTCACGGTGCACCTTTCGAGCGGCAATGCGCGCACGGTGGTCCGCCCGGGTGGCGGCACCGTCCTGGTCTCGACCGATCAACTGACCGCCGCGGCCACATCGGGCGCGTTCCAGATCCAGGCGCGAGCCGACGGGGCCGTGACCGTGCAGAGCGAGGGCGGACAGGTCCGACTGGTCCCCCGAGGCGGTGCCGATCCCATCACGCTCTCCAACGGCGAGCGTGTCACGTGGAGCAACAACGCGTGGGTTCGGGAGTAGCCGGAGCCGGTCGGCTCACCGCACTTCTTTTCGTTCTCACCCTGTCCGCGTGCGGCCAACAGGTCTCCCCTACGGCCATCGGCCTCGAGGCGCCCAGTCCATCCCCCCGGGCGCGATCGCTCCCCGCCTGGGCCACGCCTGCTCCCGAGAACGCCCTGGCGCTGGCCGATCCGCGCGGCGCATTCCGCCCCGGCGCCGACCTCCGCGAGGTCTCCTGGGACTCGTTCCAGTTCGCGAATGATCCTGAGCGGCTCGTCGCCGCGATCGATCACCAGCTCGCCCACCTCGCCCGGTCAGGGCGCGAAGACTACGCGTTCGGGCGCGGTCGGATCGCGCGGGGCCGCCTCGCGGCCACGCTCCTCGACCTGCGCGAAGCCGTGATCGAGGAGTGGGAACCCGGGACGCTCGCGAAGAGGCTGGCCGAGCGTTTCCGCATCTACCAGTCCGTCGGCAAGACCGGGATGGACGACGTCCTCTTCACCGGCTACTTCCTGCCCGTGTATGAGGCGAGCGCGACGCGAAGCGAGACGTTCTCGGTCCCGCTCTACGCGCGCCCCGTCGAACGCAACCGCCGCCGCCGGATCGCCGATCACCGCGCGATCGATCGCGGGGCCTTGAAAGGGCGCGGGCTGGAAGTCGCGTGGGTTCGCTCCAAGCTCGACCGCTTCTTCCTCATGGTCCAGGGCTCCGGCATCCTCGTCTTTCCCGACGGGACGCGCCGCAGCGCCCGCTACGCCGGCGGCAACGGCCGACAGTACACGGCCATCGGCAGGCTCCTCGTGGAAGATGGTCACATTCCCCGCGAGGAGATCTCGATGCAGAGGATCCGGCAGTTCTTCGCGCGACGGCCCGATCTCGAGGACGCCTACCTCCACCGGAACGCCTCGTTCGTCTTCTTCCGCATCGACGACACGCCGCCCCTGGGCCTCGGGTCGATCCCCCTGACCCCCGACGTCTCCGTCGCCACCGATCCCCGCGTCTTCGGCACCGGCCTCGTAGGGATCGCCGGCTACGATCGGCCCTACGCGGCGCCCGTAACGGGTCCAGCCCCGACGAAGCCACACGCGCACTTCGTCATAGCGCAGGACGCCGGAGGCGCGATCAAGGGTCCCGGCCACATCGACATCTTCACCGGAACCGGGGATTCGGCAGCCATTCCCGCCGGCTTCCTCAACCACACCGGACGGCTCTTCTTCCTCGTGAATAAGGACGGGGTGTCAGGCTCCTAGCGTACCGCGCGCCCGGTGTCAGGCTCGCCGTTTCGCAGTCTCAGGACATCCAATCGGCCAGGGCGGCGGTCGCCACCCCGGTCACGCGGCCGAGGCCATCACCAGTGCGAGGCCCGTCGCCACGAAGAGAAAGGGAACCGCCCACGAGAGGAACTGGAACGCCTCCTGCTGGACGTAGGGGCCGAACCAGCGCGCGGGGAGCCGGTAGCGATAGAGGGCGACCGTGATGATGAGACCGACGGCGAGCGCGACGTAGTTCAAGGCGATGAGCCGCGTCACGGTGTTGTCCTCGGCCGCAATGGCCGGGTAGGCGGAGCTAATGGAGAAGCTCAGCGCGATGACCGCGAAGAGCCCGCCAATGACGACATTGGCCAGCTCGAAGGCCTCGACCTCGAAGCTCCCGTCTTCCTCGGCCTTGTTCATCCAGGTGGCCATGAAGGGGATGAGCAGTGAGGCGAAGAGCGGAATGAAGATCGTGGAGACCGTGCCGCCGGTGATGCGCTTCACATCGAGGGCCGCGATCACCGTGGCGTACCGGTCGCCGTTCCATCCCTTGATCACGTCCCGGCGGAGGTTCACGAGGCCGGCGGTCCATCCCGCCATGTCCAGGTCCCTGGCCGCTCGCGTGAAGGTGACGTCCTCGCTGCGGTAGATGAGATTCACGGCCTCGACCGTCTGCTCGTAGACGGCGATCTCGACCTGGAGTGCCTGCTGGTCGAACGGGAAGCGGGCGACATCGACCCGGGTCTTGTAGACGGCGGTGCTGCGCACGATCACCTCGACCGTTCCATCCGGCAGGATCCGGAGGCGGCGCTCCTCGAGCGAGGGCTCGCCGACCCGGTTCACGTACCGGACCGTGGGCGACCAGATGCGGGACAACTCGGCCTCGGCCGCCGATATCCGGAATTCCTTGTACCCGTTCAAACCCTCGGAGGCCGGGTAACGGAGGCGCGGATCCTCCCAGGTCAACCGGACATCCGTCGTCGCCTCGAAGAGACCCTCGTTGTCATCGAAGGACTCGACGTGCAGGAAGTAGACGGCGGCGCGCACCGCCACCGGCAGTCCTTTGCCCGTCGGGATCGAGAGTAGAGAGGACGCCGACGAGGAGCCCGGGGACGACGCCGCGGCCAGGGCGGGAGCGCCGGCCAGGACCACCACAAGAAGCGCGCGAACGAATGTGCGAGCCGAGGCCCTCCATCGGATCACGGCGTGGGCCGGGAGCAGCGGGTGACGACCGGACCTCATGACCGTTCCGTACCGCTTTGCCGCCCCTGGGCCCCGCGTAACCGCTCGCACTGGGCCGCCAAGGCGCTTAGCTCCTCGCAGCTCGACTCGGGCGCCGTGATGGCAGGCGCGGACTCATCCTCGGCCGCCGCGCTGACCTGGTCGGTGAGCGCTGCCAGGGGACGCAGCAGCATCCCGCGGATCACGGTCCGGACAAGGCCGATCAAGAGGACGGCCGCCAGGACGCCGAGGAGCGTCTGCCAGACCAGGGCCTGCCCGTCCGCGGATCGGGTCGCGCCGAAGTTCTTCGCCATCGCGACGACGCCGATCTGCTTGCCGGCGTAGTTGTAGATGGGTTGCAGGAGCACGCCGTACGGCACATCCGCGCTCTCGCGCAGGAAATGAGCCTCGTCGTGGATGTTGAGGTCGTCGCCCGAGACGAGCGAACGCAGGAGGACAGCGTGGGTGGAATAGAAGTTGATGTGCGAACCGAAGCGGTTCTGGTCGTTGTAGACGTCGCCGGTCAGCGCCGTCGCATTCTCGCGCAGGGTCTTCTCATCGACGAAGAACGCCAGCTCGACCCCGTAGGCGTTCTTGAGCTCGTCGAGCAAGGGGCCGAACTCGAAGGCCATCTCGAAACTGCCGACGTGCTTGCCGCTCTCGTCGGTCATCGGGCGGGTCCCGAAGATGCCGATGCCCGACGTCGTGATCTCGATCCCCTTGCGGATGGCGTTGGTCCGGTTCACCTCGACGACGATATTCCGGTAGTTCGACTGGTCCTCGCCGAACTTCGCGGGATTGTGCACGCGCAGGAACGAGACAGCCGGCGCCAGGTGGAACTGCGCCTGGCTGATCCCGTATTTCTCCTTCTGCAGGGCAAACGCGGGTTGAGCCAGGGCCAGGAGCCCCTCGCGATCCCGGGCGGCGAACGCCCTCTGCACGCTGGGGATCGCGGCGATCATCTCCGCGGAGGCGATGGCGCGGCTCTCGGCGCCCCGGAGATTCGACTTCAGGATCTGGCTCATCAGGTCGTACTGCGACTCCTCGAAGGAGGAGGCCATCCGGTGAGAGATGATATTGCTGACGATCGAGACCACGGTGATGACCACGATCACCGCCGCGACGAGTACGGACGGTGCTACCCTGCGAAACGACATGATGAAGAACCTCCACGAAAGTCGGGCATGGTGCCACCCGCACGGCCAAGGCCGCCGGCGAACTATACGGAAAGCGCGTCCCGGTGTCAGGCTCGCCGTTTCGAAGTCTCGGGCGTGAACTAACCCGGATGATCCAGGGAGGCAACCACGAGAGGCTCAGAGGTACAGAGAAGACCCGTCTGGAGGCGGAGGACGCACAACGTTTCTTCCGTGATGCACCGCCCAATTGGTCGGATGTGTAGACCCGATCAATGATCAGGAATTCCGATTCCCAATCTGGACTTTCTCCGTGTCTCAGTGTCTCTGTGGGTCATATTTCTGTGGGTCATATTCGTAACGACGTCGGATGTAGAAGCCGTTTCTAGGCGCCTGGCCCCAGGGTCTTGGCGTAGCCCTCGACGTCCCAGGCGTCCCCGACGAAGAGTTCGCTGGAGGCATAGGCCACGGACCGCCACGCGCGACGAGACCTGAGGAGGGGCGAGAGCGAGGCCATGCCGCGATCGGTTGCCGCCGGGGCGTACCAGAGCACGGCCGTCAGCGCCCAGGTCTCCACGATCATCGCGGCGAGCCTCTGGAGATGGAACTGGGTCTCCAGGACCTGATCCTCGAAGTAGTCGTGGACCTGGAAGGCGCGCTCGGTCGTCACGCCCGCGCACTCGCGCCAGAGCCCCACGGCCTCGGGCGGCGCCGGGCTCGCGCCCTTACCCACACCCGTGACTGGGCCCTTGACGATGATGCGCGGCAGGCGTGGGCGCGTCATCGCCAGCACCGTCCCTCGCCACCACTTCTTGACCGTGGCGTCCAGCCAACTGGCCCCGCGCCGCGCCTTCTTGTTGGCCGCAAGCCAGGTTCCGACACGGCGGGTTCCGTGCAGGGCGAGGTAGAAGCGGGCCACGTCGTTACTGCCGCCCGCGGCCTGCAGCGAATTGACCGCCGCGATCAGGTCGGACAACGGGCGCTGGGCGGCCAGGCCTCCCCCGAGTTCTGCGAGCGATCCCGCGGCCTCGCGCGCCGCGTCACCGGCGAGGAGCTTCAGAGCCGCCGCCTCCGCTCCGATCTCACAGCCGCCCTCGGCCAGGCGTGCGGTCAGCGCGACAAGAGCCTCCAGCGCATGCAAGCGCTCGGCCACGAAGACCAGGCGCTCGGCGACCATGTCGAGCTCGATGAGCTTATGCCCGAACTGCTCACGGCTCGCCAGGCGCTCGCGGGCCTCTCGTTCCCCTCGCCGCAACAGGCCCAGGAGGATCGCGGCCGTGCCGAGGCGGACCATGTCGAGGAGGAACTGCGCGATCCGGATACCGCCGCCCACTTCTCCCAGCACCGCGTCACGCCCGACGCGAACGTCGTCGAACCGGAGATCGACGACGCCGGCGCCGGCCAGGCCGGCAAGCGGCCGCGCCGTGGTCCCGATCGCGGCCTTGCCGCCGGGAACCAGGAACGCCGTCAGCCGCGACTTCTCGTCATCGGTCGTACCGGCTCCGCGCGCAAAGACGATGACGAGATCGGCAAGCGGCGCCGCGTCACCGTCAGCGGCGGCAGCTTCGGCCGCGGCGGCAGCTTCGGCCGCGGCGGCCGCGTTGCCCGGGGCAGCATCGCCGCCCCCCGTCACGACAAACGTCTTCTCGCCCGCGATCACCCAGTCCTGGCCACGCAGTTCCGCCGTCGCCGCGCAGAGCGTGGCGTCGGAGCCGGCCTGGGGTTCGGAGAGCGCATACGCCCCGCGCTTCTCCCCGGACGCCAGCACCGTCACCCAGCGGTCCTTCTGCGCCGCATCGCCGAACGCGTCGATCACGCGCGCTACCGCCAGTCGGCTGGTGACCGCGGCGAGCGCCCTGCCCGGCGACTCCGCGCCCAACCGCGACGCCTCGCGGCAGAACGCGACGAGCGGTCCCGCCTCCCCCTCCGCCGCCGGTAAAGACTCCCACCGCGGCCTCCCCTCCAGGAGCGACTGCAGGAGGCTCGGCGCCGCCAGGCGCGCCTGCGACGCCACGTACGTCGAGTAGAACGCCATCAGGCGCGCGGAGAAATCGAGGAGCGCGTGGTCAGCCATGAGCCAAGACTATCAGCATCCCCCGCCCGGCTCCAAACCCGCTCGGATCAGGGTCGCGAATTCGATTCCACGAACACATCTCATGGCCATGCGGTCATCATCAAATCCTCCGCGACCGCAGTCGTGACGTGAAACCATCGCATGGTCTTTCAAGTCAATGCGAAGGAGGCGCAGGGCCGGGAGCTGCGGGATGGGCAGGGATAGTCGATGACGGGGAATCCTGGTTCACGCGCCGCCTGTAGCGCGAAATTTCCGCGTCGATTCCCGGGAGCTCGTTCCTGATGGTAAGACGTTCACTCTCCACCCAGTTCCGGTCGAGGTCGCGACGAAGAAACCTCTCCGGATCGAGGTAGTCGAAGAGATCCCAGAGAACCCAGACCTCGTGGACGCCATCGAGGCGGTGAATCCAGGAGTCGAACTCCACTTGCGTGACGGGGAACTTGTCGCGTAAGACCCGATGCTCATGCGGATAGGGCACAAGGGGAAGCGGGTTATGGCTCGTCTTCCACGCATGAAGAAGGCCGAACCATCCTCCGGGCCCCGCTATCATGACCGCACCGGGTTGAGCCCTGAGTCGCACTTCTCGTTCCACTGCGGCCCAGTCCGGGAAATGCGCGCGCGCCATCCGCGTATAGACACTGGAAAGGCCCGCGAGATCGCCGGCTAGGACGAGGGCCAGGAAAATCGCTCCGATCGGCCGGGACATGGTGGCCAGGCTGCGCCAGGCAATGGCAAAGAGGGTGACGAGAGGCAGGACGACGAAATGAGTATAGGAAGCGGTGTAGGGGGAGAAGCCGAGACCGTTCTGCATGTAGAGCGCGGAAAGGGGGGCCGCCAGGATCACCACGATGGACCCGATGCAGAGTCTGCGGATTTCAGGTCTAAGAGTCCATGCCCTGAAATGACCGACAGCCGCCGCGAGTATGAGAACGGCGGCAACGATCTTCCAGAACTTGTTGCCCCCCATCATCGGATAGGGCGCCCAGAACATCTCGAAGACGCACTCCAAGGCTCTTCCCGCTCCCACGCGCGTCGGTAAGAGCTCCCAGAATTCCACGAATCCATTGGCCAGGGTCTGCAACGAGTACTCGGGCGGCAAGAGGACCGCCGAGGCGTGCAGGAAAACGATGAGGAAGACCAGCGACGCTCCTGCCAGCACCAGGAACCGATTTCGAGCGGAAATAGGAGCGAAAATGACGAGGAGAAGCAGCACCGGTGCCATGGAGGTGAAGATGGAATAGTGAGACAGAAAGGCGATGACGAGAGATACCCCGGCCGCGATGAACCTCACCCACCACCGGCCTCCATCAGCGAGCAGGATGGCGAGTCCGGCGAGCAGCAGGGTGGAGACTGCCGTGTAGGGACGGATGTATTGGCTGAAGTAGACGTCGAAGGGATTGAGAAGGAACAGAAGCATTGCGCATCGAGCGACGCCATTGTCGATCAGGCGGGAACTGAGGCGACCGAGGATGACGACCGTGCAGGCTGAGGCGATGGCACTGGGCATGCGCAGGGCGACGAGCGAATCACCGAAGAGGTCAGACCACGGGCGCAGGAAGATGTAGAAGGGCGGCAGGATCGGGTAAGGGTTGTAGAGCCCCAGGACGCGAGCGTAAGAAAAGCACTCACCGATGTCGATCTGGCGTTCCACCATTCCTGGGAGCCTGACGAGGAGGGCCGCGAGGAACCACAGGCCAGACTCCCTCCACGAGATGCGAAGCCGAGGCGCGCTGATCATTCCCTGGGGATCAGACCAAGGCCGGGCGACGAATTTCTTTTCCACGGCGCACCCGCCAGGATTGCCACTCGCGTGGCGAAGAGGGCCCGCCGCGATGGGAAAGATTGACGTAATTGTTCCCCTGCCGGCGCGGCGGCTTGCACAACCATGCCCTTCACTGTATGGCCTGGCGGAGCTGTGACAAGTCCGAGCATGGTCGATGAGATCCTGGGTCAAAATACCGCGAAGGCGCATGGGCTTCAAGGATCACGGGTCTATCCTCACAAGGCTGGCTCAAGGAAGAAGAGCGCGGCTCTGATCAACTCCTCGGCCAGGCTGACACGAAGGGTCTCAGCTCAAGAGGCTTCGCAATACTTCGGGAAAGGCGAATCGCGGGCCGGATTGCTGGGCAAGGCGGTCGCTCTGCGCCTCGACTTCCTCGGCACCGAGCGTGGAACCCCAGCGGATGAGGCCACCGCGAAACGGTGGGAAGCCGGTGCCGTAGATCATCCCGATCTCGACGTCCTCCCAGCGATCCACGATCTGGTCCTCGAGACATCGTCCCGCTTCCAGGAGCATCGTGAGGAAGAGCCGGTCGCGGATCGCGTCGTCGTGCGGGCCTTCGCCCTTCTTCTCTTTCACGGCGACGATCGGATTCAGCTTCGGCGTCTGGCCCTTCTTCCCCTTCACGTGAAGGTAGAAGCCCTTGCCCGACTTCTGCCCCAGGAGCTTCTGTTCCACCATCCGACCCAGGATCGCGGGCACCGCCATCCGTGCGCCGAAGGAACGCTCGAGGTGCTCGGCCACGTGCAGGCCGATGTCGATCCCCACCGCGTCGGCGAGCTCGAACGGGCCCATCGGCATCCCGAACTCCCGCGCCACCCGATCGATCCGCGGCACCGCGACCCCTTCCTCGTAGAGGCGCGCGGCCTCCAGCATGTAGGGAATCAGGATGCGGTTCACGAGAAAGCCCGGCGCGTCCTTCACGAGGATCGGGGTCTTCCCGAGCGCCTTCGCGGCCGCCCAGAGCGTGGCCACCGTCGCGTCGCTCGTCTCCTTGCCGCGGATGATCTCCACCAGCGGCATCCGGTGAACGGGATTGAAGAAGTGGAGCCCGGCGAACCGCGCGGGCCGAGCCAGGGACTTGGCCATCTCGGTGATGGAGAGCCCGGAGGTGTTCGACGCGATGATGGCGTCCTCCCGAACATACGGCTCCAGCTCCGCGAGGACCGCCTTCTTGACGTCGAGTCGCTCCACCACGGCCTCGACGACGATGTCGGCGCGGCGGAATCCGTCCCATCCCAGGCCCACCGCGATCCGGCTGAAGGCGCGATCCGCCGCCCGCTCCGTGAGCTTGCGGCGCTTCACGTCGCCCTTGTACACGGCGGCCGCGGATTGAAGCGCACCCAGGAGCGCCTCGTCCCGGATGTCCTTCACCTTGACCGGGAACCCGCGGCTTGAGAACGCCCAGGCGATCCCGCCGCCCATGATCCCGGCTCCCAATACGGCCGCGCGCGAGGACGTCGGCGAGAGCTTGGCGGGCTCGGCAGAGACCGGCCGGAACTTCTTCTGGTCCTCGTCGAGGAAGTACAGGCCGCGCAGGTTCGCCGAGACGTCGGTGACGACGAGGTTGCCGAACGCCTCCGCCTCCATCCGGAGCCCCTCGAGGCTGACGCCGCCCGCGGTAACCGGGAGGAAGAAGGTCTCGCGGATGAGCTTCACGACCGCCGGGATCGCCGGGTAGTGCCCCTGCGCCTTCTCCTCGGCGGCCGCGAGGGCCTTGTCGAAGAGCACGCGGCTGAGGAGCCCGGTCTCCAGGAGGCGATCCACTCGACCGAGACGCGGGTGCGACGGCGGCGGCGGGTTCGCGATGATTTCCAGCGCCGCGTCGACGACGAGGGCCGGAGGAACGCCGCGATCCACGAGGCCCATCTTCAAGGCCTTGCGGGTGTCGACGAGCTTGGCGGCGAGGATCATCTCGAGGGCGGGCCTGAGCCCGATCAGCTTCGGGAGGCGCTGGGTCCCGCCGAAGCCAGGCAGGACCCCGAGGCGCGTCTCGGGGAGGCCGAGCAGGACGCGGGATTCGAGCGAGGCCACCCGGTAGCGGCACGCGAGCGCGAGTTCCATCCCGCCGCCGAGGCAGAAGCCGTTGATGGCCGCGACCGTGGGCACGGGAAGCTCGGCGATCTTCTGGAGGATGCGCTGGCCGTCCGCGGCCTTGAACCGGCCGATCGCGTTCGTCTCGATGCGGTCGATCTCGGCGATGTCGGCGCCGGCGACGAAGGACCCTTCCTTGCCCGAGGCGATGACGAGGCCACGGAGCGGATGACCCGAGACGTCGCGCGGCAGTTGATCGAGGATAACATCGAGCTCCTGCATCACCGCCGTGGTGAGGACGTTCTGTTTTCGGTCCGCCTGGTTGAGACGAAGAATGATCGCGCCGTCCCGATGCTCGCTCGTCCACGCCCCTCCCGGGGACTCTCCGCCGGACGCGCCTCCGGGCCCGCCGTGAGAACCGCCCGTTCCATCGCCGCCGCCCGAGCGATGACCGGCGCCACCGGAGGCGCCCGCATTCCCCGACACGCCATCCAGCGCGCCACGGTTCGCCAGCCGCCGTTCACGCAAGCTACTCACGTTCGATCACCACGACTGGCCAGGCAAAGCCTGTCCAGTCGCCAAGGGGGGGCGCCCGAACAGCTCCCCCCCCGCCGAACTCCCTCCGGGAGTTGGCGAAGCCAGCGGTCTCCCCCCATCGGGCTCACGCCGACAACTTGTGTTTTCAAATTCCTACTCACGTTCGATCACCAGGGCGCCGCCCTGACCGCCACCGATGCAGAGGGTGGCGAGGCCCAGGCCCGCGTCCCGACGCTCCATCTCGTGGATGAGCGTGAGAACAAGCCGCGCGCCGGTCGCGCCGACCGGATGCCCGAGCGCAATCGCGCCGCCGTTCACGTTGAGGCGAGCCGGGTCGATCTCGCCGAGATGGACCTTGCGGTTCAGCTCACGCTCCGCGAACGTCTTCGACCCGAACGCCTTGAGGCAGGCGAGCACCTGCGCGGCAAAGGCCTCGTTCAGCTCCACGAGGTCGAAGTCGGCCATCGTCATTCCCTCGAGAACCTTCGCCGTCGCGAAGACGGGCCCGAGCCCCATCCGCTCCGGACCGAGCCCCGCGTAGGCGTAGCGCTTCAGGAACGCGCGCGGGGTGTAGCCGAGGTCGAGGGCCTTGGACTCGGACATCACGAGGAACGCGGAGGCGCCGTCCGTGATCGGGCACGCGTTGCCGGCCGTGACCGTGCCGGCGACGCGGTCGAAGATGGGCGAGAGCTTGGCCAGGGCCTCCATCGTCTGGTTGGCCCGCGGACCGTTGTCCGCGCTCACCTGCTCGCGATACGGCGCCGCCGCAACCGGGACGATCTCGCCGGCCAGCCGCTCCGCCGCCGCCGCGGCCTTGCGATGCGACTCGAGCGCGAACTCGTCCTGGGCCTTCCGGGATATCCCGAACTCGATGGCGAGGTTCTCCGCCGTGACGCCCATCGAGATGCCGCAGGCGTAATCCGTCAGGCCCATGAGAACGCCGATGCGCGGCTTAAGAAGGGCGGGGCGGAACTTCGCCCACGCCGCCAACCGGGCGCCCAGCGTCTTCGCCCGCGCCAATGCACCCATCCACTCGGCGAATGCCTTCGGATACTGCAAGGGGTAGTTGGACATCGACTCCGTCCCGCCCACGAGATAGATCTCGCCTCGACCCGAGGTGATCTTCTCCGCCGCGGACGTGATGGCCTCGAATCCCGAGGCGCAGTTGCGATGCACGGTCACGGCAGGCACCGGGTTCGGCACCCCGGCCAGGAGCGCCGCGCTCCGCGCGATGTTCTGCGCGTCGGCGGGCTGTCCCACGCACCCGAGGATGACCTCGTCGATTAGGGCAGGATCCAGGGACGTGCGGTCCAGGACGGAACGGAAGGCATGGCGCGCAAGATGCACGGCCTCGACGTCCTTCAAGGACGTCCCGGCCTTGGCCCAGGGCGTGCGGATCCCGTCGATGATGGCTATGCGACGCTCAGGCATGACGCACCTCACCCGCGGCGCATCGGCAATATTGAGCGCGCTCAGGCATCAGTCTGTCGGCCTCCGGTCCACGATCCGCTTCTCCTTCATCTCCGTCTCGAGGCCGATCCGCGCCACGAGCGCCGGGACGTCCTCCACCACCACGCCATTCAGCGAGACCTCGGTCGCGTCGAAGATCAGCCGCGAGATCGCCGCCGGTTCAACGACGGCGCCGGCCGTCGGCGCGCAGTACAGGGTCATGATATCGACCTCCGCCGGGTCGTCATTCTGTTTCCGGATCTCCAGCTGCCATTCCTCAATCTCGGGG
This sequence comes from uncultured bacterium, assembly GCA_964548165.1. Taxonomy (GTDB): domain Bacteria; phylum UBA8481; class UBA8481; order UBA8481; family UBA8481; genus CAZJQD01. Next base: position 53,472 of record CAZJQD010000010.1, read on the forward strand.
CGGTCATGGAGGATGTTGATGATGTGGTTGAGATCGATGAGCGTGCCCTTCACCTTGGTGAGCCGATAGTCGGTGCGGTTCGAGAGCCGGCTGATCTTCGAGGAGAGCCGGGGCAGGGTCCGGCCCGTGATCGGGCACGGTTCCCACGTGATCCCGCCCTCGGCCCAGTCGCCGGTGCGGTAGCGGAGGATGGCCGTGCCGTGAGCGCCCATCGACGTGTAGACGATCTCGCCGCTCTCGCCGGGCCCCTTCACGGCCCCCGTCTCGGGATCGATGATCTCGAAGACCTCCATGTCCGGGTAGATGACGTAGCCCCCGGACGGCGCCTCCGCCCAGGCCGTCTTCGCTTCCGTGAACCCGTACGTTCCCAGGACCTCGACCCGGGACGCGCCCAGGCGACCGCAGAGTTCCTTGATCCGCGCCTTGAGCGCGTCCGTGATCTTCTCCGCGCCCAGCACCACGCTCTTGAGGGACTTCAAGTCCACCTTCTCGGCCTCGGCATTGCGAAGGATGTGGTAGACGTAGCTCGGCACGCCGATGATGCTCGTCGGCTTCATCTTGGAGAGCGCGCGAAGGTTGCCGGCCGTTCCCACGGTCTTTCCCCCACCCGTCGAGAGGACGAAGATGCGCGCCTCGAACCCGGCAAACGCGGTCTGCCAGAAGGCGAGGTGCGGGGCGTAGGGAAAGAGGTTGAGGATCCGATCCTCCATGTTGAGCCCGAGAACGTAGGCCATGCGGCGTCCCGAGGCGCCGAGTCGGACGAGGTCCGTCTTCGAATAGACGAAGGAGATCGGACGAGCGGAACGCCCCGTCGTCGCCGTCATGAAGATCGGACGATACTCCCTCTGCAACACCCGCTTCACGTCCGCCTCGCCCTTCAGGGCCTTGCGAACGGCGAGCGGCAGGAGGCGCGAAAGAGGCCAGGCCGCGCGGATCGTCTCCGCCGTCGGCTGAAGGACGAACGAAAGGGGATCGGCATCAAGTTCGCGCACAAGGTCGTCCTTCGTGGTGAACGGAAGCCGCGCGAGGTCGGCCACGCCCTCCACGTCCCCGACGTCGAGCCCCTGTTCTCTAAAGACACGGCTGTAATACGGAGAGAACGGCACGAGGTCCTCGCGGAGGTATTCCACGAGGAGGCGATCCTGGAGCCGCTGGAGTTCCCGGGCAGGCCAACGGCAGAATCGGCTGAAGTTTGGGATCACGGGCAACCGAGCACAGGATACCCCAACTTCGCTCCCCTAGTCACCCGCCGCAACTCACCCTCCCCCTCTTCTTTCTTCCTTCTTCATCCTACCTTCCCCACGCCTTGAGGATCGCGGGCAGGGCGGCACGGGCCGCATTTTCGCCGGCATGAATGAACCGGGGTGCGGAATCGAAATCGAGCCAATTGAGCTCCGGCACCCAGGGCCGGATCACGACCGTGGCTCGTCGACTCGCCGCCTCCGCGATCTCCGCCTGCATGTACATGTTCGAACGACCAATGATGTCGAGGACGTTCGGAATCGATTCCGGCGAGAGATCAAAGAGCTCGCGCACGAACGGCAAGTGCGCGGCTCGCTCGGCAACCCGCTCCAGGCTATCCGCCGCGGCCTCGGCCATGGAGGTCGCCGGGGCGTCTCCCTGCGGTAGGGACGCCGGCCATGGAGCTCCTGCGTCCACGCCAGGGCCGACGCCCCCCAGGAGGGTCGGGACGCGGTGCGAACGCGCGGAGGAGATGGCATTAACGGCGACAATGCGCGTACAGCCGAGCCCCCGCAGAACGTCCACGGGAAGGGGCGTCACAACGGCGCCGTCGAAGAGCCGCCGTCCGGCCGCGATGACGGGCTTGAGCACGCCCGGGATCGCGATCGAGGCTCTCACGGCATCGCGCACCAGGCCGCGGCTGAAGATGACCTCCTCGGCCGTGTCGATGTCGGCGGCCACGACGCGAAACGGCCAGCGCAGGTCGGCGAAACGCCTGTCTCCGAATCCCCTGCTGATGAAACGCTCGACGAGCCGGCCGCGCATGAGGGCGGGCGAGGGAGGAAACGCGAGGTCAGCGAGGCCGAAGAGATCGCGGCGCTTGGTGCGAGCCGCGAGGGACGCCAGCTCGGCCGCCGTCCGTCCCGTTCCCCAGATCCCGCCCACCAGGGCGCCGATCGACGTTCCGGCCACGATGTCCGGCTCCAGCCCTTCTTCCTCCAGGACGCGAATCACGCCGATGTGCGATGTGCCCCGCGCCGCGCCACCGGAGAGCGCGAGGCCGACAAGCTTGCCGAGCTGGCGACGCGCGATGCGGCGCACGGCGCCGGCATACCGCGATTCGGGGCGGGCCGTGACGGCCACCCGCTCCGCATCCGGCAACTCCGCGAGAAACTCGGCGATGGGCCGTCCCAGCCGGCGGCTCAAGGACTCCGCATCATCCTCGATCTCCGGCGTCGCCCGGGTCACGAGCACGGCGACGTCGCCGGGGGTCTTTCCCAGGAGGTTCGCCGTCTGGTCGAGATGCCTGGGCGCGGACGACGTCAGGACGAGCTTGAGGTCGGCGTGACTGAGAAACGTCCAGACCGTCTGATCCATGATGGGAGGAAGATCGATGATGAGGAAGCGGCAGGAGCGCGAGAGCGCGGAGAGGAGCGGAGCCACGCCGGCCGCATCGTCGACGCGATCGGGCCGATGCGCGACGCGAAGAACGTCAAAGCCCGCCGCGTGGCGTTTCCCTTTCTCGCGGACGACGTCGCGGCCCTCGGTCTCGAGGTTGCGGAGTTGAACCAGCGGCAGGCCTCCGCCGAAGCCGAGAAGAGGCAGGAGACCCTTTCGCTCCTCGGCGACCTCCACGAGCACCACGGGCGTGCCGGGCTCCGCCTCGCGGTGAAGGGCCGCCGCGAGGTTGACCGCGAAGCTCGTCTTGCCGACACCGGCGGGCGCGGAGTAGACAGCCAGGATCGTGGTCAGGCCGCCGACCGGCCTGGTCTCGAAGGCGGCGAGGCGCGACGCGGCGCGATGCAGGGCCGCCGCCGCGAACGCCGGGCTTGCCGTCAGGGCGCGTCGGAAGATCTCGGCGGGAATCGTCAGGAGTCGGCAGTCGTGCCGTACGGAGACCGTCACCATCGCGGGGAGCCCCGCGATAAGGCTCAACTGGCCGAACGTGTCGCCGCGCTCCAGGTGAGCGATGATCGAATCCCCGCGCTGAACGCTCAGGCGTCCCGAAAGCAGCACGTGATAGGCCTCGACCGCATCACCCGCCGTCAGGACGCAGGCTCCGCGCGGCCACTCCCTGATCGTCGCGCGCTCCGCGATCTCCTCCAGGATATCCGCCGGGAGATGCGCGAGCGCGGCGAGCCCCGCAAGCTCGGTGACAGGCAGGATCTTGCCGCTCACGCGTGGTACCGCCTGTCGAGGGCTCGGAACGAAACGGCTTCCGCCACCTCCTCTTCACCCACCCGCGATCGATCCGCGAGATCGGCGATCGTGCGCGCCAGGCGCTGAAGCTTCTCCGCCGCGCGCGCGGAGAGCCCGAGCGCGTCCACGGTCGTCGCGAGGAGGCTCCCGGCGCCGGTCGTCATCGCGAGTCCGGCGCGGAATGCCTGGGGCTTGGCGGTCGCGTTCGTTCGCCAGGCCATGCCGACGTACCGCCGCGCCTGCCGATCCCGCGCCGCCGCGACCCGCTCCCGGAGCAGGGCGGAACTCTCGCCCAACGGCCCGCTCCCGGTCTCGGCGAACGGGCGCCGCGCGATCTCCACGTGGATGTCGATGCGGTCGAGGAGCGGACCGGAGATCCGGCGGCGATACCGCGCGGCCTCGCCGGGCGGACACGTGCAGGCGATCTCGGACCCCAGGTGCCCACAGGGACACGGATTCATGGCCGCGGCAAGAAGGAATCGCGCCGGGAAATGAGCGCTCGCGCGGGCCCGCGTCACCGTCACGACGCCGTCCTCCAGGGGCTGGCGCAGGGCCTCCAGGAGGTCGCGCCGGTACTCGGGCAGTTCATCGAGAAAAAGTATGCCACGATGAGCGAGCGATATCTCGCCGGGTCGAAGCGGCGAGCCTCCTCCGATGAGACCCGCGGACGAGACCGTGTGGTGTGGTGAGCGAAACGGCGGCGAAAAGACGGGCGTTCCGTCCGTGGTCAGCCCGGCCGCGGAGTGGATGCGCAACATCTCGATCGCCTCGTCGAGTTCCAGGGGCGGGAGGATCGTGGGAAGGCGCCGCGCCAGCATCGTCTTCCCGGTTCCCGGCGGACCGATGAAGAGAAGATTGTGGCAACCCGCGGCGGCGACGAGCGCGGCGCGGCGGGGGCCTTCGAGACCACGCACCTCCGCGAAGTCGCAGTCCCACTCCGTTGCCGCCCGTTCCGGCACGGGCTCCGGATCGCCGCAGGCACCGGCCAGCGCCGAGACAGCCTCCTGGAGATCCCGGACGCCATGCACGGCGACCATCCCGCCAAGGGCGGCCTCCCGAGCATTCTCCACCGGCACCATCAGCCGGTCGACGCCCGTGTCCCTCGCCAGCATCGCATAATTGAGCGCGCCGCGGATCGGTCGCAACCGGCCATCCAGGCCCAGTTCGCCCAGCACGAGCCATCCCTGGAGCGAGGACGGCGGGAGGGATCCGGCGGCCGCGAGGATCCCGAGCGCCATCGGCAGGTCAAGCGCCGAACCTTCTTTCCGTAGGTCCGCGGGCGCCAGGTTCACGGTGATCCGTCGCGAGGACCAGGCGAACCCCGAGCGACGAATCGCGGCACGAACCCGCTCCTCCGCTTCCTTCACGCTGGGCGCCGGCAGGCCCACCAGGTGCATCCCCGGTAGACCCCGGCCGATGTCGACCTCGACGTCGACGGCGCGCGCCTCGATCCCCTGGAGCACGCCCGAGCGGCAGGTGGATGTTCCGGCAAGGACGTGCTCGCTCGAGAGATCGGAGGAAGAATCCAGCGCGGAATCGCTGCCGCTGGTTACGCGATGGGGGGTGTCCGCTGGCTTCGCCAACTCCCGGAGGGAGTTCGGCGTGGGGGGAGCTGTCCCAGGCGCGCCTGTCCGCGCGCCCCCCTCGGCGACTGGCCCGGCTTCGCCGGGACGGTCGTGAGTAGTTACCACGGCGAGGGTTTCAGTAGGCCTCGAACGAGGTCGTGCCGAGAGCGCGCGGATCCACGGGACCGACAATGAATCGCTTCGTGGTCGCCAGGTCGACAAACTCGCTCGGGGTCTTCGGGGCGCCCAGCGCATCGCGAAAGACCTTCACGACCGGCCGGATGGGACTGTTGCGGTTGGCCGAGACGACCACGCCGATGTCGCCGTTGTCGAGCCGGGCAAAGGAGCCGATGGGATAGGCAGCCATCGTTCGCAGGAACACCTTCACGACCTCGGCGTCCAGGGTCTCGGTCGAAGAGACGAGGAGGTGGTTCATGACCTGGTGGGGAAGCCAGGTACGCCGGTACGTGCGCGGCGCCTGCATGGCCTCGTAGACGTCGCACACCGCGACAATCCGGGCCAGCGGGTGAATGGAACTGGCGCCGAGCTTGCGCGGGTAGCCGGACCCGTCCATGCGCTCATGGTGCTGGACGATGATCTTCAAAGCGTCGTGGTCGTTCCCGAGTAACCGCTCGGCCTCGGGCAAGGCCAGCACCGGGTGCTTCTTGATCTCGGTGAACTCCTCGTCCGTGAGCGGCCCCTTCTTGCCCCAGATCGAGGGATCGATCCGTGTCATGCCGATATCGACGAGGAGGCCGCCGGACGCCAGCGAGCCGAGCTCGGCACGCGACACGCCCATGGCCAGCCCCATCACGACGCTGAGGATCGAAACGTGGGCGCAATGCGAGAAGAGGTAGGTGTCGTAATCGAGCACCGTCGTCAGGGCCAGCATCGTCTCCTGGGCCCGCATCGCCTCCTCGATCACCTGGGCGGCGACCTGCTTGAGCCTCGGTCCGTCAATGTCGCCGCGGCCGGCGCCCACCGTCTCCAGCGTCCGCTTGGTCTCCTCGTTGAGTCGGCGGCCGACGTCGGCGGCGCGTTCCTTGTCGCGAACGCGCCGATCCGGATCCCACCTGGGATCCTGCCGGACCACCGCGGCCGGCACGGCGGAACGCGTGGGGCCGGCAAAACGTAGTGGCGACGCCACGGCGCCCGCGCGCGGCGTGGCCGCCTCGGCCGCGATATGTGAGATGCCCCAGAGATCGAGGAGGTCGATCGTGTGCGAATCCAGCTCGGTCCCGGCCTCCAGGAGAAGGCTGCCGTCCGCGGCATAGACCGCCTTCGCCAGCACCAGGCCCGGGACCGCGTCCCGGACCTCGACCGTCACCACGAGCGCATCACGGTGCGGTCCCGAGCGTTCGGAGCGCCGCGAGATATTCGGCGCCGGCTTCGTCGAGCCGATTCTGCTGGAGGAGCGCCTGCCCGAGGAACATGCGCGACTCGTAGTCCCCGGGCCTCAGGGCGACCGCCTCCCTCAGGAGTCGCTCCGCTTCCGCGAGCCGACCACTGCGGAGGTAGGACTCGCCGATATTGCGGTAGTACCAGAAGGACGCCTCGGCGTCGTTGAGCCGCGGCAGGTCCGCGGGCGTGAACCAGTCGAAGGGCTCGGCGGCCTGCGTGTCCGGGCGCGCCATCGGATCCGTGCTTGCCTCGCGATCCGCGTAGCCGTAGAAGCGTCCCGGCGGGCGTTCGAGGTGCCTGTAGACGCGCTCGGGAACCTCGTCGCGCAGCGCGGCCTCGAACCGCTCGGCCCACTGGACGACGCCCGTGCGCGCATCCAGGAGCCGGAGGAAGAACCTGACGACCGCCTCGCGCCGCAGCATCGGCTCGATCTGCCCCGGCTCGTGGATCGGATCCACGCGCAGCGTCTTCTCCACGATGCGGTATCCCAGGACCTGGTCGGCAGAGGGAACGCGAGCAGGCGGCTGAGACGCCAGGTCGCGCACCAGGATGCGACGCACACCGGATTCCCCCTGGACCTGGAGAATGGCCGCGTCTGTCCCGGTCCTGAGTCGCGCGTCGTAGATGAAGGGATGATCGGACCCACCGTGACGGGTCAAGACATCCAGCAGGAGCGTGTCGCCGCGCGCGGCCTCGTTGGCGATCCGAACGAGCAGGTGATCCTCGCGCTCCGCCACCGCCCTCCCGTTCTGGGCCAGCTCCGCCACCAGCGCGTCCTCCACCAGCGGTCGCAGATCGGCTCCCGGCGAAGAGGGGCCGTCGAGGTTCACGAGCGAGATCGTGCGCGTCGAGCGCATGCCGGGAAGGTGCGCGACCCCGCGCACGGCCCGGATCACGGTCTGGCGCAGGAGGTCGTCATTCGAGGGAAAGAGGTAGTAGGGCTTCAAGGGAAAGAGCTGGATGGTGGCGCGCGTGACGATGTTCGTGGAGACGATGAACCGTTCCTCCGCGGTCTGGAAGCCGTCGCGGTCGACGCGCAGGAGGTACGAACCCGGAGAGAGGTTCTCGACGCGGACGGGCTCCAGCTTCTCCTCCCGTGTCCATCCGATCTCCTCGCCGTTCAATCGAAGTCGCGCGCTTCCCGGGTCGGTGCGGATCTCGAGCGTTCCGGCCGGGACGTAGGGCGGCGGCGGCGGGATCGGCACGAGGTCCGCGAGCACCACCAGCTCCTTCGTGGCCTCGGGCCGGACAACCCGCTCCCACGGCTCGTAATCCTCGCGGACCACGCGCACGATGTACGTCGTCTCGGGCTGAACGTCGAAGCGGACCGGCGTGACCTCGTTGAAGGTTCGCGCGATGAAGCGATCGTTGACGAAGACCTCGGCGCCGCCCGGGCGTGAGTAAACGGCCAGGCGCGCCAGCGAGCACGCGCTCGACGAGAGCGACAGGAAGACGAAGACCGCGAGCAACAGTCCGCACGGACGACGGCGCCGGGCGCCTTGAGTATTCCTCGCGTTCGTCAAAGCCGCCGGCCCCGCCATCGTACCGTCCGCGGTTCCGTGGTTAGCGGACCCGGGGCTCGAGAACGACGGCTCCGCGCGACGACGGGCCCGAGGGCACCGCGTTGATGTGGCGAGCAGGCGCATGGCGAAGTCTCTGCCAGGCGTCCGGCAAGGGCTCCGAGGAGAATCGGTTCGGCGGATTCGCCAGGTCGAGGCTGACGCGGGAGGGGATCTCGTCGGCGAGCCTGCCCGTCAGGTAACCGGCCCACGTCACGATGCCGGTCTTGGCGTCGATGATGCGCAGGTGGACGCGGAGCTCGGCCAGGCGGTGAAGCATCGGCTCGGTGCGAGGCTCGCCCTCGATCACCGGGGACTTGGAGAGGCCGCACTCGAGGATGCGATACGTGAGAAACTGGTCCGCCGTCGGGATGGACCCCTCCAGGCGCGAGACCACGCGCTCGCGACTCGCGGTGAACGACGTCTCCGTCACCACGGTCGTCGTGGTCACCGTCTGGTTGCAGTCATTGCCCGACTCCACGCGCGAGGTTGCCGTGGAGCGGACCGTGACCGGTTCTCCCTCGAGGCGCGTCTCCTCCGTGCGGATGGCGGCGTCGTAGATGAACGGGTAGTCCTCGTTCGCGTGGCCTGTCAGGACCCGGTAGGGAATCGCCTCGCCCGAGGTCGAGTGCGCGAGTTGGACGAGGACCTGGTCGTCGCGCTCGGCAGGCGAGAACCCGGCCTGGGCCAGGGTCGTCATCAGCGCGTCCTCGACGACGGCCTGCAGGGGCTCGTCCGATCCCTCGCCGTGCGTGATGGAAAAGACGGCGAGCCTCTGGTCGCGCGCGAGCGTCGGCAGGTTTCGCGTCGCCGCCACGACCTGTTGAACGGCCTGCCTCAACAGCTCGCCATCCGAGGTGAAGGTGTGCCAGGCAGGGAGCGGATTCAACTTCACGAAGACGCGGTTCTCGCGTTGAACCTCCAGCGAAACGGCCTTGGTCCAGCGCTCGAACCCGGCTTTCTCGACGATGATCTCGGCCGCCGTCGGCGGCTGGCCGAAGACGACGGTGACGGGCTCGTCGATGCGCGAGACGCCGGCGAGCCGGCCGTCGATCGTGACCTCCGCGTTCGCAGGCTCGGTGAAGACCGCGAGGCGCGTCTCGGGCACCAGTCGCTCCACGCGCGTCACGACCCGTTCCACCGGCGGCGGCAATGGCGCGAGCACGGCATGAACTTCCTGGTCCGTCGCGATCTCGAGCTCGGATCGCCAGTCCTGGTGCCCCGGCGCTCGCACGGCAATCTCGTAGCGCCCCCTCTGCAAACGGGTGAGTTCCAGCGGCGTCGAGCCATACTCGGTCCCGTTGATCTGCACCCGGGCATCCGTCGGGACGGACGTCACCGTGAGGCGATGTGTACAGGCGGATGTGGAGAGAGCGAGCAGGATCAGGAGGAACCCGGATAACCGTTTCATGGCCGAGCCGAGCCTACCCCTTCACGATTCGCAAGGTCAAGGATTCCCATGGGCCGGGTGCGTTCGTCAGGCGTAGATGAATGACCAGGCTCGCCTGCTGGACTGCAAGACCGAATGGCTCGCCCCGGCGTCCCGGAACGGGGGATAACCAGCTGGGACTCCGCTTGAGTTCGGGTTATGCGGTCCAGCAAGCGCGCATTTTACGAACGATGAACGCCCCCATGGGCCTCGACTCCCAGACGAGCGTAATCTACTCGCGGAGGGCCTCGTCGATCTTGCGGACCATCTGCTCGATGCGGGCCCGCGGTCGCCGCGTCTCGGGCAGGGCCTCCCCCGCCTTCCGATACAATTCGTCGGCGATCTCGAGCGCCGTCATCACGGCCAGCGTGTCCCGGGCCGTGTTGGGCGGGCATTTCACAGCCAGGCGCTTGGCCGTGTCCTCGACATGGCGCGCCACGTCAAGGATGTAGAGCGGATCCGCGGAATCGGTGCCGACGGTCAGCGTGATCCCGAGGAGCGTGATCGGGCGCTTCACAGGCGACCCATCAGGTCTTCGACGCGGGCCGCCGCGATGGCCGCATTGCGGCGAAGGCGGCGATTCTCCTCCTGGAGTTCACCAAGAGCCTCTGGTGACCTCGCCAGCCGTGCCTCGAGCTCGGCCACCTGGATGAGGAGATCCCGCGTCCGCTTCTTCTCGTTGCGATACGCCGCCAGGAGCCGGTCGACGGCAGTCTCCAGCTCTTCGAGCGCGCCTCCAGGAGGCGCTCCGCCGGGCGACGCCACTACTGCGTCCTCAGGGTCGCCTGGCAATCCGCCGTGACGCGCTGGACGACGGCGTCCACGGCGGCCGCGATCTCGGCCTCGGTCAACGTCCGATCAGGGGCTCGAAGCACGAGGCGAATCCCCACGGACTTGCGTCCCTTCCCCTTGAAGGAAAAGAGATCGAAGAGCGAGATGGACTCGACCGTGGTCGGCGAGGCCTCTCCGGCGGCCGCCAGCACCTCGCCGACCACCAGCTGTTCATCCACGAGGAACGCGAGGTCCCGGGTCGACGCCGGGAATCGCGGCAGGGAGCGGCTCGCGGCCGGTCGCCGCGCCGGCGCCAGCGATCGCCAGAGAGCGGCCAGGTCGATCTCGAATCCATACACGGTCCCGAGATCGTCGTCATGCACGCCGCCCGGAGCCACCTCGCCGCATGTGCCGCACGCGTTCCCCCGGTGGCGGATCGTGGCCGGGTCCGCGAAGAGCCCGGCATGGTGAACCCGGCTCGTCTCCCCGGCCGTGAACTCCAGCGTCACACCGAGAGCGCGCTCCAACGCCCGGAGAACACCCAGGAGGTGCTCGGGCGTCACCGCATCGGCGGCCCGTCCGTCGTGTCGACGGTCCTCGACGACGCCCGAGGCGATCCCCCCCAGCGTCCAGGACTCGATCGGCCGCCCGTCCTTGTCCCGGTGAAAGGTCTTGTCCAGCTCGTAGAGGAGCGATCGCTTCCAGCCGGCGCGGTGCAGGCGAAGGCGCGCGGACGCGAGGAGCGATGGCAGGAGCGTGGCCCGGAGCGTCGAGTATTCCGCGTGGATCGGATTCGCGAGCGCCAGCTCGCCGAACTCCGGCGCGGCGAAGGAGAAGTGGACGCAGGCATCGTAGCCTTGCTCGCGCAGGGTGTCCGAGATCCGCCGGCGCATCCAGCGGAAGTCCTCGGCCGCGGCGCCGGCGTCAAGCCCTGCCGGAAGAACCCCTGCCGCCAGGCCCGCGTCGAAATCGCGACTTCTCCCGGGTAGCGCCGGGAGCGTCGAAGGGATGCGATCGTAGCCATGCAGGCGCACGACCTCCTCCACGAGATCGATCTCGCGTTCGAGGTCGCCACGCCAGCTCGGCACGGCAACCGTCGCCGCCGCCACCGCGCCCGCATCCGAGCTCTCCGAGCCCGTCACCACGCACCCGAGCTTCGCGAGAAGGTCAATCGCGCCCGGGATCGCGCACCCGACCAGGCGGGCCACGCGCTCCGGGCGAAACCGGATCGGCGCGCGCTCCGGGAGCCGCCCTCGAGCCTCGACGAGGCCGCCGACGACACGCCCGCCCGCGCATTGCAGGATGAGCGAGGCGGCACGGCGAATGGCGGTTGCCAGTGCCTCAGGGTCCGCGCCGCGCTCGAATCGATACGACGAGTCCGTGGCCAGCCCGTGGCGGCGTGCCGTGCGGCGTACCGACGAAGGCTGGAACCAGGCGGCCTCCAGGAGAATCCGCCGCGTGCCGGCCGTCACGGACGACGACGCGCCTCCCATCACCCCGGCCAGGGCGACGGGGCCCGACGCGTCGGCGATCACGAGATCGTCCTCAACGAGCTTCTTGGTCGAGCCGTCGAGCAGGTCGATCGTCTCCCCTGCCCGCGCCGTGCGCGCAACGATGCGCTCTTTCACGCGTTCCAGGTCGAAGGCATGCAAGGGCTGATTGAGCTCGAAGAGGACGTAGTTCGTGACGTCGACGATGTTCGAGATGGGGCGGAGTCCCAGGCGCTCCAACCGCTCCTGCAACCACTCGGGCGAGGGTCCCACCGTCACACCCTCCAGGACGAGACCCACGTAACGTCCGCATCGATCACTCTCAATCGTGATCGGAAAGTCTCCACCGAGGCCGGGATCATCGCCGAGGTTGGGGGCGACAAGATCCGCGCCCGTCAGCGCCGCGAGCTCGCGCGCCAGGCCGTAGTGGCAGAGGAGATCCGGGCGATTCGCCGTGATCTCGATCTGGAGCGCGAAGTCGTCGGGCTCCACCGGCGTCAGCTCGGCTACCTCGATCCCGGCTCCCACAAGCGTCTCGCGCAACCGCTCCAGGTCGCCGTCGAGCGTGACGAATTCCTGGAGCCAGGCGCCGACGATCCTCACGAGCCCGCCCTCATGCCAACTGCTCCAGGAAGCGCGGATCGTTCTCGTAGAAGAGACGGATGTCGTCGATGCCGTGCCTCAGGATCGCAATGCGCTCCACGCCCATCCCGAAGGCAAAGCCCGAGACGACCTCGGGATCGTAGGCGCGATCGCCGCGCCGCCGGCAGACCGACTCCAACACGTTCGGGTCGACCATGCCGGCGCCGAGGATCTCGAGCCAACGGCCGGGTTGCCCCGCTTTCCCCGCCCACCAGACGTCCACCTCGGCGGAGGGTTCCGTGAACGGGAAGAACGACGGGCGCATCCGGATCTTGAATTCGGGCCCGAACAACTCGCGCGTGAAGGCCTCGAGCGTGCCCTTGAGGTCCGCCATGGTGATGGACGGTCCCACGACGAGCCCCTCGACCTGGTGGAAGATCGGAGAATGGGTCGCGTCCTGGGCGTCGCATCGATAGGTGCGACCCGGGACGATGACGGCGAGCGGCGGCGGGACGGCGGACATCACGCGAATCTGGACGGGCGACGTGTGCGTGCGAAGGAGCCACGGGTTGGCTACCGGACCCCCCGCCAGGAAGAAGGTGTCTTGCGCGTCTCGAGCCGGGTGGTCCGGTGGGAAGTTCAGGTCGACGAAGTTGTGCTCGTCATCCTCCACGTCCGGACCCTCGGCAATGCCATAACCGAGCCGCAAGAATATCTCGCTGATGCGGTCCATGGTCTCGCGTAGAGGATGCGGCAGGCCTGCGCGGCGGGAGAAACCAGGCAGCGTGTAGTCGATGCCGCTTGTCCGCTTCAGCCCGGAGGCGGAAGCGGACAGGCTGGCGGCTCGGGCCTCCAGTTTCTCCTCGAGGGCGGCCACGGCAGAGTTCACCGCGGCGCCGAACGCGGGGCGGTCGGCGGCGGGAAGAGTTCCCAACTGCTTGAGAAGTGCTCGGAGCTCGCTCTTCTTCCCCAGGAGCCTCGAGCGCAATTCCACCAGCTCCATGGGGCCCGCGGCCGCGATCGCGGCCTCGGCGGAAGCGGTCAGCTCATCCAGTCGTTCGCGCATGGTTCGAGGAGCGCTCGTCCCCCGTCCCGCCAGGCGGGACGGGGAAGCGCCCGGACGCGCGGCTAGGAGCGCGCCGCCGGGGAACTGCTCTCCACGGACTTCTTCGCGATGGCAATCAACTCGTCCATCGCTGAAGGGCTGTGAATGGCCAGCTCCGACAGCATCTTGCGGTTCACTTCGACGCCGGACTTCTTCAGGCCGTCAATGAAGCGGCTGTACGAGAGCCCGGACTCGCGGGTCGCCGCGTTGATACGGGCGATCCAGAGCGCGCGGAAGTCGCGCTTGCGCTGCTTGCGGTCGCGGTAGCTGAACTGCAGGGCCCGCATGACCGATTCCTTGGCGGTTTTGTACAGGCGCGAGCGTCCGCCGCGCATGCCCTCCGCCAGCTTGAATATGCGATCCCGCTTTCCGCGGGACGATGCACCTTTTGCTCTTGGCATGGTTCTTTCTCCTCTACCTTCTGTGTCTTCTCGGCCCGGGAATCAGGAATGCGGGAGCAGGATCTTGACCCTGCGCGTTTCCACGGCGTTCACGACGACGCCCTTCTCCAACCGACGCATGCGGCTCCTGGCCTTGTGGCTCAGGTTGTGCTTGCGACCACTGCTCTTGGCCGTGAACTTCCCGGTGGCCGTGACGCTCAGGCGCTTCTTCGCGCCGCTGTGCGACTTCAACTTGGGCATTTCATTCTCCTCGGAGGCGGCTGGCGCCCCCCTGCTTAGTGCGACGGCGCGAATATGACCGTCAGTTGGTTCCCTTCCTGCTTCAGGTCGCGATCGACCTGCGCGGAGGTCTTCAATTGTTCGACCATGCGGGCCATGATCTGCTGGCCGATCTCCGGGTGAGCGTTCTGGCGCCCCCGGAAGATCATCGTGACCTTGACCTTGTCGCCCTCGGCCAGGAACTCGAGCGCGCGCTCCTTCTTGATCTGGAGATCATGATCACCGATCTTCGGCGAGATCTTGACCTCCTTGACCTGGATCACCTTCTGCTTCTTCCGCGCTTCCTTCTGCTTCTTGGCCAGCTCGAACTTGTACTTGCCGAAGTCCATCAGCTTGCAGACCGGCGGCCGGGCATTGGCGGCAATCTCGCAGAGATCGAGTCCCGCGGCACGAGCCCGCGAAAGAGCATCCTCCCGCGAAACGATCCCCAGCTGTTCGGAATCGGCCCCGATCAGCCTTACCTCAGAAACCTTGATCTCTTCATTGACCCGCAAATTGACTTTGATTCGACGCTCTCCCGTTTCCAGACGCGCGCAAACGCGCGCGGACAGGCCGACACGGACGATCAGGGAGGTCCGCACGACGCACGTCCGTCGGCGGGGAACGAGCAATCGACCGGCCTCGCTGTCAGCCCCACGAGGGGCAATCGCTTGGCGGTGAGAGGCGGACCTCTGCTTCATTTCTGCCGCGCCCGGAAAGACACGGCCCCGCAAGGCGGGCCCGCAAGGCGGGAGGAACCCGTATTCAAGCTTTAACCCGTCGCCCGGTCAAGAGAAATGGCGCTATCGACCCGTCGCCGCCTTTGGCCTAGGCTCCCACCCGTGACCGATACGAGCCGAACAGCGGGTGAGCAGAACCGTGATCTCTCTCCGGATCGCACGCCCAGCCTCCTGGTCGCAGCCCCGGCAATCACCGCCGTTCTCTTACTGGGCCTGGTCCTGAGACTCGTCTATATCGCCCGCGTCAGCGTCAGCGGCGACGAGGCCGTATTCGGCTTGATGAGCTTTGCCATCGCGCGTGGCGAGGAACTGCCAATCTATTGCTGGGGCGCGCACTACGCCTCGGCGCTCATCTCCTACCTCGGCATCGTCAGCATGACCATCTTCGGCGTGACCGCGTTCGCCTTCAAGGTCGCGACGCTGCCCTGGACCGCGGCCACCCTGCTCCTTGTTCCCCTGGCCCTGCGGCGGGAATGGGGGACAGCGCGGTCCGTGGCGGCCGGTGCCCTGTTCGCCATCGTGCCCCCATCCGTTCTCGAGATGAGCGTCGCCGCCCACGGAGGTTACCCGGAGACGTTCTTCCTGGGCGTCGCGGTCTGGTACATCGCCCTCGACCTGGCGAACCGGGACCGTGAACCCGCCATCGGGCGCATGGCCGCCGCCCTGCTCCTTGGTTTCCTCTCGGGCGCGTCGTTCGCCATCCTGTGGCTGGGCGTCCCCTTTCTCGTGGCGGCCCTGGTCCTCCTGGCAACCAGCAGGGCTCTCGTTCGAAAGGAATTCCTCGCCGTCCTGGCGGGTGGCCTCGTCGGCAGCCTCCCTTTCTGGATTTACAACCTCTGGCTCACCCCCGGGTCCACCATCCGGCGTCTCGGCGGGCGGTCCCTGGCCGCCGATTCCCAAACGCCGATCCTCGATGCCCTGGTGCTCAGGATCCAGGAACTGCCCCGCTGGCTGGCGGAGAGCGCCAATGGCCTCGCCGTGCTCTTTGAGCCGCAGGGAGGTCTTGGCGGGCTCCTCCTCCTCCTGGTCGCCGCGGGATTCGGTATACGGGGAATTGCCCTTTCACCGGGACGGCGGCAACGGCACTGGGCGATCTTGATCATCGCCTTCGCCATCGCGCTGCTATTCTTCAATCTTGCCGGCAATCTCACGCGCGCGCGGCACTGGACCCCGCTCTGGATCGTCCTGACCTTTGCCCTGGTCGGGATCGGCCGCCGCGCGGGAACAGTGGCCCTGGTCACGCTTTGCGTGGTGACGCTGCCATCCATGATCGACTTCATCCGCCGCGCCACTCCCGACCCCGTGATCCTCGATGCGGCCGCTCTCGTGGAGGCTACGGGCGCTGATGCGCTGATCGCAGATTACGACCTGGGATACCCGATCGCATTCGCACTGCGGGGTCGCATCCCGGTCGCCGCCGTCGCGCCACCCAACGCCTCGGATCGGCACCCCTATTGGACGCGCGAGGTCGCCCTCGCGCTCCGGCCCGCCGCGCTCCTTCCCCCGGATGACGCCGATCGTCTCATCCCCATTCTCCTGGCGGCAGGCTACACGTTTCGTCGCGACGACCTCGGGACCCGCTTTCTCATCTCGATCACCGGAACGAGTGGTCGCGATTCCCGCCTCGAGCTCCCCTCGTCCACCACCGGCGCTGCGACGCCTTCGCCGGGATCCCTTCTCCTCTCCCACGCGACCCTCCGCGGGCCCGGCAAGTCCACGGTTGCCACACCCCGCCCCCGACCCTAATCTCCCCCCATGGCCTCCAAACCCTGCGTCTGGGTCGTGATGCCCGCCTACCACGCGGAGAAGACGATCGAGCGCACCTTCCGCGATATCCCGGCCGACTGCTGCGATCACATGCTCGTCGTCGATGACGCTTCGCGCGATCGCACGGTCGAGACTGCTCGAGGACTCGGGCTGGAAGTCATCGAGCATCCCGTGAACCGGGGATACGGCGGGAACCAGAAGACCTGCTACCGCACCGCGCTCGAACGGGGAGCCGACATCGTCGTCATGGTTCACCCCGATCACCAATACGATCCGCGCCTGGTGCCCGATCTCTTGAGACCCCTGATCGAGGGTCGTGCCGACGCCGCGTTCGGTTCCCGCATGCTTGGCGGCCGATTCCAGGAGGGCGGGATGCCGGGCTGGAAGTTCACGGCCAACGTCGCCCTGACCGCGCTCTTCAACATCGTCTGCCGCGTCTACCTCACCGAGATCCACTCGGGCTTCCGCGCCTACACGCGGCGCTACCTCGAGGCGTGCAAGTTGAGCGAGAACTCCGACGACTTCGTCTTCGACACCGAGATCATCCTCCAGGGTATAGCCGCGAAGATGCGTTTCGTCGAGATCCCCATCGAGACCCGCTACTTCGACGAGGCCTCGCAGATCAGCTTCCGGCGCTCGTGCACCTACGGGTTCGGCATCCTCTGGCGCCTCACCCGATTCGTCCTTCACCGCGCCGGAATCGCCTCGGACCGCCGCTACTCCTGAGGGCCGCGCCTTCGCGGCCTACGAATGGGTGCTCACGATCCGTGCGAACGCGCGCCTCAAAAATTCCCCGCTCCTCGCCCCGATCCCCGGCGACTGGCTCTCGCGGGGCCCGGCCACGTTCAGGACGCGGCCACCGGTTCCCCGCCACCACGCGCCGACGACCGCGACGAGCGGGAAGAGGGTTCCGGCCAGGTCGAGGACCAGGTGGGGCCGGCCGTGCTTTCGCGCCAGGTCGATCGTGCAGGCCGTACCGCTCTCGGCGCGCACGGGACCCTCGGTCACCACGAGCGTGCCGTCCGCCGCCAGCACGTTCGCTTCCGTGCGATCCCGGTAGTCCGCGCGCTCCGTCTCCACGACGGGGTAGCGCATTGCGATCACGCCATCCTCGGCGCGGCGCCCTGCCGGGCACCATCCGCCGCAGGGAATACCCAGGGCCATGGCGGCGTCGAGCGCGGCGCGATCCACGCCGGTCTGCGCCCCACTGATGACCACGAACCCGGCGGTCGCCAGCGCCGCCGGCGACAGGATCTGCTCCCGCCCCGTGACCGGAGACGTGGCGCGCGGACCGCGCCCCACGCGCGATCCACCACGCTTCACTCTCGATACCCGCGACGCTCGCCCGCCGCCGCGCCCGCCCATCCTCCCGCGTCGAGCACCGGCTACTCCTCCGCCCAGACTCCGCCCCAGCCCGCGTCCGGCGGCGACTTCCGGAGATGCTGGATTCTCTCGATGTACTTCAAGGACGGGCCATCCTCGGGGTCCAGAGCCAGGGCCGCGCGGAAACCGGCCTCGGCTCCGTCCCAATCCCTCTTGACGTAGCAGGCCCGCGCCGCGGCAAATGCGTCGCGCACCTGGCGCTTGCGGTCCGTGACGGCGCAGTGGGCGGCCAGGAACTCGTGGTAGGCGGATGCGCCTTCCCGCGTCTCCAGCTCCGCGGCCAGCGCGTTCATGGCCTCCTGGATCTGGCGCCGGAGGTCCATCGCCCGCTTCTCCAGCGGCTCGCGCGCCTGCTCCAGGAATTCAGCCGACTCGTTGACGAGGATCTCTTTCAGGTGTGCGGCAAGATCCCATCCCACGGGATCCTCCGGCGTGGGGAAACTGCACCGCTTCCAGAAGCTCTCCACCTTCTTCTCGAGCGTGTCGATCGACTTGGCCAGGTCATCGGCGACGGCGGGATCAAGCGTGCTCGCCGCCGCCTCGAGCCTGTTCGTCGCCCCGCGGAGGTATGCGCGCGCGGCGAAGATCTTCTTCTGCCAGCCCTCGCCGTCCTGCTCCACCGCCGCGCTCGCCTCCGTTCCGCCTGGCAGGGCCTCGATCCCCCCCTGGAGCGCCACCATGTCCGCCGCGTAGCCCAGCACGGCAAGCACGTCGTTGGTCTTCATGAAGTCGATGGCGATCGGCGCCAGGCGCCGGTACGTCCCCACGATCTTCTCCCCCATCGGCGTCGGCGCCAGGACGCGCCGCTCGTAGTAATACACGTAGCCCAGGATCTTCTCCGGCATCAGCCGGCGGATGGCCTCCAGGAGCAGGGGCGGCACGGGGCGATCCCGCCAGTAGGCAAGGTACGCATCTTCCTTCCATCCCAGGGGTTCGTGAATTCCCAGCACCGCGTGCGAGGGGCCCATGATTACCGTGTCGAGGTGCCGGGTCTCGATGATGTGCCGCGAACGAGCTTCCGTCTCGGGACCGATCGCGATCCAGGATTCGTAGAGCTTGTTGATCGGCTCCAGTTCCTCCGCCAGCGTCACCTGCTCGCCCATGACCGTGTACTGCATGCGCTTCTCCGAGCCCATGTTGCCGGCGGCGACGACGCCCGTGTTGACGCCCATGCGGGCCGTGATCTTGACGCCGTACATCAGGAGAAGCATCCGGGCGATGACGGTCAGCTCCTCCTGCTGTTCCAGTGCCGCGCAGACGCCCTTCCACGGGTGCTCGACGTCGGTGAGCGGAACACCGAACTCGGCCTTGATGGCGTCTCCCTCGTACTTGTCCACGAATCCGTCGTATTTCATGATGATGTTCGACATCGGCGTCAGGTAGATGTTGAGGATGTTCGCCAGGCCCTGCGCGGTGACGCCCTCCGAGATGGTCGTGAAGCCCGAGACGTCCGAGCTGAACATCGTCGCGTCGAACTTTTCTCCCGCGATCGAGAGCTTCTCGGGGTTCTCCTCGAGGATCCGGAGCACCTGCGGAGAAACCATCGCCGAGAAGAGGCCGCGGACGCGGCGCCGCTCGCGCTGGGCCTCCGCGTACAGGAAGATCACCGTCCCGGTGTAGCTCAGGGCCACGGCCAGCAGCGGGGCCACGACGGGCAGGATCACGCCCCGCGTGCCGAACGCCCACCAGGCGACGCTGGCGTGGGCGCCGGCCAGTCCGAGCGCGACGCCAAGCTGGGCCAGCGTGCCGAGGCGCAAGACAAGGAAGGTGATGACGAAGGCGTAGACGAGCACGTAGGCGTAGGTGGCCCAGGCCGGTTGTTCCGTCAGGAAATCGCCCGTCAGGATCGTGTTGGCCGCGTTCGGCTGGAGCCCCAGCATCTGGTAGCGCGGCTCGAAGGGCGTCGGATTGAGCGCGTTCAGGGCCGTCGCGGTCAGGCCGACGAAGACGGACTTGTCTCGGAAGACGAGCGGCGACCAAAGCACCTCGCGCTCGTCGGAGAGGCGATGGCGATTCTGGTAGAAGAGCAGGGGCCGCATTGCCGCCAGGTCTCCCCGCGAGTGGAACCACTGGAGCTGTTCGAAGTTGTCCCGGAGCGATTCCGTATCCAGGGCATCGCACTCCGCCAGGAGCGCCGCGTAGTCGACGGTCTCGCCCGCATCCAGGCGCGCGGCGGCGGCGTGATTGAGTCGCACGGCGTCCCAGCGCTGGCGGCCCAACTGGCCGGTATCGCTCCCCGCCAGGTAGACCGCGAGAAATTCCTCCCACGTCCGGCCCTGCTCCTGGAACTTCTCCGCGTACAGCGCGTCCACGACAGCGAAGCCCACGATCACCGCGTCCTCCTGCGTCACGAGCCGCTCGGAGAGGATGGCGCCGATCACGGCCTGGAGCGCCATGTCGATGGCGGTCGGATCGGCGAGGTCCGGCTCGATCCCCTGGGCCACGCGCTTCCCCACCAGGAACGCGTGCTGCTGGGCCAGAGAGAGAAAGGGCACGTGGGGGATGTGCTCGAAGTAGCCGCCGACCCAGTTGACGAGCATGTCCCCGTTCTCGTCGATCGGGATGCGCACGGGCCGCCCGTCGGGATAGGCCGCGCCGGGAAACTCCAGCCACTCTCCCGGCGCCACCCGGATATCCGAGGACCGGAGCCCGAAGCGATCGGCCGCCATCGTGACCGCCAGTGTCGGGTAGTAGCGGCCGTCGTAGGCGACCACGGCGGGGAGGCGTCGCACCACGCCGTCGCGATCCTGCACGATCCGGTTGAAGCCGGCGCCCGCCACCACGCGGGACAACAAGGGGATGGGGGGCTTCATGTCGAGCGCTTCGCGGGCGCCCGGCAGGGATCCGCCCGCGGCATAGCCGGACGGGGGCTTGAGCGCGAGCGTGTCGAGGAGGTCTATGGCTGCGAGGTGGTCGTCGTCGCGCGGCGCCACGGCGCCGCCTTCTCCCTTCTCGTTCGGGATGAAGAAATCGGCGCAGAGAAAGACGCGGCCGTGGGCGGCCACCACGTCGGCGAAATCCTCGTTGTGACGCGGCAAACCAGCGCTCGCGGGATCCGCCGCGCCCGATGCCAGCGAGCTCGCCAGCGACGCGCCAAGAGCACCGGCCGCTTCGTCCGCGACCGTGATCGCGCCCGGCGTGGAGAAGTGATCGTCCACGATCCCGATCTGGCGCGCACCGAAAAGCCCGAGGAGATCGACGAGCACGGCATGGCGATCCCAGGTCCATGGCCATCGCCCCACGACCTGGATGGAGGGCTCGTCCCAGTCGACCGTGATGACCGAGCTGTCCACAACCGGCTCGCGCCACCAGCTTCGTGTGGTGAAACGCATGTCCAACAGCACGAGTTCCAAGCCCTCGAAGAGGCCCGCGGAAAGCGGTATCACGACAAGAAGCGCCGAGACGGCGGCCAGGACCGCGAGCCGCCGGCCCGCCGGGCGCAACCACTCCCACAGCCGCTCCTTCCGCTCGATCATCCCCGCCAGCATGCTCATTTCTTGGTCTGCACGAACTCGCCCTGCCAGGCGGCGCCCGGCGGGTTCTCCTGGTAGCCGCGGATGCGCTCCGCGAGCGCCTGCACGGGGCCGTCCTGGGCATCGAGCGCCGCCGCCTCGTCGAGGCGAGCCAGCGCCTCGTCCCATCTCCGCTCCCAGTGAAGGCGCAGGGCCTCCTCGTAGAGATCACGCACCCTCGCGCGCGCCGGCGTCAGCGAACCCACGGTGGCCATGACCTCGTGCCAGGCCGCCGGATCGGCCGCGACCGTGGCGTGAAACGCCGTCACGGCCTCGCGGTAACGCGCCTGGCCCTCCACGACCTTCTGTTCCGCGTCGGGATCATCCGTCCCCTGGAGCCAATTGCGCATCGCCTCGAGGGCGAGCCCGACGGCGGGCACCCACGATTTCGGTGTCTTGCCGAGGTTCTCCTTGAGCGTCGTGATCTTGCCGACCAGGTTCACGGCGCGCATGCGGAGCTCGGGAAGGGCGGGAACGCCCTCCGGAACGGCCACCCCCTCCTTCTCCTTCTCCTCCAACTGCAGGCCCACGAGCTCGACGCTGGCTTGCCACGCCGAGAGACGCTCCTTCCAGCCGAGCGCTGACGGAGCCGCCGCCGCTTCCTGTTCCTGGAAGCCCTCGATCTTCTGGACGTGTTCCGCCAGCTCGTTCATCTCCGCTTCCAACCGCCTCAGGCTGAGGATTGCGCCCGCCACGACGATCTCGGCCATCAGCGGTTCCTGGGATTCGAAGAAGTCCGCGATCCGCGACGCCAGCGGCAGCTTCCAGGTCTCCGCCTGGACGCGCCACCACGCCCGGTACCCGTAGACCTTGTGCGGAGGACACCGCAACCACCTTACGAGGACGGATTCGGGGACGGGGCGGTTACCGCGGAGACTGCGGTAGGAATCCGGCTTCCAGCCCATGACCTCGTACAAGGTCGTCGGCTTCGTCTTGCCCTTCAGGAGCAGGCGATCGAGCATGCGCAGTTCGAGGTGCTGCCGGACGAAGGGCTCCGTCGCCTCCCCCGTGATGATGCCCGTCCCGTAGATGCCGTTGGCGGGACGGAACCGGGCAGCCACGTTCACCGCGTCGCCCATCACCGTGTACTGCATCTTCTTCTCGGAGCCCATGTTGCCGGCGGAGACGAAGCCCGAGTTGATGCCCATGGAGACGCGGACCTCGGTTCCGTACCGGGCGAGCACGAAGGTGCGGAAGGCCTCGATGTCCATCTGCTGCTCGATGGCCGCGAAACAGCACTTCCAGGCGTGATCGGGATCATCGAGCGGCACGCCGAAGTCGGCCATGATCACGTGGCCCTCGTACTTGTCGATGTAGCCGTCATACTCGAGGATCAGCTCGCTGCACGGCGTCAGGTACTGCCCGAGGATCGCGCCCAGTTCCTCGGGAGCCTCTCGCTGGGTCACCTTGCCGAAGCCGTCGATGGCCGAGAAGAACATCGTCGCGGGCTTGCGCTCGCCGGTCAGCGAGAACTTGTCCGGGTTGTCCTCCATCAGCTTGAGGACCTTCGGCGAGACCATCGTCGAGAAGATGCCGCGGACCTTCTGCTTTTCGCGCGCTGCCTGGACGAACGAGACCACGGCTTCGAAGATGTAGATGGCAACCACGCCCACGATCGGCTCCACCCAGTGGACCCACTCGCCGTCCACGGTCCACGATTCCCAGACGTGCCACGAGAACCCGCCGACCATGGCCGCGCAGGCGAAGAACGCTTTTGCGGGCGAGAGCAGGCCGCAGAGCAGGGCGGCGGCCAGGGTCATCGCGTACAGAAAGATGCGCCGCTCGTCGTCGCTCGAGAACTCGAGGAATTTGTTCGTCAGGATCGTGTTGAGCGCGCTGGTGTGCAGGGCCACCATCGGGCAGTCGTTGTCGAACGGCATCGGGTTGAGATCGATCGTGCCGACACCCGTAAGGCCGGCCATCAGGATCTTCTTCTCCAGGTCCACCGCCGTGAAGGGGCGGGCGATGCCGTTCCACGGGACACGGATCGGCGGGGGAACCCAGAGCGGGCGCGCCGCGTCGACGCCCTCGCGAGCCCTCCAGAAGGCGACCGTTCGCCCCACGGCCGCCGACCAATCCTCCCCCAGCTCCGCATCCTGCGCGGTCGTCTCACCGCTCGCGTGGCGCTCGGCGAGCGCAAGGACGCGCGCTATCCGCTCCACGGCCCTGTCGTCCGAGGCGAGTCCGAGAACTTCCCGGGCGGCCAGGACCGCGGCGGCCGCGGCCGCGGGATCTTCGCCCGCCAGGATCCGGGGCTCGATGAAACGTGCCAGCGCCGCCTCCTCACCGAGCGTCCTTGCTTCGTCGTCGGTGACGAGGTCGTCCTCCGCGGCCGCCGCCGTCGCCGCCGCGCGGGAGCGCGCGAACGCCTCGGAGGCCGGGGGAAAGGCCAGCGTCGCCTCGCGCGCGGCGTTCTCGGCGGCGAAGCGAGCGAGGTGCGAGAAGGAAAGATGCAGGCCGCGCTCGTAGAAGCCGCCGCCCCAGTTCACCAGCATCTGCCCGTTCTTGTCGACGGGGATACGGATCGTCAGCGTCTCTGCCGCACCCCCGGTCGCTGATGGCGTGCCGCCGTCTTGCGGGTAGGCGCCGGCTCGGGGCAGTTCGGCGTCGGGAAACTCGATGAACTCGCCGGGCTGGATGCGGATTGCTTCCATCGGCACGTTGAGAATGCGCGAGAGCATGACGACCGCAATCGAGGGGAAGACATGCCCGTCGTAGTACATGAAGAGCGGGTAGAGGCGGACAGTCTGATCCAGGTCCTTGACGATCTGCGCGTACCCGATGCCCGCGCACGCCGAGCCGAAGCGCCCCAGGGGGGCGACCATGTCCACCGCCTTGTAGAGCATCTCCTCCGTGATCGAATCCGCGTCGCGCGCGTACTGCGACGCGTACGCCAGCGCCTCGTGTTTCTCGGCCGTCCAGTGGGGGCGCGTGGCCTCGATGTATGCGCGGATGTTCTGCCGCACCTTCTCGGAATCGCCGGAGGCGATCGTCGAGTCCGGTTGAACCATGAACTGGGCCAGGTAGATCGAGCCCGCCGAGAGCATGGCCGCCTCGAACTCGGCGTCGTGATCGCGGAACGCGGCCGACGCCCGCGCTTCCGGCGCCAGGCCCGCCGCGGTGTCGAAGGCCTTAGCCGCGTCAAAGACGATCTCACTGCGCTCGCTGAAGAAGACGTCGTAGCCCAGGGCCTCGGCGTCGTAGCGGTCGAGCATGTTGACCAGCGTCACCTGGCGGTTGCGCGGCCAGACCCAGCGGCCGAAGCGAGCGATCGACGTGTCGTCGAAATCGACGTAGCCGACGTCCGAGCGGAACTCCGGCGCCTCGCGCACGCGATACCGGAAGTCCAGCGTCAGGAGCTCGGTCTTCTCGAAGAGCTCGGTCCGCCCCACGTACTCCAGGGAGACGGCGACGACGAGACCGAAAAGGAAGGAGACAGATAACTGCCGGAGCAGAGCCCGCACGGTGCGCACGCGCCGTCCGGCGCTCTTTACGGGCGTCTTGGAAACGGTGACCCCTCCGGCGTCTGAAGTGAATAGCAGCAGCTTCAAGGAGTTCGCCCGCAGAACCTCTCCCCGGAGTTGCAGGCCGGAGGGCGAACCTATGAAGCCGCTTGGCAAACATCCTGGGCGCGCAGGGACTCGAACCCCGGACCTCTTCCGTGTGAAGGAAGCGCTCTAACCAGCTGAGCTACGCGCCCTGAGGCCACCCGGCGTGGACGCCGGCCGACCGGCGGAGATAGTATTCCAGCCCTATGTCTATTCCAAGCGGCAAAAGGCCCGCGGACAGCTCCCGTTTCCCCATTCACAGCGTCTTCGTCAGCATCGCGATAGCCGCGGTCGCGTGGCTCGTTGCCGCCTGCTCCTGCCCCTGGTCGCCGCCCCCTTCCGAGAACGGTCCCGCCGCCACGCTCACCTGGGACGGCGACGCCGACCTCGACCTCGAGCTCTACCGACTGTCGCCCGACCTGCCAGACACGACGCCTTTCGAGGCGCTCGAACGCGTTGACGTCGACCGCGACGAATCCGTCGACGGCCGCGTCGGCGAACGGATCACGTTCCTCTCCCCCCGCGACAGCGGCCGCTTTCTGTTGGCCGCCCGCTTCTGGAGCGTGGGACCGACGAACACGCGGCGCGTGTCAGCCACGGTCACGCTCACGGGCATCAACCTCGTCAACGGTTCTGACCCCCTCACCTTCACCGCCCTGCTCGACGACGACTCCGCCGATCTCTGGTTCCCCTGCGTCCTCGACCTGGACAAGGGCGTCGTTCTCCCTCGCGGCGACACGCGCGCCGCCGGTCTCTGACGACCATGGCCCTCCCGGAGCGCTTCCGCCTCCGCGCCCTCTACGAGGACGTCGCCCGCCAGCACGCGCTCCTCGATCGCCTGCTCCCGCGCCCCCTCCGCGAGGAATCAGCCATCGCCTATCTTCTCTATCGCATGCTCGACACCCTGGAGGATGGTCCCTTCCCCGCCGACGTCGCCGTGAACGCGCTCGAGGCCGCCGCGCTCGAGTTCCCCGACGGAATCGCCGACGCCCGCGAGCTCGCGCTGGGCACCCCGGGCCTTGTCCCCTCCCACCGTGCGCTCTTCGAGAACTGGGATCTGATCCGCGAACACTTCGAGCGTCTCCCCGTCTTCGCCCGGGCCGCGATCACGGAGACAGGCGAATTCATGGCGAGTGGCATGGCCCGTTGGCGGCAAGAGTCCGGGCGCGCACTTATGGAAGGACGCCCGGCCTTCCTTCCCGACCTCGAGGCCCTAAACGACTACTGCCAGGTCGTCGCCGGCTGCGTGGGCGAGCTCCACACCCGCCTCTTCCAGGCCGCCGACGCCTTCCGCGCCGAGACCAACGCCGAGGACAGCCTCGAATGCGGCGCCGCCCTCGGCCGCTACCTCCAAGTCGTCAACGTCATCCGCGACGAAGCCGAGGAGCGCACCATCCGCGCCCGCACCTTCTTCCCCGCGTCACTTCTCGAACGGGAACCCGCCGAGCGCCTGGCCGCGATCATCCAGCACGCGCGCCAGGACGAGCCCGCCATCGAAGCCTACCGGCTCTCCCTCAAGCCCGGCCCCGTTCGCACCTACGTCACCACCCTCTACCGCGTCGCCCAGGCACACTACCGCCACTACGAAGAACACCCCGAGGTCATGGACCGCCCAACAAAGCCCTCCCCCGCCACCCTCTGGCGCGTACTCCCCCTTCGCTTGAGTCTCCGCTTCCTGGCCCACAAGGCCGGCTTCTAAGGAGTCAGGCTTACACATTTACACAATTGCGTGGCGGGAATGAACTCCGGCATTTCGAGCCTCTGACCAGCAGATGATGTTCAGACAGGATCCCGTGCAACTGCGTAAGCCTGACACCGCGCTGTAACGGCATAGAATAGTGCGCTAAACTTTCCGGGTATCGGAAAGGCGGTCTCAGACCATGCATCGAGGGCACAAGTTCGCGGCGGTGATTCTTCTAGCAGTCATGGGGGCCATGGGGGCCGTTGCGGACCCGGAACTCGACGTCAGTCCCGGCTGGACGGATGGATTCTTCGACGGGAGCGATCACACGACGTCGGGGATCAACGTCTACATCCAGGAGCCGGACTGGGGAAGCATCCCGATGCCCTCCGGCCCGGTGCCCGTCGATGAATCGGAATACTCAGAGAAGACGACGCCCGACCTCGGCGACCTCCTGGAGACCCCGGACCCGAACGCGACCGAGACCGCAGCGGCCGCGAGTGCGCGCTACCTCGCCATCCGCTACGACGACAGCTCGGTGCAGGTCGTGCCGCTCCGCCACCCCTTCCGCCGCGTCGCGCGAATCCGCA
The DNA here is from genome assembly GCA_964548165.1 of uncultured bacterium. Classification (GTDB taxonomy): domain Bacteria; phylum UBA8481; class UBA8481; order UBA8481; family UBA8481; genus CAZJQD01. Next base: position 80,635 of record CAZJQD010000010.1, read on the forward strand.
CGATCCCGGAGGGCCCGACGCGCCGCGTCGGCGTCGGCTTCCAGGGTCGATGGAATGGACGCGAGTTCGGTCGCATCACGATCACGCGCACCGGCGACGCCTGGACCGGTACATCCGCCCGTCGCGGCCTCCGCTTCGAGGGCACAGTCCGGACCAACGGCGCCATGGAGGGCACCTGGTGCGACTCAACGCGCCGCAGTGGCCGCGCGCTCCTCGTCCTCTCCACCGACGGACAGTCCCTGACCATGACCCGCTTCCAGGGCCTGGACCGCGAGATCGGAACCATCACCGCGCGCCGCTGATAACGGGGGTCTGGCCTCTACCCGTCCACAAACTGGCGGTGCCAGAGCTCCAGCATCAATAGCGCCCAGAGCCTAAAGGCGTTGTTTCTTTGGCCGGACTTGTGGTCGGCGATCAAGGCCTCGATGCACTCGCGGCGGAAGTAGCCGCGACTCAGGCTCTTGCTATCCAACAGCACCTCGCGCATGTAGTCATACAACTCGCCGCGGAACCAGTGCGAGAGCGGAACGCTGAAGCCCATCTTCTTCCGATACATGATCTCGTGCGGGAGGATGCCGTGGTGAGCCTCCTTCAGGATCCGCTTCTGCGAGGTCAGATCCACCTTCCACTCCCGCGGCAACGACGCGGCGAACTCCATGACGCTCGTATCGAGGAGCGGCGAACGGGACTCCAGGGAGACGGCCATCGTCGCGACGTCGACCTTCACGAGAAGCGTGTCCGGGAGATACATCAGCGTGTCCGCGCGAAGAGCCTTCTCGACGGCGTCCGAACCGACCTGCAAGAGACCGAGCAGGTAGGCGTCGGCGTCGTGGCCCGCGATCTTCTTCGCGAAATCGGGCGTGTACAGCTCCCCGCGCATCTCGCGATCGAAGTAGGCGAAGATCGAGAGATTGAAACGATCCGGGCCGAATCTCGAGGCCGCGGCGAACCGCCGAATCTTTCGGGGCAGAGACCGGTTGGCCGCGCCCTCCGGGATCCAACGCGTCATGCGATACACGAGATCCCGGAGGCCCGGGGTCGTCGCGCGCGAATAGAGCTCCTGCACCAGGAGCGCCCGGTACCGCTCGTAGCCGCCGAAATACTCGTCGCCGCCATCGCCGTTCAACGCCACCGTAACGCGACGTCGCGTCATCTCGCTGACGTAGTAGGTCGGCAGCGCCGATGAATCCGCGTAGGGCTGGTCATAGTGCCAGACGAGCTTGGGCAGGATCTCGATCGCCTTCGGCTCGACGATGAACTCCTCGTGCTCGGTGCCGAACTTCTGAGCCACGATCCGCGCGTACTTCGTCTCGTCGAAGTCGGCGCGTCCGAATCCGATCGAGAAGGTCTTCACCGGCCCCGACGAGCACTCGGCCATCGCCGCGACAACGGCGGAGGAATCGACGCCGCCCGAGAGGAACGCGCCAAGCGGAACATCGGAGATCAGGCGACAACGCGTCGCATCGACGATCAGCTCCCGGAGCCGGACCTTCGCGTCCTCGTACGAGAGCGTCGTCTTCTTCGTCCAGTCGGCCTCCCAGTAGGTCTCGATCCGGGCGCCGCCGCCGGGCGTCCAGACGAGCGTGGAGGCGGGGGCCAGGCGATTCACCCCGCGAAAGATCGTCCGCGTACCCGGGATCGACTGGTAGGTCAGGTAGAGGTCGATGGCTTCAGGATCGACCTCGCGCGGGCAATTCGGGAGCGCCAGGAGCGCCTTGATCTCGGAGGCAAAGTGAAAGCCGCGCTCGTCCTCGAACCAGTAGACAGGCTTCTTCCCCGCTCGATCCCGCGACAGCACCAGCCGCCGCTCGCGCTCATCCCAGATCCCGTACGCGAACATGCCCCGGAGCGAGGCGGCGACGCGCGGCCCCTCGTCCTCGTAGAGGTGCAGGATCGCCTCCGTGTCCGAATGCGTCTGGAACCGGTGACCGCGCGCTTCGAGGAGTGGTCGGAGCTCGAGGAAGTTGTAGATCTCGCCGTTGAACGCGATCCAGACGCGCTCGTCCTCGTTGGGCATCGGCTGGGCGCCGCCGGCGAGATCGATGATCGAGAGCCGGCGGTGACCGAGCGTACAGCCGGGCCGGGCCTTGACGCCCTCGCCGTCCGGGCCGCGATGGACCAGCCGATCGGTCATGGCCTTGACGAGCGCCGGATCCGGGGTCGACCCGTCCCGCGAAGCGATCCCCGCGATACCACACATGGCGCCAGCGTACGCCAATCACGCCCGATTCTCCAGCGCTCCGACCAGTGTCAACGCAAAGCCGAGATGCGTTCACGGATTCCGCTCGCGTGCTGGACTGCATGAGCCGAACTCAAGCGGAGCCCCGGCTGGTTATCCCCGGTTCTGGGATGCCGGGGTGAGTCCTTCGGCGATGCAGTCCAGCA
>CAZJQD010000011.1:0-14525 GCA_964548165.1 uncultured bacterium
GCGACGGACACCCGCGCCGCCGCGCGCCCGGCCGCGCCGCCCGCGGCCCCGGCCCCGCGAGCGCCCTACGGCGGGTGGAGAGTCACCGGCACGGCTCCCAGCCCGTATTAGCGGAGGTCGGGGGTAGGAGATCAGTAAAGCGTTGCGCTTCCGGCGTCGAAGCGTAGACTGCCGCGCTCCCTCGAATTCACGCGGCCCGACCTGCCGGGCAGGTACTCGCCGCAAAGGTGGGATTTGCCATGGCATTGGCCTCGAAGCGCACGCTCATCGTGATCGGTCTCCTCTTCCTCGTCGCAATGATTGTTCTCATGGGTGCCGGGCGGCTGGTGTTCCAGGCGCCTCCAGCGGTTGGATTCACGAACCTGGCAGCGATACCAGCGACATCGGAGAGCGGAGAACTTCTACCCGGCGATCTCCCGTTCGTGCCCTACTCCGAGACGCAGGCGATCGAGGCTTTGGCGGCGCGGAATGCGGCGAGCGTCAACCAGAACGATGCACCCGCCTCGCCCTCAACCGCTCCGGTCGCCGTGGCCTCTGTCTCTCCACCCTCCGCCCCTCAATTGTCTTCATCGCCATCACGGGACCCGTTCGCGGTTCGAGGACCGATCATTCTTTCGGACGGCCGCGAGTGGCCGACCGGCCTTCCGATCGGCGAGGCCCGGTTCGGAGGTGTTACGCTTCCCGTCTATTACTCCGCGGTCCGCTTTTACAGGCCGAGCGATGGACGGTCGCTTGATGCAGGGGCTCAGCTGCGGCGCATCGGGGATTACGAAGTTCGCGATTTCGCAGTCTCCGGAGGCGCATTGCCCACCACGCAGGAACGCGTTGCGGCGCTGGAAGAGATGAGGAGCAAGGGCTACGCGCCGGCGCTGCTACTGCCCGGCGGCGAGCGGGTGATCCCGACCGGCGAGCTTAACGTGGTGCCACAACCCTCCGTCCGTGCCGAAGACTTCGTCGCGGCCGTGCGCAGGTTGGGTTTCACGGTGATCCGCGAGGCGACTGCGGAGAACGAGTGGTGGTTGCTGGGAACCCTGTCGCGCCGATCCGAGGACGTTCTCAGGGCGGCCAACGCCATCGCGCAGGCTGTCCCGTGCCGGTTCGCGGAGCCGAACTGGTTCCGCGAGGTCCGCCGACGCTACGTGCCGAACGATCCACTCTTTCCGAGGCAGTGGCACCTGCGTAACACGGGCCAGACGAGCGGAACGATCGGCGCGGACATCAAGGCCGACAGCGCGTGGAATGTCACGTCCGGACGCCCCGAAGTCATCATCGCCGTCTTCGATGACGGTTTCGACATCGGGCATACCGATCTCCCGCCCGCCACTACCCTCTACATGCCGCGCGATTTTGTCCGCAACACGGCGACCCCGACGCCGGCCGACGTGGATCCCGAGGATCCGGACAATCACGGCACCCCGGTCTGGGGATTGATCGCTGCCCCCCACGGAAACAGTCGCGGCGTCGCGGGCGTTGCCCCGGGCGTCCGCTGGATGCTTCTGAGGAACCCCATCGAGATGAGCGAACGCGCAACCGCGGACGCGATCCGCTACGCGGGCGCCAACGGCGCTCACATCATGTCGAACTCCTGGGGTTACTCGAACCCCTCCAGTGTCGTGACCTCGGCCATCTCGTGGGCACGTACTTCCGGGAGAGGCGGCAAGGGCACGCTCCTGATGTTCGCCAGCGGCAACGAGAATGCCGACATCGGCGTCACCAACGATCTCTCGAACAACATCAACCTGCTGGCCATCGGAGCGACGACGCACCAGGATCGCCGGACGACGTACAGCAATTACGGCGCCCGGCTCTTCGCCGTCGCGCCCGCGGGTTACGGCGAGGGCGTGGGGCTCGTGGCCACCGATCGCACCGGCGCCAAGGGCTACACGGGCACCAGCTACACCGAGGTTGCGGGCGGCCAGTTTGACGGGACGAGCGGCGCCTGTCCGATTGCGGCCGGCATCGCGGGCCTGGTGTTCAGCATCTATCCCGACTTCACCGCTGACCAGGTGAAGGCCATCCTCCTTGAGAGTGCGGACAAGGTTCAGCCGGGCACGGCCGGCTACGACGCCAACGGCCACAGCGCCAAGTACGGTTACGGACGCTTGAATGCCTGGCGCGCCGTGGATCGGGCTCGGGTCGTGGCCGGACAGCCAGGCACGGGCGGGACGCCGGTCGATCCTCCGTCGGGGACGGGGTCGACGACAGTGGTCTTCCAGGAGAACTTCGAGTCCCTGACCGCGGGCACGACATCGCGGAGCGGCAAGTGGAGCCTGGCTCGGACGGGGGCGACGGGATCCGTTTTCGAGGTTGCCTTGGTCAGCGGAAACAAGTTTTTACGCGCGCTCAATCTGCAGGGCACCGCGACCTGGAAGACGGCGGCGATAGGCATCGCGGGGCTCACCAACGTCGGTGTCCGACTCAAGTTTGCGGAGGTCGGCACGCTTGAAACCTCCGACGTGCTCGAAGCCTGGTATCAGATCGACGCCAGGGCGCCGGTGCGATTCTTCCTGCAGGCGGACGATGCGTCCTCCACGTTCACCGAGGCTGCGGTCGCGGGCCTGAGCGGCAACACGATCACCGTGTGGGTCACCTTCAACAACGGCGCCTCGGAGGAGTGGCGGCTCGACGATGTCGTCATCGCCGGGACCGGTGGCTCGTCCACTCCTACGCCGCCGCCCTCCACGAGCGGGGCCATCCTGTATCGCGAGGACTTCGAGCAATCGGCCGACGGCGCCGTCTCTTCGACTGGGCGCTGGACGCTCGCGTCGCCCGGGGCGCTCGGGGCCACATTCGCGGTCGGCACGGTCAGCGGGAACAAGTTGCTTCGCGCGATCAACGTGCAGGGCCTGGCCATGTGGAAGTCGGCGCCGATTGCCATCGGAGGTCAGAGCAAGGTTTCGATTCGGCTGAAGTTGGCGGAGATTGGCACGTTGGAGGCTTCGGACACGATCCAGGGCTGGTACTCCGTCGACGGCAAGACGCCGGTTCGCTGGTTCATGCACGCCGATGACTTCGGGTCCACGCTTGTGGAAACCTCGGTGACGGGGATATCCGGATCGAGCCTGACCGTCTGGGTCAACCTGACGAACGGCGCATCCGAGGAGTGGCGCATCGACGACATCGAGATCGCCGGGGCCCCCAGCACGGCCTCGACACGCGGCGCCGGCGCGGTGCTTTTCCGCGAGAACTTCGAGAACACGGCGGAGGGCGCGCGCGAGGTTGCCGGCGAATGGCGCACCGATTCTCCCGGTTCGAGCGGCCGGTTGCAGGCGGCGCGGGCCAGCACCCGCCGCTTCCTGACCGGCACCGCGCTTGAAGGCGGCGGCACGTGGCGGAGTCGAGCGATCCCCATCGCCGGCCATCCTCGCGTCACGGCGCGTCTCAGGCTCTCGGAGATCGGCGTCATGGAACCCGGCGACTGGATTCGTGCCTTCTACCGGGTGGACGACGGACCGCTTGTCCTATGGTTCCAGCACACCGGCCAGATCCCCATCGGCGCGAAGGGCGTCGACCGCGATCTACCCGGTCTCAGCGGCAAGACGCTCCATCTCGTCTTTGAGTTCTCGAATAATGGCCAGGACGAGGCTTGGCGAATCGACAACCTCGAGGTTATCGCCGGCCGCTGACGCCCGGGGCCTATCGGGGCTTGGCGCGGCGGGTGGGGGGCTCGGTGAAGGGATCCTCGGGCCAGGGGTGCCGGGGATAGCGCGCGAAGAGCTCCTTGCGCACTTCCGGGTAGGTATTCTTCCAGAAGCTGACGAGATCCTGCGTGACCTGGATGGGTCGGCGGCCGGGCGAGAGCAGGTGCAGGAGCACGGCGACGCGTCCCTCGTAGACGGTGGGCGTCACCGTGAGCCCGAAGAGCTCCTGCAGTTTCACGGCCAGGACGGGCGGACGGCCCGGCTCATAGGCGAGCCGGATCTTCGAGCCGCTGGGCACGGCGATCGTTTCGGGCGCGAGACGGTCGAGGGATCGCAGTTCTTCCCAGCGGAAGCGTCCCTTGAGGACCTCGAGGAGGTTGAGCCGCGAGAGCTCCGTGGCACGCGCCATGCCGTCCACCCAGGGGGCGAGCCACTCTTCGAGGTTTTCCAGGAGAGCCGGGTCGGAGAGGTCGGGGCCCACGGTGGCTCCTCCCACCGTTCTACTCCAGGCGTGGATCGACGCGACGCGCGCCTGGAAGGCTCGGGCGTCGGGCGTCCACGGGAGCGCGTCCAGGCCCAGCTGACGAACGCCGGCGAGGAAGGCGGCGAGGAGTTGGTCTCTGGGAACGTCGCTCTCGGCCTTCCGGGACTCGAGGATCAGCGCTTCATAGCGAGTTTCCTGGACTGCCGTCACCGCGCGATCGGCCGAGCTCCATTCGCAGAGCGCGCCGCGCGTGAACCGGTGCCCGAGCGCCTGGGTGAGGGTGGCGCGGTCCAACGGTGCGGCGAGGTGGATGCGGCTGACTCGTGATCGTCCATCGAGGTGGGCGGCAACGATGAACTCCGATCCGGTGAACGCGCCGGGAGCCGCCTCTGCGCCGCGCCCGTTGGCCAGGAGCCAACCCTTGCCGCGCGCCTGGGCGATCCGGTCGGGATAAGCGTGCACGAGGAGCGCTCCGGCGTCCTCGACGTGGTCGGGTGGAGGAGGGGGACCAGCCTCGAGACGCTTACGAAGGTCGACGGCCACGCGATCGACGCCGCGACAGGCGCCGGCATCAAAGCCATGCGGCGCCCGGCCCGTGCGTCTCCAGGATTGGAGAGCGTCCAGCCTCAGGCGCAGGTCCGGATCCGTCTCCTGCCCGCGCCTCTCGCCGCGCGATCCGCGCATGATGTCGCGTTCCTCGAGGAGGGCCGCAAGGTCGCAGGCGAGGGCGAGTCGATGATGCGACCGGGCCGCGACGATCATGAGGCCGAGCCTGGGGTGGAGGGGAAGCCGTACGAGCTCGCGGCCCAGCTTCGTGATGCGACCGTCATCGTCCAGGGCGCCTGAGGCGAGGAGCAGGGCCTGGGCCTGTCGCCAGGCGCCATCGGGGGGTGGATCGGGCCATCGGAGGGTCGCCGGATCCACCGTGCCCCAGTGAGCGAGCTCCAGGACGAGGGGTGCGAGATCGACCTGCGTGATCTCCGGTAGCGCGCGGACGGCGAGCCCGGACTGCGTGGCTGCCGTCCAGAGCCGAAGGGCGCGGCCCGGCGCCTGCCGGCCGGCGCGCCCTGCCCGCTGGTCGGCGTTGGCGCGCGCGATCCGGATCGTCTCGAGGCGGGTCATGCCCGACGCCGGATCGAACCGAGGAGTGCGCGCCAGGCCGCTGTCGACGACGGTCCGGACCCCGTCGATGGTCAGCGAAGATTCCGCGACCGGCGTGGCGAGGATGAACTTGCGGCGTCCACGAGCGTCGGGAGAAAGCGCGCGATCCTGGGCCTCGCGCGCGAGCTCGCCGTACAGGGGCAGGATCGCAATTGGCTCATCCGCCAGCTCCGTCTCGAGGATCGTCGCCGCGCGCGCGATCTCGCCACCGCCCGGGAGAAACGCGAGGACGTCGCCCACCAGGTGCGCCTGCTCGAAATCGCGCGCCAGGCGCACGCATGCGGCGGCGACCGATTCGGCCGGGTACCGGTCGGGTTCCCGGGTCAGGTACTCGATCGCGACCGGGTACTGCCGTCCCTCTGCCTTCAACCTGGGCGCGTCCGGAAGCACGTGCTCGAGAGGCTGACCATCGAGCGTGGCGGACATGACGAGGATGCGCAGATCGGGCCGGATCGTCGCCTGGACGTCGAGCGTGAGGACGAGCGCGAGATCGGTCTGGAGGTGGCGCTCGTGGAACTCGTCGAAGACGACGAGCCCGACGCCGGCGAGCTCGGGATCGGACTGCAGGCGACGCGCGAGGATGCCTTCCGTCACGATCTCGATGCGCGTCTCCCGCGAGACGGCGCGATCGAGCCGCGTGCGATAGCCGGACGTGCGCCCGACCTCCTCGCCCAGGAGCGCGGCTATGCGGCGCGCGGCGGCTCGAGCGGCGAGGCGGCGCGGCTCCAGGACGACGATGCCGCGACCTTCCAGCCAGGGCTCATCGAGGAGCGCGGGCGGCACGATCGTGGTCTTGCCGGCGCCCGGAGCGGCTTCGAGGATGACGGCCGGGCACCGGGCCAACGCGCTCTTGAGCTCATCCAGGATGGAGACGACGGGGAACGGAAGTGCCGAAGGATCGAACGGGGCTCGCGCCGTGCCAGGCGGACCCGTGCCAGGTGCGCCTGCGCCGGGCTCCGTCGTCAAAGCTTCGCCCAGCCGGGATGCCCGTAGTGAAAGAGGTCCGGGTGGACGATCTCGGCGAAGGTCTCGAGGAGATCGACGGATGGGAGGCCTGGTTCGCGGGCAAGCAGGTCGCCGTCGAGGAAGAAGACGCGGGACTCGCGGACGGCGCGGAGCACGCGGACCTCGGGGAGCGGCAGGATGGAGGCGGCCGCCGCGCGGGCTTGGTCGAGGGAGTGGTGGCGGGGCGCGAGGATCAGCAGGTCCGGATCAGCGCGGTTGATCGCCGACCAGGCGAGCGTATTCCCGTCCTCGTCGCCGGCGGTGCCGGATTGCCCGCCGGCAAGCGAGAGGAGAGAAAGCGCCCAGGGCGACGCGGCCACGGGAGGATCGAGGCTCTCGAGGACCAGGACGCGCGGCCGCTCTTCGATCGGATCGGCGCGTCGCGCGACATCGCCGATCCGCATGTGGAACACGGGCATGAGGGTGTCGGCGTCGCTTCCAGGCGTGCTCGAGAGTGCGCGTGCGATCGCATCGAGGATCGCCCGCTCGCGCGCGGTCTCGGGGAGGTCGGGGGAGGTCATGCGGCGATTATAGCGTTGGACCATCGGAGCGCGGTAGAATGGCGGCGTTGTCGTATCGCGCCGCTGAACCGGCGCGGACGAGGCATACCGCCGATGTAGCTCAGGGGTAGAGCAGCGGTTTTGTAAACCGCTGGTCGGGGGTTCGAATCCCTCCATCGGCACGTTCAAAGTGGCGAGGGCCGGGATTCGAACGGGCGTCGCGGCAGGAGGCCGGAGGCCCGCGAGGCGGGGCGAAGACCGACGCCCCGGCCCGGAGAAGTCCCGCAGGAGGCGGGACGCCGGAGGGCGAATCCCTCCATCGGCACGGTGGCGTTTGATGAGGTCGGGATGTTGTGAGGGCGGGGATTCGCGGCCGCTGGAGCGGAGAGTTCGCATGAAGCGCGCCATCAGGGTATTCATTGTTCTGGCGATCCTGGCCGTCATCGCGGTCGCCTTGAAGCTCACGGTCTTCGCGGTCAAGCCCATCCCGGTCACCGTTGCCGCCGTCGAGCGCGGGCGCGTCGAGGAGCTCGTCGTCAACTCGAAGGCCGGCACCGTGCGTTCGCGACAGCGCGCCCAGCTCTCGCCCGGGGTCAGCGGCGAGGTGATCGAGCTCCCGGTGCGCGAGGGCCAGAGGGTCGTGAAGGGGCAGTTGCTCCTGAGGATCCGCGAGACCGAGCTCCGATCCCAGGTTGAGCTCGCCGAGCGCGCGCTGGCGGCGTCCCGATCGGCCGAGCGCGAGGCCCTGGTGGGGCTGGCGCAGGCCGAGAGCGCGCTGGTCCGGAACCGCGGCCTGGCGCGGGAGGGTGCGCTCCCGGTCTCCAGCCTGGAAGAGATCCGGACGCGCCGCGACGCCGCTGCTGCGGCCGTCGAGACGGCGCGTTCACGGGCCGCCCAGGCGTCGTCGCAGATCGACGCCAACCGCGCCGTCCTGGAGAAGACGGTCCTGGTCGCGCCCTTCGACGGGATCGTCGCCGCGCTGGCGGTTAAGGAAGGGGAGTGGACGAGCCCACAGCCCCCGGGCGTCCTGATCCCGGCCGCCATCGACCTCTTCGATCCCGATTCCATCTACGTCAGCGCGCCCCTGGATGAAGTCGACCTCGGCAGGCTCCGGGTCGGCATGCCGGTCCGCGTGACCGTCGACGCGTACAAGGACAGCGCCTTCCCGGGCCGCATCTCGCGGATCGCGCCCTACGTGGATGATCGCAAGGAGCAGAACCGCACCTTCGAGGTTGAGGTCGAGCTCGAGAACCAGGCTGCGGCGCGAACCCTGAGACCCGGGACGACCGCCGACGTGGAGATCATCGTCGAAGCGCGCGATAACGTGCTCAAGATTCCCACGTCCGCGCTCATGGAGAACGACCGCGTGCTCGTCGTCCGCGACGGAGTCCTCGTGGCGGTACCCGTGCGGACGGGCCTGCGAAACTGGGAGACGGTCGAGATCGTCGAGGGCCTCTCGGAGAGCGATCGCGTGGTCACCTCGCTCGACCGCGCCGAGGTCAAGGAGGGAGCCGCTGTCACGGTCGAGAACGGCGCCGAATAGGGATGGCGAGTAGTTACTCGTGATCACGCTGCGGGACTTGTCGCGGTCCTACGAGGTGGGCGGGAGACCCGTTCACGCGCTGAGGGGCGTCTCGTTCACGATCGAGAGCGGCGAGTATCTCTCGATCATGGGCCCCTCGGGCTCCGGCAAGTCCACGCTCCTCAATCTCCTCGGGTGTCTCGATCGGCCGACGGGCGGCACCTATACCTTCGAGGGGCGCGAGGTCAGCGCGATGACGGAGCTGGAGCTGGCGCAGATCCGCCAGCACCGCATCGGTTTCGTCTTCCAGTTCTTCCACCTCATCGCGCGCCTGACGGCCGAGGGCAACGTGGAACTCCCGATGATCTTCGCCGGAGTGGACCCGCGGGAGCGACGCGATCGCATCCGGACGGCCCTTGCCGCCGTCGGGCTCGAGGGCCGCGCCACCCACCGTCCGGAGCAGCTCTCGGGCGGCGAGCGCCAGCGCGTCGCCATCGCGCGCGCGATCGCGATGAAGCCCTCGATCCTCCTCGCCGACGAGCCGACGGGCAACCTCGACTCGAAGACGGGCCGCGAGATCGTCGACCTCCTGGAGTCGATGAACCGCGGCGGATTGACGGTCGTGGTGGTGACGCACGACCCGTCGCTGGGACAACGCGCTCACCGCCGGATCCGGATCGCCGACGGGGTCATGGTCGAGGATGACCGTTCCGTCACCGGGCCCGTCCGTCCCCGCGCCTGACGTGTCCGCGCTCGATATCCTCCGCTATGCCGCCGGGGCTCTTCGCGGCCACCGCCTGCGCACCTCGCTCTCGGTCCTCGGGGTCGCGATCGGCGTGGCCTCCGTCATCATGCTGACCTCGCTTGGCGAGGGCGCACGGCTCTACGTCATGGGCGAGTTCGCCCAGCTCGGCAACACGATGCTGATCGTCCTGCCCGGCAAGTCGGAGACCTCGGGCGGGCTCCCCATCTTCGCCCGGGCGCCGAACGATCTGACGATCGAGGACGTCGAGATGATCCGCGACCGGGTGCCCGGGGTCCGGCTCGTCGCGCCCCTGGCCGTCGCGACCTTGATGGCTCGAGGCAACGATCGCCAGCGCGAGTGCATGATCATCGGCACCACCGCCGAGTTCACCGAGATCCGGCGCTACGAGCTCTCCAGCGGCCAGCGCCTGCCCGCGGGCGATCTCGGGCACGACGTGCGCGTCTGCCTCATCGGGGCGACGGTCCGCAAGGAGCTCTTCGGGGAGAAGAACCCGCTGGGGGAGGTCCTGCACGTCGGGGGGACGCGGTATCGGATCCGTGGCGTCCTGGCACCGGCCGGGGTGGGGATGGGCGGCAACATCGACGAGATGGTCATCGTCCCGGTCGGGGGACTCCTGAGGACGCTGAACCGTACCGGTCTCTTCCGGGCGTTCGTCGACGTCCGCTCGCCCGAGGACATTCCCGCCGTGCAACGCCGCATCACGGCGCTCATCAAGGAGCGACACAACGGCGTGGAGGACATCACGATCTTCACGCAGGAGGCCATGCTCGAGACCTTCAACCGCATTCTCTCGGTGCTGACGTACGCGCTGGGCGGCATTGCGGCCATCTCGCTGGGGGTCGCCGGGGTCGGGATCATGAACGTGATGCTCGTCTCGGTTTCCGAGCGGACGCGCGAGGTCGGGCTCTTGAAGGCGCTCGGCGCGACGCGCGGGCAGATCACGAGCGCGTTCCTGGCCGAGTCCGCGGTGCTCTCCTCCGCCGGCGGCGCCGTCGGCCTCGGGATCGGCCTGGCCGCCGCGGCGACCCTCCAGGCCCTCTACCCGGCCTTTCCCGCCCAGCCGCCGGCCTGGGCCGTCTGGGCCGCGCTCATCGTCTCCGTCGCTGTAGGCATTCTCTTCGGGATGCTCCCGGCTCGACGCGCGGCCCGGCTCGATCCGGTCACCGCCCTGGCGCGCCGTTGAACGCGCGGCCGGCCGGGGGCGCCTGAGGTGCTCGTCACGGATCTCGTGCGCCAGACGTTCAGCTCGGTCCGCGCCCATCGCCTCCGATCGTTCCTGACCATGCTCGGGATCGTGATCGGTATCGCGTCGGTCATCCTCCTGACCTCCATCGGCGAGGGGACGCGTCAGTACATCCTCTCGGAGTTCGCGCAGTTCGGATCGAACCTCCTGGTGGTGCAGACGGGGAAGACCATGACCACGGGCACCGCCGGGGTCTTCGGCGGCACCACGAACCCGCTGACCCTGGAGGACGCCCTGGCCCTGGAGCGCACGCCCGGGGTGGAGAAGGTGCTCCCCGTCTGCATGGGCACCGGCGAGGTGCGCGCCGGTGAGCGGGCGCGGAACGTCTACGTCTACGGCGTGACGGACGCGGCGCCCCATATCTGGAAGTTCGGCGTCAGGCAGGGCCGGTTCCTTCCCGGGGGCGATCCGCGGCAGGCCGGCGCGCTGGCCGTGCTGGGGCCGAAGCTGAAGCGAGAGCTCTTCGGGGAGGCCAACGCGCTGGGGCAGTACGTTCACGTCGGCGGGCAGAGATTCATCGTCATCGGCGTGATGGAGCCGAAGGGTTACATGCTCGGGTTCGACATCGACGACGTCGTGTACATCCCCGTCGCGAGGGCCATGCCCATCTTCAATCGCCGTGACCTCATGGAGATCGACGTGCTCTTCTCGAGCATGGCGTCATCGAAGGCCGTCAGCGAGCACATCCGGCGGACCATGAGGGCGCGCCACCGCGGCGAGGAGGACTTCAATATCACCACCCAGTCCGAGATGCTGGCCTCGCTCGACAACATCCTCAAGATCATCAACTACGCCGTCGGCGGCATCGCGGCGATCTCTCTTTTGGTGGGCGCCATCGGCATCCTCACCATGATGTGGATCTCGGTGAACGAGCGGACCCGCGAGATCGGGCTCTCGAAGGCCCTGGGCGCCACGGAGCGGCAGATCCTGCTCCTGTTCCTCGGGGAGGCCGCGCTCCTCTCCACGGTGGGCGGTATCATCGGCCTGGCGGTGAGCCTGGGGATCTCGTTCGCCCTGCACCTCTTCGTCCCCGGGCTTCCGCTCTCGACACCCCTGCATTTCATCGTCCTGGCGCTGGCTACCAGTTTCATCGTCGGCATTGCTTCCGGTGTTCTTCCCGCCCGCCGCGCCGCCCAGCTCGACCCCGTCGAGGCGTTGGCAGCGGAGTAGGACCAGGTGTGGCCGTACGGTAGACTCCCGTGCCTATGAAGTTGCTGGTGCGATCCCTTGTTCATTATGCCGTTGCCGGCGGGATATTGGTCGTGTTCGGGCGGCAGGTCTGCCCCTTCATCGCGTGCCTCTCGCATGGTCAACTGGGGCGCGTCGTTTTCCTGTCTCTCGCGGTTGCCTGGTGTTCGAGGATGTGGGCGGAGCGCCGCTGGGTGGAATCCGCACCGATGCCGGGCCAGGCGCTGGTGCAGTTCCGCGTCGAGTTCGGGGCGTTCCTCCTGGCGGCCGCAGCGGCCGCGCTGATCGACCGGGTCGTGCATGGCTTCCCCCTGGGAAGCGGATTCAAGCTGGCCATGGGTTTCCTGACCGTCGGATTCGCCGTTTCGCTCGACCTGGCCCTGGCGCGAGAGCGGAGCGTGATCCGCGCGCTCAACAAGGACCCGTCAGGGCATGTGAGTCTTACCGGCCGACCACTCTCCGTCTCGCGGACTTTTGTGGGGATAGCCGGCGCCGGCATACTTCTCGGGACCGTCGATATCGTGCTCCTCTCCCTTCATGATCTTTCCATGGGCGAGTCGATGATGGTGACCCGTCGCGAGCTCGTGATGGAGCTAGTCTTCGTGGCGGTGGTCACGGGCGCTTATGCTCTGGCCATCATCATGGCCTGGTCCCGGAACCTGGGACTCCTGTTCTCGTCGCAGGTCCGCGTCCTGGACGACGTGGCCCAGGGCCGTCTCGAACGCGTCGTGCCCGTGGCGACCCGGAACGAGTTCGGGTTCATCGCGGACCATACGAACCGCATGATCGTGGGACTCCGCGACAGGGCCAGGGTTCGCCACGTCCTCGAAAAGGTCTTCAGTCCCGAGGTGGCCGAGCAGCTCGTCGAGACGGGCGGAGCCCGTTTCGGGACGAGGCGGGACCTGGTGCTCCTCTTCATGGATCTACGCGGATTTACAGCCCATGCCGAGGAGGCCGAGCCGGAGAGACTAGTCCGCGATCTCAACTCGTATTTCTCGGCCATGGTAGCGCAGGTGCGAAGGCATGGGGGCGTCGTCGACAAGTTCATCGGGGACGGTATGTTAGCCATCTTCGGAATGGATCGCAGGGATGGCGCGGAGGCTGACGCCGTCCGATGCGCTCTCGCCATGCGCAACGCTGTCATCGATCTGAAGCAGGATGTGAAACTTCCCCTGGAGCCGGGGATCGGGATTCATTCCGGCGAAGTGATAGCCGGCGTGGCCGGTGCCGAGACCCGGCTCGAGTTCACCGTCATCGGCGACGCCGTCAATACCGCGTCGCGCCTCGAGGGAAGCACCAAGTCGTGCGGTCATTCCCTCCTGATCTCCGCGCGCATCATGGACGCGTTGCCGCCCGACTTGAGCTCCTTGCCGTGGACGGCCTTGGGAGAACTGGCGCTCCCCGGCCGCAAGGCCTCACTCGTCGCTTTCGGGCTCAAGTAAGGAATCCTGAATTAAAAAAACCGGTGGCGGTTTCCCGCCACCGGCTTGTCCGGAGATCCGCTGACGAACGATCTCAGAGGTCGAAGTAGAGGTGGAACTCGTAGGGGTGCGGACGCAGGCGCAGGGCGTCGACTTCGGCCTCGCGCTTGTAGCCGATCCACGACTCGATGACGTCCTTGGTGAAGACGTCGCCCTTGAGAAGATACGCATGATCCTTCTCGAGGGCGTTGAGGGCCTCGTCGAGCGAGCCGGGCGCGGACGGCACGCCCTTCTTCTCCTCGGGGGAGAGGTCGTAGATGTTCTTGTCGAGGGGTGAACCCGGGTTGATCTTGTTCTCGATGCCGTCCATGCCGGCCATCAGCATCGCCGCGAAGGCGAGGTAGCCGTTGCACGAGGGATCGGGGCAGCGGAACTCGACGCGCTTGGACTTGGGGCTGGAGGAATACATCGGGATGCGGATGCAGGCCGAGCGGTTCGACTGGCTGTAGGCCAGGTTGACCGGGGCCTCGTAGCCCGGCACGAGCCGCTTGTAGGAGTTCGTCGTCGGGTTGGTGAGCGCGATGAGCGAGTGGGCGTGCTTGAGAAGGCCGCCGATGAAGTGGATGGCCATCTCCGAGAGTCCGGCGTAGCCCTTGCCGGCGAAGAGGTTCTGGCCGCCCTTCCAGATGGAGATGTGGGTGTGCATGCCGGAGCCGTTGTCCTGGAAGAGGGGCTTGGGCATGAACGTGACGGTCTTGCCGTTGCGGTAGGCGACGTTCTTGATGATGTATTTGAAGAGCATGAGCTGGTCGGCGACCTTCACCAGGGGATTGAACTTGATGTCGATCTCGGCCTGGCCCGCCGTCGCGACCTCGTGGTGCTGGCGCTCGACGTGGATCCCGCAATTGAGCATCTCCTTGACCATCTCGTCGCGGAGATCCTGGAACTTGTCCATCGGGGGCGCGGGGAAGTAGCCCTCCTTGTGGCGGACCTTGTAGCCGAGGTTCGGGCTCTCCTCGCGGCCGCTGTTCCAGATGCCCTCGACGGAGTCGAGGTGGTAGTAGCTCTCGTACTGGTTCGTGCCGAAGCGAACGTCATCGAAGATGAAGAACTCGGCTTCCGGTCCCATGAAGCACGTGTCGCCGATGCCGGAGCTGATGAGGTACTGCTCGGCCTTCTGGGCGATGGACCGGGGATCGCGCTCGTAGCGCTCCTTCGTCTGCGGGTAGCAGATGTTGCAGATGAGCGAGAGGGTGGGCCAGGCGATGAACGGGTCGATGAACGCCGTCTCCGCGTCCGGCATCACGAGCATGTCGGACTCGTTGATCTTCTTCCAGCCGCGGATCGAGGATCCGTCGAAGCCGAGACCGTCCTCGAAGATGTCCTCCGAGTAGTCCTCGACCGGGATCGAGAAGTGCTGCCAGAGGCCAGGGAAGTCCTGGAACTTGAAGTCGATGGACTTGATGCCCTTGTCCTTGATCATCTGCGTAATATCTTTAGGCGTCATCTCTCGTGACCCTCCCGAAAAGTTCAGGCGGCCCGGGACCCGATCGTTGCCGCTGATCGGGAGCGCCCTGAAACCGTCCTGTTGCTC
>CAZJQD010000011.1:14625-17431 GCA_964548165.1 uncultured bacterium
GCTCTCAAATAAGAGCAAGTGATGTGCCACGTTGAATCTGCGACAGTTAACCCTGTGGATGCCGCTTGTGCCTGTCAAGATCTGCCGATCCCCGGTCAAAAAAGAGCGGCGGCGACAGGCTGCGCGTGAACCGCGGAGCGGGCGATTCTACGGTCTCCAGACCCCGAGGCGCACGAGGGCCAGGATCGTGGCCGCATCGGCCCTGCCCGTCGTCGGGATCTGCTGAACGCGCTGGAAGTCGACTATAGCCTCTATCGTCGCGGGGTCCAGCTTCTCCGTGCGCGGGCCCTCGTAATGGCCGGCGGCGAAGAGCGCGTCCTGGAGACGATGGACAGACGCGGGGCTTTCTTCGCCGTCGAGCGCGACTCCCGCGGGCACGGCCACGAGGGCCTCTCCGCCCGGCTCCAGGACAAGCCTGCTCCAAGGCACGGAGCGGATGCCGGCCAGGTCGTGGATCTCCGCGAGGTCGTCGTGGCCGGGCGCCGGACGAACGAGCGCCGAGGACTCGGGGTTATGCGAGAGGCGAACGAGCGCGGGGAGTCCGACGGCCCTGAGGATCGAGGAGTCCGCGGGGATTTCGGCCAGGGTGCGTCCGAGCGTGGCCGCGAAGGCAGTGGGATCGGCGAGTTCCGTCGGCTGGGGCTCGAACGCGGTGTGGAGGCCCGAGGCGGCGAGGAAGGCGGCGACCACGGCGGGATCCCAGGAAGAGAGATCGGCAGGCGCCTCGGGGAAGGTCGGCACCGGCTCCGGGGAGGCCAGGGGAGAGAGCGTATTCGGGTGCGACTCGGTGGCCGTGGTCGCCGGCGCGATCCGCTCGGCCGCGGATTGTCGGGCGTGCCAGCCCCTGTAGCCGACAACCACCACGACGGCGAAGAGCAGGAGCCAGGCGATGAGGGCGGCCACGTTCCTGCGAGCGGGTTCCCCGGCCCCGGACGTGTGTTCCTGCGGTGTGGGGTTCCATCCGGCTGAGGCTTCCGATTCCCGCGGGGCGATCGGTCGCATCGCGGCGACCATCGCGGGCCTCTCGAGGCCGCGCAACGGAGACCGTGGCGGATCGAGCTCGAGGTCGGCGAACTCGCCCTGCGCCGCCGCGACGTGGTGTTCATCGACGATCATGCAGTCCGCGGCCGCGGCGATCCTCAGGGCGCCGTCGGCGAGGATGTTGATGAGGCGCGGGAGACCGCGCGCGATCTCGTGCAGGCGGCGCAGGCCGGCGGGCGAGAAGGTCACGGGCGCCCGGGGACCAGCCGAGGCCAGCCGGTGAAGGACGTAGGCGGCCGTATCGGCTTCTTCGAGCGGGCGCAGGTGACGGTGAACGGCGACGCGACTGCGCAGTTGAAAGAGCTCGGGGCTCGCGAGCATCTCGCGGAGAGGATCCTGGCCGAAGAGAACGACCTGGATCAGCTTGTCGGTGTCGGTCTCGAGGTTGGAGAGCATCCGCACCAGTTCCAGCGCCTCGAAGTCAAGGTGCTGGGCCTCGTCGATGAAGACCGCGGTTCGCCTTCCGGCGGCGAAGGCGTCGAGCAGGTGACCCTGGAGGAGATCGAGGAGCGCCTTGCGGGAGTATCCGGGTCCGCACCCGAGGCCAAGGTCCTCGGCGATGGCCAGGAGGAGCTCATCGGCGGAGAGGCCGCTATTGAGGATGACGGCGGTCTCCAGGTTGGGATGGGGCGAGGCGAGGAAGGTCCTCAGGAGCGTGGTCTTGCCGGCGCCCACTTCTCCCGTGAAGACGAGGAATCCCTTGCCGGCGCCGAGTCCCCGCTCCAGGGCCTCCAGGGCGTCCACGAATTGCGGATGCCGAAAGACCATCTTCGGATCGGGAGTGACCTCGAACGGATCACGCTCAAAAGAGAAATCGATCATGCGCCCGAGGGCGAGCATATAGGGAAAGAGATCGACCTGCTACCGTCAGGGGGCAAGGAGGTCGTTGAGGCGATCGAAGGCGACAGGGAGCTTCCGGGTATCAACCGAGGCATGGCTGAGCGTGAAGCTCTCGAACCGCCACGCGCCGGCGAGTCTTCGATAGCGCACGGTGCCGGCAACGGCGATCTCGGCGCGCAAGTCCGGCGCGACGCGAGGGGAGAGCGCCACCGCGGCCGCGTAGCGAGCCTCGGCTCCATTCTCGCCGAGCGCTTTCCAATCCGCGACCCTGAAGGCGACATCGACGGCTTGCGTGAGCCGCTCGATCTCGTCGAATTCCTCGAGAAGGGTGGCCAGCGCGCGCGAGCCGATGCGACAGTCCGCCACGGCGAGACCTCGAAGAGCGGAGGCCTGGCGCTGGCGCAAGCGCTCGGCCGCGACCGCGTTGAGTCGTGAGAGCGAGGCGCGAACCGCCGCCGAGAGTTGGCTTGCGTTCGCCGGCCCCGAGGCAGGTTCCGCCAGCATCCGGGCGAGGAGCAAGCGCGCGGGATTGATTGCCGCGAGCGTGGGCTCCTGCGCGCCAAAGACGGCCTCGTGGCCGGCGGGGACCAGGAGAGGCCGCGCGTTTGCCGGTCTTCGCGGCTGGGCGGTGACCGATCCGACGAGCACGGCCAGGATGGTTTTTCGGGGGAGGGAAGCGGGCGTCATCACGCGGTGGTCGTGGACGCGCCCGGCCGCGATCGTCACGCTCTCGCCGCGCGTGACCAGGCGTTCCTCGTGTGCCGCCTGCGTCCTGACGGCGCCGCGCCGGACATCGAGGATCGTGCGCGCGCGGCCGAGAGTCTCCGTCGCGGCCGCCGGATCAACAGTTCCTGAAGCCAGCGCGAAGGCCGCGAGCAGGCCCACGAGACACGCGCGCATGGCCGCCCGGCCACGGGCCGCCCGG
>CAZJQD010000011.1:17531-80637 GCA_964548165.1 uncultured bacterium
GGCCGCCCGGCCACGGGCCGCCCGGTCGCGGGTTGCGGGGCCCGCCTCCGATGCTGGCGATGGCATCAGGGTTCGGCGAGGACCAGGTACTCGTTCTCCTGTCCCGGCTCCGCGTGGAACGTCGCGTGGGGCGTGTGGCATACCGGGAGCTCGGTCTCGCCCGCGGACGTCGTCTGGACGAGCATGCGACCCGCGTGCAGGTAGAACTCGGCCCGTGCGCCCGTTGCCGACGTTCGCTCCAGGAGGCTCCCGGCGTCCAGCCGAATCGCGCCTACGTGCTCCAGCTCAATCGTGGCCCCGCCATGCTCCCCGGTCTGGATGCGGTCTCCCGGCAGCAGGCGATCCTCGAGTTGAGCCTCGCGCGTTCCCAGGGCCGACCGAATCACAACCCTCCCGGCGATGGAACCGACGCGCGCCGAATCGTCGTCGCCGGCGGCGGCCCGCACGGGAGCGGGCGGCGCGGGGCGCGTGAGATACAGGAACGCCGCCTGGCCCAGCAGGAGCACGATGACGACGACCGGCGCCAGGTATCGGCGCCGCGGAGCCGGCCTTGTCCCCGTCATCGGCGATCATCCTCCGACGCGTATCCGTAGCCATACCCATAGCCATACCCATAGCCATACGCAGAAGCGACGCCGCGGACGTCGTTCATCACCACGCCCAGGATGGTGCCGCCGACATCCTCGATCGAGCGAATGACGCCGGTCACGGAGGCCTCGGAGGCCTTGCCGATCATGTAGATCAGGATCACGCCATCGGCGGCCCGGGCAAAGTTGAGCGCGTCGGAGACCGGGGCGCAGGGCGGGACATCGGTGATGACGAAGTCATAGTCGCCGCAGGCGCCGCGGAGGATCTCCGCGAGCCGGGGAGACGTGATCACGGACGCGATCGTGCCGATACTGCGCGTGCCCGACGGCAGGACGTCGAGACGCGCGTGACCGCTCGGCCGGATCGCGTCCTTGAGCGGCATGTCGGCCAGGATGACGTCCCGGAGACCCGGGGCCTCGGGGATCTTGAAGAAGGTATGAAGGGTCGGCCGGCGCAGGTTCGCGGAGACGAGGAGCACGCGCCGCCCCATCTCCGCAAGAGCCAGGGCGAGATTGGCGGAGGTGGTCGATTTGCCCTCCTGCGGTCCCGTGCTCGTGAGGACGAGCCAGCGCTGGGGGAGGACGTCCAGCTTGTGGGCGAGGGAGCGGTAGGATTCGGATTCGGTCGAGGCTGGGCGCGCGCTGACGACCAGGTGGGCCCCGGGATCGTGGCCGGTCGCGGCCGAGAAGCGGGGCACGATGCCGAGCACGCGCTTGCCCAGGGCGGACTCGGCGCTGAACGGCGTCTTGATGGACGCATCGAGGGACTCGACGAGGATTACCACGGCGATGGAGACCATCAGGCCCAGGGCGAAACTCACGGGCAGGATCCGACCGAAGCTTGGCAAGTCCACCGTCGTGGGACGGATCGCCGGCCGGACCCATTCGGCCATGTTCTCCCGTCCGGCGAGATCGACCTGGAGGTTCGATTTCTTCCGCACCAGCTCCTGCAGGAGGTTCTCCCTCAGGGTCAACTCGGTGCGGTGACGGGCGCGGTTGAGCGGACCCACGAGCAGGGAATCCGCATGCTCGGCCGCCGCGACGAGCGCGGGCGGTGCCGCGGCGCGGGCCGCTTCCTGTCGCTCGGCGAGCTGGGCGTCGGCGACGCGGTACCAGAGCTCCAGGTGGGCGATCAGTTCCGCGGCGGCTTCGTAGAGCGAGGCTCGTGCCGCGGCCCTCTCCGGGTGGAGGTCGGTGAGGGTGCGCGCGAGTCGACGATACGCCGTGACCTTCTCGGTGTACACGCCGCGCGCCGCCTCCATCTGCTCGCGCGCCGTCCCCCCGAGCGATCCGGCCAGGGACGGGGGAACCCCGTCCATCAGCCCGCTGATGGCAACCTCCATCTCCTCGACGGAAGGCGCCTCGCCGTCATCGAGCGCGGCGCCGAGCCGCAGGACCGCCTGCATGCGGCGGCGAAGCGAGCGACGGGTCTCCAGGAGAAGGGCAGGATCGGACGCCGCCACGGATGTCATCCCTGGCTCCACGCGATCATCGCCGATGCGCTCGCGATAGTGCGCGATCTCCATTTCGGTCTTCTCGATCTCCTGATCGACGTATTCGATCATGCGCTGAGTTCCCGACAGGAGATCCTGGTTGAGGGATTCGACATAGGCGGGGCCGAAGGCGTTGGCGATCTGGTAGACCTGGTCCGGATTGCGGCCCGTCACCGTGACGCGCACTAACCGGCGCTCGCCGACCTGGCTGGTCGTCACCGTGCGCAGGATGACCTCGAAGAGGTTGAGCCAGGCGGGAGACTTGGCCGGGGGCGGGCTGCCCAGGACGCCCGAGGCGATGACCTGCTCGATGCAGGCGTCCGATCGCGCGTGCTCGACGTAGTACTGGAAGTTCAGGTCGGAGACGCGCTTGCGCGCGGCCGGCTGGAGATTGCGGACCTGCTCCGCAAGCGGCTCCGGCTTGATGAGGAACTCGACCGAGGAGGAATACGAAGGCGCCCTGCCCGCTTCGTACAGCACGGTCGTCACGAGAACGCTGAGGAACGCGATGAGCGAGAGCATCCACCGCTTGCGAAAGACGCTGAGGTAGTGCTGAAGGGCGAGGGCGCCCGCGGGCTGGTCGTTCTCCGCCATCGCGCGCGCCCCTAGCGCCTGCTGTCGCCCTCGAGCGTCTCGCGGGCGGCATCGACGGATTCGATCGCGGAGGCAGTGCCGCCGATGGGGCTGAGGAGCGCGTTCCAGAATTGGAGCGTGTAGGAGAGGACGCCCTCGGGGACGAAGATTACGTCGCCCGGTTCCAGCTCGACGTTCTGCGAGAGGTCGCCGTCGAGGAGAGCGCGGACGCTGTACCGCCGGACGACGGGATTGCCCGGCCACCCGTGCACGACGCGGACGTCATAGAGCCGGGCGTGGAAGGTGGAGACCCCGGCGAGGGAGAGCGCCTGGAGGAGATTGAAGGAACCCGAGCGGGTGTACAGGCCCGCTCGCGAGACCTTGCCGAGGACGTAGACGCCGACCTCGGTCAGCTCGGGGATGATGATCGCGTCGCCGTTACGGACCACGCGGTCCTCGCGGGCGTCTCCCTGGAACCAGAGCGCGTTCATGTTGACGGGATCCATGGAGCCGTCGGGGTGGAGGATGAGCGCGCGGGCGATGTTGGCCTTGGGTGTCCAGAGCGTGCTCTCGATGAGGACATCCCGGATCCGCATCGTCCGGTCCCGCGAGAAGTTGTATTTTCCGGGCTTCAGGACGGCGCCGAGGACGCTGATCGCCTGCTCGCGGTTCGGGACGATCACCAGGTCGCCGGCCTCGACGAGGATGTTGGGCGAGAGATCGACCCCGCGGAGCACGGCGCTGATGTCATACGTGGCGGTCGAATCGCCGCGGGCGACCTTGATGTTGGAGAGATCGGCGACGTCGCGCTTCCAGCGCGTCTGGATGAGGACGTCCAGGAGGCGCGTGGGGCGATCGATGGCGAGGGGCCCCGGGACTTCGACCTCACCGACCACGACCACGTCCTTGCCCCCGAACTCGGCAACGGAGACCGTCACGGCGGGGGAGACGAGGTAACGACGCAGGCGCTGGGCGATGCGGGCGCCGGCCTGGTCGACGGTCAACCCGGAGACCGCGACGGAACCTCCGAGCTTCACGACGATCGTGCCGTCTCTCCCGACGAGCAACTTGCCGGAGAGGTTGTCCTGTCCCCAGACGAAGAGATCGAGGAGGTCACCGGCGCGGATGCGGTAGGCGGTCGTGTCCCAGGCGCGCAGTTCCGTGTCGTCCGGTGTCCATGCCGGGGGAAAGGCCGCGATCCGCCGATCGCCCGAGCGGGGCCCGGGATAGAGGGGCTCGTCGAAGAGCGCGTTGGGATCGATGACGATCTCCCAGCGACCCTCTTGCGCGCGGTTCACGCGTTGCACGGGAAGAGGGCTCCAGGCGGGGTTCGACGAGGAACCCGGGGAGATTGGTGACGCCGCCAGGGAATCGGATCCGGCGCTCGCCACGCGAGGCGGTGAAAGGGACGATCGATTCTGCGCCGCTCGGGTCGATGCCGCGGCATCCACGGAACCAGGCACCAGGGTGAACGATCCGTCACGCGTCAGCCAGACATCGACGGCCAGCAACGTCAAGGCGATCAGGGCCGGCACAAGCGGTTCGAGGATCCAGCGAGGACGGGCCATGGACGAGTTCCTGAAATCTAAGGCGTTATCAGCAGGGCGGCAAACGATGATTCGAGCAGATATGCACAGCCTGCCGTGCTATTTCATGAGCTCGTCGCGGTCCTCGTAGTTCTGGCGCAGGCCCTGGGACCGCCACTTGCCCAGGAGGACTTTCAGTCTTGTCTCCGGTTCGAGCTGGTAGACGGACAGGGGGCCGGAATCCTCGCCCGCGAGCGCGGTAACGGCGACCGGCAGGGCGGCCGGCCCGCCGGACCGATCGGCGGCGTGGGGGGGACCGGTCGGCGTCGCGAGCGGCCCAATCGTCGTCGTCTCCGTGAACCGCGCCGGACGACCCTGGCCGTCTTCCCCGGCTCCTGCAGGCGTGGCGGTGGGCGGCGTCGAGGCGGCGGACGACAGCGCGCCGGGGGCCAACGCATGGGTCGGCGAATCGGCTCGGCTTCCCGTCAAAGCGGAACTCTCGACGCGGGCGCCGGTGCGGGGGTCCACGAGGATGGGCGTGCCCGGGAGGATGAAGCGCTCGAGCCGCGCAATCGTGCGACTCGTGGCCTGCGGCCACTCGGGTCGCGAGTCCCCGGCGGCGTGGGCGGCCATGAGCGCGTCGTCGGCGTAGATCTGGCAGAGCACCATCACCTGGTCGACGGTGATGTCCGTGGGGAGCGTCTTGAGGATCGAGACGACGGCGCCCTTGAGGACGGTGGGGTGCTGGCGGTACAAGGAGAGCGTCCAGTCGAGGGACTTGGCGATGAAGAGCTGTTGGCGAGCGACGCGGCGGATATCCCCGCCGGGAATGGAGCGGTTGCGGAGCCACGAGAGCAGGCCGTCAATTTTCGAAAAGATATCCTCCGCGCCGATGAGGCGACCGTCGAGCGTGACGGTCTTGGCGAACCGGGCGACGCTGACGAACGTCTGGAGGTCGACCTCGAGGTAGCCGTCGATCGTGATGCCGAGGAGGTCCTCGAGCTTGCGGTCCAGGAGGGCGTGGCCACCGTAGGCGTAGCAATGGTTGATCTTGTCGGGGCGCGAGTCGCCATGGATGAAGATGAGCGCATCGCGGGGCACGGAGAAGATCGTGGCCTGGCCGGGTTCCAGCCTCAGGAGGTGAATGGCGTCGGAACGTCCGCGCTCGTTCTTGCGCCGGTCAATGCCGAGGAAGAGCAGGTGGATGGCGGAGTCGCCGCGCGCCGCGCGGCGCGCCTCGGTCTCGGAGAGCGTGCCGCCGGCCTTCAGCCAGTCGGCGCGGAGGAGCCCGAGGAGCTGCATGCGCTCGAAGGTCTCCACCTGGGCCGCGGTCTGAGCCGGCGCCTGGAACCAGGAACGGATCAGCCACGCGCAGGCGGCGATCGCGAGGACGGAGAGAACGAAGATCAGGCGACGGCGGGTCATGACGATCGAATGATGGTAGAGTATCGAGCTCCCATGATGAAGGACGATTTATCGGCAAGCTCGCGGCACCGAGAGGTCCCGGGATCGGATTCGGGTCCTCGATCCGCGTCTCGCCCGCGACCGGTGTCGCGCTCGCAGGGCGTCGCCCTGATGCTGGTGGCTGCGCTGGGATTCGCCGTGATGGGCGTCATCCTGCGTGGGGAACGGGAGGTCGCCGGGCCCCACACGGCCATGCTCTGGCGCGGGGTCCTGGGTCTCCTCTGCATCCTCCCGATCGCGATTCTGACCAGGCAGTCCCTGTGGGGGCGACGGCCGGGCCTCTTGGCCCTCCGCGGCGCTGCTGGCGCGCTGGCGCTTCTCTTTTACTTCCTCTCGATCGTGCGGGTCGACCTCGGCACTGCGACCGCGCTCTGCTATCTCAACCCCATCATCGCCGCGCTCCTGGCGTCGCGGTTCCTGGGCGAACGGATCGCGCCGACGGGTTGGGCGGCCATCCTGGCGGCGTGGGGCGGAGTGTTGCTCATGGTCTGGCCGGCCGGAGACACGTGGGCGACGATGGGAGCCTTCTACGGGCTGCTCTCAGGCCTCTTCTCCGGGGTTGCCGTCTTCTCGCTGAGGGCGCTCCGCAAGGATGGCGACGCCACGCTCCCCATCCTCGCGATCTTTTTCGTCGTCAGCGCGATCGTGGCCTTGCCCGGAGCCTGGGGAGAAGGCCATGCCCTGGGGTTGACCGCCGCCACCTGGCGACCGCTGGCAGGTATCGCGCTCGCGGCGACCGCGGCGCAGTCGGGGCTCACCGCGGCCTATCGCCACCTCCCGACGCGGCTGGGCGGCCCCTTGGCGCTCTTCGTCCTGCCGCTGGCGATGGGAGGCGCATGGGTCTTATACGGGGAGACTCCTTCGCCACGCGCCGTGGCGGGGGGAGTCCTCCTCTTCGCGGCCGTCGTTGTCCTGGCCCGCGCCGAGGAGGCCTAACCTGGTTTATTCATAAGTTCGCACCACAGAGATCACAGAGACCGCAGAGGAAGGCAAAAGAGAAGAATCCTGACCAATAAACAGTTTCTCTCCTACTCACCACAGTTTGTGGCTGATACAGCAACGGCTTGAATCGGCACAATCTTGCATCTTTGCCCGCCGTGTTGGCTTTCTCTGTGTCCTCTGTGTTCTCTGTGGTGGAAACGTGCGAATGATTTGGGCTAAGCGGCTATCAGCGGTGCGGGCGGAACTCCCCGGAGTCGAGATCGAGGATGTGGACGAGGCCGTCCTCGATCACGTAGTGCCAGCCATGCAGGGCGATCTCGCCCGACTCGACGCGGGTGCGGATCGATGGAAAGTCCATGAGGCGGTCGAGCTGGAGGACGATGGAGCGCTGCTCGGTGCGCTTCAGGACCTCGTCCGACAGCGGAGCGTCCAGGCGGGCGGGCGCCGCGAGTTCCAGCCAGCTTCTAATGTGCGGGGTTGCCGACGGGGGCGGCTCGTAGAGAGCGCGGATCGCTCCGCAGTGGGAGTGGCCGCAGACGACGATGTCCCGGACGCCCAGGACCTCGACGGCGTACTCGATCGCGGCCGAGACGCCGTGGTGTCCGTTGTCGTTCTCGAAGGGGGGGACGATGTTGCCGACGTTGCGGACGACGAAGAGGTCGCCGGGAGCGGCGCCGGTGAAGAGGTCCGGGAGCACTCGCGAATCCGAGCAGCCGATGAAGAGCGTGCGCGGTGACTGGCCCTTCTCGACGAGCTCGCGGTAGTGGGCCTCGAGCTCCGGGAAGAAGTCCTTCCGGAATCGGCTGAGCCCTTTCAGGAGATCACGGGTCACGGGGTTCCTCCCTTTCCATCACGGACGATACCACGCTTTTCACGGGGTGAGGAGATGCAGGTTCTCGATGAGGGCGATGACATCGCGCGTCTCCTCGGGGTCGAGGGATGCGGGGCGTCCCGTCGCGATCCGCTCGTGCATCTCGTCGACCTCGGCGCGGTAACGGCCGGGATTCCGGTCGACCGCGATCTCGGACTCCGCGTCGCCCCGGACGAGGAGGAGCCGCGAACCGGGCTCATCGGGGCGGAACGGGAGCTCGAGGCGGAGGAGCCCGGACGTGCCGACGATCTCGATGTGGGTGCGGTACTGTGCGGCGAAAGAGGCCGCGATCTGCGCGGTCATGCCGCCGGCGAAGCGGAGCGTGGCGGTGAAATGCTCGTCGACGCCCCGGCCGGTCCGGCGCGCGGATGCTTCCATGGCCACGGGCATCGCGCCTGCCACGTAGCGAGCGACGCTGACGGGGTAGAACCCGACGTCCCAGAGACATCCGCCGCCAAGCCCTGGATCCCATCGCGCGTTGTCGGGGCGGCCGAGGTCCAGGGTGAAGGTGCCGCGGAAGAAGAGCGGAGAGCCGATGCGATCCTCGTCGATCGCGCGCTTGAGCGCGTGGAGGCGCGGGTGGTAGCGGTGCATGGCACCGTCGACGACGATCCTCCCGGCGCGCGCCGCGGCCGCGAAGATCGCGTCGACTTCACGCCGGGCGATCGCGAACGGCTTCTCGACGAGGACGTGCTTGCCGGCCTCCAGGGCGCGGATCGTCCAGGGGGCGTGCAGGGCATTCGGCAGGGCGTTGTAGATCACGTCGATGCCGGGATCGGCCAGGAGCTCCTCGTACGATCCATAGCTTCGCGGGATGCCGCGCTCGGCCGCGTAGGCCTCGGCGCGCGCCTTGTCCCTGCTGGCGATTCCGGCGATGGTGGCGATCCCCGAGTCGCGGACGGCGGGGATGATGGCGCCGTTGATGCGGCCCGTGCCCAGGAGGCCCCAGGCGATCATCGGCGATCCTCCCAGCGCGGGATGAGAACAACGCCGGCGACGCCCGCGCCGACGAGGGCGGCCAGCACCGGCGCGAGCGCGGCGAGCGCGGCGGCGAGTCCCAGCGATGACGGCGATGCGGCGGCACCGGGGAGGGAGAAGCCGGCGGCGATCTCGGGGACGGCCAGGAGCGTCAACGCCATCCCGAGGGCCGTGCCCCAGGCCGCGCCCACCGTGACGGGCCCGGCGAGCATTCTGGCGAAGTGGCGGATGATGGCGCCGCGAGGCTCGGCCAGCTGGTGCAGGAGCTCGGCTTCTTCGCGGCGGGCGAGAATGAGAGCGGCGGCGCCCGCGGCCGAGCTGGTGGCGCCGAGGAGCCCGAGGATGAGAGCGACGACGATCGCGGCGGCCGCGAGGATGAGGTCGAGTTGCGCGAGCTGTCGGGATCGCTCGCCGGGATCGCTGACCTCGAGGCCACGCGCGCGGAGCGCGATCACGAGGCGCTCGGCGCCTGCCGGCGAATGGGGAAAGACAATGAGTCGCCGCGCCTCTTCGCCGTCGTAGGCCGCGTTCATCTTTCGTACCCACGCGATCGGCGCGAGAACGCCCAGCAACTCTCCGCGCCCCGCGAAGCCCGCGAGACGCGCCGTGACGGCGCGCGGCCCCTGGGGACTGGAACCCAGGGAAGAGGCGCCGGCCTCGAGCGTGAAGGTTCGCCCGATGAAGGCACTTGCCGAGAGGCGGGGAAGGCCCTGCGCGGGGGCGAAGGCGTTGTTGTAGGCATCCAGGAGGATGCGGGGGGCGAGCACGGGTAGAGGCTCCATGTCCCGGAACTCCCCGGGATCGATCTCGGGCGCCAGCCAGGCCAGCGCGGTCGCGTCCACGCCCAGGACGGCGACGTCACTGCCGTAGCCGCGGCCGGCCAGGCTCCCGTGCACGCGCGCCGGCACCGTCAAGGCCTCCTCGATCGCGATCGCCGCGACATCGGGATCGCGGCCCAGCTCGCCGTACAGCGTCTCGGGCACGGCGCTCCCGCCCAGCGAGAGCGGGCCGAGGGCGATCCGGGTGGGGGAGACGATGAGCGCGTCCTCGGGGAGGCCCTGGTTGATCCAGGACGCGACCGCGGCGCGGACATGCAGGCCGGCGGCGCCGGCCGCGGCGAGGAGGAAGGCGACGACGAGGGCGGCGATGGCGGGAAGGCGACGCGCGAGCCGAACGGAGGGCGGCGGCGGTACCCGCGGACGGGCGATCGCTCGCTTGTGCGCGCCCTCGTTCGAGCCGCTCGTGGCCACGATGCTCACGCGATCACCTGCCCGTTCTCCAGGCGAAGCACCACGCTCGCCTTCGCGATCAGCTCCTCGTCGTGGGTGGCGATGAGCAACGGGCATTGCGCCGAC
Organism: uncultured bacterium; assembly: GCA_964548165.1. Taxonomy (GTDB): domain Bacteria; phylum UBA8481; class UBA8481; order UBA8481; family UBA8481; genus CAZJQD01. The sequence continues at coordinate 27,321 of CAZJQD010000011.1, forward strand.
CGCGCGACAAGCAGGGCACGGATGGTGCTCGCGGTGGCCGCGTCGAGCATGGCGGTCGGCTCGTCGAGGAGAATGGTGGCGGCCTTGCCACAGAGGGCCCGCGCCACGTTGGCGCGTGCCTGCTCGCCGCCGGAAAGGTAGGAGGGAGGACGGTCGGCGAGGTGGTCCAGTCCCACGCTCGCCAGCGCCGCGCGCGCCTCTTTCTCTCCGTCGAGGGCCGGGAGGCGGCCGGACGTGGGGCCCAATCTCCTTCGAGCCGTTTCCGCGAGGTTCCCCAGGACGCTCTGTTCCGCGAAGAAGAGCGGTTGCTGGGCGGCGAAGGCCACAATACGTCGGCGCGTGGCGGCGCGCGTGACGTCGCCGAGGGTTCGCAGGTCGAGCCCCGCGTGGCGGACGATCCCGGCCGTGGGGGGCAGGAGACCGGCGGCGAGCGCGAGGAGCGTGCTCTTGCCCGAGCCCGAGGGACCGACGAGGACGGTCAGGGAGGAGCCGGGCGTGGTTGCCTCCAAGCGCAGGGAGGCGGGACCGAGCGTGAATCCGGGACGAGCAAGCGAGACGGATTCGAGTGCGATCACGGGTGGGGTAGCTCCCATGTCGCGCCTTCCCCCCCGATCCTCTACCGTACCAGTTGCTTGATGGCTTCTTTGGGAATCGAGAGGTCGAGGGCGAGGGATCGTCCCTGGAAGCGCAGGGCGATGGTCGCCGGCGGACCGGTCGGGGAGGCGGTCGGAGGGGCCGCGTCGTCACCGGCTGTGGGCGTGACCGGCTTGAAGGCCGCGACGTCGATGAGCGCCCAGCCGACCAGCTTATCCCCCAGGTCGCCGAGGGCTTCCTTCCAGGCGGCGCCCGGCGCCTCCGGTGTCCGGGCGCGACGCAGGGCCTCGTCGATGAGGGCCGTATCGTCACCGGTCACGGTGAGGTAGAAGTCCTGCTCGCCCGATCGCACCCGACCGAATCTCTGCACCACGCGCTGGGTGTTCATGCGGGCGAAGAGCGCGAGGACCTGGGAATCGGCGCCCGGGGGAGGTTGCAGGTTGAGATGGGTCGTGATGGCCAGTCCCTCCAGGGAGACGCCGGAGCGTTCGAGGACGGGGAGCGTCTCCGCCGACTGCGAGATATTCTCGAGCCCCGCGCCACGCATCAGCCGGCTCATCGACTTCACGCCGTGATCGCGGAGCGCGGCGAGGCGCCCGATGAATTCGTCGGCGCCCTGTGAGGGGATGGTCTGGAGGGTGACGGAGAGGACGTCCGCGGGCTTGGAGGGTTCCCAGTTCACGAAGGCGACGGCCATCTCCCGGCTGATGACGTCGAGGCTGGCGCGCATGACCGCGATCACCTCCGTGTCCTCCAGGATGGGTTCCAGGACCGTCAACATCTTTGCGGAGGCTCGTCGCATCCCCTCGGGATTGACCCGCGCGCCGGCCATGATGCGCGCGGGCGGGAGGTGATCGACGAGCGAGGGCGCGCCTGCGGCGTCCTTGAAGGCGTCGCCGAGCCCGCTGCCGTCCTTCAGATCGAGGATGAGGCGGAGGCCATAGGCCCTGGGAGAACCCACGAGGCTGGCCTGGACGCCGTTGACGGACTCCAGGGCGGACGTGAAGAAGGCGACGCCGAGTCGGGCGGAACCCGGAAGCGCCGCGCCCATCTGGGTGCCGGCATCGCGCGCGGCCGTGATCGCGGCGGGGGAGAGATAGGTACTGAGCAGGCTCCCGGCCGGTGGCGCAGGAATGACCAACGGCGCCGAGTCGAGCGCCACCAGGTCGGCAACGGGTTCCGCCTGGGCGGCGGCGATCAGGTAGCCGCGCCTGAAGAGGACGAAGGCGCCCTCGAGCCCGACGGGCTCGCCGGCCTGCAGCGCGCTGGCCTCGACGTTGAACGCCTCCGCGAGGGTCGCGAGATCGTCGACGGGAAGGAAGCCGACGACCACGGGCCTGCCGCCGGCAAGGCGCGCGGCCATGCCGAGTGGGCGTGACTCGTCCAAGCCGAAGCCGGCCGGATTCGCGAGCGCATCCTGGATCACCCGAGGTAACGGACGGGTGATCATCTCGAGCCCGACCGGAAAGCCCGTGATCGCGCCGGCCTCGCGCAGGGTCTCGCGGGTGCCCGCGAGCGAGGGGATCTCGGCGTAGATCTCGGTCGTGGCCGGCACGAGGGCCCGCGGGTCCGGCAGGGTCTCATCCCCGGACCGGAGCAGGAACCACCATCCGGCGAAGGCCAGGGCGGAGAGAACGAGGACGAGGAGCCCGAGGGCGAGGGTGCGTTTTGACATGGCGAGAGAGTAAGGGATTGCCCTCCGAGTGGCGAGCGACGAGTGGGGGGCGGGCAGGGGACGGGAGAGGTCGGGCTTGATTTTGGGGAGGGGCCGGTGAAAATGGACCTTCCTATGAAGATTACGGTCCTGAAGGAAGCGGTGGGCGGCGAGAAGCGCGTGGCGCTGGTGCCGGAGACGGTGGCCAAGCTGGTCAAGGCGGGATTTGCGGTGGCCGTGGAGCCCGGAGCCGGAGCGGCGGCCGGGTTCACGGACGCCGAGTATGCGGCGAAGGGTGCGGAGGTCGGCGGGACCGCGGCGACGCTCGTCCCTGCCGCCGATGTGCTTCTCGCGGTGCGCGCCCCATCGGACGCGGTCGTCGGCGCGCTGCGGAGCGGCACGGTCGTCATCGGCATGCTCGCGCCGTTCCAGAACGCGGAGGTCTTGAAGAGACTGGCGGATCGTGGAGCCAGCGCCTTCTCGCTGGAGCTCCTGCCGCGCATCACGCGCGCGCAGTCGATGGACGTGCTCTCGTCGCAGTCCTCGCTGGCAGGCTACCGGTGCGTGATCGAGGCCGCGATGCGGCTGCCGAAGATCTTCGCCATGATGATGACGGCTGCCGGCACCCTCTCGCCGGCCCGCGTCTTCATCCTCGGCGCCGGCGTCGCCGGGCTCCAGGCCATCGCCACCGCGCGCCGCCTCGGCGCCGTGGTCGAGGCCTACGACGTGAGGCCAGCGGTGAAGGAAGAGGTCCAGAGCCTGGGAGCGCGGTTCGTCGAGCTCCCGATCGAGACCAAGGATCTGGCGGACTCCGGGGGTTATGCAAAGGCGCAGGGCGAGGAGTTTCTCAAGAAGCAGCGCGAGCTGATGCAGAAGCACGTCTCTCAGGCCGACGTCGTCATCACGACGGCGCTCATCCCCGGCAGGAAGGCGCCCGTCCTCGTCACCGAGGAGATGGTCCAGGCGATGAAGCCGGGAACGGTCCTCATCGATCTCGCGGCCGAGCAGGGCGGCAACTGCCCGCTCTCGAGGGCGGGCGAGGACGTCATCGTCGGCGGCGTCACCATCGTCGGCATGAAGGACGTGCTCTCCGGGGTCGCCCAGCACGCCTCCATCGCCTACTCCCGCAATCTCGCCTCGTTTCTCGCATCGTTGGCGCCGAAGGAACCGGTCGTCACGATCGACGTCGCCGATGAACTCGTGGCGGCGACGCTCGTCACCCATGAAGGCCGCGTCCGCTTTGGCGCGGCGGAAGGAAAGTAGCCCGTGGACGCCTCTCAACTGCTCACGGCGATCACCGTCTTCACCCTGGCCTGTTTCGTCGGCTTCGAGGTGATCTCGAAGGTGCCGCCCCTCCTGCATACCCCCCTGACCTCTGGTTCTAACGCTATCTCGGGGATCACGATCATCGGCGCGCTCATTGCGACCGCGGATGGGCAGTCGGACTGGGCGACCTGGCTGGGCGTTATCGCCATCGTCCTGGCGATGATTAACGTCGTCGGCGGCTTCGTCGTCACGCACCGGATGCTGATGATGTTCGCGAAGAAGAAGAAGCCGGCCGCCGCCGGTACCCAGGGAGCGGCACGATGACCGGCTCCTTTGGCCTCGAACTCGCTTACCTCGTCGGGGCCTGCTGTTTCATCGTCGGGCTCAAGATGCTCGCGTCACCACGCACGGCGGTCTCGGGCAATCTCGTGGGATCGCTCGGCATGCTCATCGTCGCCGTGGCCACGGTCGCGGGCCGTGCGACCGGCCACATCGGCCTGATCGGCGGCGCTCTGGCCGTAGGCACCGTCCTGGGGCTCATCATGGCGCTCCGGATCCCCATGACGATGATGCCGGAGATGGTCGGCATCCTCAACGGCTTTGGCGGCGCCGCCTCGGCGCTCGTGGCCACGGCCGAGATCCTGGAGCGCGTGGCCTCGGGCCAACAGTCCGGGCCGATCATCACGGTGCCCATCATCCTCGGCGTCGTCATCGGCTGGGTGACCTTGACCGGGAGCCTGGTGGCCGCCGGAAAGCTCAAGGAGCTCATCCCGGGGCGCCCGATCACGTATCCCTTGCAGAATGTCTCGAACATCATCTTCGGGCTCGTCCTGGCTGGTCTCTCCGTCTTCTTCATCCTGAACCCGGCGTCCGCGATCGGGTTCTGGGGAGCAACGGCGCTGGCGCTGCTGCTGGGCGTTCTCATCGTCATTCCCATCGGCGGTGGCGATATGCCCGTCGTCATCTGCCTGATGAACAGCTACTCGGGCCTGGCCGCCTGCGCGACTGGCTTCGCGCTCAATAACAGCGCGCTTATCATCAGCGGTTCGCTCGTGGGCTCCTCGGGCATGATCCTGACGGTCGCGATGTGCAAGGCGATGAACCGGTCCGTCTTCAACGTCTTCTTCGGCGCGTTCGGCCAGATCCAGGCCGGCGGCACCGCGGCGGCGGCGGGCGGTTCGCAGGCCGCGGTCCGGAGCGCGACCGTCGATGACATCTGCATGCTGTTGGATTCGGCGAGCCGCGTGATCATCGTGCCCGGCTACGGCATGGCCGTGGCCCAGGCCCAGCACGCGGTGCGGGAGCTGGCCGAGATCCTGGGGGCGCGCGGGATCGAGGTCGACTACGCCATCCACCCCGTAGCGGGTCGCATGCCCGGGCACATGAACGTGCTGCTGGCGGAGGCCAACGTGCCCTACGAGAAGCTCCTGGAGCTCGACCAGGTCAACCCGCTCTTCCCCGAGTGCGACGTCGCCTTCGTCGTCGGTGCGAATGACATCGTCAATCCCGCGGCGCGGCATGACAAGTCGAGCCCCATCTTCGGGATGCCCATCCTGGACGCGGACAAGGCGCGGACGATCATCGCCATGAAGCGCAGCATGCGTCCGGGCTTCGCCGGGATCGACAACGAGCTCTACACGAACCCCAAGACCCTGATGTTCTTCGGCGACGCCAAGAAGCAGCTCCTGGAGCTGGTCAACGCCCTGAAGACGCAATAGGTCGACGGACGCGGAGATTCACGTGACCTCGACCGAGGCCCCGTCCGTGTCTCCCTCTCGGTGGATTTCCGGGCCTCCTCTCCACGCCCTGATCCTTGGCGCCGTCCTGGCCACCCTGAGCGCAGCGATCCTCGACGAGACGGCGCGGGGGCAGTTCGATTGGTTCGACATGTCCGTCTTCCTCGACGCGGGGTACCGGACGTGGCTGGGGCAGGAGCCCTACGTCGACTTCTTCTACCTGGCCCAGCCCCTTCACCTCTGGTTCCACGCGCTCTTCTTCGAGCTCTTCGGGTTCAACCAGGCCGCGGTGCTCGCGCACCTGCACGCCTTCAACACCGCTGCCATCCTCCTGATGACCCTGCTGGCGGGACGGCTCCTCAGCAGGGGGCCGGCGCTCCTCGTCAGCCTCCTCTTCGTCTTCTCGTTCTACGGCCCCATTGCTCACCCGTGGTACGATCAGAACGCCTACTTCTTCATTCTCGCGGGGCTCGTCCTGCTGGAAATGGCGCGCACTTCCGGGATCCTTCGGGGCGCGGCCGCGTTCGGCGCGGGCGCGGCGGCGGCGGCGGCGTTCATGATCAAGGCCAACGTCGGTCTCGCCGGCGGCGGAACACTCCTGGTAGCCGCCGCCTTCTCCGCGGGGTTGCGCGACGAGGCGCGGCTGGATCCTGTCGCCGTCCTCAAGAGAGGTCTCTTATCGATGCGGGGGATCGGCGGGGGACTCGCACCCTTCGCCGCGGGGTGGGTAATTGTCGTCGGCGCGTGCCTCCTCGCCCTCGAGTCGCCGCGCGAGTTCATCTACCAGGCGTTTATCGCCTACGACTCCCGGTCGCGGCTTGCCAACCTGGAGAAATTGCGCAACGTGCTCCTGGTGCTTCCGTTCACCTGGATCCTGGTTCCAGCCGCGCTCTTCACCAAGAGCGCGGGACCGGCATGGCGCCGCGGTCATGCCTGGGACCTCCTCATGCTGCACATGCTGGCGTTGACCGGGCTGGCGACGGCGTTTTCCGGGTCGATGAGCCTCCATGCCAAGATCACGTTTGTGGCTCCCACCCTGCTCTATCTCTTCCGCCTGTCCGCCGATCTGCCGCTTGAGCGCATCGCGAGGGAACTGGTCGAGTCGCTGATCGGGGTCACGGCCATCTTTCTCACCGTTTATGCGGCCTACGCATCCATGCCGCCGAGCGCATGGAGCTGGCGCGGATCGAACCGGAACGATTCCTACGAGCTCCAGGTCGAATCCTTCCGGGGATGGCGGTGCAACCCGCGGACGGGTATCGGCGTGGACAGGACCGTGGCTTGGATACGCGAGAACGTGCCGAGGGACGAGAGCCTCTTCATCTTTCCGGACTGCACGGTCATCTACGGGATGACCGGTCGCGAGAGCTTTCCCGGCGTCTCGTTCATCTGGCACCTGAATCACCTGCCGCCACCCGGCCCGATCTACGACCGCGTGCGCGCGCGCATCCACGAGCGCCCGCCGCGTTGGGTGGTCCTTCACATGCAGGACGAGGTGGTCTTCTTCGACACGAACCTGATGCTCGACTGGATGGGGCTGAGGAGCCTCTTCACGGAGCGATACGACGAGGTCTGGAGCGAAGGTGAATTCCACATCCTGCGCCTCAAGCAACCCGGGGCCTTGGCCACCCCGAGCCCGTGAACGGGTACGCCCCGGATCGGCGTTACGGCGTCGCCCTACTCGCGCTCATCCTGGCAACCTCCGTTGCGCTCATGGTGACCGCGCGCCTCCAGTTCGACTGGTTCGACATGTCGGCGTTCCTCGACGCGGGCTGGCGGACCGCTGGCGGGCAGCAGCCTTACGTCGACTTCTTCTACATCGCCCAGCCCGTTCATCTCTGGATGCATGCGCTCTTCTTCCGTCTCTTCGGCTTCAACCAATATGCGGTTCTCGCCCATCTCCTGGCCGTTCACATCGCCTTCTCTTTCCTGCTGGCGTACTGGGCCCGGCGGCGACTGGCGTCCCTCCCGGCATTCCTGGTGACGACCGCAGGCGTCGTGGCCTTCAGCGGGCCGGTCGCTCATCCCTGGTACGATCTGACGGCGACGCTCTGGTTTCTCGCCGGACTGGTCGCTCTGGATGCCGGCCGCGGAGGCAGACCCGATCAGGGAGGAACCTCGACGCCACGGCGTGGGCGCGCGCTCGCGCTCGTCGCCTCCGGATTCCTGGCTTCGCTCAGTTTCTTCACCAAGGCGAACATCGGCCTGGGAGCCTTCCTCGCGCTCGGTGGACAGGTCCTCTTCCTGTCGCCGCGCGCGCGCTCGGTTGGTGGATTCGCCGCGGGAGCATTGCTCTGCGCCGCGGCCGTCCTCCTGTCACTCGTCGATCCGATGGAGTTCATTCGCCAGGCCTTCTTTGCCTACCCGTCCAGCGGGCGGCTGGGCAACCTCCTGCTTCTCTACGACGTCCTGACCGTGCTTCCCTTCACCTGGTGCGCGCTCCTGGTGCTCGGTGCCTCCCTGGCCGGTGGCCGGGCCTGGTGTCGCGATCATGTCCTGGCTGGAGTCGAAGTCGCTCTGGTCGCCGTCGCCGGGATCTTCGGGGCCTTCACCGGATCGCTGGGGATCGAGTCGAAGGGCGCATTCGCCGGACCCATGCTTGTCGTCGCCTGGTCCCTGGTCTCTGAGCTTCCCGCCCCTCGCCGCCGCGTCTTCACGCTCGTAGCGGCTCTCCTCACCACGGCCGTGCTCGGCCAATCGCTTTTTGCGTCCTGGCCCCCGCACGCGTGGCTCTGGCGGCCAACCAGCCACGAGAGTACCTATGCGATGCGCCACGAGTCATTCCGCGGATGGAGAACGGCCGCAACATTCGGCCCCGGCATCGACCGCGCCGCGGCCTTTCTCGAAGCAAACGTACCGCGGGATGAGCCGCTCCTCATCCTCCCGGACGCCACGGCCCTCTACGGCATGACAGGCCGCCAGGGTTACCGGGGCGCGCCGTTCCTTTTTCATATCCGCCAGGTGCCGCCGCCGGGCCGTGACCTCGAGGCGTTTCGCTCCCGGGTCGGCACCTCGCCCCCTAAGTGGATCCTCCTGCATCGCCAGGAGGAGATTCCCTGGGCCCACACGGAGGCGACCCTTCAGTGGCTGGGGCTGGAGCCGCTTCTCGATTCGTACACGACCGTGCACCGCGACCCCGACTTCACCGTTCATCGCCGGCGATGAGCGTTCCTGCGACGCGCATACGCGCGCTCAACGATCGCGCGCTCCGCTCAGAAGGGGAGTGGGTGCTGTACTGGATGTCCGGTGCGCGCCGCCGCCATCACAACTTCGCGCTCCAGCGCGCGGTCGAGCTGGCCCGGGATCTGCGGCGCCCGCTCGTCATCGCCTCCGACCTCCGCCGCGACATGCCGTGGGCGTCCGTGCGTCTTCACCGCTTCCTCCTCCAGGGAATGCTCTCTGCCGTCCTCACCCGCCGCCCCGGCGGCGTGCGGTTCCTTCCCCTCATCGAGCGGAAGGCCGGCGCCGCGACGCGCGCGATCAAGGCCCTGGCAGGTCGGGCCGCGGCCGTCGTCGTCGATGATCAGCCGTGGGCGGACACGGCCACGCTCCAGCGAACGCTTGCGGACGCGTGCCCGGTCGCCTGCGAGGCCGTCGACGCGTGGGGGCTCCTGCCGCTCTCCGTCCCGCCGCTCGTGTACCCGACCGCGTTCTCGTTTCGCTGTCACCTCCAGAAGGTCCTCGCCGCGCATCTTTCGCGGGTGCCGGAGCCTGACCCTCTGGCCGGATTGCGCCTGCCGCGCGTTCCCGCCCTTCCAGAATTTCCCGGGCTCGCGCGGGCCGACGCGGAGGCGCTGGTGCCTCTCATTGCGGATCCGTCCGCGCTCGGCGTCGACGCGTCCGTGGGCGCCGGCATCGTGGATGGTGGCTCGCGCGCCGCGCTCGCCGCGTGGAGGCGCTTTCGCGACGATAACCTTGGGCGCTACGGCCAGGAACGCAACCATCCGGACGAGGACGTCTCCAGCGGGCTCTCGCCCTACCTGCACCACGGCCAGGTTGCCGTCCACGCCATCTGGGCCGATCTCGTCCGTCGCTACGATTGGTCGCCCGATCGGATCGGCAAGAAGATCGGCGGCAAGAAGGAGGGGTGGTGGGGACTGCCGCCGGCGGTGGAGGCCTTCCTCGATGAGCTGATCACGTGGCGGGAGCTGGGAGCGAATTTCTGTGCGCGGCGAGACGATTTCGCCAGCTACGAATCCCTGCCGGCCTGGGCGCGGCTGACGCTGGAGAAGCATGAGCGCGACCCGCGCCCTCATCTTTATACGCGCGATCAACTCGAAGGCGCCAGGACCCATGACGCCGTCTGGAACGCGGCCCAGCGCCAGCTCGTCGCCGAGGGTCGCCTGCACAACTACCTGCGGATGCTCTGGGGCAAGAAGATCCTCGAGTGGTCGCCGTCGCCGCGCGATGCGGCGGAGACGATGATCGCCCTGAACAACCGCTACGCCCTCGATGGGCAGGACCCCAATTCGTACTCCGGCATCTTCTGGGTGCTCGGGCGCTATGACCGTCCGTGGGCGCCCGAGCGCCCGATCTACGGCTCGATCCGCTACATGAGCTCGGAGAACACGATCCGCAAGCTCCGGATGAAGCAGTATCTCGAGCGTTACGCCGGCGGTTGAGGGGTTTGGGGTGGCGCGTAGCGAACGGCCCGTCCCATGAACCGGGCCCGAAGACCTGGTAGTGGTTTCCTAAGGTCACCCTCCGGCCTCCATCTTCCAGGAAAGGGCCTTCGGTCGACCTTGCGAAGCCGGCTGTAGCCTGATCTTTCTCCGTGCCTCGGTGTCTCCGTGGTTCAATTGTGTCCATGCGTCAGGCTACACTCGACCCGTGCATGTTCTCGTCTACGAGAATCCGCGCGCGGGGGGGGCATCGCGTACGCGGGTGGATGCCGCCGTCTCGCTCCTTCGCGATGCGGGATGGCGCGTGGAACGCGAGCTGCCGCAGGACGCCAATGCTCTCGGCGAAGCGGGCAGGCGTCCTCCGGACGTCGACGCCGTGATCCTCGCGGGCGGGGACGGCACGCTCTCCACCTACCTCCAGTCGTTTCCCGCGTCGGGACCGCCGATCGGACTCCTGCCGGTCGGGACCGCAAACGTCGTGGCCCGCGATCTCGGCCTGCCGCTCGATCCGGTCGCGGCGGCTTCGGCGTTGCTGGACGCGACGCCCGTGCCCGTGGATATGGGCCTCGTGACAGGGGCGAATCGTTCACCGAGGAGGTTCATCCTCTCGGCGAGCGCGGGCGATATCGGCGCCGCGGTCGAGGCGGTCTCGGCGCCCCTGAAGCGCATCCTCGGTGGAGGCGCCTACGGGGTCAGCTTCGCAGCGTCGGTATGGCGGTGGCGCTCGCTGACGGTGATCGTCGACGGCGCGCGGGTCCTCGCAGGAAGCGTGATCGTGACCGCGACGCGTCATTACGCCGGAGGATTCGTCCTGGATTCGTCCTCGCGGCCCGGTGACGGTTGGCTCGACGTCTACATCGTTCCGCCGGGCCCCGCCGCCGCGGCGGCCTTCGCGCAGGCCGCCGCTCGTCACCGCTTGCGCGCCCACCGCGCCCGCGAGATCCAGATCGAGACGGACAGCGCGCTCGAGTGCGACGGCGATCCGGCCGGACGAGCACCCTGCACGATCGCGATCGATCGGCAGGTACACCTCCTGGGTCCTGCAATCAGGTCATGACGGCTCCTGTCTCCATCACCGCCGATCCGCGGCCGCCTGCCCCCCGAGCCCGTCGCCCGCCCGGATGGGAGGGCATCCTCTTCGCGGTTGTGGGCGCCCTGACGTTCCACGCCTTGTACGGGAGTCTCGGTTTCAATCCGACGGACGAGGGGTTTCTCCTTGCCCAGTCGCGCCGGCTCCTCGACGGGGCCATCCCTCACCTCGACTTTCTCTCGCCGCGGCCCGTCGGTTCCCCGCTCCTCCACGCGCATCTTCTCCTCTGGGCCGGTGAGCGGATCTTCTGGTGGGGACGCGCGGTCGCGGCCCTGGAGGTCATGGCGACGGCCTGGCTCTGGGCCGCGCTCATTGCCGGCGCCGGGATCGGGCTGACGAACCGAGGCGTTCGCCTCGCGCTGGCGACGGCCGCCGCCGCAGTCGCCGTCCACACGTTCCCGGTCATGCCCTGGCATACGGTGGATGGAATCTTCCTCGTCCTCTGGGGCCTCTGGTTGGCCCGGACTTCGCTCACCACGTGGCGCGACGATCCTGCGCGCGCCCTCCTCGGTTGTTTCGTCGCCGGCTACGCCGTGCTCTGCCGCCAGAACCTGGCGCCCGCCGTCCTCCTGGTTCCCCTGGTCGCCGGTCGCTGGCGCGATCCGCGAGCGTGGATCGCTCTTGCCCTTCCCGGCCTGATCTACGCGGCCGCTCTGGCGCTGGGCGGGGCGCTCCCCGAGGCGATCCGCCAGGTGACGGCCAACACCGGATCGCTTCTGGGCGTCGCCACCATCGGCCTTCGCCTGGATCCACCCTGGCCCATCGTCGGCGTATTCACAGGACTGGGCGCCGCGATCCTGGCGGTTCTCGGTCGCCCGGTGACGAGAATCTCCGCCGCGGCCTTCTTGATGATGCCCCTGGTCGGCGCGGCCTGGCAGTCCGCGTCGTCGTCGCCGTGGGGCATACCGATCCAGGGTTGGCTGGCCTGGGGCGGTCTCCTGGGTTTCCTCCCGGCGCTCCTTGCCCGCGGCCCCGCCCTTCGCGCCGCCCTTCCGCTCTCCCTGTTCGCTCTCCTCCTCGGATCGACCTCCGCGATCTCGCTGGGACACGCGGCGCCCAGCCTGGCCGGGGGTGGAGCCTGGCTTCTCCTGGCCGCCTTCGGCGAACGGCTCCTGCCGCCCGTGACGAGCGATCGGCAGGCACGGCTTCGCCTCCTGGCCCTGGTGGCGTTTCTCATCGCGCTGGGCGCGCGGTTCCACGACGGGAGGACCTCGCTCGTGTACATGGATCGCTCTGCGCGCGAGCTGACGCGCGATGCGGGAACGGCTCTCCCGGGCGCGTCTGGCCTGCTGACCTGTGACACCACGTGGGCGATGCTGACGGCCTGGAGGGCGAACGCGGCGGAGTTGGATCGTCTTTCGGGTTCCGCGCGCTGGGCGGTCGTGCCCGATCTCGCCGCGACCTGGGTCCTCTCATCCCGCGCCAACCCCCTGCCTGCCGATTGGCTCTATCCGGTCGAGCTCTCCTCCCCGGGCGCGCGTGAACGCGTCGGCGCCGCGCTTCTCGGCCCCGGCGGCCCCGACGCCGTGATCCTCCAGCGCTATGACGCCGCGTCCCTGCCCTGGAGGCTCCAGCCCGCGGACACTTCGGCGCTTCCCGCGCTCGCGATCGTGACCTCGACCTGGGATCTCGCGCGCGACGATGACTGGTTCCGCGTTTACGCGCGACCGGGTTCCACGCTCGCCGCGTCCCTTGCCGGGGCGCGCGCCGCGGCAAGCACGGTTTCGAAAACCGATGGAGCGTACTGACCGCATGAGCCGCTCGCATCTCGTGGCGCTTGCCCTGGTCGCGGTCAGTCTCGGCGCGTGTGGCGGAGAGCGCGCGCGACAACCTGTTGCGTTCGAGGGCCCGGTATCCGCCAGTGAACAGGAGGCCTGGAACGAATTGGCGGAGCAACTCGCGCGGCGCGGATCGGACGTGGCCATTCGCGTGCGCGTTGAAGGGCGCGACGTCCACGTCGAGCCCGGCGGCCAGACCTACGAGCGGGCGTCCCCGCGCGCGCTCTCGCGAGCCATGGTCGCCGTCGCAATGCACGTGCAGGGCTCGGAGGGGGAGCTGAAGGGTGAGGATCTGCCGAGGGCGGAGTCGTTCCTGGACGAGGACTTCCGCCGGGAATCCTGGGACAAGCTCGCCCCCGGATCCGATGCCTCGGCCGCCCTCTTGCGCGAGGGGGCCGCGCAGGCGGCTGTCCTCGCTTTTCTCTTCCAGTCCCAGCAGGGCGCGTTTCCCGCGCGCCGGCTGGCGGCGCGCTCCCTGGCCCTCGAGGCCATGGCGCGAGCGCTGTCCGGACCGGATGCGGAGGACCCGTTGCTCCTGGCACTCCAGGTCGTCGCGCTGGGTCGACCGGACGAGGCGCTGTCCCTTCTCGACACCGCGGTCTCTGTGCCCGCCCGTTCGCTGGCGGCTTTGCTCAGGACCGATGTGGAGGCGCTGAAGAGCGAGGAATCGGCGATGGGCGTGACCTTCCGGATACTCTCCCGCCGGAGGGACGCGCGTCGCCTCGGCGGAGATGAGTTGCACCTGCTCGATCGGATCGCGCCGGAGGCGATCATCCTGCGGCAGTTGATCGCCGCGCACTGCGATGTCTCGCTGGGGCATGACCTGAGCCAGAGGGTGATCCTGCTGGCGACGGGACGCGCGCGACGGATCTTGAGCTCTGGCGCGGACCCGGCCTACGAGGATGTCGACGAGGCGCTCCAGGGATTCGCCCGCGATCGCCGCGCGGCCGAGACTGGCATCGACCCGCTGCTCCGGGATCTCGCCGAGGGTCTTGTCCAGCTGGCGCTCCACGTCCGCTGCGATTTCCTCATGAATCGCTACGGTCACGAGCCATCGGCTCACGCCTTCGCCGAGGATATCGCGCGAGCCCTGGGAGACGATCATCCCGTTGCCGCCTACAGCCTGCTCCGTATCAAGCGGCCAACCCAGGACGAGGCCGCGGCCTACGCGCGGGCGGTCGCAGCGCTTCCCGATCGGTCGCGGGCCGAGGCCGCTGTCGCCTACCTTCACGCTCACGCCCGTGAGCGCGCGCGAGAGCTCTACGAGCGCCTCGAGGACGAGATCGATGACGAGGACGTCGTTCCCTTGAAGCGTCTCGCCTCGGTGGCGCACGATCCCTTCCGGCACCGCAACAAGCGCACGCAGTTCGCGACGCGCGCGCTTGTCGTGGATCCCTACGACCCTCAGCTCTACTTCTGGGCCTCGGACGCCGCCTTCGAGAAGGGGATTGAGCTCCTGCCCCACTCGTACGCGATGATCCGCGAGAAGGCATCTCGCATCGCGAACCGGACGTTCACGTACGAGCGGGATGCGGAGGAGGCGATTCGCTACCTGGAGAGCGCGAGGGCGATGGTCTCCGACGATTCGGACCTGGTCTGGACGCTGGGGCGGTGGCAGATCGCTCTTGGGCGGCACGAGGAGGGGATCGCCAACTGGCGGCTCTGGATCGACCACCACGCGGATCGCGGCGTCACCCGGGCCAACGCTTTCGGCCAGCTCGGCCCCGTTCTCTTCGAGGCGGGCCGGAAGGACGAGGCCCTGGCCGCTCTCGAGGAGGCGGCGCGCTCGTACGCCGCCACGCCGCTGCGCTCGTATGCGGCCGTCCTGGAGGCCTCGGGTCGCGTTCGGGAAGCCGAGAAGGTCTACCGCGCGCTCGTCGAACGCTATCCGGGGATCACCTGGGTCTGGCTGGCCGCCTTCTACGATCGGATAGGGAGGCCGCGCGAGGCCGAGCTGCTCTACCGCGCACAGGCGCCGCGAGCGGCCACCGTCGACGAGCGGCGCGAGCTCTTCCGGCGCATTCTCTATCTGCGTCCCGAGCGGATCGCCTGGCTCTACCGCGAGAAGCTCCTGCCGCGCTCCAATCCCTATGACGACGGCAATTTCGCGATCGCGCTGGCGCTCACGCGAAAAGCGAAGGAGGCGTTGCGCGTTCTCGAGGAAGGGGAGAGCGCCGGTCGCATGAACCCCTCGACGATCTGGTTCCATTACGTCCTGCTCATCAAGGAGCGTGGACTACCGGCGGCGAGGGCCTATCTCGAACGGAGCCGCTGGCGTCTCACCACTCCCGCCTACCAGCGCGATATCCTCGCCGCCCTCGACGGCACGGTCGATCCCGAGGAGATCCTCGAGCGGCAGGCCGGCACGTCCTATAACGGCACGTATCAATCGACGCTTTGCCCCGTGATCGCCTTCACCTGGAAGGCAGAGGGTCGAAACGGCGCCGAGGCATGGATGGAGCGGAGCGCGCGATCGACCTTCGAGACGTTCTACCTGCCTCTTCTGGCGCGCGCCGAGCTGGGTATTCCCCCCGGAGACTGGTGGAGGGTTGCTTCCCCGCGGGCCGCGATCCGCGAGGCCAGCGGCCTGCCGCTGTACTACTAGACGACTGCCCTCGCCACTGCGACGCCCTGAGCGGTGATTCGCCTGGAGGGACACGCCGTTTCAGGAACGAGGCATCTCCAGGAGCACCTTGAGCGTGCCGCGGGTTCCGGCGACCGCGAATGCTTCCGGCGCGGCGGTGAGCGGGAACCGGGCGGCGACGAGCGCCTCTACCGGGATGGTGCCGCGCTCCAGGAGCGCGAGGGCGGGAGCGAAGGGGCCGCAGCGCGACCCGACGACCTTCAGTTCATCGATGACGATGCCGGCGGCGTGAAACCGCGGCGGCTCGGCCGTCGTCGTCTTCAAGACGATCGTGCCGCGCGGCGCGACGTGCGCGAGCGCGGTGCCGAGGCCCTCGGGCCGGCCCGTGCACTCCACGACCACGGGCCAGCGGCCTTCCAGCGCGTCGGCATCGAGAACGGCGACGCCCGTCCCGTGGAAGAGGGGAGAGCGTTCGACGGCGTGTCGTCCGTAGAGCGAGACGGCGTGGCCGGCCGCGGCCAGGACGAACGCAGTGAGCGTCCCGAGCTTGCCGTCGCCGAGCACGGCGACCTCGGTGCCACCCGCGGGCAGGAGTCCCTGCTCGAGGATGCGGCACGCGGCCGCGATCGGCTCGGTGAAGGTCGCCGCGGTATCGCTGACGGAGTCGGGCACGCGGTGCAGGTTGAGGGCCGGCAGGGTGAAGAGCTCGGCCATCGCGCCGTTGCGGCCGAGGATGCCCAGGACGGTTCTCCCGGGACAATGCCGGGAGTCGCCGCCGCGACAGTCCCGGCAATGTCCACAGCCGCAGTTGATCTCGCCCACGACGCGGGTGCCAGTCGGCCAGCCCGGCGACTCGGCCGCAACGCGCGCCACGAATTCGTGGCCGGGCACGCCGGTGAAATCCATGTAGCCCGCCGCCAGCTCCAGGTCGGTGCGGCAGATGCCGGTGAGGAGGGGCCGCAGGAGGACCTCGTCCGCCGGCACGGGTTGAGGGAGGTCATCGCGGAGACGAACAGACGAGGCGTTGCCTCGTGAACCTTCCGTGGACGCGATCCAAGCCCCGATCATGATCGTCATGATACACGACGTCGCCGGCGAAATCCTGCGCGCGCGCCGCCCTGTCACTGCGGCGTCATCGCGGTACGGTCGATGGGCCCGGCGCAGAAGGGCGCGCCGGCCCGAGCTTTTCGGCGGGGGAGCGGCCGGTCCCGGGCTTCCTGCCTTGCGGGTCCTCGGCAAACATTCTAGGATGACGCCGGTGAAACCCGGCCCGCTACGCTATCCCGTCTCCGAGCCTCTCATGGGTCGCACGGAGGTTGCGGCCGTCACGCGGTGCGTCGCAAGCGGGTGGGTTTCGTCCCTGGGCCCGGATGTCGCCGCCTTCGAGAGCGAGTTTGCCGCGTATTGTGGCGCTCGTCACGGCGTGGCGCTCAGCACCGGCACCGCGGCCCTCCACCTCGCCCTGGTTGCGCTCGGGATCGGTCGCGGCGATGACGTGATCGTCCCGGACATGACCTTCGTGGCGACCGCGAACGCCGTGGCCTACACCGGCGCCCGGGTCGTCACGGCCGACGTCGATCCCCTGACCTGGAACCTCGATCCGCGATCGGTAGCCGGCCGGATTACGAGGCGCACGAAGGCGATCCTCCCCGTTCATCTCTTCGGGTTCCCGGCGGACATGCGCGGTATCCGGCGCGCATCAGGCGGCACGGTCCCGCTCATCGAGGATGCCGCGGAATCCCACGGCGCCACGCTCGGAGGCGTCATGACCGGGACCATCGGGGTCATGGGCTGTTTCAGCTTCTACGCGAACAAGGCGATGACGATGGGCGAGGGCGGATTCCTTGCCGTGCGCGGGGCCGCACTCGCGCGCCGCATCCGGTTCCTTCGCGACCACGCCATGGATCCCGATCGCAGGTACTACCATCCCGAGGTCGGGTTCAATTACCGCCTGACAGGTCTCCAGGCTGCGCTCGGTCGCGCCCAGCTCGGCCGGCTCGACGACATTCTTCGCCGCAAGCGGCGCAATGCGGCCGCCTACCGGGAGCGGCTCGCGGACATTCCCGGTCTCGAGTTTCAGCAGGCGATCCCCGGGGCTGTCAGCTCCGAGTGGATGGTCTCGGTCCTTCTCCCTCCCGGACTGGACCGGGCCCGCGTTGCGGCGGATCTGCGGGCCGCGGGCATCGATTCCCGTCCCTTCTTCCATCCGATCTCCTCGCTCCCGATGTTTCGCCAGCGGCGCGGGCGTGCGGCGGCCATGCTCCACGAGCGAGGCCTGACGCTCCCGTCGTCGGCCCTGCTTCGCGAGAGCGACATCGAGATCATCGCCGGCCACATGCGACGGATCTGCGGAGGGTCCGGCCGCGCCCGGCGCCGCTAGCCTTCCGTGACCGACGCCGCGCCTCCTCTACGGCCCCTCGCCGGCCCGGATGCGCCGTCGCTCGCGCGGCTTCACCGCCAGGAGTTGCCCGACAGCTTCCTTCCGCGGCTCGGTTCCGCGTTCCTCGTGGAGATGTACGGAATCCTCCTGGCGGAGCCGACGGTCTTTGGATTCGCGGCGGGGCCGGGTGAGCCCGAGGCGTTCGTGCTCTGCACGACCGACCGTGCGTCCGTGGACCGCGCGATCGGCGCCCGGCGTCTCTCCCTGCTGATCAAGGCCCTGCCGCGCCTCCTCGCGAGCCCGACTCTGCTCCTCGCCCTTGCGGACGGCCTGACGTACGCGGGGAAGGAACACGCCGCTCCGGCCGAGCTGGTCATCATCGTCGTCGACGGGCAGCGCAAGTCGCAGGGGATCGGCGCGCGGCTCATGGAAGCGACCCGGGCGGAGTTTCGCGCCCGCGGCGTGCCCCGGTGGTCGGTCACTGTCTCCCTGGACAATCCGCGCGCCTGCCGTTTCTACGAGCGCGAGCGGATGACGGCGGCGGGCACATTCCGGGTCTTCGGCCGCGCGATGCGCGAGTATGTCTCGTGACGGAGCACACCGGCGCGCGGTCCGGCGTTCCCCCGCGCCGCTCGCTGTTCGGCGCAGCGCCCGCCCGTTACTCCACTCTGACGGCCGTGGTCGCGATTGGTCTTCTCGCGTGCGTTATGCGCCTGGTGATGCTGGGCGCCGATTTTCCCCCCATCTCGGCCTCGGTCTCGGAGTATGGCGACATGGGGTACTGTCTCCAGAACGTTCGTTCGGCCGTACAGCACGGGGACTGGGAGTTTCGCCGCACATCGGTATCGCTCGGGAGCGCGTTTCATTCCCTGCTCGTCTACCTCGTCGCCTCCGCGTCCGGGCTCTCCGGCGCCGCCGTCGCGGCCGTTTCCGCTGCGTCGTTCCTCGCGCTCTGGATCGCGGCGGCGCGCCGGTGGGCGACGCGCCTGCCCCGGGCGGACCTGTTCATCGGCCTCTCCCTGCTCGCGGCTCATCACGTGCTCTTCGCATACTCGTATTCCTGGAAGCAGGAGATGCTGATGCTCTCGTGCTCGATGCTCGGCATCCTGGCCCTGGATCGCCCCGGTCGATCCGGGGTTGTCGCCAGCGCATTCTTGCTCTCGCTGGCGTTCCTGACGAAGTTCAGCTCGGCCGGCGCCGCCGTCGCCGCGGTGGCCTCTCTCCTTCTCGACCGCCAGCCGATCGCGGATCGGATCCGCGCGGTGGCGCTCTGGATCGGGATCTTCCTCGTGCTCCCCCTGGCGGCCGTCGGGGCCGCCTGGGCCGGGTTCGACGCCGCGGCGTGGAAGAATCTCTCCGAGTGGCAGGCCGCGATCGTCGCCGACCGGGTGGGGTCCGGCTGGGCCCTGGACCAGCGACTTTTTAATCTCTTCCGGATGAACCTGGTTGTCCGCTCGCTCCCGGAGATGCTCGTTGGTCTCGGGATCTTCCTGCCCGCGCTCGGGAGCAAGCGGATTACGCGCGTCCACCGCGCGCTCGTTCTGCTCGCGGTCATTCACCTGGCTGGGGTCCTGCTCGCACCCTACTATCCGATGCGATGGGCCCTTCCTGCCGCCGCCGCCGCAATCTTTCTGGCCGTCGAGGCCCCGTCGCTCGGCGCGTGGCAACCGCGGCCCGGAGGCTGGATCCTCGGACTCATCTGCGGCCAGGTCGCCGGGTTTCTTCTCTGGCGGCGCGGAGTGGAGGATCTCGGAGCGCTCCTTGCGGTGGCGGCGTGCACGGCCCTCGTCCTGGGGGCCGCGGCGAGCCGGTTACGGATCGTTCCGGCCACTGCGAGGCGGCTCAGCCTGGCCGTGCTGGTCCTCGCCCTCGCGCTGCACGCTTCGATCGCGGCGCGCTGGATCGCGGGGCGCCGTTTCGACCAGGCCGACGCGTCGCGGGGGGTCCGCGCACTGGCCGTGGAGCCTGGTTCGGTGCGACCGCTCTCGTTTATCGGGTGGCAGGTACTCTGGCCGACGGATCTGCCTATCGACGAGGAGGGCCGATCCGCGCGTTACGTGATCTGGGACTCGACCGTTCCAGGCGGGTTCTGGGTGCCACCCGTGGGCGCGGAGCGCGTGGGGTCCTGGCGCCTGGTCCTCCCCGAGCTCGATGTCGTCCTCTACCGGGTACCGCCGCCAGGCATGCCCGTGGGCGCGCGGTGAGCGCGGCGGTGAGCGCGGCGGTGAGCGCGGCGGTGAGCGCGGCGGTGACCGCGGTGGCGGAGGGTCGATGATGACGCCTCCGATCAGCGTCGTCATTCCCACCTTTCACGAGACGGGCAACATCGGCCGCCTGGTCGCCGCGTTGCGACGTTGCCTTCCCGATGCCGAGTTGATCGTGGTCGACGACTGCAGCGGGGATGGCACGGTGGAGGAGGCCAGGGAGGCTCTTCCCGGGGACAGCCTGCTGGTCGTGCACGAGCGAACGGGCGCTGCCCCGGGGCTCGCGGTCTCCGTCCGGGATGGCATCGGCCTGGCGCGCGGCCGCGCCGTTGCCGTCATGGACGCGGACTTCAGCCATGATCCCGAGCTGCTCCCCGTCATGGTCGCGAACCTCGCGTGGTTCGACTGCGTGTCCGGATCCCGCTACGTTCACGGCGGCGGCATGTATTCGGACGCGCGCTACTCCTTCTCCCACCTCTTCAACCTCTTCGCCCGGTACTTCCTGGGAACGCGCCTGACCGATCATCTCTCGGGATTCCTCGCCATGCGTCGTGAAACCCTGGAGGCGCTCGAGCGTGAGCCCGGGCTCGCCGATCTCTTCGTCGGCTACGGTGATTTCCACATCCGGATACTCTTTCACCTGGTCCGCTCGGGCGCGCGCATTCTCGAGATCCCGTCCTGGTACCAGGATCGATCGGCGGGCGAATCGAAGACCCGTTTCCTGCGCACGCTCATCCGCTACATCGCGTGCGTGGTGATGCTTCGCCTGCGTTACGGCTGGGGGTGGAGGAAACGCCGGGCCACGTAGCACGGCCTGGCGGAACGCGGGCCGCCCCGCGGCAACTCGTCCCTCGTCACTTTCCGGTCCGGGTGGTATTCTCGCGTCGATGCCACCCATGGCCGCCGTTCTCTTGCTCGTCGCTCATCCGGGACCGATCGATCGCGACGGCGGGCACCGCGATGACCAGGGGCTCTACCACCGGCACGAGGCCGGGACGGCGGAAGCGGCCGCGCCCGAGGCCTATACCTCCGGGACCGCGGCGGCAACCTGGTTGGATCGGTTCCAGTTCCATCCGCCGGAGTGGGCCCTGCTGGGTGTCGCTCTCCTCCTCGCTCTCTGGCTCGCGATCCGGCTTGACCGTTGGTTGCGCTTTCGCAAGTTCGGCTCGCCGGAGTATCGGCGCCGCGAGAAGAAGAACCTGCGGTGAGCGTACTGGCGGCCCTGGTGGCTCTTCAGATCGCGGCGGCATCGCCCCGCTACCACATGGAGGCCGACACGGCCACCTATGCCGTGCCGACCCGCGAGATGACGCTTACCGGCCAGGTCGTCCTGACGCGCGAGGACGGCGAGAGCGGTCCGGATGTGACGCTCCGTGCCGACACCGTCTCCGGCCATATCGACGGCGTGGTCGAAGCGACGGGGCGGGTCCGGGTCGAGCGCGGGCAGTCGCATCTCGACGCCGCGCGCGGCCTCTACGACTTCGCCACGGCGACCGGATCCTTTGAAGGAGTGACGCTGAGTCGCGACTCGTGGTACGGCTACGCCCGGCGCGCCACCCTGCGCGGCGAAAACAGCTACGAGGTCGAGGACGTGCAGTTCACGGCCTGCGACGAGTCGCCGCCGCATTACCATTTCCGGATCGGGCGCGCGACCTGGAACGAGAACTTCCTCCAGCTCTGGGGCGCCCGGATGTTCATCGGGCGTTTTCCCGTCTTCTGGTGGCCCTACCTCAGCATGGTCCCCGGGAAGAAGCCGCCGTTCGCCGTGAGCCTCGGGAAGTCCGGTTACGAGGGATACTTCGTGAAGGTGCGTTATCCCCTGGCCCTGGGGAGGGCCGGCCAGGGCGACCTCAGGCTGGACTGGCGATCGCGAAGGGGCTGGGCCTACGGGATCGAGCATGCGATTCCCCTGCGCGCCGGCGATCTCCGCGTCGACCTGTATCGCATCGATGAGCGCGATCGCGGGGGGCGCGGCGTCGCGCGGTTCCGGTACGCCCAGGATTGGACCGAACGCTGGCGCGCCATGGGCGACTACTACTACGTCACGGACGGCCGCTTTCTCCAGGATTATCGCTTCCCCGAGTTCGTGACGAAGCCCGATCCGATCGCCACGGGATCCATCGCCTACCGCGGCGACGCCGGGGCCGCGGTCCTGCGGGTTGTCGGCAATCCGAATCGCGACGCGTACACCCTGGTCGAGCGATTGCCGGAATTGCGCGCGTCGCTCTGGCCGAGGCCCTTGCCCGGCGGACTTTACGCCGACGTCCACGGCGGCCTCACGGTCTTCCGCCACGCCTATCCCTATGACAGCGGAGCCGCCGCGCTCTTCGCGCGCCAGCACCCGCAGTATGACCTGGGAAGCCACCTCGTGCGCGGGGACGCCCACGTCATGGCCCGACGCCCGCTCGCGGGACCGCTCGGCTGGCGCCTGACGCCGTACGTCGGCGCGGACGTCATCGGGTGGTCGGAGGACTCGCGCGCGGCGAGAGCGGAGGTACGCACCCTGCCCTACGTCGGCGTCTCCGCGGCCCGGTTCTTTCGCGCGCCCCTGGGAGAGAACGCGAGCTGGTCTTTCCGTCCCGAGCTGGACCTGAGGGATCGATCGCTTCACGGCCGATCGACGGCGGGGATGCCCGTCATCGAGCATATCGATCGCGAGCGCGATGACCGGCGGTTGAGCATCGTCCTGGACCAGGGTCTCATCACGCGTCGCGGCTCGCGCTGGATCGAGCGCGTCCGGCTCCGCCTTGACGGTGGATTCGATTTCGATAGAGTCGCCGGCGAGCGGTACCTGCCGGTGGCGGCCAAGGTCGTGGCGCTCTTCGGAACAGCCACGCAGATCGACGGGGCCCTGACCTACGATCCCAACCGCAGTTTCATCCGCGACGGCCGGCTCGAGATTGGCCACGTCTCCGGTCGCTACCAGGGATCGCTCGGTTACTTCGTCCGGCGCGGCGACTACGGCGTGCCGGACCAGGAGAACGTGACCTCGGCCCTGGATGCCCGCCTGACCGAGGGCGCGATGTCGACGCGGCCCGGCCTAAGGCAAGGTTGGGGCGCCGGGCTCGGTGGTTCGTACAATATCGAGCTGGGACGGCTGGACTATGCGCGGTTCACGGTGCGGCGTATCCTGCACGACTGGATCCTGGCCGCGGAACTGACCGACCAGCGGGTGACGAGGCAGACGGACTTCAAGGTGACGGCGGAGCTTCTGCTGCCGTGAGACGAATGATGAGGGAAGAGGAGAGACGGAGCGCGTGAGCATGAACCAGGGGAACACGGCGGCAAGGGTGAGCGTGATCGGGGCCGGCTACGTGGGCCTGGTGACGGGCGCCTGTCTCTCGGAGCTGGGTCATACCGTGCTCTGCGTCGATAACAATCCCGAGAAGGTGGCGGTCCTTCGCGCCGGCGGGTGCCCGATCTATGAGCCCGGGCTCCCGGAGATGCTGGCGCGCAACATTGCCGACGGCCGGCTCTCGTTCGGGAGCTCGATCGCGGAGGCGATCCCGGCGTCGGATATCATCTTCATCGCCGTCAACACGCCTCCCCAGGCCGACGGATCCGCCGATCTCTCCTTCGTCGAGAACGCGGCCAGGGAGATCGCCGCGCACATGGCCGCGATTCCGGCCGGCTCGTACCGCCTGGTGGTCGACAAGAGCACGGTGCCGGTGGAGACCGGCGACCAGGTGCTCCGGACCATCCGCCGCTCCGCCGTGTCGGGGCGCGAGGTCGATGTCGCGTCGAATCCCGAGTTCCTGCGGGAGGGTTCTGCCATCGAGGACTTCATGAACCCGGACCGGATCGTCGTCGGCGTGGCGACGCCGAGGGCCGAGGCGATGCTGCGCGCGCTCTATGCCCCCGTGAAGGCCCCGCTCATCGTCACCGATATCCGTTCCGCCGAGATCATCAAGCACGCGTCCAATTCGTTCCTGGCAACCAAGATCTCGTTCATCAACGCCGTGGCGCGGGTAGCGGAGGCCGCGGGCGCCGACATCGAGCTGATCGCGCGAGGGATGGGCATGGACAAGCGGATCGGGGCCAGCTTTCTCAAGGCTGGTCTCGGCTACGGCGGGTCCTGTTTTCCCAAGGATGTGCAGGCCTTCCACCGCATTGCCGCCGACAAGGGCATCGACCTGGGAATCCTGCGCGAGGTGGAGCGGATCAACGCGGGGCAGAGGACGGAGTTTCTCCGGAAGGTGCATGAGGCGCTCTGGGTCGTGAAGGGGAAGCGGCTCGCCGCCTGGGGCCTGGCCTTCAAGCCGAACACGGACGACATGCGTAACGCTCCGTCCCTGGAGATCATCCACCCGCTCGTGGCGGAGGGAGCGACGATCGTGGTCTGCGACCCGGTCGCGGCGGAGAAGGCGCGGCCGCTCCTGCCGGCCTCGGTGCAGTTCGCCGCGACCCCGGAGGAAGCGGCCGAGGGCGCCGACGCGCTGCTCGTGTTCACGGAGTGGGACGAGTTCCGCGCGGTGACACCCGAACGGCTCAAGGGCTGGCTCAGGCATCCGATCGTCATCGATGGGCGGAATGTCTGGGACCCGGAGGCCATGCGCGAGGCCGGATTCACCTATCATTCCATGGGACGGCCGTCGGTGACCCAGGAGTAGCCGCCGTCGTGCGGCGCAGGAGGAATATCATGAATCGTTCGGTCATCGTCGCCCTCGTCGGCCTGCTATCCATCCTGGTGGTCGCCGCCCCGGTCTCCGCCAGTCCCCGGCTGGAGATACGGCATGGCGTCACGCTCGATGCCCTTCCCCGGGGCCCTATCGGTTCGATCGAGAGGTTGCACCCGCGGGATACCGTCTACATCGAGGCCCAGGCGGTCAATATGGGTTTGGGACCGGCGACCGATGTCGTAGCCGACGTTTACGTGAACGAGGCGGTGATTGGCCGCGTCGCGATCGGCACGCTCCTGCGCGGCCAGCGGCAGTCGATCAGCATACCCTGGTGGCCGTCCGAAGAAGGGGTCTACACGATCCGGGTCGTCCTGGATCCGGAGAACCGCCAGAGCCGGCCGGAGGATCGTGCCGCCCGCGAGCGCGTCACGGAGTGCACCGTGCGATTTCTTCCGACCGACAGTCCCTCCGCGGTGACCCCGGTGTCCGCGACGGCGCCGACGGCCGTGGCCTCGCCGCTATCTGACCTGAAGTTCATCAGCGAGATCCACGTGCTCCCGCATCCCCGGAACGGGCGTTCGAGCCTGATGACCGTCTGGATCGAGAATGGAGGCGCCTCGCCTTCCGTGGCGACGACCGTGGAGTTCTTCGTCGCGGGGATGCGGATGGCAACGCGCTCGCTTCCCGTCGTTCGCCCCGGCCAGCGCGTTCCCGTCTCGGTTCTCTGGAATCCCGAGCAGCCGGGCGAGCGTCACCTCCGTGCTGTCGTTGATATCGAGAATCGGGTTGCGGAGGAGAACGAATCCAATAACCAGGTGGATCGCACCCTCGAGATCGACAGGCGATAGGCTGGTCATCGCCGGAGGAACTCTGTCATGAAGTCGTTTCGCGAAGAGCTCTGGTTCCAGGTTCCCCGCCGCGTGGGATTCGAGCGGATCACGGACAAGGTGCGCGCCGCGATCCGCAAGTCGGGAGTCCAGGAGGGCCTGTGCCTGGTGAACGCCATGCACATCACGGCCTCCGTCTTCGTGAACGACAACGAGTCCGGGCTCTGGAGCGACTTCGAGCGTTGGCTCGAGGAGCTGGCCCCGCATGCTCCCGTGGACCAGTACCGCCACAACGACACCGGTGAGGACAACGCCGACGCTCACCTCAAGCGCACGGTCATGGGCCGCGAGGTCGTCCTGGCAATTACGGGAGGCGACCTGGATCTCGGCCCGTGGGAGGAAGTCTTCTACGGCGAGTTCGACGGGCGCCGCAAGAAACGGGTGCTCATCAAGATCATCGGGGAGTGAGGGGACGCCGCCAGGGGAGAAAGTGGCCCGCCGGGGAGAACGCGCCGTTACCGCGGGATGACGCGCGTGCGCTGGACCATGTGGCGGGCCTTCTCGCGGGCCGCGGATTCCGCCTGCTCCCGCGTATCACCGGTGCCGCGGGATAGAACGGCGCCGGGATCGACGTTGTCGGCCACGCAGAAGAAGAGGTTGCCGAGCTTGTAGGAGGTCAGGCGGATGCTCCATTCGCCGACCCGCTCCACGCGCGCCTCGTAGAGCTCCGGGCGCAGGTTCATGGCTTGTCTCCCCGCGTCACCGGCGCGTTCACCAGGTTGCCCCACTCCGTCCACGATCCGTCGTAGTTCTGGACCTTCGGGTAGCCGAGGATGTGCTTCAAGACGAACCACGTCATGCTGGAACGCTCGCCGATCCGGCAGTAGGTGACGATGCCGCGGTCCGGCGAGGCGTCGAGCGGCATGTAGATGTCGCGCAATTCGGCGACGGAACGGAACGTGCCGTCCTCGTTGCAATTGCGGCTCCAGGGCACGTTCACGGCCCCGGGGATGTGCCCGCCGCGCTGGCAGGTCTCGGGAAGACCGGGAGGGCAGAGGATGCGCCCCGCGTACTCGTCGGGACTGCGGACATCGATGAGCGTCCACTCGCCGCGGCGGCGCGCGTGGTCGATCGTGTCGAAGAGGAGAGAACGGTTGAGGAGGCTGGCCTCGGAGGCGTGATAGACCCGGGGGACCGGCACCACGGATTCCCGCGAGAGCGGCCGCCCCTCGCGGATCCACTTCTTGCGACCGCCGTCCATGATCCTGAGCTTGGCATGCCCGTGCATCTCGAGCTGCCAGAACGCCCAGCAGGCGAACCAGTTGTTGTTATCGCCGTACAGGACGACCGTCGTCTCGTTGTCGATGCCCGAGGCGCCCAGGAGGTGTTCGAGCGCGGCGCGGCCCAGGACATCGCGGCGCACCGGGTCGCAGAGCTGGCTCTGCCAGTTCCACGCGATGGAGCCCGGCACGTGACCGTCCTGCCAGGCCTGCGTGTCGACGTCCACCTCGACGATCCGAATCCCCGGGTCCGCCAGGTGATCCTCCACCCACTGCGTGGAGCAGAGGACGTCGGGGGTTGCAGTTGACATCGGTGTTGGCCTCCGGGGCGTCCGCGTTGCCGCGTTCCGCCGACAAGGAGAGTGTAGGGCAGTCCCCGGGGCGAAGAAAGCCGCCGCGAGCAAACGTACTGAATGAGCGGGGGGCGCGGGCGCTCGCAAAATTGACATGCAAGGAACCGAGCGCTAGTGTGTTCCGGCTCGGACACGGAGGCCTGACCTGAACGCGGAAGCAAGACGCTCACTCTACAGGACGATGCGCGAGATCCGGCTCGCGGAGCTTCGCGTGGCGGAGATTTATCCCGACGATCATATCCAGAGCCCCGTGCACCTCTCGATCGGCCAGGAGGGCGTCGCCGTCGGAGTGGCGGCGGCAATGAACCCCGTGGACC
The DNA here is from genome assembly GCA_964548165.1 of uncultured bacterium. Lineage (GTDB taxonomy): Bacteria > UBA8481 > UBA8481 > UBA8481 > UBA8481 > CAZJQD01. Next base: position 54,625 of record CAZJQD010000011.1, read on the forward strand.
GCATGTACGCCACCTACCGCAGCCATGCCGTCTACCTGGCCAAGGGCGGGTCTCTCCGCGGGATGTTCGCCGAGCTTTACGCGCGGTCGACGGGGTGCGCGCGCGGCAAGGGCGGATCGATGCACCTGGTGGCCCCCGAGTTCGGGCTCATCGGGTGCTCGGCCATTGTCGCCGGGACCGTGCCGATCGCGACCGGCGACGCGTTGGCCTCGGACCGCCGCGGGCGCGCCTGGGTCAGCGTCGCGTTCTTCGGCGACGGCGCGCTCGGGGAAGGCGTCGTGTACGAGAGCTTTAATTTCGCGGCCTTGCATAACCTGCCGGTCCTCTACATCTGCGAGAACAACGAGCTCGCCGTCCACTCGCCGATCCGGCAACGGCACCACAACACCGCGCTCTGGCAGCACGGCCAGCCGCTCGGCGTGCCCGGGGCTCGCCACGACGGGAACGACGTCGAGGTCGTTCATGAGGCCACCGCGGCGGCGCTCGATCGTATTCGCGCGGGCGGCTCGCCCGAGTTCCTCGAATTCACCACCTGTCGATGGCGCGAGCATGTCGGGCCCCGAGCCGACCTCGACGAGTCCTACCGCGACCCGGAGGCCGGCACGGGAACTCCCGAGGTGGACCCGATCGAGCGCCTCGCGCGCCGGATGAAGGCGGCGGGCGAGGTGACCGAGGCGGAACTCGCGGCGTGGGAGGATGAGATGATGCGGCGGATCGACGACGCCGTGGCGTTTGCCGCATCGAGCCCCTTTCCGGATGCCTCCCAGCTCCTGGAGGACGTCTTCGCGTGAAGGTCACCTACGCGCAGGCGATCGCTCGCGCCATGGATCACGCCATGGCCGCCGATCCGGATGTCTTTCTCTTCGGGATCGGCGCGGATGACCACAAGGAGATCTTCGGTAGTGCCCGCGGTCTCAGGGCCAAGTACGGCCCGAAGCGCGTCTTCGACACGCCCATCGCGGAGGGGGCCATGACGGGAGTCGCCATCGGGGCCGCGCTCGCCGGCCTCAAGCCCGTCCACGTTCATATCCGCGCGGACTTCCTCTACCTCGCCCTCGACCAGCTCCTCAACCAGGCCGCCAAGTGGCGCTACATGTTCGGCGGGAAGGGCCATGTGCCGATCACGGTGCGCGCCGTCATCGGCCGCAGCTGGGGCCAGGGCGCCCAGCATTCCCAGAGCCTCCAGTCGTTCTTCATGCACGTGCCCGGCATCAAGGTCGCGATGCCGACGACGCCCGCGGACGCCCAGGGGCTCCTCCTCTCCGCGATCGCCGATCCCAATCCCGTGGTGCTCATCGAGCATCGACTGCTCTACTACATCGACGGCGAGGTGCCCGACGTACCCGAGCCGATCCCGTTCGGCCGTGCCGCCATCCGCCGCGAGGGCTCCGACGTCACGATCGTGGCGACGTCCTACATGGTCGCCGAGGCCCTCCAGGCGGCGACGTTCCTGGCGGAACGCGGGATCGAGGTGGAGATCATCGATCCCCGCAGTCTCGTCCCGCTCGATCGCGTGACCATCCTGGAGTCCCTGCGTCGCACCCGGCGATTGCTGGTGGTCGATACGAGCTGGGAGACGTGCGGCGTCGGCGCGGAGATCGCCGCCATCGTGGCGGAGACCTGCCCGGAGATACTCCTCGGACCCGTGCGCCGCCTCGGTTCGGCCCCCTCTACCTGCCCGGTTTCGCGCCCCCTGGAGGAGGCCTTTTACCCCAACGCGAGCCGCATCGCCTCCAACGTCTTTGCCATGGTCGGCAGGGCGTGGAAGAATGAGGATGTGCCCATGCTCAAGACCCCCTTCAAAGGACCCTTTTAAGTGACCGCCATCCGCCATTACCTCGCCGCCGACACGATCGACAACGCCGACATCGACGCGCTCGCCGCCTGGCTCAAGACCTACCCCAGGCTCACCAAGGGCCCCGTGACCGTGGCCTTCGAGGAGAAATGGAGCCGGTGGCTGGGGATGCCCTGGTCCGTCTTCAACAACTCGGGATCCTCCGCCAACCTCCTGATGTACGCCGCCCTCGAGAACTCCGGGCGCCTCAGGAACCGCAAGGTCATCGTCCCCAGCGTTGGCTGGGTCACGACCGTCGCGCCCGCCATCCAGCTCGGCTTCGAGCCGATCATGTGCGAGGCCGACCGCGACACCTTCGCGCTTGACCCCGGCCACCTCGAGGAGCTTCTCAAGGCGCACGATGCCGCCACCGTGGTCCTCGTCCAGGTGCTCGGTGTTGCCGCGAACATGGACGCCATCATGGCCTTGAAGAAGAAGTACGACTTCGTCCTCCTCGAGGACTGCTGTGCCGCGATCGGGACGCGTTACGGGGACGCCTTCGTCGGCACGTTCGGCGAGATGTCCTCCTTCTCGTTCTACTTCGGGCACCAGATGTCCACGATCGAGGGCGGCATGGTCTCGACGCGCGACCCGCAGCTGCGCGACCTCCTCTTGATGCTCCGCAGTCACGGCTGGAGCAAGGACCTGGGGCGGACCGAGCACCAGGCCCTGGTAGAGAAGCACGGCGTCGATGACTTTCACTCGCCCTTCGTCTTCTACATCCCCGGGTACAACCTCCGCGCCACCGACCTCCAGGCCGTCCTGGGCCTGGGTCAGCTCGACAAGATCCAGTGGATCATGGATCGCCGCGCCGAGAACCACGAGCGCTACCTCCGGCACCTCGACGGCAGGCTCACCTTCCAGAAGGCGCCGAGCGGGAGCCGGATCTGCTCCATCCATTGCGGAGCTCTTGCCGCGGATACCGGGGAGCGGCGGCGGATCGTGAAGGCGCTCGTGGACGCGGGTGTCGAGACGCGGATCTTCTCTGCTGGGAATCTCGGCCAGCACCCCTTCTGGTACGAGCGCTACGGCCGCTTCAGCGCCCCGTGGGCGGACCGCATCCACCACACGGGTTTCTTCCTGCCCAATCACCCCTCGCTCTCGCTCGCGGCCGTCGACGAAATCGCCGGCATCGTGACGTCGGCGCTGGGATAACAGCGCCGCGACGATCGACGATGCCCGACCAGGCCCGCGCCCATGGTTCCGCGCCCGTCCTGGTGACCGGCGGGACGGGCATGCTCGGCAGGGCCTTGCGCGAGTTCCTGCCGCGCGCCGTCTACCTGTCCGGCTCCGACCACGACCTGCGCGATCTCTCGGAGACGATGGCTGTCTTTCGCACCTGGAAACCGGCGAGCGTCGTGCACCTGGCGGCGCGCGTCGGCGGCGTGAAGGAGAACGCGGCGCATAACGTCGAGTTCCTGGTCGACAACATCCAGATCAACACGAACGTGCTCCACGCGGCCGCCGTGCACGGCGTCCATCGGCTCATCACCACGCTGTCCACGTGCTGCTATCCGTTCTTCCCGGATCGCGCGACGACCGAGGAGGATATCCATTCCGGCCTGCCCTACGACGGCAACCTGGGCTATGGCTACGCCAAGCGCGCGCTCGACGTGCACGTGCGGCTGGCGAACCGGCAACTGGGCGTCCGCTGGCAGGCGATCACCCCGGTGACTATGTACGGCCCGCACGACAACTTCAGCCCGGAGGACGGCCATGTCGTGGGGGCCCTCATCGCCAAGGCCGTCCAGGCCGCCGAGAGCGGGGGGGCCGTCGACGTCTGGGGAGACGGATCCGCGGTCCGCCAATTCGTCTACGCCCCGGACGTTGCCCGCGTCATCGTTCGCCTCCTGGACCGCGACGACACGGACGGGCTCATCGTGGCCCCCGATGCGGGGGTGACGATCCGCGAGCTTGCCGAGACCGTCGCGGCCGCCGCGGGCGACGCGTCGCGAAGCGATGGCCCGCCGCGGTATCCGCTTGCTATCAGCGAAGCAATGGGGGGAGACGGAGGGGGGAGCTGTTCGCGCGCCCCCCTCGGCGCCCCCTCCGGCTTTGCCGGAACGGGCGTGAACAGTTGCCCGCTGCGCTTCGATCCGACCCAGCCGTCCGGTATGCTCAGGAAGGAGATGTCGGGCGCCAGGTTCAAGGCGCGGTTTCCCGAGTTTTCCTCGCCGCCGGATGCGTTCACACGCCTGGCCGAGGGTATCGCCAAGACCGTGGCGTGGTACAAGTCCCGCCCCCAACACGTGGAGGAAGTCAACGCATGACCCAGCACATTCTCATCACCGGCGGCGCCGGTTACCTCGGATCGATCCTGTCCCGCCGCCTCCTGGAGCGCGGATACCGCGTCACCGTGATCGACAATTTTCTCTTCCGCCAGGTCTCGCTCCTCGATTGCTGCGTCTTCGATGACCGGTTCCGCCTCGTGCGTGGGGACTGCCGCGACGAGCGGATCATCGGCCCCCTCCTGGCCGATGTCGACGCGGTCATTCCCCTGGCCGCGCTCGTCGGCGCCCCCCTGTGCGACCGCGATACCTACGCGGCCGAGTCCACGAACCGGGACGCCGTTCGACTGCTTTGTCGCCTCCTGTCGCGGGAGCAGAAGATCCTCTTCCCGGTCACGAACAGCGGCTACGGCATCGGCGAGAAGGGCAAGTTCTGCACCGAGGAGTCGCCGCTCAAGCCCATCTCGCTCTACGGCGTCACCAAGGTCGAGGCCGAGCAGGCGGTTCTCGAGCGCGGGAACTCCCTGACGTTCCGCCTCGCCACCGTCTTTGGCATCTCCCCGCGCATGCGGCTCGATCTCCTCGTCAACGACTTCACCTGGCGGGCCGTGCATGACCGCGCCGTCGTGATCTTCGAGGGGCACTTCAAGCGGAACTACATCCACATCGAGGACGTGGCGCGCGCCTTCCTGCATGGCCTCGATCATTGGGACGCCATGCAGGGGAGGCCCTACAACGTCGGGCTCGAGGACGCCAACCTCTCCAAGCTCGAGCTCTGCGCCGAGATCCAGAAGATCGTCCCGCAGTTCGTCTACCTGGAGGCCCCGATCGGCGAGGATCTCGACAAGCGCGATTACATCGTCTCCAACCAGCGCATCCTCGCGACGGGCTGGAAGCCGGAGTGGCCGATCGATCGCGGCGTCCGCCAGCTCATCAACGGCTTCCGTGCCCTGAAGAACGGGTTCCACTCCAACATATGATCATCAGCCGATCGCCGTTTCGGATTTCATTTTTCGGCGGCGGGACCGATTATCCCTCGTACTTCCGGGAGAACCCGGGGGCCGTCCTGGCGACGACCATCGACCGCTACTGCTACATCACCTGCCGCTACCTCCCTCCCTTTTTCGAGCATCGCTCGCGCATCCTGTACTCCAAGATCGAGCTCGCGGCATCGAACGACGAGATCCAGCACCCGGCGGTCCGGGCGTCCCTGCAGCACCTGGGGATCACGCACGGCGTGGAGATCCACCACGACGCCGATCTCCCGGCCCGCGCCGGGATTGGCTCGAGCTCCACGTTCTGCGTCGGGCTCCTCAACGCGCTCTATGCCCTGAAGAACCGCATGGTGGCGCGCGAGCAGCTGGCGCGGGACGCCATCACCGTTGAGCAGGAGATCCTCAAGGAGAACGTCGGGTGCCAGGACCAGGTGATGTCCGCCTTCGGCGGGTTGAACCGCGTCGATTTCCTGCCGAATGGATCGTTCTCCGTCTCCCCGGTGATCCTCCCGCAGGAGCGGATACGCGCGCTCAACGACCACCTGATGCTCTTCTTCACGGGATTCACCCGGAACGCGACGGAGATCGCCGCGGAGCAGATTGCCAACACGGGGCGCAACACGGCCGCGCTCGCGCGCATGTACGCGATGGTCGACGAGGGGACCCGGATCCTGGCGGGGGAGGCCGATCTCGGGGCCTTCGGCGAGCTTTTGCACGAGGCCTGGGAGCATAAGCGCGGGCTCTCGTCCCGCGTCACCACGTCCGCCATCGACGATGTCTACGCGGAGGCCCGCGCCGCCGGGGCGACCGGCGGCAAGCTCCTGGGCGCGGGAGGGGGAGGATTCATGATGCTCTTTGTCGCCCCGGAGAAGCAGGGCGCCGTCCGCGAGCGGTTGAAGCGGCTCCTGCGCGTTCCCTTCAACCTCGAGACCTCCGGGAGCCAGATCATCCTTTACCAGCCCGACGCGATCCCGGAGTAGCCACGTGCCCGCCTCCGACGTGCCGGTCGTCATCCTGTGTGGAGGCGAGGGGACGCGCCTGCGTGCGGTAACGGGCGGAAGCCAGAAGGTGCTCATCGATGTCGCCGAGGAGCCGTTCCTCGGCCTGCTCACCCGGTACCTTGCCGGCCAGGGCCTATGCCGCTTTGTCTATGCCGCGGGTTTCCAGGGCGAGGCCGTGGCGGAGTTCGGCCGCGCGCTGGCGGCGTCGCTGGGCGTGGCCATCGACGTCGCGATCGAATCCCGGCCGCTGGGGACCGGCGGCGCGATCCGGTTCGCGGCCGGGCGGTTCGACGATCCGCTCTTCTTCGTCGTCAACGGCGATTCCCTCTGCGAGTTCTCCTACGAGGCGATGGCGTCCTTCCACCGCGAGCACGCCGCCCGCTTCTCCATGGCGCTCGTGGCGGCGACCCCGACGAGCGATGGGGGATTCGTGCGCATCGACGGCGACCGGCTGGTCGGATTCGCCGAGAAGGACTACCACGCCGACCACTCGTTTCTTAACGCCGGCACGTACCTCATGGACCGCGACCTTGTCGCGCGTATTCCCGCCGGCCGCGCCGTCTCGCTCGAGCGCGAGCTCCTTCCCGCCTGGACGGCCGACGCGCTGTATGGGTTCCGCACCGGATCCGTCCTCCACGACATCGGCACCCCGGACCGCCTGGCCGCATTCCGAGCCCGGTCCCGTGCGAGCGCGGGACGGTAACAGGATGGACGGTATGCCCGGGATGGCGGAGCGTGAACGGCCATGACGCGGGCGCGGTTCGTCTTTCTGGATCGGGATGGGGTGATCAACACCTACCAGCGGAACGCGTACGTGAACAGGCCCGAGGATTTTGAATTTATCCCGGGGTCGCTCGAGGCCATCGTGGAGCTCGAGCGCCGCGGCATCGGCGTCATCGTCGTCTCGAACCAGGCCGGTGTCGGCAAGGGGCTCATGGACGCAGAGGCCCTCGACGCCATCACCGCGAAGATGAAGCGCGCGGTCGAGGCCGCGGGCGGTGCGATTGCCGACGTGCTGTACTGCACCCACGCGACGGACGCCGGCTGCGAGTGCCGCAAGCCCCGGCCCGGGATGCTCCTCGACGCCGCGCGCCGCCACGGAATCGACCTCGCGTCCACGGTCTTCATCGGCGATGCCCCCAGCGACTGGGAGGCCGCCAAGGCCGCGGGGTGCCCGTTTATCCTCGTCTTCAGCGGCAAGACCTCGGCGTCCGAGGCCCAGTCCTGGGCGGAGGTTCCCCCGCTCATGGCCTACTGCCTCAAGGACGCCATCGAGCTCCTGGAGTAGACGTGCGCCGCGAGGGGGCCTGGATAGCCGCGGGATGGGTTCTGATCATCCTCGCCCTTTCCCTGGTCCTTCACGAGGAATGGTCCCGGATCGGTTTCGAGGACGACCAGATCTGGTACGTGCCCGTCATCGACGCGGGGACGCGCGGGAAGGATCTTCTCGATGCCGCGGGATTCCTCGCCGATCCGCGGCACAAGGAGTACGCCATGTTCACGCTCAACGTGCACACGGCGGCGATCCTGCGGATCTGCGGACCGCGCCCCGAGGTCTTCCTGCTGGTCTCCCTGGGCCTGCACGCGGTCCTCTCGGGCCTCGTCTTCCTCCTCGCCCGCTCCCTTCTCCTTCCTCGCACCTGGGCTCACGCCACCGCCATGCTCTTCTTCGCGGCGTTTCTTCACGCTGACTCCTGGCGGTGGACGATGGCCGCCCAGCACCAGCACGTCGTCCTGGCGGGTCTCGCCGTTCTCCTGGGCGCCATCATGTCCGAGCGCCGTCGCGCGGCGGGGCGTCCCGATGCCGGGTGGCGTGCCCTCGCGCTCCTGGCCGCCGCCCTGGGATCCTTCTGCCGCATCGCCAATCTCGTCATTCCCGGCGCCCTCCTCGCGCTCGTAATCGCCGGCGAGACGGATCGCGAGCGATCGGCGCGCCTGCGCCGCTGGCTCCCCGCCCTGGCGTGGTGGTTCGGGTACCCGCTCGTGGAGATCGCCGTCTCGCGCCCGTACGCGATCGGCTTCGCGCTGTCGGCCCTTCCGACCGACCTTGGCGCCCCCGGGCACTATCTCGTTCTCGCGACGGGTTCGATCGCGGCGCTGGCCATTCTCGATCGCGTTCTCGCGCGCCGTGCCGCCAGCGTCGGGGGAGGCGCTGACGCTATGGGAGAGGGATCGCGTGGTCGCGTGGGCCGAGCCTTGTCGTGGCACCGACTCGTCCCCGTCGCCGCCGTGGCGGTCTTCGTGGCGATCGGGGGACTGGGGATGCTGAGAATAGCCGGAGCCATGGCGGTATCCCTGGTGGCGCCCGGGGGATTCGCCCAGGGCGCCCTCAACCGGTTTCATTGGCATTATCTCCCGGTGTCGGGGCCCGGAGATCTCGTCTACGTGCTGGCCGGTCTCGGTCTTCTCGCCGCGTGGTGGCGGCTGGTGCGCGAGGAAGGCACTTGGGCCGCGCTGGGAGGCTGGTTTCTCGTCGCGGGGTATTTCCTCACGCATTCGGGGTCCGTTCCCGGCGGCAGCAATCCGACGGCGGTTCCTTCGCGATACTTCCTCTACCTGACCCCCGTCGTCCTGCCCGTCCTCGCCCAGACCGTGCGCGCGGCTTGGCTCGGCGTCGCCCAGAGCCTGCCCGTGACGCTCCTGGTGCCGGCCCGGCTGGTGCGCGCCGGCATCCTCGTCTCGCTCGCCGTGGCCAACGTGGACGCCTTCGGGCACCAGGCGTTTCGCAGCCGCATGGTGAACGCGTATCCCTCGTACGAAGGTCTCCGTGCCGCGATGCTGGCCGGATCGGCCCCGTGGTCCTGGCCCCGCCCGGTTCGCGCGGTGCGGCTCGACGGCGCCTGCCAGGCGCCCCACCGGGATCGATTTCAGTCGTTCCTCGCGCACTCCTGGGATGATCGCTTCGTGCCCCGAGCCGCCTTGTGGCGCGCCTTCGGGTACGAGGAGGGCTTCACGGCCACCTTCGACGGCGAGTCGCGAGTGGATCCAGGCCCCACCATTCGCATCGCGGGCCTCTCCGTGGCTGATGAGGCGGGCAGGGAGGCCGACCCCTTCGTGGTGGCCGTGGCGCGCGCCGAAGGCCTTTTGGCCGCCGGCGACTCGGAGTCCGCGCGAGGCGTGTTATGGACCGCTTACGCGACCCGGCCCTTTCTCCTGAGATTCCTGCTCGGTGATCGTCCGCTGGAGGACTTGACCCTGGTGACCGGCGGCGGACCGCTCGCGCCGTGGCTGCGCGGCCTGAAACATTCCCACCTCGGCCTGACCCCCTGGGATCGCCGTCCGGACCCCGCGCTCGATCGGACCGCGGCCCTCGTGGAGAACGAACTGCGCGCCTACGTCGGGGTCATCGACCGCCTGGTCGCATGCGAGGAGGCCTCGCAGGGAGACGGGAACCTGCTCCGGGCCGCCCGCGAGCTGATCGCCGGGGGCGAGTTCTAGCTCTTCGCGACCGTCGCGGGGCGCCCGGTCTCCAGCCACCGCTGAACCTTCCCGGTGATGCCCGGGACGTCGAACCCGTACTTCTTCCAGATGACGGCTCGTCCGCCGTAGTCGAAGACGAACCGGTCATCCTGGCCAATGCGAAGCAAGGGCTTCTGGATGCCGTGGTCGACGAAGAGCTCGGCGATGGACGAGCCCATGCCGCCGGCCAGGAGGTGTTCCTCCAGCGTGACGACGCGCTTGGCGCCGTCGACGATCCCGAAGAGGAGCTCGGTGTCGATGGGCTTGACGCGGAAGAGATCGACGACGCCGACGGAGAGGCCGACCTTCGCCAGTTCCTCGGCCGCCAGGTGCGCCTGGTGGACCATGATGCCCATGGCGATGATGACGAGGTCCGTTCCCTGGCGGGCGTGGACCAGGCCCTTCGTGAAGTCGGGGGATTGTCCCTCGTACAGGCTGGGTATGCCCGCGCGGTCGAAGCGGATGTAGGCGGGCGAGGGATCGGCGTGGACGATCGGTGCCAGGGCGGCGGCCGTGATGGAATCGGCGGGGGAGTAGATCTTCATGCCCGGCAGGGCCCTCATGATGGAGATATCCTCGACCGTGTGGTGCGACGGGCCCATGATGTCGTAGGCATAGCCGGCGCCGACGCCGAGGTTGACGATCGGGAGGTTCATGGCGCAGATGTCGAGCTTGTTCTGCTCGTGCACGCGCGTCGTCACGAACGGGGCGATGGCGTAGGTGTAGACCTTCTTGCCCTCGAACGCCAGGCCGCAGGCCATGCCGATCATCTGCTGCTCGGCGATGCCGACCGTGTAGAACTGCCCCGGCAGGTTCTGCTCGAACTTGTCCATCGTCGGGGCGCCGTTGTCGGCGGAGACGATGACGAGGTTGCGGTCCTTCTCGGCAATGGTGTACAGCGCGTCGAAGAACGCGTCGCGCATGCCGATGATGAATTTCGTGCTGCCCATCAGAGTCTCCCTGCGGCTCTCGCCGATCCCTTATTCATACTCGTAGTCCGCCGTGTAGCCCGTGCCCTTGATCTTCTTGGTCTCGCCCGTGGGTTCCTCGAAGACCTTCGTGCCGACCGTGTCGCTGCCGGAGCAGCCGAGGTTTCGCGCCAGGTCCTTGCGGACCGATTCGAGGTCGGCGCCCTGCGGGACGCGGTAGTGCCAGAGCCTGCGGTTGGCCATCAGCTCGATGCCGCGGCCCTTCACCGTGTTCGCGATGATCATGAGCGGCTTGTCGCCGGGCTTGCGGTCCCGGACGTCCGCGAGCGCCTGGAAGATCTCGGGGAAGGAGTGCCCGTTGATGACCCGGACCTCGAACCCGAACGCGGCGAACTTCTCGTCGAGCGGATTGAGCCGGGGGCCGTCGCGCGGGGTCTTGATCTGGTCCGTGAAGCCCAGCACGCCCTGGCCGTTGCGATCGACGATGCAGACGAGGTTGTGGTACTTCTGCGATCCCGCGAAGATGGCCGCCTCCCAGTTCGAACCCTCGTACAGCTCGGCGTCGCCCAGCAGGCAGACGACGATGTGCTTCTTGCCGTCGTTGAGCGCGGCCTGGCACATGCCGGTGGCCACCGGGAGCCCGTGGCCGAGGGAGCCGGTGACGACCTCGATGCCCGGGATGTTCCACTCCGCGTGCACGCCGAGGATGGAGCCCTCCTGCGCGAAGCGATCGAGCTCGTCCTCGGGGAAAAACCCCATCCGGGCGAGGATGGGGTAGAGCCCGATGCCGCCCTGGCCCTTCGAGAGGATGAAGCGATCGCGCCCGTCCCAGCGCGGCTGCTTCGGATCCACGTGGAGGATCCCGCCGAAGTAGAGCGCGGTGAGAAGCTCCGTCTGCGAGCAGGCGGTCGAGAGATGGCCGCTCGAGGCCATCAGGGCCATGTCGAGGACCTTGTTGCGCACCCACTGCGCCTTCTCAGCCAGCGGGGCATAGCGGGCCTCGGTCTCCGTGGCCTCCAGAGTTGCTGTCGTCATGCGTGAACGGCTCCCTTCGTCTGCGATTCCAGGCCGCGTGGCTCAACCTTGAGCGGCGCGGCGTACTTGCGTTTCAACGTGTACGTGGTCAGTTTCTCGAGGTGCTCCACGACCTCGGTTCCGAATTTCTCCCGGACGAGGTTGAGGTAGGTCGGCGCCGTGAAGTAGGTCTGCCAGGCCTTGTCGCGCCACGCGAGCACTTCCCCGGCGGAAAGGTGCTCGGTCGGGAGCGGCAGTTGCTCGAAGGAGTGCTGCGAGAAGTCGTGCCACTGGGCCGGCAACTGCCAGCCGTTGGCGATGGCGAGCGTGTAGAGCTTGGAACCGGGATAGGCCATGCCCGAGTAGAAGTTGGCAAACTCGCAGTTCAGATCGAGCGAGAGGTCCAGGGTCTCCTGCATCGACTCGTAGGTGTCGTCCGGCAGGCCGAAGATGTAGTTCCCGAGGATGTAGATCCCGGCGTCCTTGATGCGCCGGCACGTGCCCTTGATGTCCTCCGCGCCGTAGCGCCCCTTCAGAACGCCATCGCGCACGTGCTTCGACCCGGACTCGATGCCGAGGCAGAGCCAGTTGAAGCCGGCCTTCTTGAGCTTCTCGAGGAACTTGTCCTTCACGGTGTCGACGCGCGCGTACGCCCAGAAGTTGAAGTCGTAGCCGCGCTCGATGATGAGATCGCAGAGCTTGAGGACGTGCTTCTCGTGGAGGACGAACATCTCGTCGGCGATCTTGATGTTCTTGACGTTGTACTTCGTCGCCAGCGTGTCGAGCTGGGTGATGACGAAGTCCGGGTCCCAGTAGCGGATCGACGGGTTGCCGAACGGCGCGTTGATGCAGCAGAAGGTGCAGCGGTAGGGGCACCCGAGCGAGGTGTAGATGGACGCGTACGGCTGGCGCTCGTGGATGTGATCGAAGCAGTGCCAGTTGTGCGCGCGGTAGACGTTCATGGGCAGGAGGTCGAAGGCCATGCCGGGAAGGTCCGACGACAGGAGCGACTCGGGGATGACGTCGCCCGGCGACGTGAAGACGGGTCCGCCGTTCTGGGTGTACCAGAGCCCGGGCACCTTGCGGTACTGGGTCTCGTCGTCGAGGTCCTGGACGCGGAGGAGCCCCAGGAGCGTCTGGGGGCCCTCGCCCTGGCAGACGAAGTCGGCGCCGGTCTCCCGGAGCGATCGCTCGGGGAGCGCCGCGACGTGCCCGCCTACGAGGAGCACCTTGACGTCCGGGAGATTCTCCTTCAGCGCCCTGGTGATGGCGGCGGAGACCGTCATGTTCTGGGTCGATGCCGAGGGTTGCTGGCCGTAGACGACGACGCAGACGAGTCGAGCCTTCGATTCCTCGGCCCGCTTCACGATCGCGGCCTCGGAGAGCGCCTCCGCTTCCTGGTCGGCGATGGCCACGTTGTATCCCTTGGCGCGGGCGAAGTTGGCCAGGAGGGCCGCCCAGATCGGGGTCTCGATGGCCGCGTACTCCCTCGCCAATTCCTGGTAGATGACCTTGTTGTTGCCCGGAGAGACGAAAAGAGCGTCGAGCGTGGAGTCGCCGGTCATCGGGGCGGCATCGGCGCGGCGGGAAGAAACGAAACGGGCGCGCCGGGAGCCGAAGCCGGCCCCGGAGTCGGTGAAGAAAGCGGGCTTGTCATGAACGCCCTCCATGATCCCTTGATAAGGCGCCAAAGTCAACGTCCCGCAGCGGCGCGAGGGGCTCAAGAATGGTGAAAAAAGACACCTGGGATGCTATTAGAGCTACTTCCAGTACCAGAGCTCGCGGAAGAACTGGGTCATGTAAGCCCCGCCCCAACGGATGATCTGGAGTTTGCGGACGCCGCTGATGCGCTTGGGCTCGTCGGCCGGGATCTCGCCGAGCTTGAGCTTTCGCTTGGCCGCCCGGACCGATAGGAGAGGCTCGATGCCCAGGACCGTGAACCACCACCGCTCCGGCGCGTAGCTCTCCTCCTTGTGGAGGTCCAGCTCGTAGAAGAGGTTCGTGCGGTACGCGCGCAGCATCACCATCGCGTCGGTGTAGTCCGCCCCGTGGAGCACGTTGACGGTGCGGGTGAAGAGCCAGTTGCCGAAGGAGGTGATCGCGTCGTCGTCGTCGCTCGTGGCCTCGCCCTTGTAGCGCGAGCCGATCACCATGTCATAGCCCTCTTTCATCTTCTCGACGAGGGCCGGGATCGCGGCCGGGACGGAATTGCCGTCGGGGCTGAAGGTGATGACGACGTCTCCCTTGATGTGGGGCCAGCCCTCGATGAAGGCGTGCCGGAGCCCCTTCTTCTTCTGGACGTAGACATCGTAGCCGCGCTCTTTCGCGTACTCGACGGTTCCATCCGTGGACTGGCCGTCGACGACCAGGATCTGATCCACCCAGGAGGGGTCGATCTGCGGCATGAGTATCTCCATGCCTTCGCGCTCGTTGAGCGTGGGCACGAACAGGGTGGTCTTCATGGGGTTGCCGATACTAGGGGAGCATCCGGCGACCGTCCATGCGAAACCGCTTCCGGCGCGCCGGCGCGGGTGGCCACCAGGCTCCCGGATCCGTCGGAGCGGGCCTCCCATGCGAGCCACCAGGCGGGATCGGGGCGAACGACGTCGCCATGGATGACCTCGGTATAGCTGTTGAGATCGAGCTGGACACCGTGGACGGTGAAGTGGCCGGGAGGGAGGGGGCCATGCCAGGTGTCGGCCTCCGGCTTCGCGCGGAATCGGAAACTGAAGCCCGGCTCCTCTTCGTGAGCGCGCCGCCACTCGCCGACCGCCCGCAGGAGGGCCACGGTCGGCGCCTGGTTCTCGACGTACTGCGTGTTGAGGTTCCAGGCGGCCGGGATGTTGAGAACGAGAAAGAGCACCCCGACGGCGGCCAGCGCCTGCGTCGTTCGCTCGAAGAGCCTGGCATGGCGGGCGATCGAGCCCAGGAGCACGGCGACAAGGATCGCGGCCAGCGCCAGGAAGGCGTAGGCCCAGGAGAGGTTGAAGGTGAGGTGAATGACGCCGCGCTGGCTGAGCCGACCGGCGGCGATGAGGAACGTGTAGGCGAGAAGGGCGGCCAGCGGCGTCCAGGCTTCAGGCCACGTGACCCCATGTGGGGACGCGGCGGGAGACGGGGACGCGGGAGAGGCCGTCGCGGACCGTGAAGGGCGCGCAAAAAAGCCGACGAACGCGAGGAGGACGTAGCCGACATGGGCCGCGAGGGTCAGTGGACCGGGTAGCCACGGTGAGCGCGACGGTTCGATCCCCCAGACGATAATGCGCGAGACGCACGAGTAGGCGAATTGGTGCGGGGTGAAGAGGATATCCAGCCAGAAGCGCCATGCGGTTGCCATGGAGAGCCAGGCCGGCAGGAGAACGGCTTTCTGGCTGCTGCCGTAGCCCTCGAGGGGGGCAACGATGTAGGGGGAGCGCACGGCGAAGTCGAGCCCGCTCAATGCCGCGTAGAGGACGGGAACCAGGAGTAACCCAAGGCCGGCGCGAAGGTGTCGCGAGGCGTTCCGGGCGGGCGCGCCCGCGGCCTCGTTGCTCGCGCCCGCTGTGCCCGCGAGCGCCACGCGTAGCGCGAGGATCGCCGACAGTATGGCGCCGAACTCGTAGCAGAACGTCGCGACCAGCATGTGACCGGCGGCGAGGCGGATGCGACCGGGCTCGGGAGTCGGCGACCGCGCGGCGAGCTCGGCGTGGCGCCAGGCCGTCAACGCGAAGACCTGGAACGTCATGTAACCGTTGATGTGGTTCCACGTCACGGTCTCCACGTTGAGGGCCGCCAGGGCGAAGAGCGAGGCCAGGCCGAGCGCGACGCGGTCGGGGATCCACAGGACAAGGAGCGCGTGGAGTCGCCAGAGGACGAGGAGGTGGAGGGCGAGCCCCGTCAGCTGCCACCACGCGAACCGGTCCTCGAAGAGGAGTCGTTGCACGCCGAGCTGGAGGAAGAAGAGCGGACGAAAGAGAAGGCTGTCGCCGGCGGCGATCTGCCGGGATCGGCTGTAGGAAACAACGGCCTCGACCATCTCCAGCATGCCGGCGCTCCCGTTGGTTTCCGCGAGGATGCAGCGTTGATCGCCGCGGGGGAGGTGATCGAGCGAAGGAAGATAGACGATGACCACGGCGAGGAGGACGAGGACCCACAAGGGGTCCGGGCGCGGCGTGACAGAGCGGGACTCGACCATGATCGAGCCCACCTTACGGCAGGCCCGCCGCGCTATCAATCGACGGCGGCTACGCCGCCGGCGCTGACGAGCTCGTTGCCGCGCGCCCCTGGCTCTGGCAGTCTTCCTCCATGCGACTCCTGGGTGACTATCGGTCCGGTGACCTCGACGGCTACCGTGCCGCGCTCCAGGCCATGCGCGCTCGCCTAGACGACCTGGGGGGTCCGGTGCTGGTCGCGCACCACGGTGACTGCGACGGCATCACCGGGGGCGGGCTCGTCGGGCGATACCTCGCGAGCCGAGGTTGCGAGGTCAGCTACGCGTCGGCGCCCGAGTTTCGAGCCCGCGACCTGGACTATTTTCTCGAGGCGGCGCACGATTGCAGGGCCGGGGTCTTCGTCGAGGCGCAGGGGATGCCGGCCGCGTATGCCGTCCTGGATTCCCGCTTTCTCAACATCGATCACCATCCGCATCCCGCCGACACGCCGATCCGGAGGATGCTGAATCCGCGCGCCCATGGTATCGAGCCGAATCCCGCGATCGGCCTGGTCTGCTGGGAGCTCCTGGCCGACGCGCTATCCGCGGAGGCCGGTTGGCTCGCCGCGCTTGCCAGCATCGTGGATTACTGTCCCGATCCCGCGCGATCACTCTGTGAACGTCACGCATTCGCGCTGTCGCGGCTTGATGACCTGCGCGACACCTTTCTCGCGTCCCAGTACGTGCTACCGTACACCACGGGCCTCGCCGCGCTCGTCAGCACCCTGCCGACGCCGGAGGCATTTCTCGCGGCGGAACCCTTTGCCGGGAGGCGCGTCGCGTTTCGAGAACTCCTCTGCGCGGGTCTCGAGTCCGCGATCGAGACGACGAGTCTCGTCCAGGCCCGCGTTCCCTCCGGGGAGTTTCGCGTGGCCTCGCCCCTGGCCAATCGCCTGCAGGACCGGCACCCGGACAAATGTGTTGTCGTCGTGGAGGAATCTCCGGATACTTCGAGGCTGTCGGTGAGGAACCGGCGAGCCGGCGTTCACCTCGGGGAAGTCCTCGGCGGGATCGCTTCGCGGATGGGGGTAGGTGACGGCACCGGCCACGAGAGAGCCGGATCGGCCCGTGTTCCACGGGATCGGACGGAGGAATTTCTCCGGAACTTGGAGGCACAACTTGCTCGACAACAACCGTCTTAGGCGTCTTCGCCGCGATCTCGCGTCCGGCGCCATCACCCCCAACGAACTCAAGCAGATCGTGCTCGGCGAGTGCCATGCCATGCCCGCCGTCGATATCCACGACGCCGTTGGCGACGAGCTGGGGCTCATCCAGGACAAGGGGCTCCGCGACTTCATGTACCAGATCCTGGAGCGCGTTCCCCGCTACTTCTGGCACGTCCCCGCCTCGGTCATGGGCTACCATGACGTCGGCACCGACAACCTCATGGGAGGGCTCATCCGCCACTCCAAGAAGGTCGCGCGCGTCGCTCAACGGATCGGCGAGCCCTATGGCCTCGATCAGTACGCCGATGACCTCGTCGTGACGGGGTTACTGCACGACTCGTTCAAGTACGGCATGGAAGGAACGGTGCCGCACGAGCACGATCACGCCACGTTCGCGGCGTGGTGGTACGAGTCCAACGGGATCTTCAACGACCGTCCGCATATCCGCTCCATGATCCGCACGCACCTCGGGCGGTGGGGCAAGGTCAAGCCCGGGAACGATCTCGACTGGGCCTTTCACATCTCCGACTACGTCGTCTCCCGCGGCGCCGCGCCCAACATCCGCTCCGCCCGCTACCACGTCTGGATTCCCCCTCACGCGAGGCGCCGCTCGAAGTAGGTAGCCTGAGGTATTCATACGATTGAACCACGGAGACACAGAGGCACGGAGAAAGTCCAGGTTCGCAATCAGAACGACTGACAATCGCGCGGGCTTCTTAATCGAACTTAATTGAGGTTCAGCAACACAGGAGGAACGTTGTAAGTCCTCCGACTTAGCATGGTCTCCTCTGTGCCTCAGCGCCTCTGTGGTTCAATTGTGTGACTATGCCAGGTTAGTTCCGCGACGGCCTGTTACCGTCTCTTCAGGGGGACCTGGATCGTCATGCCCGCGGATGGGACGAAGAGCTCGATCACGCCCGAGTCCGGAGGCGATGGGGCCGCGAGGTAGCGATAGGCCAGGAGGAAACGGGCGGTGAAGGAGGGTGTGCTGCCCGTCACGGGAAAGCGAGCCTCCAGGGCGAATCGTCCCGTGTCCGAGGCCAGGTGATCGCGTAGCCACCGGGAGTGCTCGAGCGCCAGGGAATCGCCGGGCCAGTCCTCGACATAGATCCATTCGACGCCCGTGCGATCGAGCAGGGCGTGGAAGCTGTCCGTCGTCGTGACCTGAGGGTACGTTCTCAGGGCCCCGCTTGCCGTCGCCGTCAGGACCTTGCTACCGCGGAGGACAAAGGCCGGCTCCTCGCGCGTGGACTGGCGCCTGGTCTCGTAGATGAAGTTCGCGCTGTGATAGTCATCGAAGAGCACGGGGCGGCCGCCCGAGTGGAAGACCGCGTGCGTGGCGGCGGCCTCGTATCCGCCCAACGTCGGCGCCGCGGATTCGCTTCCCGCGTACAAGACGGTCAGGACGCATACGATCCCGATGATGCGCCCGCCGCGCCGGTCCTTCGGGAGTTCGTCCGCGAAGGGGCGCGCCAGGAGGAGGCTCCCGACGGCGCCAAGAGCGGGCAGGGCGAAGGTCGCGAATCGGAGCGTCTTAATGGGAATCCAGCTGAAGACGACATACCACGTGGCGAACCAGGACAAGGCGGGCACGACCAGGTTCATGCGGCCGCGATAACGGCGTAGCACCAGGGCGAGAATCGCGGCGATGAGTACGGCGCCAGGGACGACGTCGGGAAGCTGGCGCGCCCATTGGGTCCAGTAGTCGATCGTCCACGGCGAGAGGCCGTAGGTGGCTGGATCGAGCTGGACCGTGCCGTAGGCGCCGAACTTTCGCGTGAGCGCCGCGAGGGGGAGGAGGAGCGCGAGCCCGAATCCGGCGGCCAGCCAGGGGGTCGGCGATTTCAGGCCCGCCAGCCCGCGCCGGCGCACGAGCTCGATCGCCATCGGGAGCGCGATGAATCCTGCCGTCTGCTTGGCATGGATGGCGGCGACGAGCGCGAGGACCGCGGCGAAGGCGCCCAGCGGTCGCGACCGGACCGGTCTCGCCTGGAGTGGACTCGTCCGGTGAGGCGGCCCGGAGTCGAGCCACGACGACCAGGCCCAGAGAGCGAGCGTCATGAACGCGCAGGCCGGGATCTCCAGCATTACCTCGCTCGACCACCGGATCGCCTCCGGGTTCATCGCGGCGAGAATGGCCGCCGCGATCCCGGCCGCGCTCCCGGCTTCTCTGCGCACCCAGAAGTAGAGGCTCCACGCGAAGAGGATGGCGTAGAGGAGGATGACGGCTCGCGCCGTCGTTGCGGAGATGCCAAAGAGGGCGTAGGCGGGCGCGAAGGAGAGGGGAACCAGGGGGGGATAGATGACGAGCCCCAGCGCGGGGTAGTGCGCGTAATACTCCTGCGCGTAGCGCATGAGTTCGCCTGGCGCCGGGCGATCCGCGGCCAGGTCGAGGAAGAAGACGCCCGTCATCGCGTGAACGGCCGCGTCGGTGTCGGTGAACTGCGGCGAACTCCACCGCGGCACCACGAGCGCGACGAGAAGGGCCGCGAGCGCCACGAGGTGGAACCCGGTCTTGAGGGGGCCGGGGTCGGGGACCAGGCCGGGCGCGGGGGAATCCCGCTCGCCCTCGAGGCCGCTCATGGCACGACCGTCGAGTCGGGGCCGAGGACGTAGACGGCGGCCGGGCTCGCGCTCGCATGATCGAGCGTGAAGTCGTCGCGGTGATTGGCAATCTCGAGGCGCACCAGCGGTGGCTGGACATGGCCGCGACGTGCGATCCTGAACGCGGGCGTGTCCGGAAGGAACCGCCAGAAGCCGAAGTTGCGCGCGTGCCGCTCGTCCATGATGACGACGGTCAGGGTATCGGAGCGGGGGAGGAATCGCGCCGGGAAACTATCCGCGCCGAGATGAACGGCGACGTGCAGGGGTTCCTCGCTCCAGGCTGTCGCGCTCCCAGTCCGCCGTGCAGCCTCCGCGAGGATCGCGCCCTGGTCCGAGTGCATGCCCGCGATCGGCGCGAGGGCGACGGGGCGGATGACGACGAGGGCAAGAAGGGTCACCAGGGCCAGCGCCTTGCGTCGAACGCGCAGGCGGCCGAGCAGGTGCCCGATGAGCGCGGCGCCGAGGGGCACGGCCGGCGCCAGCATCCGGCCGTAGCGCTCGCCGGAGAAGCGGTGCTGGTCGTACGTGGTCGCCAGCACCACGGTCCAGAGGAAGGTCCCGGCCACAAGCCATGGTCCCGCCTCCGTCCTCTGCCTGACGAGTAGGAGGGTCGCCGATACGAGCGCCAGGATCGTCCAGACCGGGCCTTCCACGAGCGCCAGGTAGCGGAGCCCGAAGAAGGGGCGGTTGAGCGCGAACCCGCCGCCGTCGATGGCGGCTCGGTTCAAGAACTGCTCGAGGTAGGTCTCCACGCGTGCTCCCTGGCCGCTCGCCGAGAAGGTAGCCTTTAGCACGAGCGATCCGGACTGCAGGACAAGGAGGGGAATGACGATTCCCAGCGCAATGCGCGCAAGGCGCGCCGGGGATCGGTGAGCGATGAGATCGAGGAGCAGGGCGACGGGCAGGATGAGCGCCATGCGGGATTGAACGGCAAGCGCGAGGCCCGCGAGGAATCCCGCGGCCAGGTCCGTTCTCGCGCGACGCTCGCTGGAAAGCAGGAGCAGGAAGAGGATGAAGGGCAGGGCGGCGTCGATCTCCGCGAGGAGCGTCCGGGACCAGAAGGTGAGGGCGGGGGAGAGCGCGACGAGGAACGCGGCATAGCCTGCCGTCGCATCGGCCGTCGGCGTCGTGAACGCATGCGCATCGGGAGTCGGCCTGGACGCGAGCCTCTCTGCGAGCGCGGCGACGGCGGGAACCAGCAGGATTCCCGCGAGCGCCTGGAAGAAGAGCATGCGCGTCGCGTCGGCGCCGAGGAGAGCGAGGATAAGGACGTGCAGGGGCCGCGCCGTGCCCTCGGCAAAGTCGCGATGGTGAAACTCCGGGACGTCCTGACCCCGGGCGAGGTCCAGGCCATGCGTCGCTGCCCAGCCGCCCTGCGCGCGGAGTTCGCGCGCATCGAGGACGAACCGGGCTTCGTCGAACATGAAGAAGCCCTGCTCCGCCAGCCCGTGCAACCGCAACCCGGCCGCAAGAAGGATGCAGAGGACGATGACTAATCGAGGAAAGCGCATTCCAGCGTGGAGTCTTATCGACAAGATGCCGCGACGCCAAGGAAAGTGACGGTGGCGGTCGCCGGCTTCAGTCTCCCAGCGACAGGCCCAGGGCGCGCGCCGACTGGATGAGGTCGGAATCGAGGTCGACGGTCTTGTAGCGCCCGATCGCGTCGGCGATGGGCACGCTCGTGAGGTTGGGCGTTCTCAGGCAGACCATCTCGCCGAACCGCCCCTCGACGGCCATCCGGACGGCGTAGGCGCCGAAGCGGCTGGCGAGGATCCGGTCGAAGGAGGTGGGAGTGCCTCCTCGCTGGATGTGCCCGAGCACCGTGAAACGGACCTCGTTGGGAATGCGTTTCTGGAGCTCCTCCGCCAGCCACGTGGCGATGCCGCCGAGACGCTTGTGGCCCTGTCCGGCGGCCTGCATGTGCACGTGCCCACCAGCGGGGTAGGCGCCCTCGGCGACGACGATGAGGTGATAGTTGGCGCCCGTGCCTTCGCGCCGGTTGATGTGGGCGGCGATGCGATCGACGTGGAAGGGGATCTCGGGGATGAGGAGGATGTCGGCGGCGCCCGCGAG
The DNA here is from genome assembly GCA_964548165.1 of uncultured bacterium. Lineage (GTDB taxonomy): Bacteria > UBA8481 > UBA8481 > UBA8481 > UBA8481 > CAZJQD01. The sequence continues at coordinate 76,117 of CAZJQD010000011.1, forward strand.
GCCGGCCGAGAGCGCGATCCAGCCGGCGTCCCGGCCCATGACTTCGAGGATCATCACGCGGTCGTGGCTCTCGGCCGTCGTCGTCAGGCGATCGAGCGCGTCGGTCGCGGTCTGGACGGCCGTATCGAATCCGAAGGTGTAGTCCGTGGCCCAGAGGTCGTTGTCGATGGTCTTGGGAACGCCGATGACGGGGAATCCCGCGTCGTGGAAGCGACGCGCCACGCTCTGGCTTCCATCGCCGCCGATGGCGATGAGCGCGTCGATGCCGTTCTGCCTCAGGGCGGCGATGCCGCGATCCAGGAGTTCCTGTCGGGCCGTCTCCGGGATGTCCTCTTCGAAGAAGATGTGGAACTGCCCGACGTTACGCGTGCCGAGGATGGTGCCGCCCCGCGGGAGGATTCCTCGAACGCTGGAGAGATCGAGGGAAACGAAGCCATCGGGAGCCAGCAATCCCTCGAAGCCGTCGCGGATGCCGATGACTTTCAGGTCGTGAGCGAGGATCGCGGTTTTCACGACGCCGCGGATGACGGCATTCAACCCGGGCGCATCCCCGCCCGCCGTCAGGACACCGAGGGTCTTCACGCATTGCTGGGATTTCGTCTTCATTGCGCACCATGATAGCGGAATCTGGTTCCGCCCGACACCGTTGGCGTCGTGGCGTCTTGGCGATATGATCCGCCGGTCATGGCCCTGGTGACCGATACGCCCAAGCCTTCCGCCGAGCAGCTGGCGCACCTGGGCTCGCTGACGTCCAGCCTGGCCCACGAGCTGCGCAACCCTCTCAATGCCATCAAGGCCAACCTCCAGCTCATGGAGGAGGATCTCCAGCGGGAGGAGAGCGGCGATGGGCCGCACACGCGTCGCGTGCGCCGCCTGCTGGGCGAGGTCGAGCGGCTGGATCGGATCCTCAGCGGGTTCATGGCCTTCGTCCGGGGCGAGGAGCTGCAGTTCCAGCGCCGCGATCTCGGGCTTCTCCTGCGCGACGTCATCCACCTCATCACCCCCCAGGCCGACGCCGAGGGCGCCGCCGTCCTGGCGGACGCCGATGCCACGGTGGAGGCGGACGTCGACGCGGAGGCGCTGAAGCAGGCCCTCCTCAACCTCGCCCTCAACGGTCTCCAGTCGATGCAGGATCCCCAGGGGCGCGCGCGTCCCGGCGCCACGCTGATGTTGAGGCTCTCCGAGGAGGAAGCGTCACCGGAGTTTCCGTCGGTCGAGGGCCCCGTCGCCCTCATCGACGTCATCGACACCGGCCGCGGGATTCCCCTCTCCGAGCAGGAGCAGATCTTCGAGCTCTTCTATACCACGCGCGACGGCGGCACGGGCGTCGGCCTCGCTGTCGTCGAACGCGTGATCCGGGAACATCGCGGGGGCATTCGGCTGGAGAGCGAGGAGGGGCGGGGCACGCGGTTCCGCATCGCCCTGCCAAAGCGCCAGGCCGCGCGCGCCGATGCGTCGGGGCCGTCGGCTTCGGGAAACGAGATAACCCGTGGCTGATATCCTCGTCATCGACGACGACACGGGCTCCCGCGAAGTCATCGTCGAGGCGCTCGATCGCGAGGGGCACCGCGTGGCCGCCGAGCGGAGCGGGGCGTCGGGAGCGGCGCGACTGGCCGCCGACGAGTTCGATCTCGTCATCACCGACCTCGTGATGCCCGGCGTGGACGGTCTCGAGATCCTGGCGGCCGCGCGCGCGAAGTCGCCGGCGCCGGAGGTCATCATCCTCACGGGCTTCGGCTCGGTCGAGACCGCGGTCGAGGCGATGAAGAACGGCGCCTACTCCTACCTCAACAAGCCCATCAACATCAAGGAGCTGCGGGAGGTCGCCCGCAAGGCCCTCGAGAAGCAGACCCTCGCGCGCGACAACGAGTCCCTGCGCCGCACCGTCGACGAGAAATACGGCTTCGAGGCCATCGTCGGCAGTTCCGAGCCGATGGCCGCGCTCTTCGCTCACATTCGCCAGATCGCCCCGACCTCGGCGACCGTGCTCATCACCGGCCCCTCGGGCACCGGCAAGGAGCTCATCGCGCAGGCCATCCACCGCAACTCGCCCCGCCGCGCGCGGCCGTTCTTCGCTTTCAACTGCGGCGCCCTGACCGATTCGCTCATCGAGTCCGAGCTCTTCGGCCACGAGAAGGGCGCGTTCACCGGCGCGGTCTCCGATCGCAAGGGCTACTTCGAGCTCGCCGACGGCGGGACGCTCCTCCTCGACGAGATCGGCGAGATGCCCGCGCACACGCAGGTGAAGTTGTTGCGAGTGCTGGAGACCCGCTCGTTCTTCCGCGTGGGCGGGAGCCTGTCCCGGAACGTGGACGTGCGGGTGCTTGCGGCGACGAATCGCGATCTCTCGCAGATGATCAAGGCGGGAACGTTTCGCGAGGATCTCTATTATCGCCTCAAGGTCGTGACCCTCGACGTTCCCCCCCTGGCCGCGCGTCGCGGCGACATTCCGCTCCTGGCCGCCGCTTTCCTCGCGGAGTTCACGCAGCGCCATGGCCGCCGCATCCAGCCTCTTCCGCCCGAGGTCCTCGACCGGCTCCAGGCCTACGATTGGCCCGGCAACGTCCGCGAGCTTCGCAACCTCGTCGAGAACCTGGTCGTGACCGTGCCGGGCGACGTTATCGACCTCCCCAGCCTGCCCGAGGCCCTGCGCGGAGCCACCGGCGTGGGCGCGGCCTCGGGTCCTGTCAGCTTCCCGGACGGCATGACCATGGATGAGATCGAGCGGGCCGTCATCCGGATCGCCTTGGAGCGCACGGGGGGCAACAAGAAGCGGGCCGCCGAGCGTCTGGGGATGAGCCTGAGGACCTTTCACCGGAAGGTGAAGGAGATGGAGAGGTAGCAGTCCTCTCCGCCATATTGTCCGCGGCCCGATTCCGTCCCTGTCAAAATGGCAATAGAGCGCCCATTTTCCGCTGATAATACGAGAGATAACAGGATAGTCGCTGGCATATCTCATGCAGGGAGAAGGGGTGACATGCCACGGACGATTCTGATAGCGGACGACAAGGACGCCAACCGGCAGGTGCTCTGCGAGGCCTTTGCCCGGCGTGGCTACCGGGTCGACGCGGTGAAGGACGGGTTCGAGGCGGTGGAGTACGTGCGCCAGTCGCCGGTGACGCTGGGCGTCTTCGACTACTGGATGCCGAGGATGGGCGGCGTCGATGCGATGCTCGCGATCCGCAAGCTGCAGCTCGCGATGCCGATCGTGATCACGACGTCCGAGCGGAACCGAGAGCTTCGCGAGCGCGCGCTCATGAGCGGCGCCCAGGGATTCTTCCTGAAGCCCGTCGAGATGTCCGAGCTGCTGGGGCTGGTGGGGCAGTTGATTGGTGAAGAGACCGCGCTGACGGTGCGGACGACGACGACACACATATCCATCCGCGTGACGCGCGGCGAGAGAAACTGAGAGGGAGACGGAATCATGAAGAAGATCATCGGGATTGACCTCGGGACCACGAACTCGTGCGTGTCCGTGATGGAAGGCGGCGAACCCATCGTCATCGCGAACGCGGAGGGCGGGCGCACCACGCCGTCCGTCGTGGCGTTCACGAAGGAAGGGGAGAGGCTCGTCGGCCAGGCGGCGAAGCGCCAGGCCGTCGTGAATCCCGAGAACACGATCTTCTCGATCAAGCGTTTCATGGGACGCCGCCGCGCCGAGGTGGACAACGAGGTCGCGCGCGTTCCCTACCACGTCGTCGCCCACGACAACGGCGACGCGCACGTCGATATCCGCGACAAGCGTTACAGCCCGCCCGAGATCTCGGCGATGATCCTGCAGAAGATGAAGCAGACGGCGGAGGACTACCTCGGCACCACGGTGGACAAGGCGGTCATCACCGTGCCGGCGTACTTCAACGATGCCCAGCGCCAGGCCACCAAGGATGCCGGCAAGGTGGCCGGCCTCGAGGTGCTGCGGATCATCAATGAGCCGACCGCGGCCGCCCTGGCCTACGGCCTGGACAAGAAGAAGGACGAGAAGATCGCCGTCTTCGACCTGGGCGGCGGCACCTACGACATCTCCATCCTCGAGCTGGCCGAGGGGGTGTTCGAGGTCAAGAGCACCAACGGCGACACCCACCTGGGTGGCGACGACTTCGACCAGCGCCTGATCGACTGGCTGGTGGCCGAGTTCAAGAAGGACCAGGGCATCGACCTCTCCAAGGATGCGATGGCGCTGCAGCGGCTCAAGGAAGCCGCCGAGAAGGCCAAGATGGAGCTGTCCAGCACCACCCAGACCGACATCAACCTGCCCTTCATCACGGCAGACCAGTCGGGGCCCAAGCACCTCAACCTGACCCTGACCCGGGCCAAGTTCGAGCAGCTGGTGGACGACCTGATCCGGCGGACCATCCCGCCGATGGAGAAGGCGCTCCAGGACGCCGGCCTCAAGACCAGCGAGATCGACGAGGTGATCCTGGTCGGCGGGTCGACCCGGATCCCCAAGATCCAGGAGATCGTCAAGGACTTCTTCGGCAAGGAGCCCAACCGCTCCGTCAACCCTGACGAGGTGGTCGGGAT
>CAZJQD010000012.1:0-5711 GCA_964548165.1 uncultured bacterium
TGTCGCCGTCGCGGAGCTCGAGGGCTTCGCGCTCGCCCGTGGACGCGCCCGAGGGCACGGCCGCGCGGCCGAGGGCGCCGCAGGAGAGCCGGACATCGGCCTCGACGGTGGGGTTGCCGCGCGAATCGATGATCTCGCGGCCTTTCACGCTGACGATGATGGACATGGGTACTACCTCCCGTTGGAGTTTATGATCTGGAGAAATCGTTCCGCTTCGTCGTACTGGTCGGAATTCCGGTACGAGGCGATGACGCGTTCCAGGTGCTTCTTCGCGTCATCGATGCGCTGCTCGCGCAGGGAAATCTTGGCGAGCTCCATGTAGGCGTCGTCGGCCACGGACGAGGCCGGGTGCTCGGTGACGACCTTCTGGAACGAAACCGTCGCGGCCGCCGTGTCGCCCTTGGAGCCGGCGAGGACGCCCTTGAGAAGTTCCTGGAAGACGGTGACACCGTTCTCTTCCTTCAGGAGTTCCTCGGTCTTGGAGCGGTAGTCGGTCATCTGGGCGAGGATGGCGCGCGCCGGGGCCTGGGGGCCGGCGATGAGCGCGAAGGCGTCGGGCAGGAATCGGCGGCCGGTCATCCAGGCGATGACCTCGTCCATGGTGGTCTTCGCTTCCGCAACCTGGCCCGAGAAGAAGTAGGCGCGCGCGAGGCCATACTTGGCGGGCCAGAGCGTTTCCCGCGCGGGGAAGCGCTTCACGAGATCCTGGAAGAGCGTGACGGCGCCCGGTGGATCCAGCTCCTCCTCCATCTTGAGAGCGCCCAACAGCAGGAGGGCATCATCCGCGTAGGGGCCCTCGCCGGAGGCCAGGGCGCGCGCTTCCTCGCGGCCGCGGTCGAAGTTGCGGCTGACGACATAGAGGCGGACCAGGGCGAACTTGCTGCGATCCGAGATGTCGGGCTTGCGGACGAGATCCTGGAACCAGAGGATGAGCGGCGCGACGAACCCCTCGCCACCGGGCTGGGCGCCGATCATGATGAGCCGTTCCTCGGCCTCCTCGGCGAGGCGCCCCTGCCGGCTGATCACGGTCTTGTAGTCCTCGAGGCCCAGGGGGGCGGCGGCTTCCGAGGTGAGCCTCAGGGAGGCGCGCGCCATCAGGAAGTCGTCGCTCCAGGGCCCGGATTCGGCGATGACCCCGCTGAGGAAACGCTCGGCCGGCGCGAGCTGGTTCTTCTGCCTGGCCAGGTATTCCATGGCATAGGCGAGGACGGCCTGGCGGGCGTAGAAGGACCCGGAGTCGCCCTGGAGAATCTCGCGGACGCGATTCTCGGCGTCGCGCCCCTTGTCCTTCTGGAGGTCCAGGACGGCAAGAATCCAGAGGACGGCGGGTCGATCCTGGCCGTTCGGCCAGGTGGAGAGGTAGGCTTGCGCGGCCTTGCGGGCCTCGTCGGATCGCCGGAGCTCGGCGCAGGCGTAGGCATAGAGATAGGTGGCGGCCGCGGACGTGAGGGTGTCGGTGGCGGCGGCGGTATCGGAACGGAGGGCGCCGGCCAGCAGGGCCGCGGTTTCATACTCGTTCTGATCGATGAGCACTTCCGCGAGTCGCAGCCGCGCGGGAAGGTCCGTGCGGGCCTCGAGCTCGGCGCGCGTCAGCGGGAACTCGCGCGTGCGCTCGATGGTGCGCTTCACGAAGCTGAGGTCGCGGGCGCCGACGAGGCTCGTCAGGAGCTTGCCGTCGGCGTTCACGAGGACAAGGGCCGGGGCTCCTTCGAGGCCCCAGTTGATGAACCGCTGGGTGTCGGTGAACATGTCGACGCGCGCCCGCGGAACGAGGTCGAGGAGGGGCTTGAGAGCGGGGTTGTCGTAGACGGCGCGCTCGTAGGCGCTCCATCCGGCCCTCGTCACGACGATGACGCGGGGACCCGAGCTCTGGTCGCGGAGCGCGGCGTCGATGGTCGTGTGCCAGCCGGAGCCGTCCGAGTCCGAGACGGAGGGCGTGGCGCTCGGGCTCTCACCGCACGCCATGACGAGCCCCAGGGAGGCGACAAGAAACACACCGAGGATGATCGGATTTCGCAAGAGGCTCATGAGGTTTGGGTCAGTCCAGTCGGGTCAGTCCAGGAGATGGACGGTTACAGGGCGGCGGCCGAAACGGCGGGCCGCATCCACGTCAGACATGAAGAGATCGATGCGGTCGCCACGAATGGCGCCGCCGACGTCACAGGCGATGGCGAAGCCGTAGCCGTCGATGTAGAGGCGGGTGCCCAGGTGAATGCGGCTGGGATCCACGGCCGCCACTCCGTAACCGGCCTTCTTGAGCACAGCGGTCAGGCCGTCGACATAGGGCCAGCAGGATTCGGCACCCGCCGTGTAGGCCGTCGCCTGCATCTTCAACGAGGAGACCGTCTGGCCGGTCGTGCGGGTGCCTCGGTAGACCTTGCGGGAGATCGGTTGGACAACGACTTCGCTGGAGACAACCTCGTCGCGGGTAACGACGCCGTCGAGCGTCTCCCGCTGGACGACCTCGCGCTTCAAGCCGGTCTGGCCGGAACGCAGTTCCACCTCGGAACCGACGCGAAGTCGGCTGTTATCGAGGAAGTTGGTCTGGAACGGAATGGGAATTTCCCGCAGAACGGTCTCGCGCGAGACGCGGCGGACCGTGATGACCTCCCCGTCCTCCAGGAGGGCGAGGCTAGGCGGCATAACGAGGTCGTCCTGGTCAAACTCAATATTTGCAGAGCTTAAAGCCTCGCCGACCAGGTTCTCCCGGGTCGTGAGGTTGACGGCTTGACCGTCAGCGATGATGGTGATGTTCTTGATCGCTCCCGCCTGGAAGGCGGAGAGGAAGAGCCCAATGAGCACGGGGGTGAGGAAAGCGATGACGACGGGGCGAAATTTCCCGCTTCGCCCCATGCGAAGCCTGTTCACGCCTTCCCTCTGGAACGAGGCGAATGCGGAACGAATGCGATGCCACGTGGTGGACCCGGGCCGCCCGGGTTCCGCCTGATCGCGGTGCGTGGTGATGGATGACTCCATGAACCACCTCTCAATAGTCAGGATTTCTCTGTATTTCAAACACCTTTATAGCTCTCCGACCTCCCTAGGTCAATCGGAAAAGTCGCTGAGCATTACTCGATGTGAAGGCCTCAGCTTCTTCGGGTTCGACCGCCTTCAGCGTGGCAAGGGCTGAGAGCGTTTTCACAAGGTAGGCGGGCTCATTGCGCTTCCCCCGGTGAGGGATGGGGGCGAGGTAGGGGGCGTCGGTCTCAAGGAGGAGGTGGTCCCGGGGAACCTGTCGCAGGACATCCCGGAGAGCTTCACTCTGCTTGAACGTGCTGATCCCCCCGACGCCGATGTACCAACCCAGGGCGACCGCTTGCTCGGCGAAGGCCGGCGTCCCGGTGAAGGAGTGAAGAACGCCCGTCACTTTACGATCGCGGACCAGGTCAAGGATGTCCGCGTAGGCGCTGTGGCGGGGAGCGTCGGCCCTCACCCCGTCCCGGGCGTGGACGATCACGGGGCGTTGAAACTTCTCGGCGAGGTCGAGCTGGCCCTCGAAGAGCCGGATCTGCGACTCGCGGTCGGCGTGGTCATAGAAGTAATCGAGGCCGCACTCGCCGACCGCGACCAGTTCGGGGAAGGAGAGAAGCAGGTTCTCGATCTCCTCGAGGTGGCCGGGGCCGTGATCCTTGACGTCGTGCGGGTGGATGCCGACGGTGGCCCAGACGCGCGCGGTGCGCCACGGCGCCTGGAGGAGGAGGCGGGTGGAGTGGGGAGTCACCGCGGGGATGATCCACCCGTCGACCCCGGCCTCCACCGAGCGCGCGATCACGGCGTCGCGATCGTTGTCGAATTGCCGGTGGTCGAGGTGGCAGTGGGTATCGATCACGCGGCGAGCCCGGAAGGCGTCAGGAGAACTCGCCGAGGACGTATTTCTGCTGCATGAGCATGTTGCGCAGCGCGATGTTGGTATCGCGGAGCTTGCGGGCGACGACGCGGGAGAGATTGGTCATGACGAGGTAACCGAGGGCGTGGTTGGCGTTCATGAGTTCGAGGAGCCTGGCGCGCTCGATGACCACCAGGTTGAGGTTGTCGAGGGCGCGGGTGCGCGCGGATCGCTTGTGACCGTCGATGAGCGCGACCTCGCCGAAGACCTCGTGATCACGAGCCTGGTAGATCTGCTCGGTCACGGTGTTATTGAAGAGCTTGAGCTCGATGCCGACGCGGCCCTCCGGAAGGATGAAGAGCGAATCGCCCTCGGCCCCTTCTTCGAAGATGACCGTACCGGCCGCCACTTGCTGCTCGCGCGCGATCGCGGCGATCGCAGAGAGGCCGGCGTCATCAAGACCGGCGAAGAGGTCGACATGGCGGAGGGTCTCAACGAGGGAGGGCATGTGGGGACGCTAGAAAGCCCGGGACCGGGTGTCAAGTCCCAGGATGCTCCGGGCGATGCGGCGATAGGCGCTGGGCATGGGGAAATGCTCGAGTTCCGCGATGGGGACCCATCGCCCTGCGGTACGCGTGACCGCGGCGCTTGTCGGCACCCGCACGAGGATAGGGCGTAGGGTCTCGCGCATGTTGAGATAGGAGTGGGTGACGGGCTCGAGCGGGAACCCGTCCGGGACCTTCGTGGCGATGGCTGCGGTGACCGCGGGCAAGCGCGGGAAGGCAGAGAGCCCTTGCAGGAAACTGCTTCCCGGGGTCGGCTTCGTGGTCGCGGGCCCGGGCAGACGGTTGGCGTGGGAGCTCTCGACCAGCCAGACCCTCGTTCGATGAATGGCGATGATGACGGTGGTCATCACGGTGGTCACGGGGCGGCGTCGACGCTCGGGGATGAGGGCGGCGATCCCCAGTTCATGACCGCGGCAAGAAGAGGAGACGGGGCACTCCGCGCACCGCGGTGCCCGGGGCGCGCAGACGAGGGCACCAAGTTCCATCATCGCTTCATTGAACCCGCCCGGGTCTCGCCGGGAGAGGTGGTGCTCCAGGAAGGTTCGCGCCTTGATCGCGACGGCCGGGGTCCATTCGGGTTCGGCGAGGAGTCGCTGGGTCACGCGCTTGACGTTGGCGTCGAGGACGGGGAAGGGGAGGCCATGGGCGAGAGAGAGGATGGCGGCGGCCGTGTACTCGCCGATGCCGGGGAGGGCGCGGAGCGCGGGCAGGGTGTCGGGCAGATGACCGCCATGGTTGGTCGCGATGAGCCTGGCGGCGGCGTGCAGGTTGCGCGCGCGGCTGTAGTACCCGAGACCTTCCCAGGCGCGAAGGATCTCCTCCAGCGGGGCCCGGGCGAGGGAGCGCGCATCCGGGTAGCGCTTGAGCCACGCCTCGAATCGCGGCGCCACGGCCGCGACGACGGTCTGCTGGAGCATGACCTCGGAGATCCACGTGGTGTAGGGCGTCCGAATGCGCCGCCAAGGCAGGTCGCGCCGATGACGGCGGAACCAGGCGAGGAGCGCGCGCGTGAACGGGGTGGAGGCGACGCGATGGCAATGGGCGCGTGGCCGCAGGTGGGCTCGCTTCATGACCTCGCGCGCCGCGATCGGCAGGACGGGATCAGGCCGCGGCCTGGGTAGGAGGTTCCTGGGAGGAGGCGTTGCGTTCGGCTTCTTCGTAGACTTCCCGGGGATGGGACTTCAAGTCCCAGACCAGGCCCATCCAGGAGAGCGCGACGAGCCCGTAGTGGGTGATGTCGAGCTCCCACCAGTAGAGGCCCTGCCGCTCGGAGAGCGGGTAGCGGTGGTGGTTGTTGTGCCATCCCTCGCCGAGGGTGA